>NZ_NRDO01000147.1 GCF_010231475.1 Citrobacter sp. NCU1 | reverse complement strand
GCGGCATCGAGCGGAATTTCCTTGCAGCACACGCAGCAACTGGTGGCGGTCGGATCATTTGCATTCATGGTGGCACCCCTCCATTGACTGACGAAGACGGCGAATGCCGCCGCCGGCATCGGCTTTGCGAACAGAAAGCCTTGCCCGCGCTCGAACGCTTGGGCCCTCCGCCGTAGTCCATCCATCCGGCCGGGAAGCGCTCATGATCTTTCCCTGAATGCCCGCAACGCCCGCGCCAGTGACAGAAGAAACAGGCCGGTCAAACCGAGCGCCGTGATGACCCAATACTCGACAAGGAATGCACCGGCGGTTGNNGCACCGGCGGTTGTGCCGGCCAGCACGGCAGCGAGGATGGACAGGTGGCAGGGGCAAGTCAGCACGGCCAGCGTGCCCCACAGGTAGCCGGTGAACGGTTTGTGCGTCTCGGCCGGCATGCGCTCGGGGCTGTTCATGGCAAACTCTCCGCATGCTGTGCCGGCGCGGTCGGCATGGCGGCCAACTGCACTTCCAGATTGGCCAACGCTTCGCGCCGGCGTTCGACGAACTGACGCAGCACAGCAAGCTGCGCGGCAGTTTCATCGCAGTTCGCCGCATCCAGCGCCCGGCACAGCCGCGCCAATGCGCCGAGGCCGATGCCCGCCTCGAAGGCGGCCCGCACGAAGCACAGTCGCTGCAAGGCGGCGTCATCGAACAGGCCGTAGCCACCCGTGGTGCAGGCGACTGGCCGCAGCAATCCGCGCAGCAGGTAGTCGCGCACGATATGCACGCTCACCCCGGCATCAAGGGCCAGCCGGGACACCGTGTAGGCGTTCATCGAACACCTCCTTTTGGTCGGTTCACGGCAATGCATATACCGTTTCGCCGAGTTCAATCCGCGCGCTGCGAATCCGATGCCGGTGCCGTAGAACATTGGGTCGATATCCGATCACGGTGTCCTAGATGACATGGTCTGCAACAGATGTCGATTAAACTCCTGGCCCAAGCCGAAAGCCTCGTGGACACTGACGATCGCCAATCCTTCCAATCCTTGATGCTTGGAGGCCCAGTCTTCCGCCGTCGGGACAGATGCAAAGAAATGTACATGGCAACAGAAGGACTGACGAACGTCGGCTGCTTCCTGCGGCAATACCAAGGACACCGCCATGCCGGCAGGTTCGACAGCCTGTATCTCGCTGGGTGAAACCGTGAGTGAAACGGGTGCTCCGGTTGCAGCGCAATGCGATGAGACGCGAGCTGTACGGCCGATCAGCGCCGGAAATATCAAGGTGTCCAGCGCGCACCAGGCATACAGACGGCGGTCGTCAATTTCAAAGACATACGAAGTCTCGCGCAAGGTGAGGCCGTAGCCGATGATGTTCCCATCTTTGTCATATTCGGTACTGGTGGCCTGTTCGAGTACGGCGGCCACTCGCTCAGCGGGCCAGTCGAGAATCCCGGCAAGTGTCGTTCGTGAAACCGGACGCCCCTTGGCGAGTTCCCGCAGTAGCGGGACCAAGAGATCCGCAGTACCATTGGTACGATTGACCGAAGTGAGACGTTCTAAAATATATGGGGCGAGCTTCATGGTTCCATCTCCTTTCATCCTGCGCAGCAGGACAATTGTTTGACATCCTTGGTGAAGGTCTGCGCCGCGAGCTTCAGCCCCTCGACCATCGTNNCGAGCTTCAGCCCCTCGACCATCGTCAGGTAGGGGAACAACTGGTCAGCCAGTTCCTGTACGGTCATGCGGTTACGGATCGCGAGCACCGCCGTCTGGATCAGCTCGCCCGCTTCCGGGGCCACTGCCTGTACCCCAATGAGTCGTCCGCTACCTTCCTCGATTACCAGCTTGATAAAGCCGCGTGTGTCGAAGTTGGCGAGCGCACGCGGCACGTTATCCAGTGTTAGCAGGCGGCTGTCGGTCTCGATCCCGTCGTGGTGCGCTTCCGCCTCGCTGTAGCCCACAGTGGCGACCTGCGGATCGGTGAACACCACCGCCGGCATCGCGGTCAGATTGAGCGTAGCGTCTCCGCCGGTCATGTTGATGGCCGCACGGGTGCCGGCGGCCGCTGCCACATAGACGAATTGCGGCTGGTCAGTGCAGTCTCCTGCGGCATAAATGTGTGGCGTACTGGTGCGCATGCCCTTGTCAATGACGATGGCTCCCTGCGCATTGACGGCGACACCCGCCGCTTCCAGCGCCAAGCTGCGCGTGTTCGGCGTGCGGCCGGTAGCGACCAGCAACTTGTCGGCGCGCACTTCGCCGTGCCCTGTGGTCAGCACGAATTCGCCGTCCGCATAGGCGACCTGGCTGGCTTGCGTGTGTTCCAGAACCTTGATTCCTTCGGCACGAAAGGCGGCTGTGACGGCCTCACCGATGGCCGGGTCTTCGCGGAAGAACAGTGTGCTGCGCGCCAGGATCGTGACCTGGCTGCCCAGCCGGGCGAAGGCTTGCGCCAGTTCCAGCGCCACCACCGACGATCCGATCACGGCTAGGCGTTCGGGAATGGTGTCACTCACTAGGGCCTCGGTAGATGTCCAGTACGGCGTGCCTTTCAAACCAGTGATGGGCGGAATGGCCGGACTGGCACCAGTGGCGACCAGGCAGCGATCGAACACCACGACGCGCTCGCCGCCATCGTTCAAACGGACGGTAAGGCTTTGGTCATCCTTGAAACGCGCTTCACCATGCAGAACGGTGATGGCCGGGTTGCCATCCAGGATGCCTTCATACTTGGCGTGGCGCAGCTCATCGACGCGCGCCTGCTGCTGGGCCAGTAGTTTGCTGCGGTTAATCGCCGGCACAGTAGCCGCGATGCCATCGTCGAACGGACTTTCACGGCGCAGATGCGCAATGTGGGCGGCACGGATCATGATCTTGGACGGTACGCAGCCGATGTTGACGCAGGTGCCGCCGATAGTACCGCGCTCGATCAGCGTGACTTTCGCGCCTTGCTCGACGGCCTTCAGCGCCGCCGCCATTGCAGCGCCGCCGCTACCGATCACGGCGACCTGCAACTGGCGTTCACCGTCGCTGCCCTTGTCGGCGGTCCCCATCCAGCCGCGTACCTTGTCGAGTAGCCCGGCGCGGTTGTCCGTCGATAAGGTATCAGCGAACGTTGCCTTGTAGCCGAGTCCGGCCACGGCGGCAGTCAGTGCGTCCGATGCGGTGCCGGGGTCAAGGTCGAGTTGGGCCGCGCCCTTGGCGTAGGACACGACGGCCGACTGTACGCCGGGCACTTTCTCCAAGGCTTCCTTGACGTGCGTAGCGCACGAATCGCAGGTCATGCCGGTGATCTTAAGGGTGGTCATGTTTGTTCCTTCTCTGTTGTCGGCGACGGTCGTTTCCGTCAGCCATGTTGTGGTGGCAGTTCGCAGCCGTCCGGGCCGCAGCGGCGATGTGCCGGCGAGACGAAATCCCAGATCGACACCCCGACCATCAAGGCCAGACCGACGTACATCAGGTTCGCCGTCCACCAGTTGCCGAGAAGCCAAACCGTGGCCGCGAATACGATGGCCGGCCTGATCATGCCGAGCAGGCTGCGGTGCCATTGACGATGACTCAGCCAGCCCAGCGCGTTTGCTAACAGGGCGATGGCGGCAAACAGCGGCAATAGCCTGGAGATAAACAGGCCCTCGTATTCACTCAGGAAGCCCAGCCCTATGGCCGCGCCGAAACTGGCGATGGCTGGGAAACAAGCCGCGCAGCCCATCGCGGAAACGACGCTGCCGAGCGCTCCGGTTTTATCGGCGATGCGTGTAATCAAGCCCATGATGTCGCTCACTGCTTAACACTGGAACTTCTTGTCCATTCCATAGCCTGAGCATCGCCGTCCGCGATCTGCTCACGTGTCAATCTGGCCGCAAGCTCGGCGCGCAGCTTGACCGCGGTCTCGTCGCCGCGGGCGGCGGCGATGCCGAACCACTTGTACGCCTGGACCAGATCGGACGCGGCCGGAGCGACGCCCTTCGCGTACAGCTGTGCCAGCTTAACTTGCGCCTGTGTGTGGTTCTGCTCAGCGGAGCGGCGGTACCAATTCACGGCCTCGCTGTCGTCAGCGGGCACAGGCCGTGCGTGGCGACGATAGAAGGTGTCGTTGGCATGCCCTTCGTAGATGCGCGCGAGGTTGAACTGGGCGTCCGCCTCGCCCTGCTCTGCCGCTGAGCGGAACCACTTCCACGAGACTGCCTGATCCTGCGCGACGCCGATGCCGTACTTGTACGCCATGCCGGTGACGTTCTGCGCAATGGGTTCACCCGCTGTGGCCTTGCGCTCCCATTCGCTTTGCGTGGTAGGCGAGAGCGACTCGATGGCCGCCTCCATCCTTTTGAAGTCATAGGCCAACGCACCGACGCTCATGAGCATCAGAAGGCCGCTTACGACGGACGAACGTCCGTATCTAAACAAGTTACTCATCATCGCTTTCCGGGTAGATTTACTGCTTGACGCTGGACGGAAAGCCCGCGTCTCCGGTTGCCTTGATCAGCTTCTGCACGCTGGTCTTGGCATCATCGAACGTGACAACCGCTTCGCGTGTCTCGAAGGTCACGTCAATTTTGCTGACGCCTTCGACCTTGGAAATCGCCTTCTTGACGATGATCGGGCAGGTGGAGCAGGTCATGCCCGGTACGGACAGCGTGACGGTCTGGGTGGCGGCCCACACGGGGGCAACAACGGCAGCGAGGGCGAGGGCGGCAAACAGTTTTTTCATGATGAACTCCTGTGATTAATAGAAAAATGGCATGACGTAGGGAAATCCGAGCGAGACCAGGACCAGCGCGGCCACGATCCAGAAAATGAGCTTGTAAGTAGCTCGCACTTGGGGAATCGCGCAGACCTCACCCGGTTTGCAGGCTTGCGCCGGGCGGTAGATGCGCCGCCAGGCGAAAAACAGCGCGACCAGCGCTGCGCCGATGAAGATCGGGCGATAGGGTTCCAGCACCGTCAGGTTGCCGATCCATGCCCCGCTGAACCCCAAGGCGATCAAAACCAGCGGCCCCAGGCAGCAGGCCGACGCAAGAATGGCGGCCAGCCCACCGGCGAAGAGCGCGCCGCGCCCGTTTTGTGGTTCAGACATACGCTTGTCCTTTCAAA
>NZ_NRDO01000146.1 GCF_010231475.1 Citrobacter sp. NCU1 | reverse complement strand
CTGCGCCCCGATGTTGCCTGGGTAGGGCATCGGGGCGTATCAAATGGGAAAGCAGGCACAGGATGTGCCTTGTGTTCCCCGGACCAGGAAGGGTCAATGCCATTCAGGCGGCGTCAACAGGCGACTGTTGACAGCTGCCTTGCGTGCCATTATGCTTCTACGTCTGGGCAGGCCTGGGGACGGGTCTGCCTACGTTTTTGAGGTCTATGGAGTGACCTTGTCGGCCTGCAGGAGTGTGGGCCGTCCGTATTCAGGAATTTCATGGGGCAAAGCAACCCAGAGGCTTTGTCTGTCGCTCTTTTAACGAAGGAACCTACCGCCATGGCGGACCAAAAGATCCGGATCCGGCTGAAAGCGTTCGATCATCGTCTGATCGACCGTTCGGCCAGCGAGATCGTTGAAACGGCAAAGCGGACCGGCGCGCAAGTGCGTGGCCCGATCCCGCTGCCGACCAAGATCGAGCGTTACACCGTTCTCGTTTCCCCGCACGTCGACAAGGACGCGCGTGACCAGTACGAGACCCGCACGCACAAGCGCGTGCTCGATATCGTTGACCCGAATGACAAGACCGTGGACGCGCTGATGAAGCTCGAACTGGCTGCCGGCGTCGACGTTCAGATCAAGCTGACCTGAGGACTACGACCATGACGAAGAAGTATTCGTTGGGCTTCGTGGGCCGCAAGGCTGGCATGAGCCGCGTGTTCACTGAAGATGGCCGCTCCATCCCGGTGACCCTGATCGAAGCAACCCCGAACCGCATCGCGCAGATCAAGACCGTCGAAACCGACGGCTACAGCGCCGTGCAGGTGACCGTCGGCGCGCGTCGCGCTGCCCTGGTCAACAAGCCGGAAGCCGGCCACTTCGCCAAGGCGAAGGTGGAAGCGGGTCGTGGCCTGTGGGAATTCCGTGTTGAAGACGCGCAGCTCGGCGATTTCGCCGTTGGCGGCGAAGTCAAGGCGGACATCTTCGAAGTCGGCCAGATCGTCGACGTCCAGGGTGTCACCAAGGGTAAGGGCTTCCAGGGCACCATCAAGCGCCACAACTTCCGTATGGGCGATGCAACCCACGGTAACTCGCTGTCGCATCGCGCGCCGGGTTCGCTGGGCCAGCGCCAGACCCCGGGTCGCGTTTTCCCGGGCAAGAAGATGTCGGAC
>NZ_NRDO01000145.1 GCF_010231475.1 Citrobacter sp. NCU1 | reverse complement strand
TTTGTGCCTCCCTTTTGGGGTACGTCGGTTGGACTCAGCACACAACCCAAGATCCATGGAGAGAGAGCCCATGAAGTTGAACAGCAACAAGCTGCGCGATGCAGTGTGCGTTGCGCTGGCCGCCAGCGCCGCATCCGTTGCCGGCACCGGTGTGGCGTCTGCCCAGACCGCCACCAACCTGGACCGCATTGAAGTCACCGGTTCGCGCATCCGTACCGTCGACGTCGAAACTGCCCAGCCGGTCCTGACCCTCAGCCGCGCCGACATCGAGAAGCAGGGCTTCTCGTCGGTCGCTGACATCCTGCAGAACATCAGCGCCGTGGGTACGCCGCCGATCAGCCGTGCCCAGCCGCTGTCCTCGGGCGAAGCCGTCGGCGGCACCTACATCAGCCTGCGCGACCTGGGTGCCACCCGCACCCTGGTGCTGCTCAACGGCAAGCGCCTGGGCATCACCACCGGTGGCCTGCAGGACATCTCGACCGTGCCGGTCTCGGCCATCGAGCGCATCGAAGTGCTGAAGGACGGCGCTTCGTCGATCTACGGTTCCGATGCCATCGCCGGCGTCATCAACATCATCACCCGTACCAACTTCGAAGGCGCCACCGGCAGCGTCTACTACGGCCAGTACAGTGAAGGCGACGGTGCCACCCGCACCATGGACTTCACCATGGGCGTGAAGGGTGAGCGCGGTTCGCTGACCATCGGTGCCGAGTACGCCAAGGAAGACAAGGTGCGGGCGGCGGATCGTCCGTACGGTGCGTTCCCGCGCAGCGCCAACCACCCGGACTTCGGCTGGACCACCGTCGGCGAGTTCGGCGGTTTCGTCAGCCGTCCGGCCGATGGCCTGCCGGGCGTCACCTATCCGGCCGCCAGTGCATCCAACCCGAACCGCGAAGTGCGCGTGATCCTGCGTGAGGGTGGCAACGCGAGCAACAAGGCCGACTACATCGCGCAGAACGTCAACAGCTTCTCCACCCAGGACAAGACCAACACCAACCTGCAGACCGACCTGCGTACCCCGCAGGAGCGCCGTGCGGTGTTCGTCGATGGCATCTACGACCTGACCGACAACGTGCGCCTGCGCACCAACATGCTGTACAGCTTCCGCGATTCGAACCGCCAGATCGCCGGCTATCCGTACGGCGCACTGGCCTTCGGTTCGCCGATTTCGGCCAGAAGTGTGTTCAATCCGCTGGGTGCTGACATCGCCAACTGGTGGCGTCGTACTTCGGAAGTACCGCGCAACACCCGCGCCGAGCTGACCACCTTCCGCTTCAGCGGCGGCCTGGAAGGCAGCTTCGAGTTCTCCGACCGCCTGTTCGACTGGGATGTCGGCTACCTGTACAACAACAACAAGCTGGTCCAGACCAGCACCGGCGACCTCAACCTGACCGCGCTGCGTGCGGCCGTGGGTCCGTCGTTCATCAACAGCAGCGGCGTGGCGCAGTGCGGTACCGTGGCCAACCCGATCGGGTTGAACCAGTGCGTGCCGTACAACCCGTTCCTGCATGCCGGCATCCAGAGCAACGGTGCCAATGGCGCATTGACCGGCAATACCGCCCTGCAGAACCTGCTGTTCCCGTCTGCGCACTCCACCGCCGAGACCACCACCAAGGTCGTCACCGCCAACCTCGCCGGCAGCCTGTTCACCCTGCCGGCCGGCGACCTGGGCTTCGCCGTGGGTATCGAACACCGCAAGGAAACGGGCAGCTTCAGCCCGGACGCGCTGGTGCAGTCGGGCAACACCTCCGGCCTGGCCAACTTCCCGACCGGTGGTGGCTACAAGGTTGACGAAGTCTATGCCGAGTTCAACGTGCCGATCCTGGCCGACCTGCCGGGCGCCCGCGAGCTGAGCCTCAACGCGGCCACCCGTCATTCGGACTACGACACCTTCGGCACGACGCTGAACAGCAAGTTCGGCTTCAAGTGGAAGCCGATCGACTCGCTGCTCATCCGCGGTACCTGGGCGGAAGGCTTCCGTGCCCCGACCATCGCCGACCTGTACAGCGGCGGTTCGCAGTCGTTCGACTTCTTCACCGATCCGTGCGATTCGGTCTACGGTGCAGCGCGCACCAACGCTGCGGTGCGTGCCCGTTGCGCCGCTGCACTGCCGGCCGGCGTCAACGTCAACAACTTCCGCCAGCAGCAGCAGGGCTTCACCCCGACCACCGCTGCATCGTCGCAGACCCCGCTGGCCTTCGTCTCCGGTTCCAACGACCAGCTGACCCCGGAAACCTCGACGTCCAAGACCCTGGGCTTCGTCTGGAGCCCGGGTTTCATCCAGAACTTCAACATGTCGCTGGACTGGTGGGAAATCCGCGTCGAGAACACCATCATCTCGGACACGGCCAACCTGATCCTCAACGACTGCTACATCAACGATATCGCGGCACGCTGCTCGGCGTTCACGCGTGATCCGGTGACCGGCATCGTCAACAACCTCAAGCGCACCGGCATCAACGCCGGCTACCGCGAGGTGGAAGGCTTCGACCTGGATGTCAGCTACCGCCTGCCGACCGATCGTTTCGGCAACTTCAGCGCGCAGTGGACCAGCACCTACACCTCGCGTGACGACCTGGTCACCACCAAGAACCCGGTCACCCACCCGAATCCCCGCACCGGCGTGGGCTGGGCGGGCGGCGCCTTCCGCGTGCGTTCGAACCTGAACCTGGGTTGGGAAATGGGTGACTTCGGTGCCAGCTGGACCGTCCGTTACTTCTCCGGCATGAAGGAATCGTGCCTGAGCGCCGTGACGTTCCCGGAAGAGTGCAACCTGCCGAACTACGCTTCGCCGAACAACCAGGGCGTGGCGGTGGGCAGCGCGACCAACCAGCGTGGCGCGACCGTGTTCAACGACGTCCAGCTGCGCTGGAACGCACCGTGGAATGCGACCGTGGCCGTGGGTGCCAACAACGTGTTCGGCCGCGTGGGCCCGACCATGTACAGCCAGCCG
>NZ_NRDO01000144.1 GCF_010231475.1 Citrobacter sp. NCU1 | reverse complement strand
TCGCGACGCTGGCCTTCATGGCGGCGGGTATCGCGACGGTGGCGGTGCTTCGCTCGGTCGGATGGGTGGCGTGATGCGGCAGTTTCTCGTCGCGCTGGCCAGCGGGATCCTGTTCGGCATGGGGCTGGCCCTGTCGGGGATGGTCGATCCGGCGCGGGTGCAGGCTTTTCTGGACGTGACGGGCGCGTGGGACCCGACCTTGGCGTTCGTGATGGGCGGCGCGCTCGTGCCGATGGCGGTGGCCTGGGCGATCGTTCGGCGAAGGGCCCGGCCGATGATGGCGGATGCCTTCCATCTGCCACCGACGCGACCGATCGACGCACGGCTGGTGGGTGGTGCGGTCCTGTTCGGGATCGGCTGGGGACTGGCCGGGCTATGCCCCGGTCCGGCCGTCGCCGCGCTGGCGATCGCGCCCGGGCCGGCGCTGATCTTCATCATCTTCATGACGATCGGCTTCGGGCTGTTCCGCCTGCTGCCGCCTGCAAAATAGCAAAGGATGGGAGAGCGACATGGCGTTCAAACCCCTGGATGACGGCATCGCCGTCTCGCCGCAGATCACGCTGGACGACGTGGCCGAGGCCGCACGACAGGGCTATCGGTCGATCATCTCGAACCGACCCGATGAAGAGGAGGCGGGGCAACTCACCGCCGATGCCATTCGGGCCGAGGCCGAACGTCATGGCCTGACCTTCACCCATATCCCCATCGCTCCCGGCAAGGCGACGCCCATCGACAGCGCGGCGATGGCGCAGGCGCTGGAAACCCTGCCCAAGCCGATCCTCGCCTTTTGCCGCAGCGGCATGCGCTCGGCGACCTTGTGGGCGCTGTCCAAGGCGGGGCAAGGCTCGGCCGATAGGCTGATCGATAAGGCGGCCGCCGCGGGCTATGATCTGGCCGCGCTGGCCCCCAGATTGCGCGCTCCATCGCCGAGTGCCAGTTTCGACGTGGTGATCGTCGGTGGCGGCTCGGCGGGGATCGCGACGGCGGCGAGCATCCTGAAGCGCAACGCCCGGCTGACCATCGCCATCGTCGACCCGGCGCAGGACCATTATTACCAGCCCGGTTGGACATTGGTGGGGGCCGGGGTCTTCCGCGCCCAGGATACGCGGCGTGCCGAGGCGGATGTGATGCCCAAGGGCGTCACCTGGCTGCAGGTCGCCGCGACGGGTTTCGATCCGGACCGCCATGCGGTCGCGTTGGCGGACGGGCGCATGCTGACCTACCGCGTCCTGGTTGCCGCCCCCGGCCTGCGGCTGGCGTGGGAGGCCATTGCCGGGCTGGAGGACACGCTGGGGCGGAACGGCGTCACCTCCAATTACCTTTATGATCTGGCTCCCTATACGCACCGGCTGGTACAGGAGATGACGAGCGGCCGCGCTTTGTTCAGCCAGCCGCCGATGCCGATCAAATGCGCTGGCGCGCCGCAAAAGGCGATGTATCTGTCCTGCGATATCTGGCGCCGCGCCGGCCTGTTGCCCGGGATCGATGTCGAGTTCCACAATGCCGGCGCGGTGCTGTTCGGGGTGTCGACCTATGTGCCGGCGCTGATGGACTATATCGCGCGCTATGGCATCGACCTGCGGCTGGAATCCAATCTGGTCGCCGTGGATGGCGCGCGCCGTGTCGCGACCTTTGAGTGCAAGCGGGACGGCAGGACCGAGACGATCGAGCGGGCCTTCGACATGCTGCATGTCGTTCCACCCCATGTCTCGCATGACTGGGTGGCGAAGAGCCCGCTGGCCGCACCGAGCGGTTTCATCGACGTCGATGAGGCGACGCTGCGCCACAAACGCTATGACGATGTCTTCGCCCTGGGTGACGGGGCGGGGACCAGCAACGCCAAGACGGCGGCTGCCGCTCGGCAGCAGGCGCCGGTCGTTGCGGTCAACGTTCTCGCCGCGCTGGAGGGCAAGCCGCCGGCCGCCGATTATGACGGCTATGGCTCATGCCCGCTGACCGTCGAGCGGGGCAAGATCGTGCTGGCCGAGTTCGGCTATGGCGGCAAGCTGCTCCCGACCTTCCCCAAATGGCTGGTCGACGGGGCGCGTCCGACGCGGGCGGCCTGGTTCCTGAAGGAAAGGATGCTGCCTCCGCTTTACTGGCAGGGGATGCTGAAAGGGCGCGAACTGCTCGCCCGGCCGCATCGGATCGGTGCCGCGTCATGATGCTGGAGCCGATCCAATATCTGCTGGGCGGCTTTTCGGGCGGCCTGGTCGGCTTCACCCTGGGGCTGGTTGGGGGCGGTGGCTCGATCCTGGCGGTGCCGCTGATGGTCTATCTGGTCGGCGTGCCCAGCG
>NZ_NRDO01000143.1 GCF_010231475.1 Citrobacter sp. NCU1 | reverse complement strand
ACCCGCTCCGCGCCCATCAGGAACGCCGACTGAACCGCGAACAGCCCCACCGGGCCACAGCCCCAGACCGCGACGATATCGCCCGGCTCGATCTGCGCATTCTCCGCCGCCATCCAGCCGGTGGGGAGAATGTCGGATAGGAACAGAACCTTCTCGTCCTCCACGCCGTCCGGGATGACGATCGGGCCGGTATCGCTGAACGGCACGCGGACATATTCCGCCTGACCGCCCGCATAGCCGCCGGTCATATGGCTATAGCCGAATAGCGCGGCCATCGGATGGCCATAGAGTTCGCGGGCAATGTCCTGATTGTCGGCCGGGTTGCCATTCTCGCATCCCGAATATTGGTGCTTGCCGCAATGATAGCAGGAGCCGCAGGCGATGGTGAACGGCACCACGACTTTCTGCCCCTTTTTGAGCGTCGAGGCGGAGCCCGTCTCGACCACCTCGCCCATGAACTCATGGCCGAGAATATCGCCCGAGTGCATGGTCGGGATATAGCCATCGTAGAGATGCAGGTCGGAACCGCAGATGGCGGTCGCCGTCACCTTGATGATCGCGTCACGTGGATTGACGATCTTGGGATCGTCGACATTGTCGATGCGGACATCGTGCTTGCCGTGCCAGGTCAGTGCCTTCATGCGCCCTGCTCCTCGCGCTGCTTGGGGTTCATGGCGTTGGTGGCCACCTCGCCGGTTTCCATCAGTTGCTTGAACCGGGCGAGATCGCGGCGGGCCTGAATGGCGGGTTCGCGCTGGAAGAGCTTGGCGACCAGCTTGCCGATCACGCCGGCGGGCGGGTCGTAAAGGATGGTCGCGGTCACCACCGTGCCGCGCGCGCCGGCCTCCTGAAAGGTCACGCGCCCGGAATTGGCGATATCGGCACCCTCGGCGGAGGCCCAGGCGATCCGCCGCCCTTCCTCTTCTTCGGTGACGACCGCATCCCATTCGACCGTCGCCCCGCCCGGCGCCTTCACCACCCAATGCGAGCGTTGGGCATCGATCACATCGATCCGCTCGACATTCTCCATGATGCTGGCCAGATTGGAAAAGTCGCGCCACCAGGCATAAAGCTCGCCCGCCGGACGGCGGATCGTGGTGGCGCAGGCGGTCAGGCTATGGCCGCGATCCTCGATCGCCTCATGCGTGGCGATCCGGACGGCCGCCCCCTGATCCTTCGCCGTGGTTAACGGCGCATCGTCAAAGGGTCGATCGGCGATGTCTGACATCGG
>NZ_NRDO01000142.1 GCF_010231475.1 Citrobacter sp. NCU1 | reverse complement strand
GCCCCTTATTGTTCCCGCCTTCCAGCGCGTTCAGGTCGAAGCCGCCCTGGAAGTAGGCGGTGTGGGTCTTGACCGGGGAGATCAGCGACTGATTGAGCATCTGCGGGTCGAAGGTGTCGCGGTTCAGCGCACCCACGCCTTCGTAGCCGACCAGGCCGGTGGTGACCGACGAATTCGGGCGCCAGCGGTTGAAGCGGGTGCCGCTGCCTCCCGGCGCGGCGACGCCGGTACGGGTGTTGGTGCCAAGCGTGTTGATGGTCACGCCGCCGCCGTCGAGGGTGTAGCACTTGGACTTGCCGGTCAGCGGATCGATGAAGTCGCCGCTGCCCCAGTAGTCGCCGGCCTCGATGTCGCGATACTTGTCGGTGGCGCAGCGGGTCCAGTCGCGGTCGCCGAGGTTAAGTGCGTTGCGCACCGTGTACTCGTACGAACCGGAGAAGTGCGAGCGCTCGCCGGTGCTGCCGAAGGTCAGCGCATAGCNNGCATAGCGACGCTCATCGCCGCCACCGCCGTCGGTCGCGTTGTGCTGACCTTCGAAGGTGACACCGTCGACCTTCTTCTTGGTGATGATGTTGATCACGCCCGCGACCGCGTCGGAGCCGTAGATCGAGGACGCGCCGTCCTTCAGGATTTCGACGCGGTCGACGATCGAGTTCGGCAGCACGTTCAGGTCGGTCGAGCCGACCGAGCCGCGCGAGCCGGCCGGCGAAACGCGGCGGCCGTTGAGCAGGATCAGGGTACGGGTCGGGCCGAGGCCACGCAGGCCCAGGGTGTTGGCGCCGGGGCCGCCGTCGGTGACGTAGCCACCGTAGGCGTTGTTGATCTGCGATGCACCTGCGGTCACCGCGGTGCTCTGCAGTGCGGCGGTGGTCGAGTTGAAGCCGGCCAGCGTGGTTTCCTCACGGGTCACGACCTGGACCGGGGACACCGAGTTGAACACGTCGCGGCTGATGCGCGAGCCGGTGACGGTCACCGTGTCCAGATTGGTTGCCTTCGACTTGGCCGCTTCCTCGGCCGTCTGCGTCGAACCCGCGTCCTGGGCGAATGCCGGAGCGGCTGCGATGAGCAGCACGGCAGAAGCGAGGGCAAAGCTCAGCG
>NZ_NRDO01000141.1 GCF_010231475.1 Citrobacter sp. NCU1 | reverse complement strand
TGACCTCCCTCTTTTACAATCAGCCTTGGCTGAGCGTGGCTTACTGGCCAGCGCCCGGACCGTAGGTGATCTCGACGCGACGGTTCTGGACCTCGCGGACGCCGTCCGCAGTCTGAACGCGCAGCTTGTCGCGCTGTTCGCCGAAAGCTTCGGTCGTGATCGAGCCATCGGGGATCGAACGCGACGTCATGTAAGCCTTCACCGCGTCGGCACGACGCTGCGACAGACCCATGTTGTAGCGCGGCGTACCCGAGGTATCGGTGAAGCCGGCAACCATCACGCGGGCATTGCCGCAGCTCTGGTACTGGGTGATCGCGTTGTCGAGGATCGACGCTGCTTCCGGAGTGATGTCCGACTTGTCCCACTCGAAGAAGACAATGAACGGACCCGGCGAGCAGACCACAGGCTCGGGAGCCGGCGGCGGGGGCGGGGGGGGAGGAGGCGGCGGGGGCGGGGGCGGCGGCGGGGGCGGCGGAGCTGCCGGTTCGCCGAAGTTGTACGCCACGCCACCCAGGATCGAGTGCGAGCGGAAGCGGCCGTCGAACGTGTTGTTCGCGACGTCAACCAGCTTGACGTTCTCGGCGTTGAAGAAGCGATACTTCAACGTCGCGTCGATGTGGTCGGTCAGCGGAGCACGGATGCCCGCCAGAGCCTGCCACGCGAACACGGTGTCCGAGTCGTTCAGGAAGTCAGCACGGTTGTTGAGGGCGTAGTTCGCCTTGACGCGAGCGACACCGACACCACCGCCGACGAAGCCCTGGATGCCGTCATCGGCACCGAAGTCGAGCAAGCCGTTCAGCATGAAGCTGAGCGCCGAGGTCGAGCCGCCGGCATAGTCATAGTTGCCAGCCGGAACGGTGCCAGCACCGATGCCGGTGTTGGTCAGCGTGGTCGAGCTGAAACCATCGACGGTTGCGCGACGATAGCCGACTTCGGTTTCGAGGCGGAAGCCACCGAAGTCATAACCCATCACGGCGTCAACGTCATAACCATAGTCATGGTCGACGCTGGCGACGCCAGTGCGCGTGCCGGTGACATCATAATCGATGTCTTCGACGATCATCCCGCCGCCTTCGATGCCGACGTACCACGACTTGTCGCGGGCGAGGGCAGGCGAAGCCAGAGCGGTGGAGGCGAGTGCCAGAACAATGGCAAGCTTCCGCATCATAGTCCCCTTTCTTGGTTGTCAC
>NZ_NRDO01000140.1 GCF_010231475.1 Citrobacter sp. NCU1 | reverse complement strand
GTGGGCGTGCAGCTTGGTCGAGCGCTTGATGTACTTGCCGTACAGCGCGTGCTTGACCTGACGCTCAACCAGGACGGTAACCGTCTTGTCCATCTTGTTGCTGACGACACGGCCTTCGACCGTGCGCAGCGTCTTCTNNGCGCAGCGTCTTCTTTTCAGTATTGTCGCTCATAGCGGCCATCCTTACTTCGTGCTGCCGAGCAGGGTCTTGACGCGAGCAATCTCGCGACGGACCCGGCGAATGTCGTGGGTCTTCGGCAGCTGGCCGGTGACCTGCTGCATACGGACAGAGAACTGTTCCTTACGCAGGTCGATCAGATGGGCCTTGAGTTCGTCAGCCGACTTTTCACGGAGAGTTTTGATATCCATCAGCGCACCGTACGGGTCACGAAAGTGGTGGTGACCGAGAGCTTGGCGGCGGCCAGGCGGAACGCCTCGCGAGCCACTTCCTCGGAAACACCCTCGATTTCATAGATCATGCGGCCGGGCTGGATCTGGGCCACCCAGTATTCCACGTTGCCCTTACCAGAACCCATTCGGACTTCGATGGGCTTCTTGGTGATGGGCTTGTCGGGGAACACGCGGATCCACATCTTGCCGCCGCGCTTGACGTAGCGGCTGATCGAGCGGCGGGCCGCTTCGATCTGACGCGCGGTCAGCTGACCGTGTGCNNCCGTGTGCGGTTGCCTTCAGGCCGTATTCGCCGAAGCTGACAGCGTTGGCGCTCCAGCTCAGGCCATCGTTACGGCCCTTGTGTACCTTGCGGTACTTGGTTCGCTTGGGTTGCAACATTGTCGTTACCTCGCTTCACGGGCCGGGCGCTGACGGTCACCACGGTCGCCGCGATCGTGACGATCGTTGCGCGACGGGGTGTCGTCCTGCTTTTCCTGGCCAACCTGGGAGAAATCGAAGACCTCGCCCTTGTAGATCCAGACCTTGATGCCGATGATGCCGTAGGTCGTCTTGGCTTCAGCGAAGCCATAGTCGATGTCGGCACGCAGGGTGTGCAGCGGCACGCGGCCTTCGCGGTACCACTCCGAACGGGCAATTTCTGCACCGTTGAGGCGGCCACCGACGTTGACCTTGATGCCCAGGGCACCCAGGCGCATCGCGT
>NZ_NRDO01000139.1 GCF_010231475.1 Citrobacter sp. NCU1 | reverse complement strand
CGCATGGCTCGAGTGCCAGAAAAGTGTAACATGCCAGATAAAGGGACATGGCAATGAACTTTCGTCCGTTGCACGACCGCGTTCTCGTCCGTCGCGTCGAGGCCGAGGAAAAGACGGCCGGTGGGATCATCATCCCGGATACCGCCAAGGAAAAGCCGCAGGAAGGTGAAGTCGTCGCCGCCGGCACCGGTGCGAAGGCCGAAGACGGCAAGGTCACGCCGCTGGACGTGAAGGCGGGCGACCGCATTCTGTTCGGCAAGTGGTCGGGCACCGAGGTCAAGGTCAACGGTGAAGACCTGCTGATCATGAAGGAATCGGACATCCTCGGCATCATCGGCTGAGCGACTGATCCTCTTTCCGTTTCCCAACATTCCAGATTGAAAGGGTAGCCACCATGGCAGCCAAGGAAGTCAAGTTTTCGCGCGACGCGCGTGAGCGCATCATGAAGGGCGTCGACATCCTCGCCGATGCCGTCAAGGTCACGCTGGGCCCGAAGGGCCGCAACGTCGTGATCGACAAGTCGTTCGGTGCGCCCCGCATCACCAAGGACGGCGTTTCGGTCGCCAAGGAAATCGAACTCAAGGACAAGTTCGAGAACATGGGCGCGCAGATGGTGCGCGAAGTGGCGTCGAAGACCAACGACATCGCCGGTGACGGCACCACCACCGCGACCGTTCTCGCCCAGGCGATCGTCCGCGAGGGCATGAAGTCGGTTGCGGCCGGCATGAACCCGATGGACCTGAAGCGCGGCATCGACATCGCCGTCACCAAGGTCGTCGAGGACATCAAGGCCCGCTCGAAGCCCGTTTCGGGCTCGAACGAAGTCGCGCAGGTCGGCATCATCTCGGCCAATGGCGACCGTGAAGTCGGCGAGAAGATCGCCGAGGCGATGGAAAAGGTCGGCAAGGAAGGCGTCATCACCGTCGAAGAGGCCAAGGGTCTCGAGTTTGAACTCGACGTCGTCGAGGGCATGCAGTTCGACCGTGGTTACCTGTCGCCCTACTTCATCACCAACCCGGAAAAGATGACGGTCGAACTGAACGACCCGTACATCCTGATCCACGAGAAGAAGCTGTCGAACCTGCAGGCGATGCTCCCGATCCTGGAAGCCGTCGTCCAGTCGGGCCGTCCGCTCCTGATCATCGCCGAGGACATCGAAGGCGAAGCGCTGGCGACCCTGGTCGTCAACAAGCTGCGCGGCGGCCTGAAGGTCGCAGCGGTCAAGGCACCGGGCTTCGGCGATCGTCGCAAGGCGATGCTGGACGACATCGCCATCCTGACCGCGGGCGAGCTGATCTCGGAAGACCTGGGCATCAAGCTCGAGTCGGTCACCGTCGGTATGCTGGGCACCGCCAAGCGCGTCACGATCGACAAGGACAACACCACCATCGTCGATGGCGCGGGTGATGCCGAAGCGATCAAGGGCCGCACCGAGGCGATCCGTGCGCAGATCGAGAACACCACCAGCGATTACGACCGCGAGAAGCTCCAGGAGCGTCTGGCCAAGCTCGCCGGCGGCGTCGCCGTGATCAAGGTCGGTGGTGCGACCGAGGTCGAGGTGAAGGAGCGCAAGGACCGCGTCGACGACGCGCTGCACGCGACCCGCGCGGCCGTCGAAGAAGGCATCGTCCCCGGT
This sequence comes from Citrobacter sp. NCU1, assembly GCF_010231475.1. Classification (GTDB taxonomy): domain Bacteria; phylum Pseudomonadota; class Gammaproteobacteria; order Enterobacterales; family Enterobacteriaceae; genus Citrobacter_D. The sequence continues at coordinate 498 of NZ_NRDO01000139.1, read as the reverse complement.
GGTGGTACGGCGCTGCTGTATGCGACCAAGGCGCTCGACGGCGTCAAGGGCGTCAACGACGACCAGACCCGTGGCATCGACATCGTTCGCAAGTCGCTGACCGCGCTGGTTCGCCAGATCGCTCAGAACGCCGGCCATGACGGTGCGGTCGTGTCGGGCAAGCTGCTCGACCAGACCGACACCTCGTTCGGCTTCAACGCGTCGACCGACACCTATGAGAACCTGGTTGCCGCTGGCGTCATCGACCCGACCAAGGTCGTGCGCACCGCGCTCCAGAACGCGGCGTCGGTCGCCGGCCTGCTCATCACCACGGAAGCCACCGTGGCCGAGCTGCCGGAAGACAAGTCGCCCGCCATGCCCGCCGGCGGCGGCATGGGCGGCATGGGTGGCATGGACTTCTAAGTCGGATCGGAAACCGGCGGGCTTGCCCGCCGGGGACCGGACCGGCTTTGTCCTTGCGGCACAGTCAAACACGAAGGGCCTGGGGAGCGATCCCCG
>NZ_NRDO01000014.1 GCF_010231475.1 Citrobacter sp. NCU1 | reverse complement strand
GAGTCACCTCTGGTTGAGAGTTTACTCACTTAATCGCGTGTCCACTATTCGCGGGTAGGATCACATTAACCGAATATCCATCCCAATGATCGAATTCAGGAGAAAGCACGTTGTGATAACCAGCGCCGCGCAGCCTGAATTTTTTACGGGCGATTACGAAAACTCCTTCAACCACTCGACTTTTCATTCGCCACAAGTACATGCCAGCTGATTCTGGCTTTCGATCTGAATAATTAATCCATTCCATTATTCCATCCTCAATGCTTCAGTCCATTGCCGCGCCCGTCGAGATACACCTCAACAAGCAACTCGCGGGTGAATGTGCGTTCGCAGCCACGATGCAGATACAGCTTTCCGCGCTTGTGTGCTGATGCTGTCCAGGTGGCGTCTTTGTGCTTAACGAGCATGCCGGGCTGTACGGCGCCGCGGTTTACTTCCTGCGTTCCATAGTGATGTAGACTCATGATGCCTCCCGTGCGCGTAGCATGGCGTCTGCAAGCTGATATGCGCATTCAGCCATTTTGTCAGCAGAACTATCAGGTTCTGCCTCGAAGTAGCCACCCTCTAAAGCGGACCACGCCACCGCCATCGACTTTGCTGCGAAATAGTCCCGCAGCGTCATACCCTGACTATCAACGATGAAGTTTTCTGTCTTCCCCTTATGCACTCCAGAATATGGGAATGCCGGTCCGCCCGTTTCTTTGCTCATAATCATCTCCCGCGCTTCAGGCCGCGCCGCCGAACAAGGTTGATACAAGACTTCTGCGCTTGTGCAAGGACTGGCGGTGGATGGCCGCCGTTTGTCATAACTTGAACCACTCTGTGAATGGGTCAGGGTATGAGGAATTAAAAAACCCGCCGGAGCGGGTCATTCTGGATGATTGAGCATTGCCCAATGCGTTACTTCTTGCGGGGCATAGCGCTTCTTAAACGCGCCATTTGTGTAGATCCAGAAGTCATCTTCCTGCAGCCTTCCGAACTCATAATCACCATCAACGAAAAGCAGTAGCAGTCGTACTTTCGGTGGTTGTCTTTCGCTGCACTTAACCCATTCCATCGCCTTACCCTCTGTAGTTACCCGCATTGCGGGGAGAAATGTTAAATCTGGTCAGTTACACGCCATGACCTACAGCTCGTCACGAATCTGTGAGAGCGTGCTGATTGCCAGGTAATGACCACGCCGCTGATCTTCTGTTTTGTACGTACGCATATCGTCTTTGATCGATGCGATCGCCTTGTTCAGAACTTCAACTTGCGCTTCTTTAATCGCCTGTTTCCGTGGTTTCTGGCGCTTCTTCGGCAAGTTTCTTAAGCACGCCGGAATGTATGGCTGAGTCATAAAAAATCCTCTTGTGATTCAGCCCAGCCCACTCATTGAATGGGCTGGAATAAGTCAGAAATTCCACGGTTTAGCCGACAACTCACTCGCCAGCTTTCTCGCCTCTGCCTTTCCGCCGACTTCGTACTTCTCTTCCGTCAGGCGACCATCGACACCAATGACCAGGAACTTCTGTGACCGGCTTGCGTAGTAGTGTGCTGTTTTCATAATTGCGCCCTTATCGTGCTGTAACCTGCTTAAATCAGTGGGGTAGATTTTCCGCGGGATTTCTGTACCGCATGAATTTTGTTTCCGAACGGGTTCTCATCCTTGTACCAGGTGCGGTGATTATTGCGCTCAACAGCTTCAGCGCGTTTTTCCATCTCCTCCCGATACTCAGCCAGCACCGTCAAATCAATTGGGTTCACAGCGCTTTCTACGCGTGATTTCGGCTTGCGAGTCAGCGACAGAACGGGGCGGTTATCTGGCTTAGCGCTAACCCCAACTAACAGGGGATTTGCAGCTTTCCATTCGGCCTGTTTCTCTGCGCGGCGTTCGCGGCGGCGTGCTTGTGCATCCATTGTGGATCTCCTGTCAGTTAGCTTTGGTGGTGCCGCGCCGGGTGCTTATCTTCCGGTTGCTGTCGATGCAGCTGCAATTCACGCCACCCCAAAGCTTTCTGCTTTGAATTACGCCCTTCTTCAGGGCCAGATTTTTAAGAGCATCACCGTCCTGGTGAGTAGTGCGTCCTGCTGATGGGATAAATTTACAAGATAGTTTGTATTGTGCCTACAAGGAATATTGTATTTTTAGGCATGAAAAACAAACTCCGTTGTTTTTAAACGGAAAATAGTTTGTTTTTTATATGAGTGCTTTGAGGTGGGGTGCGGGTTAGTTAGTGCATGTTCCAGCTACGTCACCGACAAAAGCTTTTGTAGATGTGAGCTTCTGATATCCCGGGATGTTCATTACTTTGGAATATATGACTTTTTTATCTTTCGTTACGGACCATGTTTCCACGGTTATTCCGCCTCCAGATTGGTAGCTTCCAACCATGGTATTGCCAGATAGCGGAACGTAAGAAAGATCAGAAACAGATGAGCCATCCATATTTTTTAATGTCGCAACGTCACCATTGATAGTCAGCTTGAAAGCAACCCCTGTCATTGCATCGTCAATGAAATCATATCCATCTTCGCTAAATGAAGATTTTCCTTGAAGCCCTGAGATAATCCAGCAATCTGCGTTAACTACAGGTGATAGAGAAAGGAATGCTATGGCAATTATGTATTTTCTCATATGAATTTAACCCTTGCCTCAACAACAACGCCGATGATCTTGCAGTTTCCATTGATAGGTATCATTGGCCATGCTGGATTCAATCCTTTTAGATATTTCATGCCGCCATCAATGACTAATTTTTTAAAGGTAGCCTCATTAGCATCAATCAGCTTCGCAACAACAAGACTACCGTTGGATGGCTCCCTCCCGGTGTCAACAAGAACCAGATGCCCTTCTGGTATGCTTTGTCCTGCTGGTGATGTCATTGAATCCCCCTCCACTCGAAGCCAGAATCCATCACCTAACATGTGAATATCGCTGTCATACCATTCTTCAATGTCTTTGAGATTATATGGCTCACATGCTTCCGCCCAGCATCCTGCACTTACCGCACTAATCAACGGATATTTCCCCTTTGGGCTATTTGGGCCCGCATATTCTACATTGGCTTCAGGAGATCCATTTAAAAGCCAATCAACACTAGTTCCTAATGCAATAGCAAGCTCAGGCAGGAACCTGGGCCTCTTCGTTTTGCCGTTTTCAAGTTGCTCAATCGATTGCTGTGTCGTACCAACCCTCTCAGCAAGTTCAACCTGGTTAAGCCCTAATTGAATTCTTTTGCTTTTTACCCTGGAAGAAATACTCATAGACACCCCTGTAAATTAACCTCCATGGTTACAAGAAAAACTGTAATTGACAAACAAGATACTTTGTATGAAAATACAAGAAAGTTTGTAGGAGGAGGCATTATGCAAACATTATCGGAACGCCTCAAAAATAAACGAGTGTCACTGAAGATGACCCAATCCGAGCTTGCTACAAAAGCCGGTATAAAACAGCAATCAATCCAATTGATTGAAGCTGGAGTCACAAAGCGTCCTCGCTTCTTATTTGAGATTGCAATAGCTCTTAACTGTGACCCTGCGTGGCTTCAGTACGGAGAAAAAGACGGCAAAGCCGCCTAAGTAACACCCGCTCTTATCACATCTCAGCCCTGAAAAAGGGCGCATCAAAACAAACAAGTCTCTATGGCTCTGCGTGTTCGCGCATGGCCTTTAACTATTTCAACACCATAGGAATTATCACACATGGAAAATGCAACTAACCGCAACAAGGCCAATGCCAGACGCATTGAGTCCTGGTTGCTCAATCAAATATCCCTTCGTGGGTCTTGCAACATAGCAAAAGCAATTGGCGTCGATAAATCGCAGATCACCCGATGGAAAGAAAGTTGGCTGCCGAAGATGGCAATGCTGTTGGCTGTTCTGGAGTGGGGCGTTGTTGATGAGGATATGGCCCGGCTGGCGGAGATGGTCGCTGAGGTTCTGACAAAGAAAAAGTCCCAGGCGGCAACCCGGGACTCTTCACAACTAACGATTGAATTTTAACGCATTCAACAGGAGTCATTTTAATGGCTAATAGCAAAAAGTACCAGGAAAAAGAGGAGCGGCGCCACCCGGATTCACCGGATGGATTGGTCGTCGCCGCGTCAAAGAACCGGGCGTTTGCTGAACGTTTCGTCGGCATGGTGCGTCTGGCTCTGATCAGTGCGGGGGTGAAGAATGGGCGTCGTTAAGCAGATAGCAGACTACAGGCCGCCGCTGGAGGTCGTGGAGCATCGTGTGGCGCAGCTTGAAGATGGGTTTACTCGCGTTGCTAATGAGCTTATTGATGCTGTCATGGCGTCAGGATTAAGCGAAACAGAGATGTGTATTGTGCTGGCAGTCTGGCGCAAGACATACGGATTCAACAAGAAAATTGACTGGGTTAGCAACGAACAGCTTGAGCAAATGGTTGGCAAGCATCACACCCATTGTTCAACAGCAAAAAACCTGCTGATCACCAAGAAAGTCTTTATCCAGGAAGGGCGGAAAGTTGGCATGAATACCAACATTTCTGAGTGGAAAACGAAGTTTAACGGATTCTGCAAAACATTAGCTAAACCTGCTAAGAAAACATTAGCAGAAGTTGCTAACGGAACTAAGCAGAAGTTGCTAACCACAAAAGACAATAACCAAAAGACAGAAAGACAAGATCCCCCTAAATCCCCCGAGGGGGGAAACCTTCTCGCTCAGGGAGTGATGGATTACTTCAACGAGCTGACAGGAAGCCGTTGCTCAAAACTGGCTCCATTTGAAAAAGTTCTCTCCACCGTGAAAAGCAAAGGGGAGTGCTACACAGCTGACGAACTGAAGCTGGTTATCCGGTGGGCCCATGTGAACTGGGGTCACAGCTTCAAACCGGAGAACCTGTGCCGCATGACCCGGTTTGATGGATACCTGTCAGACGCCCTGATTTGGGCTGATGGGCAGGGAAGTAACCCGACGGCATGCCCTCACGAAGAAATCATTTCGACCTGGAACAGCAAGTTCCCGGAGAAAGCCATTGCTCAGCACGAATGGAACCGCCGCCGCCCGGCGTACCGGAATCTCGAAGCGGTCTGGAACGGTAAGACCAGCCAGGGTAACTGGCGCGAGCTGAAGCACATGTCCAGAGCTTTCGACTTGATCGGAAAATCGAACCTGTTCTCCGACTCGGCAGGTAAGCATTGGCTTACGCTGGACTGGATCCTGAACCCTAAGAACTGGGGGCAGGTTTACGAACAGGCCATCAACGAACACCGCCAGCGCAATGGAGTTACAGCATGAGCCGCTTTATCGATTTGTACGTTGAACAGTCCGTTATCGGGGCGATCATGCTCGCTGCGGGTCGCGCGGATGGCGCTGATATGGCGACAGACGCGATTGAAGGGCTGACGGAAGAGCATTTCACCTCAATGCCACACAAGCTGGCGCTGCGCGCTTACAAGCGCCTTAACGATGCCGGGGAGAAGATAGACCTCCTGACGCTTACCAGCGACCTTGAGCAGATCGGATTGCTGGACGAGGCCGGTGGATTCGGATATCTGGCAGAGTGCAGCAAAAACACGCCGTCCTTTGCAAACCTGGCTGTGTACTGCGAGAAACTCCGCGAGATGCAACTTGGTCGCCGGATGACACTGGCTCTTCAGGTAGGAATCCAGAAACTGTCAGAACCTTCTACGGATGGAATCACTGACATTATCGGAAATATTCAGGCCGATATATCCGGTATTGAGCATAACGCTGATTACGGCACTGAGCACATCACCACCGGGATCGACATGTCGCTTGATACCATCCAGGCGATTATCAGCGGTGACATCTGGAAGTACAAAACCGAGTTGGGCATGTCCACCATCGACAGTGCGTTCGGCGGATTCAACAACACGGATTTCATCGTCGTTGGCGGACGCCCGGGTATGGGTAAGACCATGTTCAGCACCACCGTAACGGAAACCGTTGGCCTGAAAAACAACAAGCCAGTCCTTTTCTTCAGCCTGGAAATGCCAGTAGAGCAGATCTCTGAACGAGTTGCTTTCCACCGGGCGCGCGTCAGCAAAGAGGATTTACTTAGCAACCGAAGTGGTGTGATGGATGAAGCGTGGGGGAAGGTTGGCCACTGCATGAAGGAGTTCATCGACTCCCCGATCTACATCAACGACAAAACGTCGCTCAGCGTTCACCAGGTCAGATCTGAAGCGCGCCGCATGAGCAAAAAACTCGGCGGTCTTGGCGTAATCATTGTCGACTACCTCCAGAAAATGCGCATGTCAGACCCGGAAAATATGAACCGCAGCGTAGGGGAGATCGCTACCGGCCTGAAGAACCTGGCGAAAGAGTTGCGTTGCCCGGTCATCGCTCTGGCTCAGCTAAACCGAAACCTTGAGCAGCGCGCAAATAAGCGGCCTGTCGCCGCAGACCTGCGTGAATCCGGTGTTATTGAGCAAGAAGCTGACGTGATCTTCATGGTGTACCGGGATGAGAAATACAACCCGAATACCGAACTGAAAGGAATCACGGAAATTATCTGCGTTAAATCCCGCCACGCGCCGGGCGCCGAAAAAACATATCACTTCAGCAGTCGTTACTCCGGACTGGATCCGGTGGCATGGACTCAAAACGAACGCGACGCACAGGAGATGGATTATGAGTGCTAATAACGAATCACGTAACACACGGGAAATTATCGAAGCTGAATACCCGGAATTCCCCGAGACCATCCTCCACGCCGAACTATGCCGCGCATGTGCTCGTATAGACGGTCGCAGCATCAAACAGGCACTGAAAGGCTTTGCTCTTGCCCGTATCGAAAAGGTTGATAGCAAGCCACTCAAAGGCGCACTGGAGCAGATGGCATCCAGCATGTTCCCTGAGACAGAGATAGCCCGTATCCGCTCCTGTGTTGGTCGCATGGAATCGGCACTGGTGAAGACATTCGGAGTGAAAAGAGCATGAATATTAAACGTTATGAAATGGTTGAGAAATCAAGAGGCCCAGAACGATTTGATGTCCTGGGGGAAAGCGCTGATGGTTCATATGTTAATTACGATGACCACGTTGCTGTAGTTGCCGAGATGGAAGCAAGATGCGCGGCGCTGGCTGCGGAGAATGCTGGGCTGAAAGAGTACAGACCACAGCCCGGTGGTGCAGCCATGATGGAGGCTCTTGATGCTTTCGAGGCTCAGGATGATTATCCAGAAGGCGGCATGATGGATGCATTCGAAATTCTTTGCTGCAAGCAAGTTAAAACCCCGTCGACCGACGCTTTCCTGGCTGAAGTGCTGGCGCAGGGTGTGGAAGGGGCTATTGAAATTATCATGATCCACATGAATCACCAGCATCATGCAATTGGAACGGCGATTAATATTCTTCGAACTCATGCCGCACAGCTTCGCCAGGAGGCCAAATGAGCATCATCAACAAACAGGCGCTGCGTGAAGCGGCGGAGAAGGCGACTCCAGGTAAGTGGTGGATTGATTCTCACGGACAAGCAATGGTGGCGTTTGTTGGAAGCGACGTGCTGGAAGTGTTTGCAACCGATAATAAGCGAGATGCAGTTCGACATGCAGATACCGGAAATCTCTCTCGATGGAGAAATGATAATGACGCGACATTCATCGCTACCGCTAACCCTTCCACCGTACTGGAGCTGCTGGATGAACTGGAAGCCAAAGACAAGCGCATAGCAGAGCAGCAAAGCGATAATGCATACATCCGCAACCGGTATAAAGAACTGGACCTGTTAATCGGGAAAAACATTCTGGTCATGCAGGCTGCGATTATTGAATGGCAGGCAACTGGCGATGCGAAGAACGGTCTGTCATGGATTTATAACACGCTGTTTGGCCCTGGCGAATTGCCGGACGAAGCAGAGAAAGATGCTCAGGACTACTTTAACCGTAAATATGCTCCGATTGACGAAGAGCTTATGGCGCTTCACAAGTGGTTTTGGGAGCAAAGCGAAGCCGAACGCGTCGCCGCTGGCATCAAAATAAAAGGAAAGTGAGATGGCTTTAACTCATGACGAACTTTGCCAAATAGCGTACTCATTCCTTAAGCGCAATGGGTTCAAGGTTTGTTTTCATGACCGCTTTATTGCGGTAACCAGCACAGGTGAGCAGCCTGATGCTATGGGGTTCAGAAATTTTGCATCTTGCCTAATCGAAGCGAAGTGTTCACGCGCAGATCTGCTTGCAGACAGGAAAAAGCGGTTTCGCCAGCAACCTGAATTAGGCATGGGAGATTGGCGGTTTTTTATCAGTGAGCCTGGCATCATTTCAGTTGAAGACTTACCGAGCGGGTGGGGATTGCTGCACGTGGTTAACGGAAAGGTGCGCAAAGTGCATGGCTGGCCAATTGGTAACTGCTGCTGGGGAAGTCCTGAAGATAAGCCGTTCACAGGCAACAAGCAGGTCGAATGCGATTACATGCTGTCTGCTTTGCGTCGCATGGAACTGCGTGGGCACCTCAATGAAATTTATGACGGCGTGATAGTCAATAAGCCAGAAGGAATCGCATCATGAAAACTAACAACCACCCGGCACACTCCCCTCTGACATCCCGTCGTCTTCACCAGATGCGCGACATACTCAGCAAAGCCGCAGCACAACGTGACGGTGGAGATATTGGCTATGCGATGTCTGACGCGGTGAAGCTGATTAATGAGGTGCTGTCATCGGATGATGGACGCGACCAATTCGAAGAATGGTTCAAGTTCCACTACGGCAACGAGCATTCAATCGTAAAACTGCACCGGGCTAACGGCGGTGCCAATTACCGTGACCCGCATGTCGATTTAGCGTGGATTGCGTGGAAGGACTCCCGCGCCGCCATGCTTCCGGCTGGCAGCTCTCCGGTAATTCCGGATGGCTGGGTGATGGTGCCGATTGAGCCGACAGTAGAAATGCGCAAGGCCTTTCACAAGGCAAATGATGAGGCTGATAGCTTTGTTAGCCCGGACCATCAGTGGGATGCAATGCTCGCAGCAGCACCGCAGCAGGAGGTGCTGCTGTGATATTAATCCCAGAAAAAATCCAGTACTTATCATTCTATAGACAGTTGGTTATTGGTCTTCATCAGCGATTCTGCGCACACAACTGGTGCGAGCATTTCCACATTATTTGCACTGACAATATTGGAGGGCACTTTGGTTTTATTCAAGAATACTGCCCTAAGTGCGGAAAAATTAAATAACACAAACGCAACATCAAGCAACGTTGATAACGCGTAATCAATAAGCCATAATCATGTCACCGGAGCCTGAACAACTCCGGTGACTTCTGCGCATATGATTGGGAAATTATATGCGACCACAATCTGAACACATCACCCTGTCACAGATGCAGAAATGCACCTGCGATTTTCTGCATTCTGCGGTTTCTGTCATGGAGGCCGTATGATCCTTCCAGTTGACGGCATCAAACTTCATCGCGGTAATTTTGCAGCGATAGTCCAGCAGATTCAGCCATTGCTCGATGCTGGCCAGTGCTTCCGATTACAGGTTAAACCGTGGCGTGAGAAGCGCAGCCTTTCTCAGAACGCGCTCAGCCACATGTGGTACACCGAAATCAGTGACTATCTCATTGCGCGCGGAAAGGCGTTTGCCACTCCTGAATGGGTGAAGGACGCTCTCAAGCACACCTATCTCGGATACGAAACCAAAGAGCGTATCGACGTTGTAACCGGGGAAGTAACGGCCATTCAGTCGCTGCGCCACACTGCCGATCTGGATACTGGCGACATGTACGTATTCCTGTGCAAAGTCGAAGCATGGTCGATGAATATCGGCTGCCACCTGACCATTCCGCAGAGCTGCGAGTATCAGCTGCTGCGCGATAAGCAGGAGGCGTAATGGCTAATCCACTCGCTCGCGTCATCAGCAACCACATATTTAAAGTCCCGGCACGCCGCAAGCGCAAGCCGGAGCTTAAGCCATCCGACATACCCACATTTCACTATACGGCTCACCTGGCTGACGTTCGCTGGTTGCGCCACGCTGCCAGAAGGAAATCCCCATGAGCATGTATCAACGCATTAACGGCGCTGACTGGCGCAATATCTATGTCGTTGGCGATCTGCATGGTTGCTACACGCTGCTGATGAATGAACTTGATGCTATTGGCTTCGACCCTGCACAAGACCTGCTGATCTCCGTCGGCGACCTGGTAGACCGTGGGGCCGAAAACGTGGAATGTCTTGAGTTGATTATGATGCCGTGGTTCCGCGCTGTACGTGGCAATCACGAGCAGATGATGATTGATGGCCTGTCAGAGTATGGCAACGTCAATCACTGGCTGGTTAACGGTGGTGGCTGGTTCTTCAACCTCGACTATGACAAAGAGGTACTGGCAAAGGCGCTGGTGCACAAAGCCGCTGAACTTCCTCTAATCATCGAAGTGGTGACCGGCGATAAGAAAACGGTCATCTGCCATGCAGACTACCCGAGCAACGAATACGAATTCGACAAGCCAGTAGATGCTGAGATGGTTATCTGGAACCGTGAACGTGTGAGTGATGCGCAGGACTGGATCACCCACGAAATCACTGGTGCCGACCTGTTCATCTTTGGGCATACCCCGGCGCGCGCACCCCTCAAATACGCCAACCAGATGTACATCGATACTGGTGCCGTGTTCTGCGGAAATCTTACGTTTGTGAATCTTCAGCGGGGTGACCATGCGTAAACCATCCCGCCGCAAGTGCAAGGTATGCGGAGAGAAGTTTACTCCGCAATACGACAACATTCGTTGGTGCTGTCCGGAGCATGGTGCTCAGTTCTCTATGCAGGAACTCGAGAGGAAACGCGAGAAGCAACAGCGAGAGAAGGACAAAACAGAGCGCGCCGCCTGGCAGGAAAGAAAAGCCGCCGTTAAGCCACTCAGCCACTGGATCAGCATGACTCAGCGCGCGGTGAACGACTGGCGCCGGGAAATGCTTCTGGCCGCCGGACATGGCTGCATATCCTGTGGCACCAAAACCGCTTTCGCCTGGCATGCCGGTCACTACAGGACGACGGCCGCCGCCCCGCAACTCCGCTTTACTGACGACAACATCTAGCTTCAGTGCAGCGCCTGCAACGTTCACAAATCAGGAAACATTGAGGCGTATCGCGTTGCTCTGGTTGAACTGATTGGCGAGGAACGCGTTACGGCGCTGGAGTGCAACAACGAAACCCACCGATATACCCGGGAAGAACTGGCAGACATCCGGGCGCAGGCCAGAGCAAATCTTCGCGCATTGAAACAGCAGGAGGCCGCATGACCAGGGAACAGATCGAACGCTATCAGGCGGAAAGCATAGCTCGCGCATATCTGAAACCAATAGCGAAGCACAGCCAAAACCAGCATACCAAAACCAAAAAGCCAGAAGGAGCAGCCGCATGAAACTGGAATTAAACAACGAGCAGCATCAGTGGATTGACCAATGGCTCCAACTCTGGGGGGCGTGGGCGCAGACCGGCAAGATTAACAAATCGATGATCAACATGATTGCCAAGTTCATGGCTACCGTTCAGCCGCAGGAGGTATCCCGTCCAGTGTGCAGCGACGACGACGGCATGCTGATTGATGCAGTTCTCCGCCATTACCTGAAGAACATCGATGAGAACGCATGGCGGGTTATCTTCGCTTACTACGTTTGCAACTCAAGTGAAATACGGATCGCCACCTGGCAGCATGCTATTTCCGGCCCGCGAGTGATGAAGACCAGATCCGGCAACCAGTATAAGCGCCCGAGCATCTCCACTATTCGCCGAGAAGTGAAGGACACCATCAATGCGGCGCTGTTCTGTTTGTACCAACCGATGCAAAATGCGTTCATCGAGCGCGATAATGCGAGAAAAATTGCGAAAAACACGCAAAAGTCGCTTGCATTCCAATGAACAAATGAGCACAATTAATCGTATATGTTGCCATTGTTGTGTGTGACATAACATTTCTAATTAATGAGCCCGAGGTTAACGCCTTGGGCTTTTTATTTGCCTGTAGCTAAGCGGTAAAGCACCCAACTCATAATTGGATGATCGCTGGTTCGAATCCAGCCAGGCGAACCATAACCCAGCCAGGGTACCTTCGACCAAAGAGTCGACATTTGAAACACCCTCATCTTCCCGGTCTGCTGCCGGGTTTTTTATTCCAGGCTCACGGGAATCACCCTCGACATACCTCGTTGATCACCAGCCCGTGAAGCCTGACCTTTTCAAAACACACAGCACCCCGACAAAAATTTCGGAGGTGAGAGTATGTATCGCATGGACAAAATCAGAGAGTGGCTCAGCTACTGGTTTGGAGGGATTACGACAATGGGCGGGGTCCTATCTCTAAATGACTGGGCAATCATCATTGGTATCGTATGCACCGTGGGAACCTTTGGTATTAACTGGTACTACAAACGAAAAGAACGAGAGGATCGTCTAAATGGCAATGCCCCCAGCGTTCAGAAATAGTGTTGTGGCGGCGGCAGGTGGTGGGGCTATCGCGATTGCCTCCGCACTGATAACCGGCCCTACCGGCAATGATGGGCTTGAAGGTGTTCGTTACGATCCGTATCGTGATGTTGTCGGAGTGATGACCGTCTGCTACGGACACACTGGCAGAGACATCATGCTCGGCAAGAAATACACCGAAGCTGAATGCCGCGCTCTGCTGAATAAAGACCTCAACACTGTAGCGCGCCAGATTGACCCATATATCAAAACTGACATACCGGAACCGATGCGCGGGGCGCTTTACTCCTTCGTTTATAACGTCGGTGCCGGTAACTTCCAGACATCAACTCTGCTTCGCAAAATCAACCAGGGTGATAACAAAGGCGCATGCGATCAGCTTCGTCGCTGGACATACGCCGGTGGAAAGCAGTGGAAAGGCCTGGTGACTCGCCGCGAGATTGAGCGCGAAGTATGCCTGTGGGGTCAGAAATGAGCCGACTATCAGCCATCATTTCCGCTGTGGTGATATGCGCTCTCGTCTGTCTTGGCTGGGCGGTTAATCACTACCGCGATAACGCCATTGAGTACAAAGGCCAGCGCGATAAAGCCACTGAAAAGCTCAACCTGGCTAACGCCACCATCGCCGACATGACCACCCGTCAGCGTGACGTTGCGGTGCTCGATGCGAAATACACGAAGGAATTAGACGATGCGCAAAAAACCATTAGCGATTTGCGTCGGGATGTCGATTCTGGCGCTAAACGGCTGCGCGTCGCCGCAACCTGCAATAACGTGCGTGAAGCCGCCGAATCCCCCAGCGTGGATGATGCAGCCGGCACCGAACTTACTGGATCCGCTCAACGGGATTATTTCACTCTCCGAGAGCGAATTGAAATCATCACCAGGCAAGTAGCTGGCCTGCAGGAATACATCAACACGCAGTGTCTGAGGTGAAAATGAAATTAATCAAGCGCCTGTTCTGTACCCATCATTATCGGCTGTTCCGCACCATTCACGGCGATGAAGCCAACTACGCAAGAAGCGAATGGCGATGCGTTAAGTGCGACAAGCACAGATACAGCAAGCACCTGAGCAAACTTAGCGATTAACTTCGTTTATAAAATTCTGACAAGGCCATCTGTACGGTGGCTTTCACAGAGTTTTGTATAGGTTTGTAGCAGTCGCAGTGTCGGGCAGTCCCGGCAAAATACACCTATAACCCAGTGGAATATTCTAAATGTCAGAGATTACAGAAATGACGGACGTCCAGCAGATGAACCTCGAAATCCTTCGACTGGTTATGTCTGACACCGCAGCAGCCGAAAAGGCGATCGGATTCGTTGGTGGAAACAGGCTCAACTTCGAGTTGTTTAAAGATCAGTATCAACTGGCTGGCGCCGAAACCACTCCGCTATCCCGGACTGAAAAAGCGATCCGTGAAGCGAAGGAAGCATTAACTCTCTTCTCTACTGGAGTCTAAACAATGAATCAGCAAGAACTCCCGCGCTATCAGTGTCACAAAAAAGTATGGGCTCTGAAAATTGAACATGTTAGCCATAATCCAAATCCTGATATTACTGGCGCAAGCGGAGCGGCAAGCTACGGTGGCACTATCTATCCAGAAGACAAAACGTATCAGCCATTCGATATAAGCGCAGAATATATCTGCAAGCACCGTCCTATGCCTGGTGGTTACTACGTTGTCTATGAGGATGGATATGAATCATATTCACCAGTTGAGGCATTTGAATCTGGATACACAAAAATCTAACAGGAAATAACCATGGCGAATCCACCTAAGTATTCGATTCCTCTATTCAACTGCGCCGATGTCGTGTTGCTAATGGATCGTGATGAAGCAAAGGAATATTTAGCGAAACTTGATCTTGAATGGGACTTGTCTGGATTTAACGGATTCGCATATAGCCACACAAGAAAGGGAAAGGCACCACTCCTGATTATGGGTGTCTTCGTTCATGAGCCATCGGTTCTTGCTCATGAGGCATGCCATTTGGCCTTTGAGATTTGTCATCACGTCGGAGTGCCAACAAATAACAACGAAATGAATGAGACGTTTTGCTATCTGGTTCAGAGAATTGTTTACGCGTTCCTTCCCTACATACAGGAAAAGAAAGATGCCGCTTAAAAAAGGTCGCAGCAAAAAGGTTATCGGTGAAAACATCGCAACCGAGATGAAAAAAGGCAGGCCGCAGGACCAGGCGATCGCCATCGCAATGGATAAAGCCGGTAAGGGAAAGAAGAAACCGAAGAAGGGATATTAATCATGGCAGCGCCAAAAGGTAACCGATTCTGGGAGGCTCGCAGCAGTCATGGGCGCAACCCGAAGTTCGAATCGCCTGAGGCGCTGTGGTCAGCATGCTGCGAATACTTTCAGTGGGTAGAAGAACATCCGCTGTGGGAGATGAAGGCATTCTCGTATCAGGGAGAAGTGACGCAAGAACCGATCGCCAAGATGCGTGCAATGACCATCACTGGACTGACGCTATTCCTCGATGTGACATTGGAAACCTGGCGTACATATCGAATGCGAGAAGATTTATCTGAGGTCGTCACGCGAGCAGAGCAAATCATCTACGACCAGAAGTTCTCCGGAGCAGCAGCCGACCTTCTCAACGCCAACATCATCGCCCGTGACCTGGGCCTCAAAGAGCAGTCGCAAGTTGAAGACGTGACACCTGATAAGGGAGATCGCGATAAGCGCCGCTCTCGTATTCAGGAGTTACTCAACCGTGGAAAGCGAAGCGATTCTTGATGACCTGACGGAAGACGAGCAGATCGAATTGCTTGAGCTTCTGGAGGAAGAGGAGCGATACCGGGAAACGCACCTGCTGTATGAGTTCTCCCCTTATGGCAAACAGCGTGAGTTTATCGAGGCTGGAGCTGATTATCCTGAACGCTGCTTCATGGCTGGTAACCAGTTGGGCAAGTCCTACACTGGCGGCGCAGAGGTAGCATTCCATCTCACCGGCCGCTATCCCGGCACGAAAGGTTATCCTGCTGATGGCGCATACGGCGATACGTGGGGCGGTAAGCGCTTCTATGAGCCGGTTGTGTTCTGGGTTGGTGGCGAGACAAACGAAACTGTAACGAAGACGACTCAGCGCATCCTGTGCGGTCGTATCGAGGAGAATGATGAACCTGGCTACGGGTCAATACCGAAAGAGGACATCATCAGCTGGAAGAAGTCGCCATTCTTTCCGAACCTTGTCGATCACTTGCTGGTTAAGCATCACAACGCCGACGGCGTAGAAGACGGCATATCCATCTGCTACTTCAAACCGTACTCGCAGGGTCGCGCCCGCTGGCAAGGTGACACAATCCACGGCGTCTGGTTCGATGAAGAGCCGCCATACAGTATTTACGGCGAAGGTCTTACCCGTACTAACAAATACGGACAGTTTTCAATGCTGACGTTTACCCCACTGATGGGTATGTCAGACGTTGTTACCAAATTCCTGAAGAATCCGAGCAAGGCGCAGAAGGTTGTCACCATGACAATCTACGACGCCGACCACTACAGCGACGAACTGAAAGAGCAAATCATCGCTGGCTATCCAGAGCACGAACGTGAAGCTCGCGCCAAGGGTATCCCGACAATGGGTAGTGGCCGCATCTTCCAGATCCCTGAAGAAACGGTGAAGTGTCAGCCGTTCGAGTGCCCTGATCACTTCTACGTTATCGACGGGCAGGACTTCGGCTGGAATCACCCGCAGGCTCATATCCAGCTGTGGTGGGATAAAGACGAAGATGTGTTCTATCTGGCTAGGGTCTGGAAGAAGTCAGAGAATACAGCCGTGCAAGCGTGGGGCGCCGTTAAGTCGTGGGCAAATAAAATACCTGTCGCGTGGCCTCATGATGGTCATCAGCATGAGAAGGGCGGCGGTGAGCAGCTCAAGACACAGTATGCCGATGCAGGATTCCTGATGCTAGGTGAACACGCCACCTTCGCTGAAGGCGGTAACTCTGTCGAGTCTGGCATCAGTGAGCTACGCGATTTGATGCTCGAAGGACGGTTCAAAGTTTTCAATACCTGCGAGCCTTTCTTTGAAGAGTTCCGACTGTATCACCGGGACGAGAACGGGAAGATCGTCAAGACAAATGACGATGTGCTTGATGCCGTGCGCTACGGCTACATGATGAGACGCTTCGCCAAACTGATGCGCGACATCAAAACCCCGAAAGAGAAAAAAATACCCGCACCGATTAAACCTGTCGCACGGAGAAGATGATGGCAGACAATGAACGACTCAACGCCATTCTGTGCCAGTTCGACATAGACTGGTCGTCGGGCGATGAAGCCAGAACTGAGGCGACAAACGATCTTTATTTTAGTCGGATCAGCCAGTGGGATGATTGGCTTAGCGATTACACGACGCTTGCCTATAGGGGGCAGTTCGATGTGGTTCGCCCGGTAGTTCGAAAACTGATAGCAGAGATGCGGCAGAACCCGATTGATGTGCTTTATCGTCCGAAGGACGGAGCGGATCCGAACAGCGCTGATGTGCTGATGGGGATGTACCGAACCGACATGCGTCATAATGCTGCCCGTTCAGCGGTAAACGTCGCCGTCCGCGAGCAGATTGAATGTGGCGTTGGTCACTGGCGCCTGGTCACCGAGTACGAAGACAACAGCCTCACGTCACGCAACCAGGTGATCCGACGTCGACCACTTCACGAGTCATGCTCTCATGTCGTATGGGATTGCAACGCGAAAGAGCAGGACAAGAGCGACGCGCGCCACTGTACGGTGATTCAGCCATTCAGTCGCGAAGGCTGGAAGGTTTACGCAGAAGAGAACGGCTTCGATGCTGAAGAGATGCCGACATTCCAGAGTCCGGACAGCAACTGGGATTTCCCGTGGATGTCGAAGGATGTCGTGTATGTCGGTGAGTATTACGAGGTAGAGACGAAAACTGAGAAGGTATTCATCTACCAGGATCCGCTAACCGGGCAGCCGTCGGCATACTACCAGCGCGATATCAAAGAGGTAATCGACGAACTGGCAGAGAAAGGCTTCGTGAAGATTGGCGAGCGCAAGGTTAAGCGCCGCCGGGTTTACAAGTCGATTATCACCTGCACCGACATTCTGAAAGACCGAGAGCTTATCGCCGGTGAGCATATCCCTATCGTTCCGGCATACGGTGAGTGGGGATTTGCTGGCGACAAAGAGGTGTTCGAGGGCGTCGTAAGACTGACCAAAGACGGCCAGCGCCTGCGTAACATGATCATGTCATTCAACGCTGATATCGTCGCCCGCAACCCGCAGAAGAAGCCATTCTTCTACGCCGAGCAAATAGCCGGATATGAGCACATGTACGGCGGTGATGATGCCTATCCGTACTACCTGCTAAACATGAAGGATGAGAGCGGGGCCGACCTTCCTCCGTCACCCGTTTCCTACATGGAGAGCCCGGAAGTTCCGCAGGCCAACGCCTACATGCTGGAAGCAGCAACCAGCTCTGTGAAGGAAGTATCAAGCATCGGCGTTAACCCGGAGACAGTCCGCAGCCAAGTGGCTTTCGATACCGTCAACCAGTTGAACCAGCGCGCAGACCTGGAAACTTTCGTATTCCAGGACAACCTCGCTACTGCAATGCGCCGTGATGGTGAGATTTACCAGTCGATGGTTAACGACATCTACGACGTGCCGCGCGATGTGACTATGACGCTGGAAGACGGCAGCGAGAAGGATGTGAAAATTCTTACTCAGGTTGTCGACTATCAGTCAGGCAACGTTGTCACGCTTAACGACATTCGCGGTCGCTATGAGTGCTACACCGACACCGGGCCATCATTCCAGAGCATGAAGGAGCAGAACCGCGCTGAGATTCAGGACTTGCTGACTAAGGTTCCACCGGGAACACCAGAGTGGCAGATGCTGTTGCTGCAATACTTCACTTTACTCGACGGTAAGGGTGTCGAGATGATGCGCGAGTACGCCAACAAGCAACTCGTCATGATGGGCATGAAGAAGCCGGAGACGCAGGAAGAGATCCAGATGGTACAGCAGGCTCAACAGCAGCCGAAAGAGCCGTCACCTGAGCAAGTTCAGGCACAAGGAATTCTTCTTCAGGGTCAGGCTGAGCTTCTCAAGGCGCAGAACCAGCAGGTTCAACTGCAGGTCGATGCTGCCAAGGTCGAAAGCGCCAATCAACTTAACCAGGCGAAGATCGCCGAAATCTTCAACAATATGGATCTGGATAAGCAAGCCGCTTTCCGTGAATTCCTTGACCTCATGCAGCGCGAGCAGAACGAAAGCTCAGCCAACGCGCGGGCAAACGCAGAATTACTACTCAAAGGCAATGGCCAGCAGCATTCACAGCGCATGGACATAGCCAACATCCTGCAATCGCAGAGACAAAACACCTCACCGGCAGAGCAGCCGAGCAAACCTCAATAAGAGAGAGTTAATCATGAAAACCACCGAAATTCAGGAAGCTGAAGGCCACCTCCTGCCCATCGATACTACGGCGGCATCCGCAGTCGATCCTTCGCTAAATGCCAATAGCGAAACTGGACAGGAAGAAGGCTTTGATGTCGTCCTGAAAGACGATGAGAGCAAACCAAAACAAGACCCGGCAACCAACGCGCAATTTGCACAGCGTCGACTTGAGCGCAAGCGTCAACGCGATCTTGAGCAGCAGGCCGCCGCAGTGCAGCGCGGAGAATTGCCGGAGAACTTGCGGGTAAACCCTGATCTCCCACCTCAGCCAAACGCCAACGACTTCTTTTCTGATGAAGCGATGGAGAAATATGGATGGGACAGCGGCCGCGCTCAGGCAGCATTCCAGCAGGCGAACAATGAGTGGCTTATCAAAGCTCAGGACGCCCGTAGCAATGCTGTTGCCGAACAGGTCCGAAAGACTCAGGAATACTCCCAGCAGTCAGCGCAATACGTCGAAGCAGCCCGTAAACACTATGACGCGGCGGAGAAACTCAACATTCCTGATTATCAGGAGAAAGAAGATGCGTTCATGCAGATCGTACCGGCACCGGTGGCGACTGACATCATGCGCCTGTTCCCCGAGAAATCCGCCGCGCTCATGTATCACCTGGGAGCCAACCCGGAGAAAGCCCGCCAGTTGCTGGCGATGGACGGACAGCTCGCGCTGATTGAATTGGCCAGACTATCAGATCGTTTAACTCTCAAGCCGCGCGGTCAGCAAGTTTCCGCCGCCCCCAATCCTGACGAGCCTCTACAGGGTCAGGCTGTTGCTGCCAATATTTCAGCGTTAGAAAAGCGCATGAATGAAGCGGCCAGTAAGGGTGACACGGACACTTACCGCAAGCTAAAAGCTCAATTGAAAGGAATTAAATAATGGCACTTAATGAAGGTCAGGTAATCACCTTTATGCTCGATGAAGTTATCGAGACCATTGAAAATCTCACGCCGATGGCTCAACGCGTCGGAAAATACGAACCTCCTACTGCAGACATGCAGCGCTCGCAGAACACCGTGTGGATGCCGCTGGAGCAGGAAGCTCCGACGATGCCTGGCTGGGACTTGACCGGGCAGGCGACCGGCATTCTTGAGCTGGCCGTAAAATGCAACATGGGCGTACCGGATAACGACTTCTTCCAGTTGCGCGCTGATGATCTGCGTGATGAGCGATCTCTGCGTCGTCGCATCCAGGCGTCCGGTAAGAAACTGGCAAACAACGTTGAGTCGGCTATCGCCAAGCAGGCGGCAGAGATGGGCTCTCTCGTGGTTACCAGCCCGGATCCGATTGGCACCGCAACCACGGGGTGGGACTTCATCTCTGAAGCCGAAGAGTTGATCTTCTCCCGTGAGCTTAACCGTAGCTCTGGCCTGTCTTTCTTCTTCAACGGGAAAGACTACCGCGGCGCCGGGCAGGATCTGACGGGCAAAGACTTCTACGGTCGCATCCCGGAAGACGCCTACAAGAGCGGAACCATTCAGAAGCAGGTTGCAGGCTTCAACGATGTGCTGCGTTCCCCGAAGATGCCGACGCTGACAGCGTCAACCGCAACCGGCATCACGGTAAGCGGTGCGCAGAAGTTCCAGCCGCTGGCATGGGTTGCTGATACCGACGGCAACCGTGAAAACGTGGACAACCGCGTTGCAACGGTGGTGCTGTCTTCCACCACCGGCTTCAAGCGTGGCGACAAGATCAGCTTTACCGGCGTGAAATTCCTGTCTCAGATGGCGAAGAACGTCCTGACTCACGACGCAACGTTCAGCATCACCCGCGTTATCGATGCGACTCACGTCGAAATCACGCCGAAACCGATCGCGCTGAACGACACGTCTCTGACCAAAGAGCAACTGGCTTACGCTAACGTAAACACCTCTCTGGCTGATACGACGCCTGTTACCGTGCTTAACACCACTACCGCAGAAACCAACGTGTTCTGGGCTGATGACTCCATCCGCCTGGTGTCGCAGCCAATCCCGATCAACCACGAACTGTTCTCCGGCATGAAAACGAAGAGCTTCGCAATTCCGAGCGTCGGCCTGAATGGTGTTGTGGCGTACCAGGGTGACATCAACACGCTGTCTGGAAAGTGCCGTATCGCTCTCTGGTACGCACCTACCGCAGTGCGTCCGGAAGCAATCGGTGTTGGTCTGGCAAGTCAGGCTTAATGTCACGGATGTCGTAATCACAGGGGCTTCGGCCCCTTTAATTTTTGGAGCGTGACATGTCAAAAATGCTTTTTAAGCCAGGAAAGGCGAAAACGTGGAAAGGCGTCGGCTATGACTGGAAAATCGTGAGCGAAGACCAGATTAGTGAGCATCTCGATGCTGGTTGGTTGTCACATCCAGATGACCTGCTTAAACGTGGCCGCAAACCAAAGGCGGTAGCAGATGAATCTGACGACGAAGAATGATCTGGTTCTCGCGGCGTTGCGCAAGCTCGGTATCGCCTCCGATTCCACGCTAACCGACGTTGAGCCGCAGTCTACAGGTGACGCCGTAAATGACCTCGAGATGATGATGGCTGAATGGCTGGGCGGTGATGACTCGCCTGGTATCAGTATCGGATATCTGTTTGCGCCTGATGGCGAACCTGCACAGCCTGGCGATGACCACGGATTGCAGAATAATACGCTAAACGCCGTCATTACCAACCTTGCGTGCCGCATCGCTACTGACTATGGCCGAGAAGCATCTGGCAAGCTCGTAACCACAGCCAGATACGGCAAAGAACAACTCGTTAAACTGTCAGCAATGTCGCGGGCGGTCGATGCGAAATGCAAAGCCGGTTATCCAAACCGCATGCCGATTGGAAGTGGAAATCGCCTGGCCAATCAGGTTGGGTGGCGATACTTCCATCGTAAAGATCCATGCAATAACGGGAGCGAATGATGCCTGTTCAGCAAATACCACTGATGCGCGGGCTTGGTAAGAGTTTCAGCGACGCAGACTATATCGACCTGTTGCCGACAAACATGCTTGCCGTGCCGAAAGAGGTACTCAACAGCAATGGGTATTTGCGTTCATTCCCGGGCATAGAGAAGCGACGCGATGTTAACGGTGTATCGCGTGGCGTTCAGTTCAACACGTCTCAGAACTCCGTTTATCGCGTCTGTGGCGGGAAGCTTTACCGTGGAGAGGCTGAAGTCGGTGATGTGTCAGGGACGGCGCGTACTCCTATGGCCCATAGCCGTACATCTCAGGCGGTGGTGACCGGCGGCCAGGTTGTTCTGTACCGGTATGACGGAACGGTAAAGACCATCGCCAACTGGCCTGTTGATTCGACGTACATCCAGTATGAGCTCGGATCCGCTCGTGATGTTGTTCGCGTCCGTGGTCGCTACGCATGGTCGAAAGATGGCTCTGATTCATTCTTCATTTCCGACCTTGAGGATGAATCGCACCCTGACCGGTTATCCGCAGAGTACCGGGCTGAATCGCAGCCTGACGGTATCATCGGAATGGGCGTGTGGCATGACTATATCGTGTGCTTTGGTTCGTCAACCATTGAGTATTTCACGCTGACTGGTGCAACTACTGCTGGCGCCGCGCTTTATGTGAACAACCCTGCATACATGGTGCAAAAAGGCATCGCGGGAACATTCTGCAAGACCGTGTTTATGGATGCGTTCGCGATTGTCAGCAACCAGGCGTCCGGAGCCCCGTCGGTATATCTCGTTGACTCTGGACGAGCTGTTCCGATCTCCACCGCGCGCATCGATAAATATCTTCGCGAATACACGGCGGGAGAACTGGCCACGTGTGTTCTTGAATCGCTGCGTTTTGACTCACACGAGTTACTGATAGTGCATTTGCCTCGCCATGTGCTGGTGTATGACGGATCAGCAAGTCAGAACGGCCCGCAATGGTCGGTGCTGAAAACCGGACTTAACGATGATGTCTATAGATCCATCGACTTCATGTATGAAGGCAACGAAATCACCTGTGGCGATAAAACAGAAGCGGTGACCGGGAATACAAAAACAGATATCTCAAGCCAGTACGGAAAGCAGCAGGAGCACTTGCTGTTTACTCCACTCATCAAGGCTGATAACGCTCTGTTATTCGACCTGGAACTTGAGTCCAGTACCGGCGTTGCGCAGATTGCCGATCGGTTGCTTATCTCTGCCACTACTGACGGAATTAACTGGGGAAGAGAGCAGATGATTCCGTGGAATGCGCCATTCCGCTACGACTCACGAACCATCTGGCGCCGTGTTGGGCGAGTGCGGAAAAACATAGCATTCAAATTCCGCGTAATCACAAAAGCTCCTGTCACATTATCAGGGCTCTCAATCAGGGCTGAATAATGGCAGATCCCAATCTGAATGTGCCTGTCATCGTGCAGGCGATCGGTGTTATGGCTGCATCGTTGCCATCGATATTTACCCCCGCATACCAGCAGTACGTTTTAAGCCAGACAGAAGACTTTAAAAATGTTGCTGGGAAGGCGAACGAAGCCGGGCAAGGGGCATACGATGCGCAGGTAAAAAACGATGAGCAGGATACAATCCTCGTTGACCACGAAATCAGGCTCGACGCCGCAGAAGCAAAAATACAAAACCATGAAACAAGGATAACAAACGCAGAAGCGGCCATAGTTAGCCTTGATTCACGGATGACAACAGCAGAAAACGACATTGATTTTCTGACTGATGAAGTCATTTCCATACAGGCGTCTCTTGCAGACCACGAAACGCGAATTGACGCTCTTGAATACGCCGTCACGAGGAAGAAGTCAGAG
Organism: Citrobacter sp. NCU1; assembly: GCF_010231475.1. Taxonomy (GTDB): domain Bacteria; phylum Pseudomonadota; class Gammaproteobacteria; order Enterobacterales; family Enterobacteriaceae; genus Citrobacter_D. The sequence continues at coordinate 19,387 of NZ_NRDO01000014.1, read as the reverse complement.
GTTATTTACACCGGGATAAGCCTGCCGATAACCACAACAGCGACCAACCTGATTTCGTTGATAAAAACTCTAACGCCAGCATCAGGAACACTCGCGCCGTTCTTCGACACCGTCAACAACAAGATGGTCGTCTACAACGAGAATAAAAGCGTCCAGTTTAAGTTGTCTCTCGTTGGGTCGTGGCCTGGTGGAACAGGTAACCGCTCTATGCAATTGACGTTCTCTGGCACAGTCCCTGACACGCTGGTAAACGACAGGACTGCAATTACCACCACTGACAACATCTTGCTGGCAACCTTCTTCAGTGTTGATAAAAACGGCTTCCTTGCCACCAATGGTAGCACGCTGACTATTAAGTCAAACGGCGCAACATTCACTGCCACCACCATCAAAATTATCGCGGAGCAATGATGATCACATTCAAGCAAACGCGAGACGCCGATCTGGTTGAGGCCGTCGGAAACCATCCTGACATCATCGCTGGCAGCAACAATGGCGATGGGTATGACTACAAGCCTGACACGAAATACTTTGAGGTGCATGTGCATGGTGAGTTCGGCGGCATCGTCTACTACCAAGAAACGCAACCCCTGACATTCGACTGCCATGCGATGTATCTGCCAAACGCCAGGGGATTCAGCAAAGACATCGGCCTTGCATTCTGGCGACACATCATTGCCACTACCAATTTCGCCTGCGTCATCTCCTATGCTGCGCGAAAATTTCGCCACGGGCAGATCTACTGCACGATGATCGGCATGACCCGCGTAGGCACCATCAGGAAGTATTTCAAAGGCGTCGATGACGTCACCTTCTATTCAGCAACCAGAGAAGAGTTAGAAGCCTTCCTCCAAAAAAGCAGGAGTTAATCATGAGCAACATTTTTGCACTGGGCAGGAAACTGCGCGGTGAGGAGCCTCTTTATCCTGAAAAAGGTGGGAAAGGTGGGGGCGGTGCCGATAAAAGCGCAAAGTATGCAGCTGAGGCAACTCGATACGCTGCAGACCTTCAAAACCAGCAATTCAACAGAGTGATGGAGCAGCTCGCACCTTACGCCGCAGCCGGTCTTCCTGCTCTTCAGCAGATCCAGCAACTGTCAACACTGGAAGGCCAGAACAAGGCCCTCAATCAGTATTACGGGTCAGATCAGTACAACCAACTTGCAAACCAGGCCCGCTATCAAAATCTCAACGCAGCTGAAGCGACTGGTGGTCTTGGATCCACCGCAACCAGTAATCAGCTTGCGGCCATCGCGCCAACGCTGGGGCAAAACTGGCTATCCGGACAAATGCAGAATTACGGAAACCTGTTAAACGTCGGTCAGTCGGCTGCGGCAGGTCAGGCGTCAGCCGGGCAGAACTATGCCAATAATGCCGGGAATCTTGCCCAGCAAATGGCGGCTATTAAGTCTCAGGGCTCAGGGCAATCATCATTTGGCAATGCTGTTGCCGGCGGAACAAGCGGAGCGCTTGCCGGTGCTGGCATCGCAAATCTTCTCGGATCATCAACTCCGTGGGGTGCTGGCATTGGTGCTGGTATTGGGATTCTCGGCTCTCTGTTTTAAGGGGTTATCGTGGCCACATTTCAACTTGCAGGCCTGCCATCAATGCAGGTGTCTAACCAGAATGCGCCTGGTCAGCCGTCACTATCCAGTTATGACTTTACTCAGCGGCCAAATGTTGGCGTTCAACTTGCGCAGGGAATTAGCGGTATAACTCAGGCAATTGGCCAGGGTGAGGCTGCCAAGCGACTGTCTGAATTTCAGCAGGCATTCGGCCAGGCTTATGCGGCAGGCGATCGCGATGCATTGCGCCAACTGGCGGCATCAAATCCAGAACAGATTGAAACAATCCGCCAGGGAATGGGATTTATTGACGCTGATCGCAATCAGTCAATGGGCGACATGTCGGCGCGCCTTAACATTGCAGCGGCACAGGGTCCGGACGCAGTGATGAGGGAGCTTGCAAATAATCAGAATGCGCTGCAGCAGATCGGAGTGTCTCCCCAACAGGCATGGGAGACGTACCAGCAGAATCCGCAAGGATTTAGCCAGTTAACAGACATGCTCGGTATGCACGCAGTTGGTCCTGAGAAGTATTTCGATATCCAGGACAAGATCGCTGGTCGCGATATTTCTCGAGGACAACTTGCAGAGCAGATCCGCAGCAACCAGGCTAGCGAAGCTAACACTATTCGCGGTCAGAATATAAGTCGTGAAAACTCCATTCGCTCAGCTAATGCGCCAACTGCAGCGATGCAAAACTATAACCAGTATGCGCAATTGCTGAAATCAGATCCTGAATCAGCGGCAACATTTGCCGCCGCTGCAGGCATCAATCCATCAGCCAAAAAACTGATGAAGGTTGAAACCAATCCTGATGGTTCGGTGACGAAATACTACACGGACGGCAGCGAAGAGGCCGGGAAAATTAACCAGCCCATCAATGGCGACGGCATTAAACCAATCAGTCTGCCTCAGGCTCAGTCGATCATCGACAAGGCTAATGAAGGCTCTAAGAAAGCAGCAGGTTTTGCCTTGCGCCTAAAGGATTCAATGGACTCCATGAACGAGCTTGGAAAAACCATTGACCCGAAGCGTGTAGCATTAATTAACCGCTCTCTTGGTGATGGAACTATAGCAAACCTGAGCCTATCTCCGGCAGAACAGCAGTATATGGTTAATGCCAGGGATGCGCTTTACGCAATTTTGCGACCAGAAACAGGGGCAGCGATTACTCTTCCTGAAATGCAGGAGTATTCGAAAATGTACCTACCGCAACCTGGCGACTCAAAAGGCGCAACCGATACAAAAATGCGAAAAATGAAAGGTCAATACAACTCACTTCGCGGTCAGTCTGGTCGAGTATATGACGCGTTAGCTGTGTCTACAGCTGCTAACAATCAGGACCAACAACCCGAACAAAATAAGCAACAACAGCAAGCACCACAGCAGCCTGCAATGCACACCTCTAAATCCGGCATTCGATTCACGGTGGAATAATGAAAGTTACAGCCAACGGTAAGACATTCACATTCCCAGAAGGAACAAGCACTGAGGATATTGGATCGGCTATTGATGAGTATTTTTCTGGGCAGTCTGCACAGCAGGAACGGCAACGCACATCTACGACCACAGAAAACAATCCACAGCAACAAGAGACATCATTAATGCAGCGCGCTGGTGATTTCCTGACTGGCGGGAAGAGTGCCGGACAGATTACAGAGCAAGCTGGTCGCGGACTGGTTAACATCCCGTTTGATGTGCTGCAAGGCGGCGCCAGCCTGATTAACGCTATTAGTCAGGGATTAGGTGGTCCAAAGGTTCTTGATGACGTGTATCGACCGATTGACAAGCCAACCGATCCATATGCTCAGGCTGGAGAAACCATTGGTGGGTATCTTATTCCAGGAATTAAGGGGGCTGGAAGCATGGCGGCCGGATCCGTTGCTGAGGCTGCCAACCAGCAGGGAGATTTCGCTGAGAACGTCGCAAAGAATGCAGCAATTAACCTTGGTGCTCAGGGGTTGTTGTCAGGCGCCGCAAAAGTAATAGGGCGTGGAGTTACAGCATTAAAGGGTGAGATAGCACCGGAAGCAAAACGCGTTATTGAGACGGCAGAAAGCATGGGTGTAACGCCTATGACATCTGACTTAATAAAGCCTGAAAGCGCACTCACACGAGGTCTTGTGCAAGGCGGTGAAGGTGCCATTCTCGGAACTGGCGCGAAACGTGCTGAGCAATACGCAACCAGGAGCAAGCTTGTAAGCAACTACCTTGACCGTTTCGGTGAATATAATCCTGATGACGTGGTCCAGTCGCTAACCAGCACGTTAAGAGGCCGAAAGGATGCAGCTGGCGCCGTTATTAATGACGTCACCAACAAGATGGGAAATACTGCGGTAGATACCACCAATACCATGAATGCTCTGGATACCGCTATCGCCAGACAGGAAAGGCTAGGTACGTCCGCGAATCAGAACCTTCTTACCTCTCTTCGTAATCTTCGCGATGAACTGGCCGACCCGGCTGCAGATCTTGATATGACGTTTGACTTACTGCGCCAGCACCGCACCGCATTTCGTTCAAATGTTCAGGGTGACTCTATGGTATTCCCTGATCAGGCAAAGGCGGCCACCAATATGGTTGAGAATGCCATGTCCAGAGATTTGCGGAATGCCGTTGGGAAAACGCTTGGACCGAGCGATGCATCGGCGTATCTGAAAGCGAATTCTGACTACGCCAATGTCTATAATAAGGTTCTGAATAAGAACATTGCCAATAAACTGAACAAGGCCAGCAGTGAATCGACCCCTGAACTGATTAACAGCGTAGTGTATAGCCGCAAACCATCAGATGTTAAACGCATCTGGAGCGCCCTTGATGATAAGGGCAAGGATGCAATGCGGGCGGCGTACATCAGCAAGATTGCAGAGCGCGCCGGTGATTCACCTGCAAAATTCATGACGGAAGTTAACAAGCTAAAATCTCAGTCTGGCGGTGCGATCTACAACACCATTTTCAGCGGGAAGCACATGAAGGAACTGGATGCTTTGCATGATGTTCTGAGAGAGACGGCCAGATCTGATGCTGCAAATGTGGTAACGCAGACAGGGCAGGCGCTGGCAAATCCATTAAGAGTGGCGGCGGCCATACCAACACTTGGTATATCTCTTGCTTCTGAGGCTGGATATGGACTTGCCTTGCGAATGTATGAAAGCCAGCCAGCCAGAAATGCGCTTCTACGTCTTGCAAACACAAAGGCAGGTACTCCTGCACATGAAAAGGCGTTGAACCAGGCTGCAGTTGCCATCAGACCGCTACTGGCTAACGAAGCAACTCAGCAATAACAACCAATAACTTAATTTAACGCAATGCTGCGCAAGTTTTAGCTTGTGCGGCTTTGCTGCGCCCGGAGCAAAATAAATGTCAGACATTACTGCCAACGTTGTCGTATCAATGCCAAGCCAATTGTTTACGATGCCTCGTCAATTCAAGGCCGTAGCAAACGGGAAGATCTACATAGGGCTTCCTGATACCGACCCAACATCGCCATCCAATCAAATTCAAGTATACCTGGAGAATGAAGATGGCTCACACGTACCAATTGATCAGCCACTTGTAATTAACTCAGGAGGATATCCTGTATACAATGGGCAGATTGCGAAATTTGTTACAGTGCAAAACCATAGCATGGCAGTGTATGATTTATATAACTCGCAGCAGTTCTATTTCCCAGACATATTAAAATATTCACCAGACCAACTAAGACAAGAGCTGGGAAGTGATAGCGGCGCTTCATTAATAGGCGTAGATGGTGGTGGAACGCTACAGGATAAATTAGATAAATATGACACCCTATTCCACAGAGTTGAAACTGTTAGCGAGCTCCACCTCCTAAATGAACCAATCGGAACAAAAGTTAGAGTTCTTGGGTATTATGAGGCAGGTGATATCCCTGAATTCGACTGCATCATTCAGGAAGGTAACACTGATGAAGACTTTGGTTATGTTTTCAAAACAAATAATGGATACGCATTAAGAACAACAAAATTCGATACTCTTGATATAAGGTACTATGGAGCCAAGCAAGGTGATGCAACAGCAACCACGCGAGCCATAAACAATATCATGATGTTCACTCAGAAGAGTGATTATCGCACCATCTATATACCAAGCGGAGAGTGGCCTGTAAACTCTGTAGCACATGAAATAAAGGTTGATAACTTTTCAATATACGGTGAGGATGGAGCGATAGTTAATATAACTATCGGATTCCTGATTGGCGCTTATCCTTATGCAACTGGAGGATTTCGAAGAAATATATCGGTGGACAATATAAGGTTTGTAGGAAATAACACATCGGCAATTGCATGTTTTGATATGAGCATGGTTGTTGGAATCACAATTAAAAACTGCATATTTGAAGAATGCGTTGTTAATGGTCACGTCCTAGACGCAATTGGCTGCTCAGAAATAATGGTAGCAAACTGCCAGGTTGTTGGTAGCAATCTTGGGTCACAAGTAAATAAATATGCAGAGGCCTTCCAGCTTGCAGAGGCTGACCCTGCCGGGCAGTCATGGAGACATCCAGAGTATGATACTTTCTTCGACGGAAGAAGCTCCACCAACGCTGTTTTCAGCAACTGTAGATTTGTACCAAAACTGAACTTAGATGGCTCTATAAAATCATACCCACCAAGGCCAATAGGTGGTCATTCACCAGGCGCGTCAGCAGCAATAAAGAATTTAACGATATCTAACTGCTTTATTGACAGGGTTACACCGTACACGCCTGGAGTGCCAAGAACTGAAGCAATTTCCGCAATAAATGTATTTGTTAGCGGAATTATAAATATATCAGACAATGTATACATAGGCCATGGTTCTTCCACTATCAGGTCGAGACCATTCCTATGTGTAGCATACAAACCAGAATATGTAGAGTCATCTGGTACTACTATTAATGTCGATAGGAATACCATACCCAGAAGCGGAGAGGCTGTCACTGACTCTGAGATTCTTATAAGCACATTGACAGGGTCGGCGTCTGTAACCAGGAATGTTATTATAAATCTTTCTGGAAACCAACTATCAAGCGTGATAGGAACTCAGCCACAATTGCTTGTACAAGTTAATAACTCTACCAACCCGATAACTGGAGTGCGATTAAACGTAAGGATGTGCTCCATTAAGCTCTCAAGATATATAGCTTTTGCTACCGAGGTTCAGGAGGTGCATGTTTCTGATTGCATATCTATAGATGGATCAACACAGGCAGTGAATGCGCAATGCAGTATCGTTCAGGGGTTATTTGCTGTAGTAACTGGATGTACAATGACCAGGTCAGGATTCACTGACACCAGAGGTTATTTGAGGTCATCATTAAGTCACAACACATGGAACAGCGAAAATTCACAAGGTGGAGTATTTAGGCGGTGTATAATCTCAACGTCTTCTAGCTTCAGCTCCGTAGGAAATAGAGTGTATGGCCAAGAGGGTGGCGCATCTGAGTATGGCATCTTCTTTGATAATGGAGTTAAGCAGTCAACTGCTGATTATGAATTTAGCGTGAAATCATAATCCACAAATTGGAAGGGTGCGAGCGCCCTCCCAATATAAACAATCAAGACTTTCTTATAAAAGGATATTCTATATATCTAAATGTTAGCGAGCAACCCATACATATAATAAGGCATAACGAAGACTGTATTAAAAGCAATTGAGTTCCTGAAACATAAATTCCGTTTAAATAACTACCTCCTATAATAGCAAAGGCGTAAAATGCAATCACATGCAATAGATAAATACTATAACTGATTTCTCCCATATACTGCAAAGACTTGCATTTAAATATTGATGGCTCGCTTATTATGAATGATATAAACATGATTGATACTGACATTATTTTAATGTAACTATAATTGTGTGTGTTTATCGTTGTTAAGTACGCAGTAGACACAATGGACATAATAAATATTATTGTGGATGAGTATTTGATTATATTATTTTTATTTATTTTTGACTCAATTAAAGCTGCGACTCCTCCGGCAATGAAGCACGCCCACATGTTTTTCCCATCTATGTAAAAAACAAAGGAAGCTAAAGATATTAAACATATAAAGCATACTGCAGATGCTTTTCTTGAAGACATTATTGCAGCAATCAAAGGAAGGGTAATGTAAAACTTAATTTCAAATGGAAGAGTCCACACCATAGTAACAAGTTGACTACCATCAAATCCGGTAAGCAAATATGAATCAGAAAGGAATCCAAAAGTCATCAACTTTATTGAATTAACAATGAATCTTTCATCAATAGATGATGACATGGCCAATCCTATTGACAAAACCACCAAAACAAAAAATGAGTAAAGAGGGGCCAATCTTTTGAATCTAGACCAAAAATATTTACTCCAATCTTGATTTCTATTGTTTATTAGTTTTTTTATGAATAAGAAAGCGGTGATGCAAAAAAATATCTGAACGCCTATGGCACCAAGAGCTACATTGTATTTGAAGCTTGGTACAAGTATTTCTTGATTGGAAAATCCGGATAATCCAACTCTCCAGCTGTGAGCGCAAACAACAAATACAGCAGCAAGACCTCTTATACCATCCACGTGCGTGTATCTTTTTCTAACATCATCACCTGATGACAGGTGCGGTAGCGTATTTAATCTTGATAAAATACCACAAAAAATTATAAAGCTACCAATAATGGTTATAGATACAAGATACGAGTATAGCATTCGTTGTTTCCCATCTGTTGTACCACTTTAAATGTGATCGGTTTGTTCTGGCACATAGCTTTCTCATTGAAAACTATGACAATCAATGGATGAGAAGTGTATCACCATTATTAAACTCGATCGATACTGCAATTCAGTAATGTTGTCGTTATATGAAGTAAGTTTTGTGTGGATATTATTCATTTGCGATTAATAATCAGATCTAGGAGAACCAATGCTTCGCACAATCATCTGTGACGGATGCAGAAAGGAACTCTGCCAGGAACATCCACTCCAGACGATGCCACCTGTCTGATATGAGTCAGCGGGGAGGGGATATGCAGCATCGACCACCGAGTCCGGGGCCACCTCCTGACGATGATGACGATCTTCCTCAAGGGAATGAGGAAGGTAGTGCATTCTCCCTTTTTTTAGTGTTACCATCATTCGACCGAATGAAGATGGCGCCTAGCGGATTTTCATTTGTGTACCAGATTGTGTACCAATTTAGCAATTGTTGGTTAGATGGTCGCACAACTAACTGTAAACAAATACATTTTCTCTTTGTATGTGATCTTTCGTGTGGGTCACCACTGCAAATAAGGATATAACATGCCTGTTATTACTCTTCCTGATGGCAGCCAACGCCATTACGACCACGCTGTAAGCCCCATGGATGTTGCGCTGGACATTGGTCCAGGACTGGCGAAAGCCACCATTGCTGGCCGTGTAAATGGCGAGCTGGTGGATGCTTCCGACCTGATCGAGCATGATGCAACGCTTTCCATCATCACTGCGAAAGATGAAGAAGGTCTTGAGATCATTCGTCACTCCTGTGCGCACCTGTTAGGGCACGCGATCAAACAACTTTGGCCGAATACCAAAATGGCTATCGGTCCGGTTGTCGACAACGGTTTTTACTATGACATTGATCTTGACCGTACGTTAACCCAGGAAGATGTCGACGCGCTCGAGAAGCGGATGCACGAGCTCGCTGAGAAAAACTACGACGTCATTAAGAAAAAAGTCAGTTGGCACGAAGCTCGTGAAACCTTCGTGAAGCGTGGCGAGACGTATAAAATCTCTATTCTTGATGAAAACATTGCTCATGATGATAAGCCTGGCTTGTATCATCATGAAGAATATGTCGACATGTGCCGCGGTCCTCACGTGCCGAACATGCGTTTCTGCCATCACTTCAAACTGATGAAAACCGCAGGCGCGTACTGGCGTGGCGACAGCAACAATAAGATGTTGCAGCGTATTTATGGTACTGCATGGGCCGATAAAAAAGCCCTGAGCGCCTACCTGCAACGTCTGGAAGAAGCGGCCAAACGCGATCACCGTAAAATCGGTAAGCAGCTTGACCTGTACCATATGCAGGAAGAAGCGCCGGGTATGGTGTTCTGGCACAATGACGGCTGGACCATTTTCCGTGAACTGGAAGTTTTTGTTCGTTCAAAACTGAAAGAGTACCAGTATCAGGAAGTGAAAGGCCCATTTATGATGGACCGTGTTCTGTGGGAAAAAACAGGGCACTGGGACAACTATAAAGATGCGATGTTCACCACGTCTTCCGAGAACCGTGAATATTGCATCAAACCGATGAACTGCCCGGGTCACGTTCAGATCTTCAATCAGGGTCTGAAATCCTACCGCGATCTGCCACTGCGTATGGCGGAGTTCGGTAGTTGCCACCGTAACGAACCGTCAGGTGCGCTACACGGCCTGATGCGTGTACGTGGCTTCACTCAGGATGATGCGCATATCTTCTGTACTGAAGAGCAGATCCGTGATGAAGTGAATGCCTGCATTCGTATGGTCTACGATATGTATAGCACTTTTGGCTTCGAGAAGATCGTCGTCAAACTGTCCACTCGCCCCGAAAAACGTATCGGTAGCGATGAAATGTGGGACCGTGCTGAAGCGGATTTAGCGGTTGCGCTGGAAGAAAACAACATCCCGTTTGAATTCCAACTGGGTGAAGGCGCGTTCTACGGTCCGAAAATTGAATTTACCCTGTATGACTGCCTCGATCGTGCATGGCAGTGCGGTACTGTACAGCTGGACTTCTCTCTGCCGTCCCGTTTAAGCGCCTCTTATGTTGGCGAAAACAACGAACGTCAGGTGCCGGTTATGATTCACCGCGCAATTCTTGGGTCTATGGAACGTTTCATCGGTATCCTGACTGAAGAGTTCGCTGGCTTCTTCCCGACCTGGCTTGCGCCAGTTCAGGTTGTGGTCATGAATATTACCGATTCACAGTCTGAATACGTTAACGAATTAACGCAGAAACTACAAAATGCGGGTATTCGAGTAAAAGCAGACTTGAGAAATGAGAAGATAGGCTTTAAAATCCGCGAGCACACTTTACGTCGTGTCCCTTACATGTTGGTCTGTGGCGACAAAGAGGTAGAAGCAGGCAAAGTTGCCGTGCGTACCCGTCGTGGCAAAGACTTGGGCAGCCTGGACGTAAATGAAGTTATCGAGAAGCTGCAACAAGAGATTCGCAGCCGCAGTCTTCAACAACTGGAGGAATAAGGTATTAAAGGCGGAAAACGAGTTCAAACGGCACGTCCGAATCGTATCAATGGCGAGATTCGCGCCCTGGAAGTTCGCTTAACAGGTCTGGAAGGCGAAGCTTTGGGTATTGTGAGTCTGAGAGAAGCTATCGAAAAAGCTGAAGAAGCTGGAGTAGATTTAGTTGAAATCAGCCCTAACGCCGAACCGCCAGTTTGTCGTATTATGGACTACGGCAAGTTCCTTTATGAAAAGAGTAAGTCTTCTAAGGAACAGAAGAAGAAACAAAAAGTTATCCAGGTTAAGGAAATTAAATTCCGTCCTGGTACCGACGATGGCGATTATCAGGTAAAACTCCGCAGCCTGGTACGCTTTCTGGAAGATGGCGATAAGGCTAAGATCACGCTGCGTTTCCGCGGTCGTGAGATGGCCCACCAACAGATCGGTATGGAAGTGCTGACGCGCGTTCGTGACGATCTGAGTGAACTGGCAGTAGTCGAATCCTTCCCTACGAAGATCGAAGGCCGCCAGATGATCATGGTGCTCGCTCCTAAGAAGAAACAGTAAGGCCTTCAAGTAGCAATGTCTGTGGAGCCTACGGGTTCCACAGCTGTTGTTCGCCTATGTTTCGTTTATTAACAATGCGAAGTGGAAGTTATTAAAATGCCAAAAATTAAGACCGTACGCGGTGCTGCTAAGCGCTTCAAAAAAACCGGTGGTGGTGGATTTAAGCGTAAGCATGCAAACCTGCGTCATATTCTGACCAAAAAATCGACTAAGCGTAAACGTCACCTGCGTCCAAAAGGCCTTGTTTCTAAAGGCGATCTGGGTCTGGTAATCGCGTGCCTGCCGTACGCATAAGCCGTTAACGTTTAACTTTTTTTCACTAAGAATATAGATACAGGAGAGCACATATGGCTCGCGTAAAACGTGGTGTAATTGCACGCGCACGTCACAAAAAAATCATGAAACAAGCCAAAGGCTACTACGGTGCGCGTTCTCGCGTATACCGCGTTGCCTTCCAGGCTGTTATCAAAGCCGGCCAGTATGCTTACCGTGACCGTCGTCAACGTAAGCGTCAGTTCCGTCAACTGTGGATTGCGCGTATCAACGCAGCAGCACGTCAGAACGGCATTTCTTACAGCAAATTCATCAACGGCCTGAAAAAAGCCTCTGTTGAAATTGACCGTAAGATCCTGGCTGACATCGCAGTATTCGACAAATTAGCGTTCACCGCTCTGGTCGAAAAAGCGAAAGCAGCTCTGGCATAAGCCAGTGAAAAGAGGGAGCCTGGCTCCCTCTCTTTTATTTGTAGTGCAATCAATCATTTGACAATTTACCCGTAACCCTTTTCAATAAAGGTCTTTCGGTTTTTACCCAACAAGGTAACGCAAGCATGAATGCTGCTATTTTCCGTTTCTTTTTTTACTTTAGCACCTGACTTCAGGAGGCTAGCGCGTGAGAAATGAAACGGAAAACAGCGCCAGAAAGCCTCCCCAGTGGAGGCTTTTTTTGTATCTAAAATTGCGCGATCTATTTCAAGTAGCAGGCGTACAGACTGCAACTCGAAATAGTTAGAGCAAAAATAATGACCACAAACGGTGTCTTCACCGACACAATGAGGAAAACCATGTCACATCTCGCAGAGCTGGTTGCCAGTGCAAAGGCAGCCATTAACCAGGCGTCAGATGTTGCCGCGTTAGACAATGTACGCGTCGAATATTTGGGCAAGAAAGGGCATTTAACCCTTCAGATGACGACCCTGCGCGAACTGCCGCCAGAAGAGCGCCCAGCCGCTGGTGCGGTTATCAACGAAGCGAAAGAGCAGGTGCAGCAAGCACTGAACGCACGTAAGGCAGATTTAGAAAATGCTGCTCTGAACGCGCGTCTGGCCGCTGAAACGATTGACGTTTCACTGCCTGGTCGTCGTATCGAAAACGGCGGTCTGCATCCGGTGACCCGTACCATTGATCGTATTGAAAGTTTCTTTGGCGAGCTTGGTTTTACCGTGGCGACGGGCCCGGAAATCGAAGACGACTATCACAACTTCGATGCGCTGAACATTCCAGGTCATCACCCGGCACGTGCAGACCACGACACATTCTGGTTTGATGCGACCCGCCTGCTGCGTACGCAGACCTCTGGCGTTCAGATCCGCACCATGAAAGACCAGCAACCGCCGATTCGTATCATCGCGCCGGGCCGCGTGTATCGTAACGATTACGATCAGACCCACACCCCGATGTTCCATCAGATGGAAGGCTTGATTGTTGACACCAACATCAGTTTTACCAACCTGAAAGGCACGCTGCACGACTTCCTGCGTAACTTCTTTGAAGAAGATTTGCAGATCCGTTTCCGTCCTTCTTACTTCCCGTTCACAGAACCTTCTGCAGAAGTGGATGTGATGGGTAAAAACGGCAAATGGCTGGAAGTGCTGGGTTGCGGCATGGTGCATCCGAACGTACTGCGTAATGTCGGCATCGATCCGGAAATTTACTCTGGCTTCGCCTTTGGTATGGGTATGGAACGTCTGACGATGCTGCGTTATGGCGTGACTGACCTGCGTTCATTCTTCGAAAACGATCTGCGTTTCCTCAAACAGTTTAAATAAAGGCAGGGATAAATAATGAAATTCAGTGAACTGTGGTTACGCGAATGGGTTAACCCGGCTATCGATAGCGATGCGCTGTCGAACCAAATCACGATGGCGGGTCTGGAAGTTGATGGTGTTGAGCCAGTAGCCGGCGAGTTTAACGGCGTGGTCGTGGGCGAAGTGGTGGAGTGCGGTCAGCATCCTAACGCCGACAAACTGCGTGTAACGAAAGTCGATGTCGGTGGTGAACGTCTGCTGGATATCGTCTGCGGCGCGCCAAACTGTCGTCAGGGGCTGCGTGTGGCGGTGGCGACCATCGGTGCCGTGTTGCCGGGCGATTTTAAAATTAAAGCGGCTAAGCTGCGTGGCGAGCCGTCGGAAGGGATGCTGTGCTCCTTCTCCGAACTGGGAATTTCCGACGATCATAACGGCATCATCGAACTGCCTGCGGATGCGCCGATCGGTACTGATATCCGCGAATATCTGAAACTTGATGATAACACCATCGAGATCAGTGTGACGCCAAACCGTGCCGACTGTTTAGGTATTATCGGTGTCGCACGTGACGTCGCTGTGCTGAACAAAGAGCCGTTGGTTGAGCCGGAGATCGCGCCGGTTGCGGCGACGATCAATGATACGTTGCCTATCGCAGTAGACGCGCCAGAAGCCTGTCCGCGCTACCTGGGCCGCGTAGTCAAAGGTATCAACGTTAAAGCACCAACGCCGCTGTGGATGAAAGAGAAACTGCGCCGTTGTGGTATCCGTTCTATTGATGCCGTAGTTGATGTGACCAACTACGTGCTGCTCGAACTGGGTCAGCCAATGCACGCGTTTGACAAAGACCGCATCGAAGGCGGGATTGTCGTGCGGATGGCGAAAGAGGGTGAATCTCTGGTGCTACTGGATGGCACTGAAGCCAAACTGAGCGCTGACACGCTGGTCATTGCCGACCATCAGAAAGCGCTGGCAATGGGCGGTATCTTCGGCGGCGAGCACTCCGGTGTGAACGACGAAACGCAAAATGTGTTGCTGGAATGCGCATTCTTCAGCCCGCTCTCCATTACGGGGCGCGCACGCCGTCATGGCCTGCACACCGACGCATCTCACCGCTATGAACGTGGCGTGGATCCGGCTCTGCAGCACAAAGCCATGGAACGTGCGACGCGCCTACTGATCGACATCTGTGGTGGTGAAGCCGGTCCGGTTATTGACGTCACCCATGAAGCGACGTTGCCTAAGCGTGCGACCATTACCCTGCGTCGCAGCAAACTGGATCGCCTGATCGGTCATCACGTTGCGGATGAACAGGTGAGCGATATTCTGCGTCGTCTGGGTTGCGAAGTCACTGACGGTCAGGACGAGTGGAAAGCAGTTGCACCGAGCTGGCGCTTCGATATGGAGATTGAAGAAGATCTGGTTGAAGAAGTGGCGCGCGTGTACGGCTACAACAATATCCCTGATGAGCCGGTTCAGGCGGGTCTGATCATGGGGACACACCGTGAAGCCAATCTGTCGCTGAAGCGCGTCAAAACGATGCTGAATGACAAAGGCTATCAGGAAGTGATCACCTATAGCTTTGTTGATCCTAAAGTACAGCAATTGATTCACCCGGGTGTTGAAGCGCTGCTGTTGCCAAGCCCAATCTCTGTCGAGATGTCAGCAATGCGCCTGTCTCTGTGGACTGGCTTACTGGCGACCGTTGTCTATAACCAGAACCGTCAGCAGAATCGCGTACGCATTTTCGAAAGCGGTCTGCGTTTTGTTCCTGATACTCAGGCGAACCTGGGCATTCGTCAGGACCTGATGCTGGCAGGGGTGATTTGTGGTAACCGCCACGATGAACACTGGAACCTGGCAAAAGAGAGCGTTGATTTCTATGATCTGAAGGGCGACCTGGAGTCAGTGCTGGACCTGACCGGTAAACTTGCTGACGTTCAGTTCAAAGCAGAAGCCAATCCGGCACTGCATCCTGGACAGTCCGCAGCGATTTATCTGAAAGGTGAACGTATTGGTTTTATTGGGGTTGTTCATCCTGAGCTGGAACGTAAACTGGATCTCAACGGTCGCACTCTGGTGTTTGAACTGGAGTGGAATAAGCTCGCAGACCGCGTGGTGCCTCAGGCGGGTGAGATTTCTCGCTTCCCGGCTAACCGCCGTGATATCGCGGTTGTGGTCGAAGAAAACGTTCCTGCAGCAGATATTTTATCTGAGTGTAAGAAAGTTGGCGTAAATCAGGTAGTTGGCGTAAACTTATTTGACGTGTACCGCGGTAAGGGTGTTGCGGAGGGTTATAAGAGCCTCGCTATCAGCCTGATCCTTCAGGATACCAGCCGTACACTCGAAGAAGAGGAGATTGCCGCTACCGTCGCCAAATGTGTAGAGGCATTAAAAGAGCGATTCCAGGCATCATTGAGGGATTGAACCTATGGCGCTTACAAAAGCTGAAATGTCAGAATATCTGTTTGATAAGCTTGGGCTTAGCAAGCGGGATGCCAAAGAACTGGTCGAGCTGTTTTTCGAAGAGATCCGTCGTGCTCTGGAAAACGGTGAGCAGGTAAAACTCTCTGGTTTTGGTAACTTCGATCTGCGTGATAAGAATCAACGTCCGGGACGTAACCCGAAAACGGGCGAAGATATTCCCATTACAGCACGGCGCGTGGTGACCTTCAGACCCGGACAGAAGTTAAAGAGTCGGGTTGAAAACGCAACGCCCAAAGAAGAGTAATTTTCACTAACTAAAAAGGCCGCTTTTGCGGCCTTTTTTCTTTTCACTGCCGTATAAGCACCGTAAAATCAATATCATCCCTTTTCAGCAGAATGGAAAATATGCTGACTTTTGCCCGCCAACAACAGCGACGACATGTGCGCTGGATTCTGAGTCTGACGGCGCTAACGCTGCTGGCCGCTACCGTAAGTTTATGTGCTGGAGAACAGTGGATCGCTCCTGGTGAGTGGTTTGGTACTCGTGGCGAGCTGTTTGTCTGGCAAATTCGACTGCCACGGACGTTGGCTGTTTTGCTGGTAGGCGCCGCGCTGGCGCTCTCTGGCGCGGTGATGCAGGCACTATTTGAAAACCCACTTGCAGAGCCGGGACTGCTCGGCGTCTCCAACGGCGCTGGCGTGGGGCTGATTGCGGCCGTGCTGTTAGGGCAGGGGAAGCTTCCGGGTTGGGCGTTGGGGCTATGTGCGATTGCAGGTGCGCTCATTATCACGCTAATTCTTCTGCGTTTCGCGCGTCGTCATCTTTCGACCAGTCGCTTACTGCTCGCCGGTGTCGCGCTGGGCATTATTTGTAGCGCACTGATGACGTGGGCGATCTATTTTTCCACCTCTTTTGACCTGCGCCAGTTGATGTACTGGATGATGGGAGGATTCGGCGGCGTTGACTGGCAACAGAGCTGGTTGATGATTGCATTGATTCCGGTTCTGCTCTGGATTTGCTGTCAGTCGCAGCCTATGAATATGCTGGCATTAGGCGAAACCTCGGCTCGCCAGCTTGGGTTGCCTTTATGGTTCTGGCGTAATCTTCTTGTGGTGGCGACAGGATGGATGGTTGGCGTAAGCGTGGCGTTGGCTGGGGCAATCGGCTTTATCGGTTTGGTTATTCCCCATATATTGCGCTTGTGCGGGTTAACCGACCATCGTGTCTTATTGCCTGCTTGTGCGCTGGCGGGGGCGATTGCTTTGTTGACGGCTGATGTGATCGCCCGACTGGCGCTCGCCTCCGCGGAACTCCCCATTGGTGTGGTGACAGCGACATTAGGGGCGCCGGTCTTCATCTGGTTGCTATTAAAAGCAGGACGTTAACTATAAAGGTCATCGCTGTTCGGTCTATGATTAAAAGCTGACATTGTTCCATACTCATTCGTCTGTAACCCGGGAGATGCTATGCAAAAGACTATTCTCAACACTCAAGTGACGAACATCGACGGTGAGGACATCTCGCTGGAGAAATATGCCGGAAATGTACTGTTGATCGTTAACGTGGCATCAAAATGTGGTTTAACGCCGCAGTATGAGCAACTGGAAAACTTGCAAAAAACCTGGGGAGAGCGTGGATTTGCCGTGCTGGGTTTTCCGTGCAACCAGTTCCTCGGACAAGAGCCGGGCAGCGAAGATGAGATTAAAACGTACTGCGCCACGACCTGGGGCGTGACGTTCCCGATGTTCAGTAAAATTGATGTGAATGGTGATGCGCGTCATCCGTTGTACCAAAAATTGATCGCTGCCGCGCCTGCGGCTATTGCTCCACAGGCAAGCGGTTTTTACGAACGGATGGTCAGTAAAGGTCGTGCGCCGCTGTATCCTGATGATATTTTGTGGAACTTTGAGAAGTTTTTAGTGGGCCGGGATGGACATGTCGTGCAGCGTTTTTCACCCGACATGACGCCTGAAGATCCCATTGTCATGGAAAGCATCAAACTGGCGTTGGAGAAATAATGTCTGTGCTGATGCAGTTACAGGACGTGGCTGAAGGCTCCCGGCTTGGTCCACTTTCAGGTTCGATCAGAGCCGGGGAAATCTTGCACCTTGTCGGACCTAACGGCGCGGGGAAAAGCACACTTCTGGCGCGGATGGCGGGCTTGACCTGCGGCGACGGAACTGTCGTATTTGGCGGTACGGCTCTGGAATCCTGGCCTGCCGCCAAACTTGCCCAACATCGCGCTTACCTTGCGCAGCAGCAAAATCCCCCTTTTGCCATGCCTGTCTGGCATTACCTGACGCTTCATCAGCCCGATAAAACACGAACCGATCTGCTCAAAGAGATGGCAGATGCGCTTGGATTGGGCGATAAACTGGAGCGGGGCACGAATCAGCTTTCCGGCGGCGAGTGGCAACGTGTTCGTCTTGCAGCGGTGATGCTGCAAATTTCACCGGATTCTAATCCTCACGGGCAATTATTGCTTCTGGATGAACCGATGAACAGTCTGGATGTTGCGCAACAAAACGCATTGGACCGATTGCTCAGTCGACTGTGCCTCCAGGGAATTGCTGTCGTGATGAGTAGCCATGATCTTAACCATACGCTACGCCATGCGCATCAGGCGTGGCTATTGAAACGTGGCGCGTTGATTGCTTGTGGCCCGCGTGAAGACGTGCTGACGCCGCCCAATTTAGCGCGTGCTTATGGGTTAAACTTCCGGCGACTGGATGTAGAAGGACACAGAATGCTCATATCAACCACTTAAGTTAAATGGTCTCTTGAAAATAAGGCACTTTCCACGCTATATAGATATAAAAATAAAAAAGAGGATTCGTCCTGAATGCGTTTTTGGTTCCTTCTTATCGCAGCACTGGTGTTAGCTGGGTGTAGTAGCCATCGCGCTCCTGCGCCAAATGCCAGACTTTCGGATTCCATTACGGTTATCGCGGGTCTTAATGATCAGTTGCAAAACTGGCGCGGAACACCGTACCGTTATGGCGGAATGAGCCGTAGCGGCGTGGATTGCTCAGGGTTTGTTTTGATGACGATGCGTGACCAGTTCGATCTGCAACTGCCACGAGACACCCGACAACAGTCCAAAATTGGTACGGAAATCGACAAAGATGACCTCCTGCCCGGCGATCTGGTTTTTTTCAAAACCGGTTCGGGGGAGAGCGGTCTGCATGTCGGAATTTATGACACCAATAATCAATTTATCCATGCGTCGACCAGTAGAGGGGTGATGCGTTCGTCTCTCGACAATGTCTACTGGCGTAAAAATTTTTGGCAGGCCCGACGAATTTAATCATGGGTATGGCGAGATTTACCTGGTTTATCATCCATATTTTAAAACGGATTGTTGCGGTGAATGACATAAGGTTGGCGGTAATGACTCCAACTTATTGATAGTGTTTTATGTTCAGATAATGCCCGATGACTTTGTCATGCAGCTCCACCGATTTTGAGAACGACAGCGACTTCCGTCCCAGCCGTGCCAGGTGCTGCCTCAGATTCAGGTTATGCCGCTCAATTCGCTGCGTATATCGCTTGCTGATTACGTGCAGCTTTCCCTTCAGGCGGGATTCATACAGCGGCCAGCCATCCGTCATCCATATCACC
>NZ_NRDO01000138.1 GCF_010231475.1 Citrobacter sp. NCU1 | reverse complement strand
CTCCGAATCCGACCCCAGGGCCTACCGTTTTGACGGCGAACTTAACAAGGCCAACCGCGGCCTGATGGAATTTCAAGAAATTCTGAAATGCGATGAAAAGTTTCTGTGGAATTTGCTTTCATTGACGCAGGAAGGCAATTTTAAAGCTGGACGATTTGCGCTCATCTCCGCCGACGAACTGATCATAGCCCATACGAACGAAACCGAATACCGCGCATTTATCTCCAATAAGAAGAATGAAGCCCTCCACTCCCGCATGATTGTCATGCGTATACCCTATAATCTGAAAGCCAGCCAGGAAGAACGGATTTACCGCAAGCTCGTTGACGCCTCGGGCCTGAACAATCAGGTGCATCTGGCGCCCGGAGCGCTCTTTGCCGCCTCTGTCTTCACTGTGATGTCCCGTCTCAAAGAACCAAGAAAGCCCGGCATTGATCTTGTCAAAAAAATGTATCTCTACGACGGCGTCGAAGTCGACGGCGTGAAGAAGGGCGATGTGGACGAGCTGCGGCGGGAGCATCCCGACGAGGGCATGTCCGGGGTCGATCCCCGTTATGTCATCAACCGCATTTCCAGCGCACTGATCAAAGGCGGTAAGTCCTGCATCAACGCCCTGGATGTGCTTCGCTCCCTCAAGGAGGGGCTCGACCAGCATCCTTCGATCTCCAAAGAAGAACGCGAGCGGCTGATGAATCTGATTACGCAGGCCCGCAAGGAATACGATCATAAAGCGAAGACCGAGGTGCAGCGCGCTTTTGTCTACTCGTTCGAGGAATCGGCTCACACGATGCTCAACAATTATCTGGACAATGTCGAGGCCTACTGCAGCGGTCATAAGATCAAGGACCCGCTCACCTCTGAAGAGCATGATCCGGACGAGAAGCTGATGCGCTCCATTGAAGAGCAGATTGGCGTGACCGAGAACCAGAAGCGGGCGTTCCGCGAAGAAATTCTGATCAAAATCTCGTCATTCGCGCGCCGCGGCCGGCAGTTTGAGTACACCTCGCATGAGCCGCTTAAAGATGCCATTGAGAAGAAGCTGTTCGCCGATCTGAAAGACGTCATCAAAATTACAACCTCGACGATCAACCCGGACGAGAG
>NZ_NRDO01000136.1 GCF_010231475.1 Citrobacter sp. NCU1 | reverse complement strand
CTGCGTTTTGTTCATGCCCACGATTTTATGTTCGCCGATCACGGTAACCGGAACAGCGCGCATGCCCATATCCCATACCTGCTGCGCGAACTCTTCGTTCTGCTCGATATTGCGCTCCTCGAAAGAAATTCCCTTCTCATTCAAAAAGCTTTTGACCTGACGGCAGTGCGGACAGTTAGTCGATGTATATACCACAACATTTTCCATAGTTGATTCCCTCCTAGTAATTTTTGCTTAATATTATATCACTTGCGGCGTTTCGATGAAACTTACAGCGCAACCGCGCTGTGCTCCAGGCTCTCAATGTATTTCTCAGCGTCCATGGCAGCCTTGCAGCCGCTGCCCGCCGCCGTAATCGCCTGTCTGTACCGGGTATCCTGAACATCGCCGCAGGCGAATACGCCCGGAATGTTCGTCTCGGAAGTGCCCGGATTCGTTACGATATAACCGTTCGAATCGACGGTAATCTGACCGCCAAGGAAAGCCGTATTCGGGTGATGACCGATCGCCACGAACACGCCGCCCGCTTCAATGAATTCTTCTTGGCCGGTCTCGTTGTTCAGCACCTTCAGACCGGTAACGCCATTATCGCCTGCCACCACTTCAAGCGGTGTACGGTCCAGCGCCCATTCCACTTTCTCATTGGCGCGTACCCGATCTTGCATAATCTTGGAAGCGCGCAGTTCATTCCGGCGATGCACCAGTGTCACCTTCGAAGCGAAGCGGGTCAGGAAGCCGGCTTCCTCCAGCGCCGAATCCCCGCCGCCCACAACGATAATTTCCTTGTTACGGAAAAAGAAGCCGTCGCAGGTCGCGCAGGTGCTGACGCCCCGGCCCACATTGTCCTGCTCTCCCGGGATGCCCAGGTACTTCGCGGTAGCGCCGGTGGAAATGATCAGCGTATCGGTCTCAAGCGTGCCCATGTCTTCAACGTTTAGCTTGAACGGACGCTCTCCCAGCTCCACGCTGTTCACCCAGCCGGTAACGAATTTCGCTCCGAAACGCTCCGCCTGTGCGCGCATATTGTCCATCAGCTCCGAACCGAGAATTCCTTCCGGGAATCCCGGGAAGTTCTCGATCTCGGTGGTCGTGGTAAGCTGGCCTCCCGGCTGCGGGCCTTCAATAACCAGCGGATTCATATTGGCCCGGGCCAAATAGATAGCGGCAGTCAGACCCGCAGGTCCGGTACCGACAATGATTGATTTATACATAATTACATCCTCCTCTTTATGGACTACCACATATGTGAAATCTTAATTAGAA
>NZ_NRDO01000135.1 GCF_010231475.1 Citrobacter sp. NCU1 | reverse complement strand
TGCCCCTCCCGCTTTTCGTGTACCGCCTGATTACTGCTGGGTCTGTGCTGTATTGAAGTCGTTCTTGTTGCCGATCGTTACCGACAGATCCAGACTTTTGCCGTCTCTGACGACATTAAGCGTAATTTTGTCTCCGACCTTTTTGGTCTTGATGAAGTCGATCAAGTCCTGGCTAGTCGCATATTTCGTTCCATTAGCGCCGGTAATAATATCGTACGGACGCAGGTCGGCAGCATAAGCCGGCGATTTGTAAATAATCTCGGCTACAACGGAGCCTTCCTTGATATTAGTGCCCATTTGCTTCGCCACTTCATCGGTAATCGTCATCAGCGAAGCGCCGATAAATGGAACCGGATCTTTAGGGATGGCTTGATTCGCCTCAAGCTTGTCGACAACTTCCTTAATTTTATTGACCGGTATGGCGAAGCCAATACCTTGCGAATCCGTGCTGACGGCAACGTTCATGCCGATGACCTGGCCGCTTGCGTTAAGCAGCGGTCCGCCGGAGTTGCCGGGATTGATGGAAGCGTCCGTCTGCAGCAGATCCGTATAATTGCGCGTACCGTTGCCTTGTTCTTCGTTGATGTCAATGCTCCGGCCTTTCGCGCTCAGCACCCCCGCAGTAACCGTATGGTCAAAGCCCTGCGGGTTGCCGATTGCCACGACCTCCGAGCCTACCTTGATGGCGTTCGAGTCGCCGAGCGGCACGGTCGGGAAATTGTTGTCCCCTTCGATCTTCAGCACCGCGAGGTCCAAGTCCGCGCTGGACCCAAGCAGCTTTGCTTCATACGGCTTGGAGTTGCCATCGACGGTAACCTGGATAACGTCGGCATTCTCAATTACGTGCTGGTTGGTCAGAATGTAACCCGCTTTATCGTATATAAATCCGGTGCCGATGCCGTAAGGCGTCAGCTGCGAATCCGAGCCAGAGCCGCTGCCGTTGTTCTGCTGGGACTGTCCGGACGAATTGCCACCGAATTGGTCACCAAAGAAGAATTGAGAGAATGGATCATTCAAGTTCGGATTACTTTGGCCTCCGCGGGAAGCCGATTTTACGAGCGTCTCAATTTTGACAACCGCCGGTCCCGCTTCGTCTACGACACTGGAGACGCCTTGTGATCCGGTCACAAGCCCCGTCGTTGAAGCCGACGCTGCCACTGAGGCGCTCTCGTTGGCCGCCTTGCCCTGTGAACTCAAGGCCACTGTTGCCGCTTGATCTCCTGTGAACCAGTTCCCACGGTCAGCCATGAACATGGAGCCTGAGAGCACAAGCATGCCTGCAAGGAAGGAAAGGACTGCGGTTCTTACAGGCTTCTTTGGCTTCTGATTGAACTGCCAGCCGTTTCCTCCGTCCGAACCGCTTCCGCCGCCATTACCGTTGCCTCCTCCATAGCCTCCGCCGTGACCCGTGGAGCGAAACGAATGATAAGGAACCGGCTTGACCGGTTGGGGAGTAGTGACTTCTACCCGTTCCGGCTCCCTCCGGCTATAATGCTCCACGCCGTCCGTATTCTGCTCATTATGATTAAGGGATTTAAAAGGGCCGTACGAATAATAGTAGGATGAATTCGATTCGGGAGACTGTCCGTCCTTGTTCCACTCCCGGTCCGGCGATTGTTTCTCAAAACGATCGCCGCCATCGCCGTTATATCTGTTCTTGTTCTCGTCCATTGTTTTACCCTCCCGCGCCCTGTCCTTACGGACAAGGAGTCATTT
>NZ_NRDO01000134.1 GCF_010231475.1 Citrobacter sp. NCU1 | reverse complement strand
CGCATCATTGCCGGCGTGAAGAAAGTTCTGGAATTTTAATCGTTATTTCTCATAGAGGAGGTTTTCGATCGTGACAAAATTCAATTACCCGTTCCCCGAGCTGGGCGAAGGCCTGCACGAAGGCGAAATCATCAAGATGCACATCAAGGCCGGGGATAAAGTAACCGACGAAGACATTATTATGGAAGTGCAGAACGACAAGGCGGTCGTCGAAGTTCCGTGTCCCGTTAACGGAACCGTTCTGGAAGTGTTGGCCAAGGACGGCGACGTGTTCCGCGTAGGCCAGACTGTTGCCGTTATCGACGCCGAAGGCGACATTCCGGAGCAGGAAGGCGGACATGCCGAGGAGCAGAGCGCGCAGGAAGCCGATTCGGCCAAAGGCAGTGCGGACACCGCTTCGTCTCCGGCTGCAGCCAGTCCAGCGGACGCAAAAGCAGGCGAAGCCGGCGGCGCGGAAGCCGTTCCGGCGCCGGACCGCGACGTTCTGGCTACGCCGAGCGTGCGCAAATTCGCCCGTGACAACAGCGTGGACATTTCTAAAGTGAATGGCAGCGGCAAAAACGGTAAAATCACCCGCGAGGACGTCGAAGCGTTCCTGAGCGGCGGTCAAGCAGCAGCTCCGGCAGCAGTGGAAGCGGCCTCCGAAGCGGCGCCAGCAGAGAAGGCGGCGGCTCCGGCGGCAGCAGCTGCCGGCAATGTGAGCCTTGAGGAAGAGCGCGTACCGTTCAAGGGTATCCGCAAAGCGATTGCGAACGCCATGGTTAAATCGGCTTATACCGCTCCGCACGTAACGATTATGGACGAAGTGGATGTAACCGAGCTGGTTGCTTTCCGCACACGCATGAAGCCTCTCGCCGAGAAGAAGGGTGTGAAGGTAACCTACCTTCCGTTCATCGTCAAAGCGCTTGTAGCGGCTTCCCGTCAGTTCCCGGCGCTTAATGCCACCATTGACGAAGAAGCGAATGAAATTGTGTACAAGAAATACTACAACATTGGTATTGCAACCGATACGGAGAACGGCCTGATCGTTCCGGTCATCAAGGATGCCGACCGCAAGAGCATCTGGATGATCGCCTCGGCGATCAGCGACCTGGCTGCACGCGGCCGTGAAGGCAAGCTGAGCCCGAACGAAATGAAGGGCAGCACGATTTCCATCACGAACATCGGCTCCGCCGGCGGTATGTTCTTTACGCCGATCATCAACTTCCCTGAAGTGGCTATTCTCGGAACGGGCCGCATCAGCGAGAAGCCGGTGGTGAAGAACGGAGAGATCGTAGCCGCTCCGGTTATGGCTCTGTCCTTAAGCTTCGACCATCGCATTATCGACGGCGCAACCGCGCAGAACTTTATGAACTACATTAAATCGCTGCTCGCAAATCCGGAGCTGCTGGTTATGGAGGTGTAATATATGGTAGTGGGAGACGCTTCACTCGATATTGATACATTGGTTATTGGTGCAGGTCCGGGCGGATATGTGGCAGCCATCCGGGCTGCCCAGCTTGGACAAAAAGTTCTCATCGTGGATAAATCCGAAGTCGGCGGCGTATGTCTGAATCGTGGGTGTATCCCGTCCAAAGCACTGATTTCGGCGGCTCACCAGTATGAATCCGCCAAGCACGGCGAAGCGTTCGGCATTAGCGCCGAGAACGTGAAGGTGGATTTCACCAAGACGCAGGAGTTTAAGACCAGCGTCGTCAAGAAGCTGACCGGCGGCGTCGCCAGTCTGCTGAAGGGCAACAAGGTTGAAATCTTCAACGGTGAATGCATGTTCATCAGCACAACGGAAGCGCGCGTATTCAACGACCATGAATCCCCGCGCTACCGCTTCAAGAACTGCATTATCGCGACCGGCTCCCGTCCGATCGAGCTTAAGCCTTTCCCGTTCGGCGGACGCATTCTGTCCTCCACCGAGGCGCTGGAGCTGCCGGAAATTCCGAAGAGCCTGATCGTCATCGGCGGCGGCTACATCGGCGCGGAGCTCGGTCAAATGTACTCCAAGTTCGGCACCAAAGTTACGATTATCGAAGGTATGGATACCGTACTGCCTGGCTTCGATAAAGACATGAC
>NZ_NRDO01000133.1 GCF_010231475.1 Citrobacter sp. NCU1 | reverse complement strand
TCCCTTCGCGTCATAAGGGTTGGAAGGAACGACAACCTTGATGCCGGGGCTCTGAGCGATCAGGCCTTCCAGGGAGTCGGTGTGCAGCTCAGCCGCCTTGACGCCGCCGCCAAACGGGGTGCGGAAGACGATTGGAGCGTTGTATTTGCCGCCGGTGCGGTAGCGCAGACGGGCCGCCTGTATAACCATTTGGTCCAGCGCTTCAAAAATAAAGCCGACGAACTGGATCTCGGCAATCGGCCGGAAACCTTGTACGCCAAGGCCCACAGCAAGACCGCCGATAGCGGATTCAGCCAGCGGCGTATCGAATACGCGCTCCTCGCCGAACTCGCCCTGCAATCCTTCTGTCGCCCGGAATACGCCGCCTACATGGCCGACGTCTTCGCCGAAGATCAGGACGTTCGGATCACGTTTTAATTCGACGCGCATCGCGTCGCGAATCGCTTCTTTCATATTCATTTGTGCCATAGCCAGTATCCTCCTTATTCAAAATCGGCTTTTTGCTCTTCAAGATCTTTCGGCGTCGTTTCGAACATACTGTCGATCAGGCCGGAGATCGTCATTTTTTCGGTTTTTTCCGCAAGCTTGATTTCTTCGTTCACTTTCGCCTTCGCTTCGTCCTTCACGCGCTGCGTATCTTCGTCGCTCCACAGGCCTTTGGACTCCAAATATTTAACCACACGGGCGATCGGGTCTTTCTCGTTCCACTCGCCTTCTTCTTCTTTGGTGCGATATTTGCTCGCGTCGTCGGACAGGGAGTGCGGACGGAAACGGTACGTAACGGCTTCGATCAGGGTAGGCCCTTCTCCATTCCGGGCGCGTTCGGCGGCTTCTCTAACCGCTTGAATGACCGCAAAAATATCCATTCCGTCCACTTTCACGCCGGTAATGCCGGCAGCAACCGCTTTATGGGCGATCGACTTGGAAGCGGTTTGCTTGGCGAACGGCGTTGTGATGGCGTAGCCGTTATTTTGCACAAAGAAAATGACCGGCAGCTTGAAGCGTCCCGCAAAGTTAAGACCTTCGTAGAAATCGCCTTCAGAGGAGCCTCCGTCCCCGGTGTAGGTAATAGCGACATTCTTCTGATTCTTCAATTTAAAGCCCATGGCAATGCCTGTGGCATGCAGAATTTGAGCGCCAATGATGATCTGCGGAGGCAGCACGCTGACATCCTCAGGGATTTCACCGCCGTGCTGATGGCCGCGGGAGTACAGGAACGCCTGATGAAGAGGCAGACCATGCCAGACAAGCTGCGGAATATCGCGGTAGCCCGGGCAGATGAAGTCCTCCTTCTCAAGAGCGAATTCACTGCCGACCATTGTCGCTTCCTGTCCGGAAGTCGGGGCGTAGAAGCCGAGGCGGCCTTGGCGGCCCAGGTTAACGGCACGATCATCCCAAGTACGGGTGAAAATCATGCGGTAAGCTATTTCTTTTAATTGATCATCGGTAAGAGCGGGCATTTTATCTTTATTGATCACTTCTCCAGCCGGAGAAAGGACCGTAAGAGCCTCTACGTCCTCTGTATATACCTCGTAAGGAACTTTACTCATTATCTTCACCTCAGCAAAAAAATTTGAATAACAATTTGAATATTATAGA
>NZ_NRDO01000132.1 GCF_010231475.1 Citrobacter sp. NCU1 | reverse complement strand
GATCGTCAGAGGCGTTGCCGCACTTAATATATACAGACCTGTATGTATAAAATGATGATGAGGTGAGATGAAAATGAGCGTTAAACACAGGTATGCAGAGGTTGATGGTATCCATATTTTTTATCGGGAGGCTGGAAAGGAAGAACATCCGACGATTCTGCTGCTTCACGGCTTTCCTTCCTCGTCCCACATGTACCGTAACTTGATTGGGCGGCTCGCGGATCAATACCACATCATCGCACCCGACTATCCCGGCTTTGGCAACAGCGATCAGCCGTCCATGTCCGAGTTTGAATACAGCTTTGATAATATCGCAAAATTGATGAATTCCTTTGTGGAACAGCTAAACTTAAAAAAATACAGCATCTATGTCCACGACTACGGCGCGCCCGTCGGCTTCCGATTGGCGGTAATGCATCCGGAACGGATTCAAGCGATCATCTCGCAAAATGGCAACGCCTATGAAGAAGGGCTATTGTCCGCGTGGGACCCGATCCGGGCCTATTGGCAGAATCCCGCCGATGAGACGAATCGAAACAACATCCTCGGCTTGCTGACGCCTGAAATCACGAAGTATCAATATGTGAACGGCACCCGCAACCCAGAGACGATCAGCCCGGATACATGGAATGTAGATCAATTCGTACTGGATCGCCCCGGCAATAGCGACATCCAACTGGCGCTCTTCTATGATTACCAGAACAATTTGAAGCAGTATCCGAGCTGGCATGAATTTTTCCGTACCTATCAACCGCCGGCGCTGGTGGCCTGGGGAAAAAATGATATTTTCTTCGGTCCGGACGGCGCGCTCGCTTACCAACAGGACTTGGACGATGTTGAAGTTCATCTGCTTAATACCGGGCACTTTCCGCTCGAAGAGGATTTGGATGTCAGCGTCAGCTTGATCAAAGATTTTTTGGCAGAAAGATTGATGAATAACTAGAGGGGGACTAACCAATGAGTGTTCAAGGAAAAGCAGCAGGAAAAGCAGTAGTGATTACAGGCGGCAGCAGCGGGATCGGGAAAGAAACGGCCATAGAATTCGTGAAACAGGGAGCGAACGTCGTCATCAATGGCCGCCGCGAACAGGCGCTGGCTGAGGCTGCGAGGGAAATCGACCCTACCGGAGAACATGTGCACAGCGTAGCCGGCGATATTGCGGACCCTGAAACGGCCGGGCGCGTGATTGCCGAAGGGTTGGCACGCTTTGGGCGTATCGACACGCTGATCAACAATGCCGGGGTCTTTGTGGCCAAGCCGTTCACGGAATACTCCGAAGCGGATTTTGCCTCGGTTATGTCAATCAATGTCGCGGGCTTCTTTCATGTCACTCAGAGTGCGGTAACCGAGATGCTAAAGCAGGGCTTGGGCCACATCGTTAACATTACGACAAGCTTGGTTGACCAGCCGATCGCCGGGGTGCCGGCCGTGCTCGCCTCCTTGACCAAAGGCGGTCTGCTGAACTCCGCGACCAAAGAGCTGGCGATCGAGTACGCGGCTAATGGCATTCGCGTAAATGCGGTCTCGCCGGGGGTCATCAAAACGCCGATGCATCCGGTCGAGGCTCATGATTTTCTGAATAAGCTGCATCCAGTGGGCCGTATGGGCGAGGTTCAAGAGATCGTCGAAGCGATCCTGTACCTGGAATCGGCCAGCTTCGTGACCGGAGAGATTCTACATGTCGATGGCGGCCAAAACGCCGGCCACTGGTGAAAATCTGAAACTAAGAGGAGAATGACCATGCCTATCGTGACCATCCAAGTGACCCGTGAGGGCACCGCGCCGGACCGGCAGTCGGTTACAGCCGAAGAGAAGGCCGCGCTCATCAAGGGCGCCAGCGAGCTTTTGCTTAATGTCCTAAATAAGCCGCTTGACTCCACTTACGTCATTATCGAAGAGGTCGAGCCGGAGAATTGGGGATGGGGCGGGCTGCCCGCCCTGGAATACCGGCGGCAGCGCGCCGCCAAGACAACTTAACTTTAGACAATCCTATCTAACGGGCTGCAGTCTCGCAGGCAATTGGCGGGCTAGCCATCCCGATAATATAAAAACAAACCCAGTGCCGC
>NZ_NRDO01000130.1 GCF_010231475.1 Citrobacter sp. NCU1 | reverse complement strand
GCCGAAGAGGGATGCCCCCTGTTCGGCCCGTTGTGTATATTGATTAATCCTGAAGAGAGGGCTTAAAACTCTCCTGTTTGTCACCGTGTTTTTTTTCCCACATCGCTTCAATTTCTTCAAGGGATTTGCCTTTGGTCTCCGGAATGACTCTCCAAGTAAAGAGGAGTGTAAACAGGGAGGTTGCGGCAAAAATCCAGAACGTTATAGCAGGTCCTGCGGAAGAAAGCAGCGGCGGGAAGGATTGGGAAACCGCGAAGTCGGCCCCCCAGAGAGCCATTGTGGCGACCGCCGTAGCAAGGCCGCGAATCCGGCTCGGGAAGATCTCGGACAGGATTACCCAAACGACGGCCCCGAGTGAAATAGCGAAGGCCGCAACATAGACCAGAATGCAGATCAGGACAATCGGGCCGTCCGTACGCCCGGTATGAAAAGCAAAGCCGATGATCGCCAGGCTGACGGTCATGAAGAACGAACCGGCCAGCAGCAGCACCTTGCGGCCCAGCTTATCGACAAGCCAGAGGGACAGCGCGGTGAAGATTAAATTAACAAGTCCGACCATAATGGTCTGAGTAAGAGAACCGCTGGCTCCCGCACCGGTCTGGCGGAAGATTTCCGGCGCATAGTACATTACGGCGTTGATACCCGTGATTTGCTGAAGCATGGCGACGATAATGCCTACGATCAGCACGGTGCGCAGGACCGGCGTCAACCTCCGACCGGAGGCAGCCTTGGCTTCCTCGTCCTGAGCAAAGCTCTGCTTGATATCAAGCACTTCTTTCTTGGCCAGTTCTTCTCCGTGAATCTTCAGCAGAATAGGCAGCGCCTCTGCGGCTCTTCCTTTCTTGATCAGCCATCTCGGGCTTTCCGGAACCAGGAACAGCAGAGTCAGGAACAGAAGTCCCGGCACGATACCGGTTCCAAACATGATGCGCCAGCCTGTGGAAACGTCCCATGCGTCATTGCCCATACTGGAAACGCCCAAGGCCAGAAAGGAGCCGAGAAAAATACCGCTAACCGTCGCCATCTGGTTCATGGCGACCAGCCGACCGCGAAATCTGGCGGGGGCGATCTCCGCATTATAGAGCGGGCAGAGCGTCGAGGTGATACCGATGGCGAGACCCTCGATCATGCGGGCTGTGATGAACATTCCCAGCGTTGGCGAGACAGCGGAACCGAAAATTCCGGCGGTGTACAGAACCGCAGCCGCAATCAGCACTTTTTTTCGGCCAAAACGTTCACCTATCGAACCGGATATCGCCGCGCCGGCCATACAGCCGATGATCAGGCAGGATACCGTCCAGCCAAGCATAAAGTTGCCGAGTGCGAACCGGGCACGCAATAATCCGTTAGCCCCCGACATTACCGCCGTATCGAATCC
>NZ_NRDO01000129.1:1025-1360 GCF_010231475.1 Citrobacter sp. NCU1 | reverse complement strand
GCAGATTATGGCGCTTCAGCAGAGCCTGATAATCCGCTGAGCAGTACTGCCCGCCACGGTCCGTGTGAACAATGACATTTTCCGGACGCTTTCGCCGCCATAGCGCCATTTGCAGTGCATCACAGGCAGGCTGTGTCGTCATCCGTGATGACATTGCCCAGCCGATAACCGCATGATTTATTTCTTTAAATCTACTACGTTATTTTCATTATCAATAATGAACGTGAAGTAATAATTTTCCCCATCAATGGCATAAGTAGCGTTATACGCTACCCCCTTTTCAAGATTGGCATTGAAGCAAGTATCCGGATAAGTAAGCCGGACTGAATCCCTAA
>NZ_NRDO01000129.1:0-1010 GCF_010231475.1 Citrobacter sp. NCU1 | reverse complement strand
ATTCCTTGTAATCAGCCCCATTTGTTGTCAACCCATAGCGAGTAAGGACATCTTGCTTGTCGACTGTAAAGCAAATACGCTCGCCATCGATATATATCGATCTATGTTTGCTCATCTTCGCGCCGTCCTTCCCAGGACAACCTGTAAGCAGAACAATAAAAGGAACTAGTAAAAGCAATTTTCTCATCCGGGGAATCTCCCTAAAACCCGTTTGTATTTCTTCATCAGATCATGTGTTGATTCTGCAGGGTTATAATCTCTGTAATCAATTAGATACGTTTAGCGACTGAAACCATATGTTTTTAATAGCCAGTAATCGCTTACGATCGAAGCTTGTTGTTCCAGGCTGTAATCCAGTAATTTATTCTTATCCAGACTGTATGTGTAATCAGCAAAACGGGAAAACAATCCCCTCATTCTTACCCACATTCCGTGCTGGTGCTGCCAGACGTGCCATTTCGTGCATGAAAAGGTGTTGCTGTTCTACTCGGCCCTTTTGCGGAGCCGAAAAATCATCTTCATAATTGTCTTGTCGAAACCACATTTCACCATTAGGGGCCATAGCAATATTGGCAGGCTGTAGATTAAATGGCAGATAGCTTTCAAAATGAACCCATACTTTGTTGTAATGGATGCTGTAGTGATATAGAGAACTTGCCAGATAAACTTCACCCATTCGTAATCGCCGAAGACCACCTTCATTTGTCTTCGGCCAAGTTACAGAATTTGGGTTATTCATTCCTTGCCCCTTAATAAATTAACACTTAGTCGTAAATCGTATACTAACGGTAGAGCTATTTTTCACAGAAGCCCTTAATAAAGGGGGGAAACCTCGATTTAGGAGCTTTCCTACACTAGGTCATTGGAGTTTAGCGCGACGCAATGGTCTAGTTGTTTGCACAACCATCAGCGGCACAACGGGGTGTGGTGATCAAAAAATTATCAACTGAACGTGTAATTAAAAAATAGGTATTTGCGGCACTATTGCAACGTTTGATTTTCCCGAAAAA
>NZ_NRDO01000013.1 GCF_010231475.1 Citrobacter sp. NCU1 | reverse complement strand
TCATCATCACGTTCTCCGGATTTAGGTCAGGAACGTGTCAACGCTATTCAGGATGGGTCACAGTTAAAACAAAAGCCCCGCAAATGCGGGGCTTTTTGTATCGATGTGGTCAATGTGTGGACATTGATAGAAATAAATCCATTTATTTCATTAAGTTAGAACAAAAAAATACGCCTGCGTAAGGGAGATTACGCAGGCTAAGGAGGTGGTTCCTGGTACAGCTAGCATTTATGGGTTATGTTTTTCAGCGGATGGATAATACCCTTAATAAACGAAGCGGTATGTGATCGGTTTCTAAAAATCATTCCATCATGAAAAAATAACATGAATTAATTACTTAGCATGCGGGTTACGTGTGGATTCACCGGCAAAATTACGCATTAACAATGCATAGTTAAGGTCGATATCCTGCGGGATTGGCATCCAGACCGTGTAGCCGTCACCCGGTGCAACAGGCATTGCTTCGCCTTTGGCATTTTCCAACTGCTCAAGGTTAAAATTCACATTGCCTTGTGGCGTCATCAGTTCGAGGCTGTCGCCGACGGTGAATTTATTCTTCACGAGTACCGCTGCCAGTTCACCTTTACGCTCGCCCGTAAACTCACCGACAAATTGCTGACGCTCCGAAACGGAGAATCCATACTCGTAATTCTGGTAATCATCATGCGTGTGGCGACGCAGGAAACCTTCGGTGTAACCACGATGCGCCAGGCCTTCCAGCGTTTCCAGCAGTTGCGGGTCAAATGGCAGACCAGCTGCGGCATCATCAATGGCTTTGCGGTACACCTGTGCGGTGCGCGCGCAGTAGTAATAAGACTTGGTACGACCTTCGATTTTCAGCGAATGAACGCCCATCTGCGTCAGGCGTTCAACGTGGGCGATGGCGCGCAGATCTTTCGAGTTCATGATGTAGGTGCCGTGTTCGTCTTCGAACGCCGTCATGTACTCACCCGGGCGCTGAGCCTCTTCGATCATGAATACTTTGTCTGTAGGCGCGCCAATACCCAGCGTCGGTTCAACGTTCTGGACAGGGATCGGTTCGTATTTGTGGACGATATTGCCGACCGCATCTTCTTTCCCTTCCTGCACGTTGTATTCCCAACGACAGGCGTTGGTGCAGGTTCCCTGGTTCGGGTCGCGCTTGTTGATGTACCCGGAAAGCAGGCAGCGGCCAGAGTAGGCCATGCATAACGCGCCATGAACGAAGATTTCAATCTCCATTTCGGGCACCTGATTGCGGATCTCTTCAATCTCTTCCAGCGACAGCTCGCGGGAAAGGATCACGCGGGTCAGTCCCATCTGCTGCCAGAATTTTACCGTCGCCCAGTTGACGGCGTTCGCCTGAACCGAGAGGTGAATAGCCATTTCCGGGAAGTGCTCACGAACCAGCATGATGAGCCCAGGATCGGACATGATCAGAGCATCCGGCCCCATTTCCACCACCGGCTTCAGGTCGCGAATAAAGGTTTTCAGCTTCGCGTTATGCGGGGCGATGTTAACAACCACGTAGAATTTTTTGCCAAGCGCATGGGCTTCATTGATGCCGAGCTGCAAATTTTCGTGGTTGAATTCATTGTTGCGCACGCGCAGTGAATAACGCGGTTGACCCGCATAGACAGCATCTGCGCCATAAGCGAAAGCGTAACGCATATTTTTCAGCGTTCCCGCCGGGGAAAGGAGTTCCGGTTTAAACATAGTGTTCTCGTTCTGATGACAGGTCAGATCCGTCCCAGCGAGTGAGACGGTTAGGGGAGTGCCCCCACTTTAAGGGCGGGCATTGTATCGCTAGCGGGCGTGCGAGTAAACGGCTACACCATCGGGTTAACCTGGCCTGGCAATTCCGAGGCCGGGATACGCACGGTGTGCCAGGTATAACGCATGCGTTTCCAGCGCGTATCGAAATGCACCTTGTAGAGGCAATCTCTGACTATCTCATTATCGGGATACAGCGTGTCGGCAAAGTAGGCCCAGCGAGCACTTTGCTTTATATTAAACAACCGCTTATCTTGCTTGTTACCGTACAATCGCGCGAGCGTCACCATTGCCTGAAGCGTGCCTTTGTTCGCTTCCTCCAGGAGCAGATCTAAATAAGAATGCGCCAGCGTCAGATCGGTAGCTTCAAAAATGTTGAGCAGGAACAAATCTTTAGCCTGTTCGTGGCCCAGTTGATGCGCCTGCCAGAGATTATCGAGGAGATTTTTTTCGTAGACTGCCCATTTTGCGGGATCGTCATCTTCCATGCACAGTCGCTGATGACAAATCGCGAGACTGAAATAAATATCGCGTAAATCTGCTTCGTACTCGCTATATCCACCATTGGCGATCAGACGCCAGGGCGCGCTGTCGCGCTGGGCGATGTGGTCGAGCAGAATCTGTGCGGCGTGCTGATAATGCTTTAGCGCTGTGCGGGTTTGATAAGGCACAAGGGTGCCGTTGTCCCGATTGTTATATTCATCCGCCAGCCATTGAAGCGTGCCGGGAATATTACGCTCTGCGCCAACTTCCGCCAGCGGTACGCAATATTCAGGACGGTTGAGCCAGCCGAAGGAGCGTATGGTCCATTTCCAGGTCGCGCTATGTTGTATCGATGAAACCCGATCCAACCATGCAGCGCCTGATTCTGGATTTTTCTCAAAGCCAAACAGTCCCGCATACTGGAAATAACCGCGATAAATCACGGCGGCCCAACCTTCAGCGCACTCTGAATTCTGACAAATAAAATTATAGATCCAGTGGCTGTTGGGAAATTCACGTAGCGCAAACTTCAGGGCCTGATAAGTGAAGTAATTGTCTAACTTCTTTTTCTCCATGACTGCGTGTTGAATGCAGCCCCAGAGCGCCTCTTCATCGTCTAAATCGTCATAGCAGTTAAGCAGCCACCCCAGCGCATTGTGGCGATCTTCCTGATTCCGGGCATGGCAGGCCACGGCTTGCGCTTTCGCGAGGGTTTTGGTTCTGATCTCAAGCTCTTCAATCTCTTTGATGCTCAGGTCGCGATACTCATCCCACCAAATCAGCAGCTCCAGGTGTTCGCGCTCGCTATCCGAGAGATGAGCACAGGCCGCAGACGCCAGAAACGCATGAATCTCTTCATGGGTGCCGTTCCAGCGTGGCATGCGAAACGGAAGATACTCGTCCAGCGCAGAGTACGCTGTTGGGAAAATCTTCAGACATACCGTGATCCAGTATTTGAGGCTGAAGTCATCCTCGGCGGTCAGCAGCACGGACGGTCGCGGCAAAGAAGGGCAAACGGCGTTATCCAGCGACAAACCGGAATGGGCCATCAGTGCATCAATTTCCTGCGGCGAGCGCTGATGGTATGTGGCAAGTTTCGGAACGCCTGGGGTGCCGACGGTCTCGTTACCTTGCAGATAATCCGCCATCCAGTCGGGGAAACCGAATACCTGCGCGTTGGTGTTGGCGAGTGAGGCGGCCATCCACTGGCGCGGATCGCAGTCGATGGCGTTGATTGCGGCGATCATCATCTGTTCATTGCAGGCACTGGCGCACACCCACATGGCGTGGGTCGTGTCGCGCGCCCAGCCGTAGCTACGGTACAACCAGGCACGGTGGTTCCAGTATTGTGCTTGCGCAAGCCAGGCGTGCGTGGAACGCGGGCGCGCGTTTTGCCAGGCTTTGATAAGTGCGAGGCCTTCCGGTCCGGCTTCAACGAGCGGTTCCAGATCATAGCGGGGGTTACACATCTGCGTCCAGGCGAGGAAATAGCGTTTTTCTGCGTCGCGGGAGGTGAAGCTTTCCGTCAGCGCATCGTTGAACAGCGCGTCCAGCTCATCGTAGCGCGCATGGCGCAGGTAGCTGGCGATATCGGCGATGAACCACTCCCGTTGCCCGCTGTTTTCCGCCATTTTCTGGTAACACATTGTCGCGGTAGCATTGAGTACGCGATCGTTCAATTCCATATGTTCGTCTCTCAATTGAGTTCAAAAATTTTAAAGGTATTCCACGGCAATTCTCGCCAGTGGCTAAGTGGATCGTCCAGATATTGCATGACTTCCTGGAGATCGCGTCCCGCGATTGTCGTCGGTGTGTGGTGGAGTTCCAGCCATATCTGGCGCGCGCGAACGTAAGCGGTAGCGTAATCTTCCCAGCTGTGAAAACAGTCCTGGGCGCGCTGGGCGTTGAGGAATAAAACCAGCCATGCTTGCTCGCTGCTGCACCAGCCGAGTCCGGCGATGCAACGCGTTAAAAAGGCCGTTCGCGCGCAGTCGAAAGCCAGCGCGTCACGCACCTGTCCCCGGGCGGCTAACTGATCATAAAACCCGCGTGGCGTTTTACCGACACCGGCAGGCCAGCGCTGTAAAATATCGGCAACCTGCTGGTGTAGCGTCTCTTCGCGCAGATTTTCCGCCAGTCCCAGCTCTTTTTTCACCTGTTGCGCCAGGTGTTGGCGTTGATGCTCATCAATTGGCAATGCCAGCGTGACGTCTTTCGTTTTCAAACCGTTGCGTAAAATAAGAATGTCCGCCAGCGCCAGCGCCCATTTGCGTCGACGGGTGTCGCGGCGTCGTTCTGCCAACCGCGCGTGTTCTTGCGCCTGCGCGGTGGGGGCTTTTCTTCGCGCCGCTTTTTTGCATTTCCAGAGAATCACCAGGATCGCGACCAACAGTGAAAGGAGTAGATGCAATGTCATTTCCTCTCGTCGGTGGTTAAATAGCGGGTGGTTTGCAGCGTGACGCTTTCAATTTCAAACGGTTCGCAGGTGGTGTTTTTTCCGGCAATGGTGGGATGCCACAGTTGCTGTGGGTACAACATTTCGGCTGCTGTTGCGACCATCGGGTCGATCGTCCGTAGCTGGTGCAGTTCGCCCGGCGCGCTGTGTAGCAGCAGCCACTGCAGCGCGATAGGCGGGTCCGGGACGTGTCTCAGTAAATGGAAATTGTTATGTAACACGCTGAGCAGAAAACCTTCATCGTGGATATCGGTAATGAATTTCCAGCCTTCATGGTCCGGCGTTTTTTCGTAAACAATCCCCATGCCTTCGCAGTCGGCATGGCGTATCGGTTGCGGTGCGACGTGTCGCAGTAAACGCAGAACATCGGTGGCGTATTTTTTCACCGGATGGCGGTTTTGTTTGCCTTTGATCTGCTCGATTTCCAGTCCGTCACGCTTTACCTGCATGCTAATGGTGACATGAGGAATATTATTTTCGTCGCGCAGGCTAAACAGGCGCATTGCCCCCTGTTCAATTTGCCTGGCGTAGTAGTCACCGTAGCCGCCGGCCAGGGTGTTGTTATCCTGAAATTGCCCCACGCAGTGCTGCATGTGCCAGGATTCATAGGCCATTTCGCAACGTAGCGCCGGATGCATAGCATCAAATTCAACCAGCGTCCCGCAGGTCACGCTGAGCACTTTTTTTAGCACTTCCTGGGTAGCAGGATGCCAGCCTTGCTGACGGCGGCGCTGCATTTTTGCATGTTCCGCTTCGCGCATCGCCAGGGCGGTAAAACAGTTGATACGCTGCAACTTGCCTGCCAGTCGGGTCTCATTTTGACGGGAGAGAGACTCCACCAAATTACGCTCCGTGGCGTGCAATTGTGGATGTTGCGGGTCGAGGTAGTAGAAGGTTGCGCCGCCGGTAAGTTTTGGCGGCAACCAGTCGGGCATGTCAGTTTGCGCACCGAACCAGGTGGCATAATCAAGCGCGTTTCGAATGGGGGAAACGAGGGGAAAACTGCCGATAGCCCAGCGATAAAAGTGGTTGGTCAACCAGCGGCGAATGTCTTCGCTGTCACCGCGCTGTTCACTGCGCGAAGCAATGGTCGCCATCACATCGGTGGAATTGATGACATTGCGGGGCTGGTATGTTTTAACGCTATCTGCACTCATGGCTTTCCCTGCCTGGTTTGGGAAGGTCAGTCAACGCGCAGATAACGCCCGTCGGCGCTGACGTTAGCACCAAAACCGCATTGGATGGGATCGTCTGTTTTCACGTCGATCGTGTCGGGCGAAACGGTTAACGAGATGTCACAATGGATATAATCGCCTTCTCTGAGCGCGATGACGCCGGCATTGTTTTTTAACGTGACCTTCTCTGAGAACTCGCCCATATTGGGACCGTAATATATCGCCATCATGCCAAAATAATAGCCCTGAAAATCTACCTGGTAGTCGGATTTATTTTTCAGCGGTTTTATGCTAAGCGTTTCCCAGGTGCTCAGCCCTACGTAATTCCAGTATTCGCCCGCTGCAGTTGAGGGGGTGGGCAGCGCCGCCAGTTTGTCTTTGATCAGTCCCAGATTGTAAACAGACTTGCGATCGTCAGGTTTGATCATCAGCCAGGCCCGGGCTTTACGCCACTCGCCCTCGCGCATCCAGGTGAGCGCAACGTTGTTGTAGGCTGTGGCTCTGGCTTTGTCGTCAAGTTGGCAGCCTTCGCTCCAGATCACCTGCTTTTCAAACGCGGCACGCGCGTTGGCGTAGTTTTTCGCTTTGTAGAATTGTTCGCCCTGACGGGCATAGTCGGGGATTTTTGCGCAGTCGGCGGCAAATTGTTGCTCGGAGATTTCTGCGTGAGCGATGCCGGAGATCAGCAGAAGCAGTAAGGCGCTATTTCTTATACCCATGATATCTATGACAATCCCTTCGTCCGGGTGAATGATATTATGCAATCCTACAGGCATCCGCTTCCCAGCGATAGCCAACACCATAGACGGCGCGAATAAATGACTGCTCGGCGTCCAGAGATTCCAGCTTACGGCGAAGGTTTTTGATGTGACTGTCGATGGTACGATCGGTCACCACACGATAATCGTCATAGAGATGATTAAGCAGTTGCTCGCGAGAAAAGACCTTGCCCGGCTCGTGCGAAAGGGTTTTCAGTAAGCGGAATTCGGCAGGCGTTAAATCAAGCATTTTACCGCGCCAGGAGGCCTGAAAGCGGCCTTCATCGACAATCAGCGGGCTGTCGGCGTCCAGTTGTTGCATCTCTTTGTGCGGGCGACAACGGCGAAGAATGGTTTTGACGCGGGCGACGACTTCACGCGGGCTATAGGGTTTGCAGATGTAATCATCGGCGCCAATTTCCAGCCCCAGCAGTCTGTCTATCTCTTCAATTTTGGCCGTCACCATGACGATCGGAACTTCAGAAAAACGACGGATTTCCCGACACAGGGTTAAACCGTCGGTACCGGGTAACATGAGATCCAGCAGGATTAGATCGGGCGGTGTTTGATGTACGTAAGGCAGTACCTGATCGCCGTGACCGATCAGGGTCGGCGCATAACTTGCGGCGCGCAGATAGTCGATCAGCAGTTGCCCCAGTTTGGGTTCATCTTCCACAATCAAAATACGTGGCGTGTTTTCATCAATGGGTAACTCAGTCATACATCCCTCTGTATATCGCGTTCCAGCGGTAATTCTACTGTAATGCTCACCCCGCCAAAAGGCGAATGGGCGGCGCGGATGTGGCCATTATGCGCCTGCACAATGTTGACGCAAATCGCCAGTCCCAGCCCCGAACCGCCACTGGCGCGGTTGCGGGAGCCCTCCGTTCGGTAAAAACGTTCAAACAGCTTCTGCAACTGTTCGTCGCTGACCCCGGGGGCGGAATCCGCAAAGGTCAACAGCAACGACTTGTCGTGTTGCTCAGCGGAAATATGCAGACCACCACCGCTATCGGTGTAACGCAGACTGTTTTCCAGTAGATTATTGAACAACTGCATCAGGCGATCCCGGTCGCCAAACACGTAGACGCTGTCTGGTAAAGAGAGCTGTAACGTCAGCCCCCGACTGGCGAAACGCTCGCGAAACGCACCGCCTGCGACTTCCAGAAGCGTAATAAGATCAACCGGGGTTTTCTGGTACGCCAGTGCGCCTTCATCAGACATCGACAGCTGATGCAGGTCGTCTACCAGTTTAGTTAATGTGCCGACTTCGGCCTGTAACGACGCCACCGACTCCGGCGTGAATTGCCGCACGCCATCCTGAATCGCCTCCAGTTCACCACGCAGAACGGCCAGCGGTGTGCGCAGTTCGTGAGAGATGTCGGCCATAAAATCGCGGCGCATCTGCTGATTTTTTTCCAGCGTGCTGGCGAGCTGGTTAAAGTCCTGCGCCAGTTTGCCCAGTTCATCTGCGCTGGTGGAGGCTACGCGGGTGGTGAAGTCACCGGCAGCCAGCTTGTGCGTGCCTTCCACCAGCCGTTTCACGGGCGCCAGCAGTCCGCGCGCCAGTGAAAAGGTCGCCAGCGCTGCCAGCAGAGTGGATAACGCCACAATCAGCCAACTGGTTCGCCGCTGTTGCTTATCAAAATTAATGTCGGTATTGCGCGTTAAGCGTTCGACAGGGGAGGCGATGACTGCGCCAACCTCCA
This sequence comes from Citrobacter sp. NCU1, assembly GCF_010231475.1. GTDB lineage: Bacteria > Pseudomonadota > Gammaproteobacteria > Enterobacterales > Enterobacteriaceae > Citrobacter_D. The sequence goes on along the minus strand of NZ_NRDO01000013.1, from coordinate 130,205 downwards.
TCCCATTCACAAGGATGGCCCGCCGCGTGCCGTCGGGGGGAACGGGCGCTCTGGGGCCGACCAGAACTCTGGCATTTTGGTCGACGACCCAAAACTGGGTGCGCCAGCCGTGTGGGGGCATACCTGGGCCGGGTTTGTCATCGTCATTATCATGTTCTAAAGAGCGCAGGATCTGGAACACAAAACGATCGTTGTTGCGTAAAAATCGCCAGTTGCCATGTAACTGGTATTGCTCGCCCAATGCGTCGCTCAGCAGTTGCAAACGTTGCTCATTGCCCTGTTTGATGTAGTCAATAAATCCGCGCTCGAAGCTAATGCGTACGGCCCAGTGCATGGTGATGAGCAAAACAATGCAGGTGGCGAAAATAGCCAGAAACAGTTTGCCGGTGATACCGGGTCGCCAGAATTTCATTACAGACTCCTTTTTCGCCGCGAAATGACCGTGTTTTTGTGTGTGTCGTCAGGTACCCTGGAAAAAATAATCGCCGGGAGTGCAATGATGAACGCCATGCAAATCCAGCTGTACATAAAGACGGTTTGCGTTGCGCCAGCCTCTACGGTGAGGTGTTGTTGACCGAACATTCCCAGCAATAACCCGGCAATGGTTACGCCAATACTCATCGACAACTGCATGATCATTGACAACAAACTGTTACCGCTACTGGCTAAATCGTCCGGAAGATCTTTCAGCGTCAGGGTGTTCATCGAGGAGAAACGGGTTGAGTTAACCATCCCTTGCAGGAACAGGACAAACGGCAGGATGTAATACCAGCCCAGCATCGCCGTGGTCATAAACAGCAGACTGACCAGTGCCAGGCCGAGCGTGGTGGCGACCAGTACGCGGCGGTAGCCAAAGCGGTTGACCACCTGCACCACTACCCGTTTCATCCCCATACTGCCCAGCACCATTGGGATCATCATAAGCCCGGCATGGAAGGGCGAGAAGCCCAGACCAATCTGTAAAAATACCGGGGTCATGAAAGGGAGCATGCCACTGCCGATGCGTCCGGTGAAACTGCCAAGCAGACCGAGTGAAAAGGTGTTCGTGCGGAATAAGTCGAGACGAAACAGGGCGCGCGCATTGTTCTTTGCATGTCGAAGATACAGCAGGATGGCCACAATACCGGTGGCGATGAGTCCCGCCAGCGCGGCGTGAGAGATCCCCGAGCCTTTGCCGCCATCAAGCGCCAGGGTGAGGAGCGCCATGCCGACGGCCAGCAGAAGAAATCCGGAGAGATCAAAACGCCGCGTTTGCATTGTATAGTTTGGCATCAGCAGCAAGGTGGCGATGGCACCGGCGATCCCAACGGGAATGTTGATCAAGAAAATCCAGTGCCAGGAGGCGTACTCCACCAGAATGCCCCCTAATGCCGGGCCGAGCAGCGGTCCAATTTGACCGGGCAACGTCACGAAGGTCATGGCGGCCATGTATTGTTCGCGCGGGACGATTTTCATCACCGTTAACCGACCGACGGGCACCATCATTGCGCCGCCAACACCCTGTAGCACACGCGCCATCACCAGTTCATTGAGGGTGTTGGAAGCCGCGCAAAACAGCGATCCCAGCGTGAACAGGATGATGGCGGAAAAGAAAATGTTACGTACGCCGATTTTGTCCGCCAGCCAGCCACTGGCGGGGAGCATGACGGCGACGGTCAGCACATACGACACGACAACCATGTGCATATGCAACGGGCTTTCCCCAAGGCTTTTCGCCATTGAGGGCAGCGCGGTGTTCACAATCGTGGTATCCAGCGACTGCATAAAAAAGCCGAATGCCACAATCCAAAGTTGCCAGCGAGTGCTGTCAGGAAGTTCAGTCATGTTGCTCTGCCGGGACGGTGTTACTGTTTCTGCGCAAAAAACGCAGCCGCAGGCGGTCAAAAAAGAGATACACCACTGGGGTGGTATAGAGCGTCAGAAGCTGGCTCATGATAAGCCCCCCCCACAATCGTAATCCCCAGCGGCTGGCGCAACTCTGAGCCGTCTCCGCCTGATAGCACCAGCGGCAGTGCGCCAAATAACGCCGCCAGGGTGGTCATCATGATCGGGCGAAAACGGAGTAAACAGGCCTGAAATATCGCCTGCTCCGGCGTCAGATTGCCGTTTCTTTGCGCTTCCAGCGCAAAATCGACCATCATGATGGCGTTTTTCTTCACAATACCAATTAACAGCATGATCCCTATCAGGGCAATGAGGCTGAACGGGGCATCAAAAAGTTCCAGCGCCAGCAGCGCGCCGACGCCAGCGGAGGGGAGTGTGGAGAGGATGGTCAGCGGGTGAACATAGCTTTCGTATAACATCCCCAACACAATGTAGACCGTGGCGATCGCCGCCAGGATCAGAATCAGCTGAGCGTTCATGGTGTCCTGGAACACCTGTGCTGTTCCGGCAAAACTGCCGCGAACCGTGGAGGGCACACCAAGCTGTGTCATGGCGCGGTTGATTGCATCGGTAGCCTGGGAAAGCGACGTCCCGGTCGGCAGGTTAAAAGCAATGGTCGAGGCGGCAGATAATCCCTGATGATTGACCGACAGCGGCGCGTTAGCGGGCTGCCATTTTGCAAAACTCGAGAGCGGGATCGCTTTCCCGTCGTTGTTAATCACGAACATTTTATCCAGCGCGCTGATGTCCTGGGTATAACGCGGGTCTACTTCCATCACGACTTTATATTGGTTCATCGGCTGATAGATGGTCGAAATTTGCCGCTGACCAAAGGCATTGTTCAGTAAACTGTTCGCCGCCTGAACGTCGATACCCAGCCGTGACATTGTGTCGCGATCGTAGACAAGCGCCATCTCTGCGCCGTTGTCCTGCTGGTCGGAGTTAACATCAGCCAGTTGCGAAAGTGAGGAAAGCGATTTACGAATTTTGGGCTCCCATTCGCGCAGCGCCGCCAGGTCATCGGATAGCAACGTGTACTGATAGCTGGCGTTGGCCTGACGTCCCCCGACGCGGATATCCTGCACCGCCATCAAAAACAGATTGGCGCCGGGCTCTTTTGCCAGTTTGACGCGCAGCCTGTCGATGACCTGCTGAGCGGTTTCATGCCGATCATCGCGTGATTTCAGCGTGATAAACATCATGCCGCTGTTGACTCGCGAACCGCCGGTAAAACCGGTGACGTTATTCACCGCCGGATCGTCGCGGATGATTTTCATAAAGTCTTCGAGTTTACCGCGCATCGCCTGGAACGAAATGCTCTGGTCAGCCTGAATGCCGCCCATCAAGACCCCGGTATCCTGTTCAGGGAAAAAGGTTTTCGGGATCGAAATATAGAGCCAGATATTTAGCGCGATGGTGCCAAGCAGAACAACGCCCACCAGACGGGTATGTTTTAACACCCACTTCAGCGAGTTGCCGTAGCCCTGTTGTAACGCGACCAGCAGACGTCCAAAACCTCGCTTACGCGTCTGCTCGCGCGCTTTACCTGATGTGAGCATCCAGCCGCACATCATCGGGGTCAGGGTCAGCGAGACGAGCAGTGAAATCCCGATAGCCACCGACAGCGTAACGGCAAATTCGCGCAGCAGCCTGCCGGGTAATCCGCCCATCAACAGCAGCGGTAGAAAAACCGCCACCAGCGAAAGACTCATGGAGAGCACCGTGAAGCCCACTTCCCGCGTTCCCTGTAGCGCCGCCTGTAAGGGTTTCATCCCTGCTTCAAGGTGACGGGAGATGTTTTCCAGCACCACGATGGCGTCATCGACAACAAAACCGGTCGCAATGGTTAACGCCATCAGTGACAGATTATTCAGACTAAATCCGCACAGATACATGGCGGCGAAGGTGCCAATCAGCGAAACCGGTACGGCGACGGCAGGGATCAGGGTTGCACGCCCGGAACGCAGGAATAAAAACACCACCAGTACCACCAGGGCGATGGAAATGATGAGCGTCTGTTCTACCTCTTCCAGCGAGGCCCGAATGGTCGGAGAGCGATCCTGGGCGATGTGTAAGTCGATGGAGGCCGGGATCAGCGTTTGCAGATCAGGAATTTTCGCCCGAATACTGTCCACCGTCTGAATGATATTGGCTTCCGGCAGTTTGCGGATCATCAGCAATATCGCCGGTTTCGCGTTGGTCATCCCGGCATTACGCACATCCTGTACCGAGTCGGTGACCGTGGCGACATCCCCCAGGCGCACGGCCGCGCCGTTGTTGTAATGAATGATCAGCGGTTGGTATTCCGCGGCTGTTTTCAGTTCATCATTGGTCTGTATCTGCCAGCGCTGGTGCTTACCGTCGAGCGCGCCCTGGGGTTTTCGCACATTGGCATCACTGATGGCGGTACGTACATCGTCCAGCGAAACGCCCTGATTGAACAGCGCCTGTGGATTCAGACCAACGCGCACGGCGGGTAACGAACTGCCGCCAACGTCCACATCGCCCACGCCGTCGATTTGGGCGATGGTTTGGGCAAGCTGCGTTGAGGCGAAGTCATACAGTTCGCCCTGGGACCAGGTATCCGATGTTAGCGTCAGGATCATTATCGGCGCATCAGAGGGATTGGCCTTGCGGTAGGTCGGGCGGCTGGGCATGCCACTGGGGAGTAAACTTTGTGCCGCGTTGATCGCCGCCTGCACGTCACGCGCCGCGCCGTTGATATCCCGGTCGAAACTAAACTCAAGAATAATGCGCGTGCTGCCCAGTGAGCTACTGGAGGTCATTTCAGTAACGCCGGCAATGCGCCCCAGCGAGCGTTCCAGCGGCGTGGCGACAGAGGAGGCCATTGTCTCCGGCGAAGCGCCCGGCAACGAGGCGCTGATCATAATCACCGGGAAATCGACCTGCGGCAACGGCGCCACCGGCAACAGCCGGAAGCCCAGCACGCCGCACAGCGTAATTGCGACAGCGATCAAAATGGTGGCAACCGGCCGATAAATGAAAAGGGCGAAAAATTTCATTTACGCTTCCTCTTCCCGGCGCGAAAAGCGGTTTTTCATCGACAGCGATAAGCGGTCAAACAGCAGATAAATGACGGGCGTGGTGAACAGCGTCAATACCTGGCTGACCAGCAGACCGCCCACCATGCCAATGCCCAGCGGACGGCGCAATTCCGCCCCGACGCCGGTACTTAACATTAACGGCAATGCCCCTAATAATGCCGCCAGCGTTGTCATCAGGATCGGGCGAAAACGCAGTAAACACGCCTGGAAGATGGCGTCCTGTGGTGTCATGCCCTGTTCGCGCTCAGCGGCCAGCGCAAAGTCGATCATCATGATGGCGTTTTTCTTGACGATACCAATCAGCAAAATGATGCCAATGATGGCGATAACATCCAGTTCACTGCCTGCAATCATCAATGCCAGTAGCGCGCCGACGCCTGCCGTTGGCAGCGTGGAGAGAATGGTGATGGGGTGAATAAAACTTTCGTACAACACGCCGAGCACGATGTACATCGCCACCACTGCCGCCACTATAAGCCAAACGGTATTGCCCAGAGCTGCCTGGAAGGCGAGGGTGCTGCCCTGGAATTGGGTGGTGATATCCGCAGGCAGATTGAGCGTTTTTTCGCTGTCCAGAATCGCCTGTACCGCATCGCCGAGCGCATAGTCGTCCGGCACGTTAAAGGAGATGGTGGTGACCGGGAACTGATCGAGATGGTTAATGGAGAGCGGAGCAAAACGCTGGCCGATACGGGCGATAGCGCTGAGCGGCACAATACCGCCGTCGCGACTGGTCAGACGCACGGAATCTAACGCCGCTAACCCCGGCGTGTTTTCAGTGTCGTGTTCGAGGACCACGCGATACTGGTTTGCCTGGGTATAAATTGTCGAAATCAGTCGTTGGCCGAACGCGTTATACAGCGCGTTATCGACATCCGCCATGCTGATCCCCAGGCGGCTGGCGCTGTCGCGGTCGACATTGACATACGCCACCAGGCCTTTGTCCTGCCAGTCGCTGCTCACGTCTGAAAGCTGCGGCAACTGCTGCAGTTTCGCCACCAGCGGCGGGACCCAGGTACTTAGCGCATCCAGCGATGTCGCCTGTAGCGTGAATTGATACTGCGTGCGGCTCACCTGGGTATCAATGGTGAGATCCTGCGTCGGCTGAAGATAGAGATCCACACCCGGCATAGTGTCGACCGCTTGCTGCAGGCGTGAAATGACCTGCGAAACGCGATCGTCACGCTCATCCAGGGGCTTCAGGTTGATTTGCAGACGGGCGCTGTTCAGTGCCGGGTTGGTGCCATCCACGCCGACAAATGCGGTCAGACTTTCGACGGCAGGGTCTTTGAGAATGAGGTCGGAAACCTGCCGCTGGCGTTGCGCCATGTTGGCGAACGAGCTGGATTGCGGTGCCTGCAGCGTTCCCTGAATAATGCCGTTATCCTGGATCGGGAAGAAACCTTTCGGGATAAACACCCACAACATCACGCTCAGTAGCAGCGTGCCCAGGGAGACGCTGAGCGTCAGCCAGGGATGATTGAGCACTTTCGCCAACAGATGACCATAACCGGCAATAATGCGGTCAAACAGTCTTTCTGAGGCGCGGGAGAAACGGTTTTGCTTACGCAATGATTCCTGGCTCAGCATCCGCGCGCACATCATTGGGGTGAGCGTTAACGACACCACGGCGGATATCAGAATGGCGACCGCCAGCGTCACGGCAAATTCGCGAAACAGTCGCCCGACAATATCGCCCATAAACAGCAGCGGGATGAGTACCGCAATCAGTGAGAAGGTTAACGAGATAATGGTAAAGCCGATCTCGCCCGCCCCTTTAAGCGCGGCGGCCAGCGGTTTCTCGCCTTTTTCGATATAACGCGAAATGTTTTCGATGACCACAATCGCGTCATCCACCACAAAACCGGTGGCGATAGTGAGTGCCATCAACGTCAGGTTATTGATGGAAAAATCGAGAAAGACCATCACGGCAAAGGTACCGATCAGCGACAGCGGTACGGCGACGCCGGGAATAATGGTGGCAGGAATATTGCGCAAGAACAGATAGATAATCATCACCACCAGCGCAATGGCCAGCATCAATTCGAACTGGGTATCGGTTACCGAGGCGCGAATATTGGTGGTGCGGTCAGAAAGTACCGTCACCTTGACCGATTTCGGCAAACTGTTGGTCAGTTGCGGCAACATCTGGCGAATACTGTCTGCGGTTGAGATAATATTCGCGCCTGGCTGACGCTGCACATTCATCACGATGGCTTGTTCTTTATTGGCCCAGGCACCGAGCCAACTGTTTTCTGCACCCTGTTCAACGGTCGCGACATCGCCCAGGCGTACTGGCGCGCCGTTTTGATAAGCAATGATCAACTGGCGATACTCATCAACGGACTGCATCTGATCGTTGGCGGAGAGCGTGACCGCGCGAGTGGGGCCGTCAAGACTGCCTTTCGCCGAATTGACGTTCGCGCCGGTGATGGCAGTGCGGATGGTCTCGCTGGTCAGCCCCAGCGCGGCAATAGCCTGAGCATTCAGTTTCACGCGGACGGCCGGGCGTTGTCCCCCTGAAAGCGTGACTAAACCAACGCCGGAAACCTGCGAAATTTTTTGCGCCACCCGTGTTTCGACCATGTCTTCTACCTGCGTCATCGGCATGGCACCAGAGGTCACGGCCAGGGTCATAATGGGCGGGTCTGCCGGGTTAACTTTGCTGTAAACCGGTGGGTTAGGGAGATCGTCCGGCAGCAGATTGGTCGCGGCGTTAATGGCGGCCTGGACCTCCTGCTCGGCGACATCCAACGGCAGTGAAAGCTGAAACTGTAGTGTCACTACCGATGCGCCGCCTGAACTCTGCGACGACATCTGTTTCAGCCCCGACATTTGCCCGAACTGGCGCTCAAGGGGGGCGGTGACGGCGGAGGTCATCACATCGGGGCTGGCGCCAGGATAAAGCGTCACTACCTGAATCGTCGGATAATCCACTTCGGGCAATGCGGCAACGGGCAAGAACCGATAGCCGATAATCCCGGCCAGCAGAATCGCCACCATCAATAACGTTGTGGCGACGGGGCGCAGAATAAACAGGCGGGAAGGGCCGCCCGTTCTGCCTGGCGGTAACACCTGCATCAGGAGTTCGCTCCTTTTTTGCCATATTCTCGCGTGGTGGCTTTGCCGTCAGTTGCGGTTGTGGATTGCGCGTCCACCACTTCAACTTTCGCCCCTTCCGTCAGACGGTCAATTCCGTCGGTGACGACACGATCGCCGACGGACAATCCGGCGCTAATTACTACTTTCTGGCTGTCCTGAATACCGGTTTTCACCTGATGTTTGCTGACCTTGTTTTCGTCATTCAATACCCAGACAAAATGGCCTTCGTTACCCATTTGTACGGCGGCAGTGGGGATCACCACTGCATTGTGCTCGGTATCTACCAGCATTCGCGCATTGACAAACTGATTTGGGAACAACGTATCATCCTGATTTTTAAAGCGTGCTTTAATTTTAATGGTGCCGGTGGTGGCATCAATCTGGTTGTCCAGACTCAGCAATATCCCTTCGCTCAGCTTGTGTGAGTTGGTGCGATCCCAGGCCTCAACCGTGACGGGTTTCCCCGCTTTTTGCGCCTGCATCACCGTGGCGATATCGCTTTCCGGCAGGGTAAAAATCAGATCGATAGGGTGTGTCTGAGTGATAACGACGATCCCGGTGGTGTCGCTACTGGAGATCTGATTACCGATATCCACTTGTTTCAAACCGACGCGACCGTCAACCGGTGCCGTAATACGGCTCCAGTCAAGCTGGAGTTGCGCGCTGGCAACGCTGGCTTCATCAGCCTTAATTGTTCCCTGCGTTTCACTGACCAGCGCCTGCTGGGCGTCCAGCTCCTGACGGGAAACGAGATTGGTTTTCGCCAGTTGTTGAAAGCGCGCCAAATCACGACGGGCATTCGCCAGAGTGGCGTTGTCTTTTGCTAACTGTCCTTGAGCCTGCGCTAACGCAACCCTGAACTGGCTGGGATCAATTTCCGCCAGCAGATCGCCGGCTTTGACTTGTTGTCCTTCCTGAAAGTGTAGCGCTATCAGTTGTCCGTCCACGCGGCTGCGCACTGTCACCGTATTGGCTGCTGTCACAGTTCCCAACCCGGTCAGATAGCGTGGCACCGCTTGTTCTACGGCAATTGCCGCCTGAACCGGCGCTAATGGGCCAGAGCGCATACCGCGTCGGCCCTGGCCTGCGGGGTGCTGTGTGTGGCCGGTGGCGCCCGGCGTGGTTCCCGTTGTTTCGCCACGGTTGTGCCAGAACCAGACTGCGGAAATGGCCGCCACAGCGACCACCATAGCTATCACCCAGCGGGATGTGTTACTGCCTTTCATCGTTATAAGTTTTTCATCCTGAAACGTTTCGCGGAATGATACTAGTTTAGCTATCCAACAAGGGAGAATAATGGAGGAATTATGAAACACGGTCTGGATTTGTCTGAATGGCGACGGGCTTTGCGAGGGGTTACGCAACAATTATCGGCAAAAATAGAGGGCGTAGGATATTACGTTAAAGTGACGGCACGGCGAAGGAGGTAAGCCACTCATTTCAGCAGGACGCTGAAACGGGAAAGCCCCTCCCGAGGAAGGGGCCTTAAATAAGGAAAGGGTTATGATGCGGCTAGTCATCATACTGGTGATACTCTTAGTTATCAGCTTGCCAGCATACTAAGACACCAGGGGGAGGGGGAAAACCTCTCCCTTACCCTCACTCCTGACGTTAAGCGTTGGCAACGATAAAGTCAATCCACTCGCGGTTGAGCTTGCGAGACAGTTAGCGAAAAACCACGTCCGCCCAGCGCGCCAGACCGGCGGTGACAGAACCAAAATCATCGCCCCCGGCAATCGGAATTCCCGGTAACTGTTCGGCCAGTGCTTTCCTGAGCAGCGGTGAACGTGCGCTGCCGCCGGTCAGGTAAATCACATCCGGTTTTTCCTGTGCGTTATCCAGCGCCAGTTGAACCTGTTCCAGAATCCTTGCCAACGGTTGATTCAGCGCCGCTTCCAGCCCTTGTTGGCTGATCGCCGCTGCGAGTTCGTCGCTGATGAAAGGCAGCGACGTGGTGACATGGGGCTGTTCGGAAAGCGCAATTTTGCTCTCTTCCGCACTGCGTACCAGGCGATAGCTCAGACGCTGACGCCAGACTTTGAGCAGCAGCGCGACTTTGTCTGCGTCACGCGCGTCACGCACCAGATCGTTAAGTAAGCGACCGTTGGCGGTGCTGTAAAAATCACTTTGCGCAGGGACATCGTTGATGGCGACGGCATTCCACCACGGCAGAATCGGCAGCGCGATGCCTTTTTCTGTTTCTCCCCCCATACCGAGCAGCGGCATCAGGTTTTTAAACGCCAGTGCAATATCGAGATCGTTACCGCCAACGCGACAGCCGCTGTGGCCGAGCAGGCTGGTTTCACGATCGGCGCGTTGATGCCACTGTGGGCCCATCAACAGCAAGGAGCAGTCCGTGGTACCGCCGCCGATATCCACAACGAGAACCCGTTTTTCTTCGGTCAGTGTGGCCTCATAATCCAGCCCTGCGGCAACAGGTTCGTACTGAAAAACGACCTCCTGAAACCCTGCACGTTTTGCCGCACGTTCCAGAATCCCTTGCGCCTGGGCATTGGCGTCGTCCCCGCCTAACCCCTGAAAGTTGATCGGGCGACCTATGACCGCCTGCGTGATCGATTCCGGCAACTGATGCTGTGCCTGATGACGGATGTGCAGCATCATGGCGCAAACCAAATCCTCGAACAGCGCAACCTGCTGCGGCTTAAGTCCGCTGGCACCTAGGAACGATTTGGGCGATTTAACGAAGTAAACTTCTTCAGGATCGTCAATGTACTGGGCCAGAGAGCCGAGTCCAAACTGTACGCTTTCCGGGTGGACATCAATGTCTTCTTCACGGTTATAGCGCATCGCGCGACGCAACAAGGCCTGCGTTTCGGTATCCGTTGCCGGGACATCGTGATGGCGGTACAACCATTCACTCACCGCTTCGCGCGTCGGGGCGCAAAGCATCGAGGGCAATAGCGTGCTGTTATTTTCCATCCGGAGCAGGCGTGGTTGCCCGTCTTGCATAACGGCCACTGAACAGTTCGCCGTACCGTAATCAAAACCAATGAACACTGAAAAATCCCCATGCCAGTGAAGAAGGGGCGTGACTTTAACGAAATGTTGCCGTCCCGACAACTGGAATATGAAAGCAAGGCGTAACGCGGATAAACCGTTTATGCTGAAGACTCACGATTAGAGGAGTCGCAATGTATACCCTGAACTGGAAACCGCCGTATGACTGGTCCTGGATGTTGGGTTTTCTCGCCGCGCGTGCGGTTGATGGCGTGGAAACCGTGGGCGCGTCGTCCTACGAGCGAAGTCTGGCTATTGGAGAGCATCGGGGGTTGCTGACCGCGCTGCCTGACCTTCAGACACATACGTTGCAGATTACCCTGAGTCCGGGTTTACAGCCCGTCGCAGCGGAATGTCTGGCGAAAATCGAGCGACTCTTCGATCTTCGCTGTAACCCATTACTGGTGAGCGATGCGCTTGGCGAACTGGGGGCTGCTCGCCCAGGGTTACGCCTGCCTGGCGCGGTTGATGCGTTTGAGCAGGGCGTGCGGGCGATTCTGGGACAACTGGTCAGTGTGGCGATGGCCGCTAAACTGACCGCGAAAGTGGCCCGCCGTTATGGCGAGACGCTGGAAGATGCTGCGGAATATGTCTGTTTTCCCGGTCCTGAAACGCTGGCTGCTGCGGATCCGCTCGAACTTAAAGCTCTGGGGATGCCCCTCAAACGCGGTGAAGCGTTGATCCATCTGGCTCAGGCGACGCTGAATGGCGCATTAGCGGTCACGCCGCCCTCTGACATCGAACTCGGCGTCAAAGATCTACAAACGTTTCCCGGTATTGGTCGCTGGACCGCCAGTTACTTCGCGCTGCGCGGCTGGCAGGCAAAGGACATTTTTTTGCCAGACGATTATCTGATTAAACAGCGCTTTCCCGGCATGACGCCCGCTCAGATTCGGCGTTATGCCGAGCGCTGGAAACCCTGGCGCTCCTACGCGTTGTTGCATATCTGGTATACAGAGGGCTGGCAGCCGTCAATTGATGGCGAAATAGCTGGTGTTAAGTAGTTGATCCAATGGCTGAGCGTTGGCAATGATATCGCCATAAATCAGGTCAATCCCGATGCCGGAAAGCGCATCCATGATAACGGGCGTCTGAACCGGGCCGACAAGCGTTTTGATTCCCAGCCGCTGTGCATTCCCCTGGATGATTGAAACCAGCATTTCGTCCATCAAATTACCGTGCAGGCTGGTTGCGAGTTCGCTTTCAAGCAGCAGATAGTCCGCCATGTGCGCAGTCAGATGGCTGAAGATCTCCAGATCACGACCGACCTGGCTGAACATTATCCGGCATCCCGCCTGGCGCAGTTTTTGAATCGCAGAAGCGGTCTGTGTTGGATGTGTGATCATAACATCGGCTGGCACAACCAGATGCAGCAGACGCGCCGGGAGCGGGCTGTGTTCAAGGTGGGTCAGCAATTCATCGATTAAGCTCGTGCTGCTTAACCCGGCTGCGGAGAAGGGGAGGGCGACGCTCAGCCCCTTGCGTGCAATCGCCGGGGCCGCATGATGGAAAAATTCATGCAGTACGCGGCGATCCAGCGCATGATTGAGTGCCGGGTCGACCAATCCCGCGCGGAAGGCCTGCTCTTCCACGACGTCGCCTTCACGGGTGTGCAGGCGTAGTGAAATCAACCAGAAACTGCATGTTTCAGGGATCCGCGGTGATGCCACTCCCTGTGCAATCATCAACAAAGGATGGTCTTTAATCATTTGCGACTGCTCATCCAGCGACATCATTCCCCGTTCTTTATGCGTCTCTTGTTGCTGAGGTTCATACACGGTGACGCGACCACGACCATTGTTTTTGGAGGCGTAACAGGCGATATCCGCCTGTGACATGACGTCCGTTACCAGATAATTGCGTTCGTCAATCCGCGTTATCCCGGCGCTGGCGCCTATACGGTGTAAACGCCCTTCCCACATAAAGTGGTAATCGTTGATGGCGTTAATCATTCGCGTTGCGATGAAACGGGCGCTTTCGATATTACAGTCAGGCAGTAACAGTCCAAACTCATCTCCGCCCAGACGCGCCAGCATGTCGCTGGAACGGATCATACTGAGCATCAGCGCCGAGATTTCACGTAATAGCGCGTCACCGGCGGCATGGCCTGCACTGTCGTTGACGGCTTTGAAACGGTCAAGGTCAATAAAGATCAGGGCGTGACGTTGGTGGGCATCGCGAACGGTTTGCAACAAACGCTTCAGGTGGTTTTCGAAGCTGACCCGGTTCGCCAGGTGGGTCAGGGCGTCATGGGATGCGCTGTAACTGAGCTGGCGCAGCATTTTACGCGATTCAGTGACGTCCTGAATAACCAGTACTGACCCAATATTGCCGCCGTCCAGCGTACTGAGTGGGGTAATGCTGTAATGGATATCGTAGTTGCCGCCGCTACGACAATGCAGCACCACATCCTGCTCAATCGCGGAGCGGGACATATCCGCACTGTAGATGTTTTCCATTAATGGGCCGTTGTCGCCAAAGGTAATGCGCAGCACGGTCAGTAACGGCACACCCATTGCGTCATTTTGCTGCCAGCCGCTCATCTTCTCCGCCACCGGGTTCATAAAGGTAACGTTCATGTCGACGTCAATACAGACAACGGCTTCTCCGATGGAGTCCAGCGTAATGTGAAGGCGCTCCTTTTCCTGGTATAGCGCTTCGTTCAGTTGCTTCACTTCGGTCATGTCCATATTGATGCCGAGTAAGCGTTCCACTTCGCCGTCTTTATTCAAGACCCGGTTTGCCAGTGAGCGGATATGCCGGATTCCGTCTTTTACCGTAATACGGAACTCCAGTTTGAAGGGGCGACGGGCAGCAAGCGCATCGCGGATCTCTTTTTCAGCATGATCGCGATCTTCAGGCAACACGCAGTCATACCAGACTTGCCAGGTGGGTTTTACGTGTGGAGGAATTTCATACAGTTCAAACATCCGCTTATCCCAAAGGTAGACATCAGACTGCAATTCCCACTCCCAGATACCAATACCGCCCGCTTCATTTGCCAGGGTAATCCGTTCCATCAGGCGCTTGTTGACCCATTCGGTTTGTTTCAGGTCGTTGATATCTTCAATCTGCGCAATAAAGTAAAGCGGAGTGGTATCGCTATGGCGAACCAGCGAGACCGTCAACAGCGCCCAGACCACTTCTCCCTCTCGGGTGTAGTAGCGTTTTTCCATCGAGTAGCTGTTGATCTCGCCGCGAACCAGCATGTTGAGCTGTTCAAGATCGTTATTGAGATCTTCCGGCCAGGTCAGTTGCTGGAAAGTGAGCGCGCGTAGCTCATCCTGGCTATAGCCAAGAAACTGGCACAACGCTTTGTTCGCTTGTAGCCACTGGCCTTCAGTACCCACCAGTGCCATGCCGATGGCGGAGTATTCCATGGCGTTGCGAAAGCGCGCCTCGCTTTCAGAAATGTGTTTACGCTCGGTGCGAAACGCATACATCACCATGGTCATTACATTGGCAGGAATCAGAATCATGACAAACGGCAGCCAGGGGACGTTCGCCATGATGTGGGCTTTGGGCGTTGAGAGCAGCGATGGATCGACGGCCATCATTAATGACACCATCATCACCGTCGCGAGAAAGATCAAAAAGGCTTCCACACGTGGCAGACGTACCGCGCTCCACATCAGCAACACGATGACGCTGGTAAACGGCCACGGCAGATACTGCATTGAGAGCCAGCTCAGCACCAGCGTGACGGCCAGCGTCAGCAACGTTTCAAGCAATACGCGCGGATCCCGGTGGCGCAGCAAGTAATGCAGTTTAAACAGCAAACCCAGGGGAACCAGCGCCAGAGCACCGATTGATTCAGAAAGAACCCAAATAAGAAATGCTTCCAGGTGCGCGCTTTCAGGCACCAGCAACCAGACAAGGAGTCCACCCACCAGAGGCGGAATCACCGCGCTGCCTATCGCCAGACGGATCCAGTCGCTCAGGTTTTGTAATGGGTTATACCAGGGCAGGAGTTTACGCAGCAATATTGCGCCGATAACGGCTTCGAAAATGTTAATTGCGGTATAGGTAAAGTTCAGCGAAACGTTAGGGAAAAGCAGTAATGCCGCGCCGAGACTGCCAAGCGAACAGGAGAGAGCAATACCCGGCCACATGCGCCCCGCGTGACGGTAAAACGCCACTGTCATAATAGAGGTGGGGAACCACAAAGGGGCCAGCTGTGTACCAAAACGCGATAATTCGAGCGAAAACAGCGTAAAGATAAAGGCCACCAGGCCTAAACTGATCAGATGCAGTATAGGATGAGCCAGGGTAACTAAAACATGTTGGAATTGTTTACTCATTACCACGTTATCCGAATAGCCCGTACCGTCACGGAACACCCGGACGCGTCAGTTGTTATCTGTGGTTATGCTAGTACAAACAATTCACCTTTTATAGGTCAACTGTTCATAAAATGACGCGATTAAGTTAATAATTCCTTACTGTTGGAAATAATTTTCCAGCCTGATTTAAAGTTGACCGTTTTAATTTGCGAAAGGGAAAGCGCGGGGGGTAATTTAGCAGCCGCTGCGCCATCTGCTATCTCGACTGGTATCGCGCGCCTGAAATCCCTATAATTGCCGCGTTTGGCGTTTCTACGCCGCCCTCCCTAACATCCAGGTTAATCAGGTCGCTAAATTTATGACTGATCAGTCTCATCAGTGCGTCATTATCGGTATCGCAGGCGCGTCCGCTTCCGGTAAAAGTCTCATTGCCAGTACCCTTTATCGTGAGTTGCGTGAACAAGTCGGTGATGCACATATTGGCGTTATTCCCGAAGACAGCTATTACAAAGATCAAAGCCATCTGTCGATGGAAGAGCGCGTAAAAACCAACTATGACCATCCGAATGCGATGGATCACAGCTTGCTGTTTCAACATCTGCAAACGCTCAAACGCGGCTGTCCGATTGAACTGCCAGTGTATAGCTATGTTGAACATACCCGTATGAAAGAAACGGTTCGTGTTGAACCGAAAAAAGTCATTATTCTGGAAGGCATTTTGCTGCTGACGGATATGCGGTTACGTGAAGAGATGAACTTCTCTATTTTTGTCGATACCCCGCTGGATATCTGTCTGATGCGCCGCATCAAACGCGACGTCAATGAGCGCGGTCGTTCTATGGATTCGGTCATGGCGCAGTATCAGAAAACCGTACGTCCGATGTTCCTGCAATTTATCGAACCGTCTAAACAGTATGCCGATATTATCGTGCCGCGCGGCGGTAAGAACCGCATCGCTATCGATATTCTGAAAGCGAAAATCAGTCAGTTCTTTGAATAAGCCCAGCGAATTGTGTACCGTTCAGTGATAACCTGGTTCGCCCTTGATGCACCAGACGTCAAGGGATTGATGCTCAAAAGGAGAAAGCACCATGCGTTTGTGTGACCGAGATATTGAAGCCTGGCTGGATGAAGGCCGTTTGTCGATCAACCCGCGTCCTCCCGTAGAGCGCATCAACGGCGCGACAGTCGATGTGCGCCTGGGCAATAAGTTTCGCACTTTCAGCGGCCATACAGCCGCGTTTATCGACCTGAGTGGTCCTAAAGCTGAAGTGAGCGCCGCGCTGGATCGTGTGATGAGCGATGAAATCGTGCTGGATGAAGGCGAGGCCTTTTTCCTGCATCCTGGCGAACTGGCGCTGGCCGTGACCTATGAATCTGTTACGCTACCGCCGGACCTGGTGGGATGGCTGGACGGTCGTTCTTCGCTGGCGCGTCTGGGGTTGATGGTGCACGTGACTGCGCACCGTATCGATCCCGGCTGGTCGGGCTGTATTGTGCTGGAATTCTACAATTCCGGGAAATTACCGCTGGCGCTGCGCCCTGGCATGTTGATTGGCGCACTGAGCTTCGAACCGCTTTCCGGTCCCGCGGCACGCCCTTACAATCGTCGTGAAGATGCGAAATATCGCGATCAACAAGGCGCTGTTGCCAGCCGGATTGATAAAGACTAAGCCTGTTCCGTTCCATTGAGGATAGCATGAGACGATTTCTGACGACGCTGATGATCTTACTGGTCGTGCTGGTGGCCGGTTTTTCTGCGTTAGTTATGTTGGTCAATCCAAATGATTTCCGCGCGTATATGGTGCAGCAGGTTGCTGCCCGTAGCGGATATCAACTTGAACTGGATGGTCCACTGCGTTGGCATGTCTGGCCGCAGCTTAGCATTCTCTCCGGGCGGATGACCTTAACGGCGCCGGGTGCAAGTGAGGCGTTAATTCGCGCTGACAACATGCGTCTTGACGTCTCTTTGTGGCCGCTTCTGAGTCATCAGCTCAAGGTTGAGCAGGTGATGCTGAAAGGGGCGGTGATCCAACTGACCCCGCAATCGGAAGCGATGCCCATTAAAGACGCCCCGATTGCACCAAAAGACAATACATTACCGGATATCGCCGAAGATCGCGGCTGGTCGTTTGATATCGCCAGTTTACGCGTGGTAGACAGCGTACTGGTTTTCCAGCATGAGAACGATGAGCAGGTCACGGTGCGCGATATCCACCTGCAAATGGAACAGGATACCCAACATCGCGGTTCGTTCGAGTTTTCCGGACGCGTCAATCGCGACCAGCGCGATCTGAACCTCGCCCTCAATGGTACGGTTGATGCGTCTGATTATCCGCATAATCTGGCGGCTTCAATTCAACAGTTTACCTGGCAATTGCAGGGGGCCGATTTACCGAAACAGGGGATTCAGGGGCAGGGGCAATTACAGGCACAGTGGCAGGAAGAGGAAAAAAGACTCTCTTTTAGCCAGCTCAATTTGACCGCTAATGACAGCACGCTGACCGGAAAAACAGAGATTACACTCAATGATAAACCGCAATGGGTGATTGACCTCCAGTTTGGCAAACTGAATCTTGATAATCTTCTCCCGCCCACTGAAGAGGTGGTGGGTGCAAATGGTATTACGCAGCAAGGGCAGAGCCAGCCAACGCTCGCGAGACCGGTTATCGCATCGCGAATTGATGAACCGGCTTACAGTGGCTTGCACGGTTTTTCTGCTGACATTTCGTTGCAGGCTGCCGATGTGCACTGGCGGGGGATGGAATTTACCGATGTCGCTGCCAAAATGTCGAATCAGTCAGGGCTGCTGAATATCGAAACGCTACAGGGGAAACTTGATGGCGGACTGGTTTCGCTACCGGGTGAACTGGATGCACGGGAGCAAGAACCGCAGGCAGTGTTTCATCCCCGTCTTGAGAATGTTGAGATTGGAACCATTCTTAAGGCCTTTAATTACCCCATCTCTCTGACCGGGAAGATGTCGCTGACCGGGGAGTTTTCCGGCGCGGATATTGATGCGTGGGCATTTCGTCACAGCTGGCAGGGTCAGGCGCATGTCGAAATGAACGACACGCATATGGAAGGGATGAACTTCCAACAGCTGGTGCAACAGGCTGTGGAGCGGAACGGGGGCGATGTACAATCACAACAAAGCTTCGATAACGCGACGCGTCTGGATTACTTCCAGAGTGATGTCACGCTCAGAAAGGGTGAATTGACGCTCGACGATATGCAGGGGCAATCTTCGCTTCTGGCGCTTTCCGGGAAAGGGATGGTGGATCTTATCGATCAGACCTGTGACACGCAGTTCAACATTCAGGTACTCGGCGGCTGGACAGGGGACAGTAAACTGGTCTCGTTCCTGAAAGAGACGCCGGTTCCGCTCAGGGTTTACGGGAATTGGGATTCACTGAATTACACCCTGCAGGTAGACCAGGTTTTGCGTAAACATATGCAGGATGAAGCGAAACGTCGTCTCAATAACTGGGCGGATCGCAATAAAGATAGCCGCAACGGTAAAGACGTGAAGCAGTTGCTTGATAAGATGTAACCCTTAACCGGATGGCCCCCATTTTGCGGGCCATCCGGTTTCCATCACACCTCGTAGTCCAGATCGTCCTCATCATGGCGCAGTGGAATCAACTGAACCTTTTGTACCCGATGGCTTTCAACCTGTAGCGTTTTCAACAGATAATCGCCAACCTGAACTTCTTCACCGGGTTTCGGTACTCGTTGTAGATATTCCATCAGCAGCCCGGCGATAGTGTGATATTCACGTTTTTCGTCCAGCGGCAACGGGACATATTGCACAAGGTCTTCCAGCGGCATATGACCATTGGCGGTCCAGGAGCCGTCCGGGTTCTTCTGAATGTCGTGACGGGCGTCGATCTCCTCGACTTCATTGGGCAGGTTTCCGGCAATCGTCTCCATGACATCACTGAGCGTGACAATCCCTTCGACAGAACCAAACTCATCCACCACAAAGGCAAAGTGAGTACGCGCGTTACGGAACTGCTCCAGGGCGGGAAGCAACGGCAGCGTTTCCGGGAACACCAGCGGCTGGCGGATCAGCACCCGCAGGTCGAGCGGCTCGCCACGCAGCGATTGCTGCAACAGATCGATGACATGCACCACGCCAAGTAGATCTTCTTGCTCATTTTCTGCGGTGACCACCAGACGGGTATGTTGATTTTTTTCCAGCAAGGCGCGGACTTCTGCTTCGGGCGCGCTGAGATCAATATGCTCAATATCGTGACGCGAGGTCATGATACTGCTGACCGTACGTTGGTTCAGGTTCAGTACCCGCTCAATCATCCGCCGCTCTTGCGGATTGAAAATTTGTTGGTTGCCGTGATCTGCCAGCATTGAGGCGGTTTGCGCATCCAGTTCGGCGTCTTCTTTTTGTCCGCTCAGCAGGCGCATGACCGCCTCGGTGGTACGTTGGCGCAAGGTATGGTTCGCAGAGAGAAAGCGACGGCGGTTAAAAATAGCCAGTTGGTTAAGGGCTTCAATCATCACCGAGAACCCGATGGCGGCGTACAGATAACCTTTCGGAATGTGGAATCCAAACCCATCAGCCACAAGGCTGAACCCGATCATCAACAAGAAGCTGAGACACAGAATAACGATAGTGGGGTGGCTGTTCACAAAGCGCGTCAGGGACTTGCTGGCGAGCAGCATGAGACTTATGGCGACAATCACGGCGGCCATCATGACGGCAAGGTGATCGACCATTCCCACGGCGGTGATGACCGAATCGAGCGAGAAGATGGCGTCCAGTACCACGATTTGCGCCACCACGCCCCAGAATTTCGCCCCCTTCCGCTGCGTGGGATTATCGCTGTCTTTCCCCTCCAGCCTTTCGTTCAGCTCCATCGTGGCTTTAAACAGTAAGAAGAAGCCGCCAAACAGCATAATCAGGTCACGAGCGCTGAAACTCAGCTCATGTATGCTGAAGAGTGGGGTGGTCAGCGTGACCAGCCATGAGATTGACGCCAACAACAGCAGGCGCATGGTCATTGCTAACAGCAGCCCGGTGACGCGCGCGCGGTCACGCTGCGCAGGAGGCAGTTTTTCTGCGAGGATAGCAATAAAGACGAGGTTATCAATGCCGAGGACTAACTCAATCACTATAAGCGTGACAAGTCCGGCCCAGATTGACGGATCGGCAATCCATTCCATAGTAAACGTAATACCCCTGGTTATATGACAATTGTCACAATTCGATCATGGATAAAGCTGGGCCAAATTGCAATGCCGTAACGCGATTTCTCTTCCTTTATATCTAAGGGCGGCAGCGAAAAATTGACGTCAAAATAACCATCCTATTTTTACGGAGAAAGCATAGAGTACGGAATTATATTTAGGAAATATCGCAGGTGGCTGGTCGAAATTAATATTGTCAACATCAATAAAATCCTAAAATTATAAAAATTAAGCCTTAATATTAATCTTAAAAAGAGTGAGGTACAGACTAGTTACCTTGCCTGCTATTACGTTAGCTGCAACAATTCCAGCAACATTAGCAATAAGCAATAAAAATATTCTTCAGCGACGAAGCAGATGCTGTCGGGTGTTTATTATTTTCCGCGCAGCTGTTCCGTTGGCAAGAATTTGAAAATAAAGAGGATTGTAAAAAACCAGGTGAATCAGTGTATTGGTAGCTAAAAAGCCAGGGGCGGTAGCGTGCCTGGTTGCCTGAAGACGCGCCTCAATTATTCTGTCAATAGCCTGTGGACGAAAGCCGATTTTTTAGGACTGATGCCAGTTAAATTTTTATTCAATTAACTGCAATGTAAATATGAACAGGTAACGTCGCTATTTAAATTGCACAGGATAATTACTCTGCCAAAGTGATAAATAATCAATGATGAAATCCAAAATGAAATTGATGCCATTATTGGTGTCGGTAGCCCTGATAAGTGGCTGCACAGTACTTCCGGGCAGCAATATGTCTACGATGGGTAAAGATGTCATCAAACAACAGGACGCTGATTTTGATCTCGACCGAATGGTGAATGTCTATCCGTTAACCCCGCGTTTGGTTGAACAATTACGCCCGAGACCTAACGTGGCGCAACCCAATATGTCGTTAGACCAGGAGATCGCCAGCTACCAGTACCGGGTCGGTCCTGGTGACGTGCTGAATGTCACCGTCTGGGACCACCCGGAACTGACCACGCCAGCAGGGCAATATCGCAGCTCCAGTGACGCCGGTAACTGGGTGCAGCCGGATGGCACCATGTTTTATCCCTACATTGGCAAAGTCAGCGTGGTTGGAAAAACGCTGGGAGAGATCCGCAGTGATATTACCGGGCGCTTAGCGAAGTACATTGCTGACCCGCAGGTGGACGTTAATATCGCCGCTTTCCGCTCGCAGAAGGCGTATGTCTCCGGGCAGGTGAATAAATCGGGTCAGCAGGCGATCACCAACGTTCCTCTGACCGTCCTCGACGCCATTAACGCTGCGGGAGGGCTGACGGACGCCGCCGACTGGCGCAATGTGGTGCTGACTCATAAAGGGCAGGAACAGCGCATTTCCCTGCAAGCGCTGATGCAAAACGGCGATCTCAGTCAAAACCGACTGCTTTACCCTGGAGACATCCTGTTTGTACCACGCAACGACGATCTGAAAGTCTTCGTGATGGGCGAAGTGAAGAAACAGAGCACGCTCAAAATGGACTTCAGCGGTATGACGCTGACCGAAGCGCTGGGCACTGCTGAAGGCATCGACCTGACGACCTCCAACGCCAGCGGCATCTTTGTGATTCGTCCGCTGAAAGGTGAGGGCGGGCGTAACGGCAAGATTGCCAATATCTATCAGCTTGATATGTCCGATGCCACCTCGTTGGTGATGGCGACGGAATTCCGTCTGCAACCGTACGACGTGGTGTATGTCACGACCGCGCCGGTGGCCCGCTGGAACCGTCTGATCAATCAGTTGCTGCCGACCATTAGCGGTGTCCGTTACATGACGGATACGGCCAGCGACATTCACACCTGGTAATCGTCATGTTTAACAAAATATTAGTGGTTTGCGTGGGGAACATTTGCCGTTCCCCAACAGCAGAACGTTTGCTGAAAAGTTATCACCCCGCGTTGACGGTGGAATCTGCCGGTTTAGGGGCGTTGTCTGGCCACGGCGCCGATCCGTCGGCATTCAGTGTCGCGGCGGCGCATAACCTCTCTCTGGACGGGCACTGCGCGCGTCAGATTTCCGGGCGCATGTGTCGTGACTACGACCTGATTCTGACCATGGAGAAACACCATATTACCCGGTTGTGCGAGATAGCGCCGGAGATGCGCGGCAAAGTGATGCTGTTTGGTCATTGGGATAGTGAACGTGAAATACCCGATCCGTATCGCAAAAGTCGTGATGCGTTTGAAGCGGTGTACTCACTCCTTGAACGGTCTGCCCGCCAGTGGGCGCAGGCACTGAATGCAGAGCAGGGAAAACAATGACAGAAAAAGTAAAACAGTCTGCGGCGCCGGTCACGGGCAATGATGAGATTGATATCGGTCGTCTGGTGGGGACCGTGATTGAGGCGCGCTGGTGGGTTCTTGGCATCACGGCAGCGTTTGCGCTGTGCGCCAGCATCTACACCCTCTTCGCCACGCCTATCTACAGTGCCGATGCGCTGGTACAAATTGAGCAAAATAACGGCAACTCACTGGTTCAGGATATTGGCTCGGCGCTGTCAAATAAACCGCCAGCGTCAGACGCCGAAATCCAGCTTATTCAGTCGCGCCTGGTACTGGGAAAGACGGTGGACGATCTGGATCTTGATATCGCCGTCACCAAAAACAGTTTTCCGCTGTTTGGCGCCGGGTGGGATCGCCTGATGGGGCGTCATAATGACACGGTAAAAGTGACCACGTTCACCCGCCCAAAGGAGATGAATGAGCAGGTATTTACCCTGCACGTACTGAGTGACAAAACGTACGAACTGACCAGTGACGGCGGTTTTAGCGCCCAGGGCCAGGTGGGGGAGTTGCTGGGCAAAGAGGGGGTTACCCTGAACGTTAGCGCGATTCAGGCCGCGCCAGACAGCGAATTCACGGTGACGAAATTCTCTACCCTGGGGATGATCAATACGCTGCAAAACAACCTGACGGTGACGGAAAACGGCAAAGATACGGGCGTGTTAAGCCTCAGTTTTACCGGGGAAGACAGAGAGCAGATCCGCGACATTCTCAACAGCATCACCCGCAACTATCTGCAGCAAAATGTTGCGCGCAAATCCGAAGAGGCGGCCAAAAGCCTGGCGTTTCTGGCAAAACAGTTACCTGAAGTGCGTGGTCGTCTGGATATTGCTGAAAACAAACTGAACGCCTTTCGCCAGGATAAAGATTCGGTCGATTTACCGCTGGAAGCGAAAGCGGTGCTGGATTCGATGGTCAACATTGATGCCCAGTTGAACGAACTGACGTTCAAAGAGGCGGAAATCTCCAAACTCTACACCAAAGCGCATCCGGCTTACCGCACACTGCTGGAAAAACGCAACGCGCTGGAAGAGGAAAAAAACAAGCTGAATGGCCGCGTGACGGCGATGCCGAAAACGCAGCAGGAAATTGTGCGTCTGACCCGTGACGTGGAGTCCGGTCAGCAGGTTTATATGCAACTGCTGAACAAACAGCAGGAGCTGAAAATCACGGAGGCCAGCACGGTAGGCGATGTCAGGATTGTCGACCCGGCCATCGCGCAGCCCGGTGTGCTGAAACCGAAAAAAGCGCTGATTATTCTCGGCAGTATTATTCTCGGCCTGATGCTTTCCATCGTTGGCGTTCTGCTGCGCGCACTGCTTCATCGTGGGATTGAAAGCCCGCAGGTGCTGGAAGAGAACGGGATCAGCGTCTATGCCAGTATTCCGCTATCGGAGTGGCAAAAAGCACACGATAACGTCAAAACCGTGAAAGGCGTTAAGCGCTACAAGCAGAGTCAGTTGCTGGCGGTGGGCAATCCCACTGATCTGGCGATTGAAGCGGTGCGTAGCCTGCGTACCAGTCTGCACTTCGCCATGATGCAGGCACAAAACAATGTGCTGATGCTGACCGGTGTGAGTCCTTCCATCGGCAAAACATTTGTCTGCGCCAACCTTGCGGCGGTCATCAGCCAGACTCATAAACGCGTACTGCTGATCGACTGTGACATGCGCAAGGGCTACACCCATGAGCTACTCGGTACCCATAACACGAATGGGTTGTCCGATATTCTGGCGGGAAAAGGGGAGGTAGCCAGCAGCGCGAAACCGACCTCCATCTCCCATTTCGATCTTATTCCGCGCGGACAAGTCCCGCCGAACCCCTCCGAGTTATTGATGAGCGAACGTTTTGGCGAGCTGATTCGCTGGGCCAGCGCGAACTATGACCTGGTGCTGATTGATACGCCGCCCATCCTCGCGGTGACTGACGCTGCGATTGTGGGGCGTCATGCCGGTACCACGCTGATGGTGGCGCGTTACGCCGTCAACACGCTGAAAGAGGTGGAAACCAGCCTGAGCCGCTTTGAACAAAATGGGGTTCCGGTCAAAGGCGTGATCCTCAACTCCATATTCCGCCGGGCGTCCGGATACCAGGATTACGGTTACTACGAGTACGAATACACATCGGACTCAAAATAAAAAATCGTGAGTGGCCTGCTAATTCAGTAGGCCTGATAAGCAAAGCGCCATCAGGCATAGCTGCCGGATGGCGGCGTAAACGCCTTATCCGGCCTACACGCTGTGCCGTCAGGTAATACTTCTTGGAAAATGAGCATGAAAACAGACAACCCATTGATTTCAATTTATATGCCAACCTGGAACCGGCAACAGCTCGCCATCCGGGCGATTAAATCGGTATTGCGCCAGGATTATCGTCACTGGGAGATGATCATCGTGGATGATTGTTCCGCCTCGTGGGAACAGTTGCAGAAATTTGTGGCAGGGTTGAACGATCCGCGTGTGCGTTATATTCACAACGACGTCAACTCCGGTGCCTGCGCGGT
The DNA here is from genome assembly GCF_010231475.1 of Citrobacter sp. NCU1. Lineage (GTDB taxonomy): Bacteria > Pseudomonadota > Gammaproteobacteria > Enterobacterales > Enterobacteriaceae > Citrobacter_D. The sequence goes on along the minus strand of NZ_NRDO01000013.1, from coordinate 104,865 downwards.
GCGCAACCAGGCCATCATGCAGGCTCAGGGTGCCTACATTACCGGGATTGATGATGATGATGAATGGACGCCGAACCGTCTGAGCGTCTTCCTTGAACACGCGCATCAACTGGTGACGCACGCCTTTTTATATGCCAACGACTATGTCTGTGAAGGGGAGGTCTACTCACAACCTGCCAGCTTGCCGTTGTACCCCAAATCGCCGTACTCGCGCCGCTTATTCTACAAACGCAACATTATTGGCAACCAGGTGTTTACCGGGGCGTGGCGTTTTAAAGAGTGCCTGTTCGATACGTCGCTTTCGGCAGCGCAGGATTACGACATTTTTCTGCGCATGGTCGTCGAGTATGGCGAACCGTGGAAAGTGGAAGAGGCGACGCAAATTCTGCACATCAATCACGGCGAGATGCAGATCACCTCATCGCCGAAAAAATTCTCCGGCTACTTTCACTTTTACCGCAAGCACAAAGACAAATTCGACAAGGCCAGCAAAAAATACCAGTTGTTCACGTTGTATCAGATCCGCAACAAGCGCATGACATGGCGCACGTTGCTGACGCTCCTTTCCGTGCGCAACGGCAAACGTCTGGCTGACGGACTGCGGGGGCGCTAAGCATGCTGGAAGATTTACGCGCAAACAGCTGGAGTCTGCGTCCGTGCTGCATGGTGCTGGCGTATCGTTTCGCCCATTTCTGCTCCGTCTGGCGCAAAAAGAATGTACTGAACAATCTGTGGGCAGCCCCGGTACTGGTGCTGTATCGCATCATCACCGAAGGTTTTTTCGGTTATGAAATACAAGCTGCGGCCACCATCGGCCGCCGATTCACCATCCATCATGGTTATGCGGTGGTGATTAACAAACACGTGGTCGTGGGCGACGATTTTACCCTTCGCCACGGTGTCACTATTGGTAATCGCGGTGCTGACAATATGGCTTGCCCGGTGATTGGCAACGGCGTGGACCTGGGCGCCAATGTCATTTTGCTCGGCGGCATCACCATTGGTCATAACGTGACGATTGGCGCAGGCAGCGTTGTGCTGGACACCATCCCGGACAATGCGCTGGTGGTGGGGGAGAAAGCACGCGTGAGGGTCATTAAATGAAGATTCTGCAATTTAATGTTCGACTGGCGGAAGGCGGTGCGGCGGGCGTGGCGTTGGATCTTCACCAGCGCGCGCGGCAAAAAGGGCTGACCTCTCGCTTTGTCTATGGTTATGGCAAAGGCGGCAAGAAAAGCGTTAGCCATCACAACTACCCGCACGTCATGCAGCACACTCCGCGTCTGACCTCAATGGCGAACCTCGCGCTGTTTCGTTTGTTCAATCGCGACCTGTTCGGCAATCTGAATAATGTGTACCGCAGCGTCATCCGCACCCCGGGTCCTGTGGTGCTGCATTTTCATGTGTTGCACAGCTACTGGCTGAATCTTGCTGAGGTGGTGGCGTTTTGCGAAAAGGTCAAACACCACAAACCCGACGTGACGCTGGTGTGGACGCTGCACGATCACTGGAGCGTCACCGGGCGTTGCGCGTTTACCGACGGTTGTGAGGGGTGGCGGTCAGGCTGTCAAAAATGCCCAACACTCAGTAACTATCCGCCGGTCAATGTCGATCGCGCGCACGAACTAATCGACGAAAAGCGCCAGTTGTTTCGCGAAATGCTGGCGCTGGGCTGCCAGTTTATTTCTCCCAGCCAGCATGTGGCAGAGGCCTTCAGTAGTCTGTATGGCGCAGGACGTTGCCGGGTCATCAATAACGGTATTGATGTGGCAACCGAAGCGATTCTCTCAACGTTGCCCCCGGTCGTTGAAACCCAGGGGCGTCCGAAAATTGCCATCGTCGCGCACGACTTACGTTATGACGGCAAAACAAATCAACGGTTGATACGCGAGCTGATAGCGCTGGGCGACAAGGTGGAACTGCACACCTTCGGTAAGTTTTCGCCGTTTGAAGGGGCAAACGTCATCAACCACGGTTTTGAAACGGACAAAGGGACGCTGATGAGCGCCCTCAACCAGATGGATGCGTTGCTGTTCAGCTCCCGGGTCGACAACTATCCGCTGATCCTCTGCGAGGCGCTGTCCATCGGCGTCCCGGTTATTGCGACCCACAGCGAGGCCGCGCGGGAAGTCTTGCAAAAATCAGGGGGGAAAACCTTCTCTGAAGAGGAGGTAATGCGGCTGGCGCAACTGAGCAAATCCGCGATCGCGAAGGCGGTATTCGGGAGCACGCTGGCCGCGTTTCGTGAACGCAGCCGTGCGGCGTACAGTGGAAACCAGATGCTGGAGGAGTATGTCTCGTTCTATCAGAATCTGTAGTTATCTGCTGCTGCCGCTTATCTATCTGCTGGTTAACGTCAAAATTGCGCAGCTGGGTGAAAGTTTTCCCATTACTATCGTCACCTTTTTGCCGGTTCTGCTGTTGTTGTTTGTGGAACGCATCAACATAAAAAAATTGATGATCGCGTTAGGCGCAGGGGCAGGGCTGACGGCGTTTAACTATCTGTTTGGTCAGTCGCTGGATGCCAGCAAGTACGTGACGTCAACCCTGCTGTTTGTCTATATCGTCATCATTATTGGCATGGTCTGGAGCATTCGCTTCAAAACGATTTCACCGCATAACTACCGTAAGATCCTGCGCTTTTTCTACCTGGTGGTGGCGCTGGTGGTACTGCTCGCCGCGGCTGAAATGGCGCAGATCATTCTCACCGGCGGCAGCAGTTTAATGGAAGGAATTTCGAAATATCTTATTTACAGTAATAGCTATGTTCTGAACTTTATTAAATTCGGGGGCAAGCGAACCACAGCACTGTATTTCGAACCCGCATTTTTTGCTCTGGCGTTAATCTCAATTTGGCTCAGTATCAAACAGTTTGGTATCAAAACACCTAAAGCTGATGCTATGATTCTGGCAGGGATAATATTATCAGGATCGTTTTCAGGAGTAATGACGTTTATTCTATTTTACTTACTGGAGTGGGCATTTCAGTATCTGAATAAGGACGCGATAAAGAAAAAATTACCACTGGCGATAATCTCATTAGCCGTGTTTTTGGTCGGTTTGATATTTGCATTTCCTTACATCTCGACCCGCCTCGGTGATTTAGGTACTGAAGGCTCATCATCCTATTATCGTATTATCGGTCCGTTAGTGATGGTGGGTTATTCGTTAAGCCATATTGATGGTGTTATCAGATTTGGCTCACTTTATGAATATGTTGCATCATTCGGAATTTTTAACGGTGCAGATGTCGGTAAAACAATAGACAATGGGTTGTATCTGCTGATTATTTATTTTTCCTGGTTCGCAGTGTTATTGACGCTGTGGTACATGTGGAAAGTCTTAAAAATGACATTAAATGCGTTTGGCGATAATCAGAATTTTCGGGTGCAGCTTTATCTTTTTACGCCGGTGTCGCTGTTTTTTACCGGTTCGATATTTAGTCCGGAATATGCATTTTTAATTGTGTGTCCGTTTATTTTGCGCAAAGCGCTTAGCGTCTGAGTCATCGGGCGCAATGTTACGAGGTCATTCACATGTTGCTCAGTATTATCACCGTCGCCTTTCGTAATCGGGAAGGTATCGTCAGAACGCATGCGTCGTTAGCGCATCTGGCACAGGCGAAGGAGCTCAGCTTCGAGTGGATCGTGGTGGATGGCGGTTCCAACGACGGAACCCGGGAATTTCTCGAAAATCTGAACGGGGATTACCACTTACGCTTTGTCAGCGAGCCGGATAACGGTATCTATGATGCGATGAACAAAGGGATTGAGATGGCGCGTGGTCGCTTTGCGCTGTTCCTCAACTCTGGCGATATCTTTCATCCACAGGCCGCCCGTTTCGTCCGCCAGCTGCAATCACAAAAAGATGACCGGATGATTACCGGTGATGCGCTGCTGGATTTTGGCGACGGTCATAAAATAAAACGTAGTGCGAAACCCGGTTGGTATATTTATCACAGTTTACCGGCGAGTCATCAGGCAATATTTTTTCCGGTGAGCGGTCTGAAAGTCTGCCGATATGATCTGCAATATAAGGTTTCCTCCGATTATGCGCTGGCCGCCAGGATGTATAAAAACGGATACCCCTTTAAAAAATTGAACGGTCTGGTGTCTGAATTTTCAATGGGTGGGGTGTCCACGACGAACAATCTGGAATTATGCCAGGACGCGAAAAAAGTGCAGCGCCAGATATTACGCGTGCCGGGTTTTTGGGCCGAATTATCATGGCACTTACGCCTGCGCACAACGGGTAAAACGAAGACCTTATATAACAAAACGTAAATATAAGGAGATGTGATGCAGGATCTCAGTGGTTTTTCTGTACCAAAAGGGTTCCGGGGCGGCAATGCCATCAAAGTGCAATTATGGTGGGCGGTACAGGCGACATTATTTGCGTGGTCGCCACAGGTGATGTATCGCTGGCGTGCTTTTTTATTACGCTTATTTGGCGCGAAAATCGGAAAAAACGCAGTAATTAGACCGTCAGTGAAAATTACCTACCCGTGGAAATTAACCCTGGGCGATTACGCCTGGGTTGGGGATGACGCAGTTTTATATACCCTGGGTGATATTACGATAGGTGCGCATTCTGTTATTTCGCAGAAAAGCTATTTGTGCACCGGGAGTCACGATCATCGCAGTCAACATTTTGATATTAACGCCACACCGATTGTGATTGGCGAGAAGTGCTGGCTGGCGACGGATGTTTTCGTTGCCCCTGGCATCACCATCGGCAACGGCACCGTGGTTGGTGCGCGCAGCAGTGTTTTTACGTCGCTACCGGCAAACGTGATTTGTCGTGGCAATCCGGCAGTGGTGATACGCGAACGCGTTCAGGCTGAATAATTTCTACTAAGTACAGAAGGAAAACAGACATGTCAAAAGTCGCTCTCATTACTGGCGTCACCGGGCAGGACGGTTCTTACCTGGCGGAGCTTCTCCTGGAGAAAGGTTACGAAGTGCACGGTATCAAGCGCCGCGCTTCGTCGTTCAACACCGAGCGTGTGGATCACATCTATCAGGATCCACACGCCAGCAACCCAAAATTCCATCTGCACTACGGCGATCTGACGGACTCCTCCAACCTGACGCGCATTTTGCAGGAAGTGCAGCCCGATGAAGTCTACAACCTGGGGGCGATGAGCCACGTCGCGGTGTCCTTTGAATCGCCAGAATATACCGCTGACGTCGATGCGATGGGGACGCTGCGTCTGCTGGAAGCGATCCGCTTCCTCGGTCTGGAAAAGAAAACGCGTTTCTATCAGGCCTCCACCTCTGAGCTGTATGGCCTGGTGCAGGAAATCCCGCAGAAAGAGACCACGCCGTTCTATCCGCGTTCGCCGTATGCGGTCGCCAAACTGTACGCCTACTGGATAACCGTCAACTACCGTGAATCCTACGGGATCTACGCCTGTAACGGCATTTTGTTTAACCATGAATCGCCGCGCCGTGGCGAAACCTTCGTGACCCGCAAAATTACCCGCGCGATCGCCAATATCGCCCAGGGGCTGGAGTCGTGCCTGTACCTTGGCAATATGGACTCCCTGCGTGACTGGGGCCATGCCAAAGACTACGTCAAAATGCAGTGGATGATGTTGCAGCAGGAGAAACCGGAAGACTTCGTGATCGCCACCGGCGTGCAGTACTCCGTTCGTCAGTTTGTTGAAATGGCGGCAGGACAATTGGGGATCAAACTGCGTTTCGAAGGGGAAGGTGTGGACGAGAAAGGCATCGTTGTCTCGGTGACCGGTCATGATGCGCCGGGCGTTAAGGCCGGTGATGTGATTGTGGCGGTTGACCCGCGTTATTTCCGCCCTGCGGAAGTGGAAACCCTGCTGGGCGATCCTTCCCGCGCACACCAAAAACTGGGCTGGAAGCCGGAAATTACTCTGCAGCAGATGGTGTCAGAGATGGTCGCAAACGATCTGGAAGCGGCGAAGAAGCACTCACTGCTGAAATCTCATGGTTACGAGGTTGCCATCGCGCTGGAGTCCTGAGGATGATGAAACAACGTATTTTTGTGGCGGGCCATCGCGGGATGGTGGGCTCCGCCATTGTCAGACAACTGGAACAGCGCGGCGATGTGGAACTGGTATTGCGCACCCGCGACGAGCTGAATCTGCTGGATAGCAAAGCGGTGCAGGCGTTCTTTGCCGACTCGCGCCTCGATCAGGTGTATCTGGCGGCGGCGAAGGTGGGCGGTATTGTGGCGAACCACACGTACCCGGCGGATTTCATTTATGAAAACATGATGATAGAGAGCAACATCATCCACGCCGCGCATTTGCATAACGTCAATAAGCTGCTGTTCCTCGGCTCATCCTGCATTTATCCAAAACTGGCGACACAGCCGATGGCGGAAAGCGAATTGTTGCAGGGGACGCTTGAGGCGACTAACGAGCCGTACGCCATCGCCAAGATTGCCGGAATCAAGCTGTGCGAGTCCTATAACCGCCAGTATGACCGTGACTATCGTTCGGTAATGCCGACCAATCTGTACGGTTCGCATGACAACTTCCATCCGAGCAATTCGCACGTGATCCCGGCGCTGCTACGTCGTTTCCATGAGGCGACCATGCAGAATGCGGCGGATGTGGTGGTGTGGGGCAGCGGTACGCCAATGCGTGAGTTTCTGCACGTGGATGATATGGCGGCGGCCAGTATTCATGTTATGGAACTCGACCGCGAAGTCTGGCAGGAGAATACCCAGCCGATGCTGTCGCACATCAACGTCGGTACCGGCGTGGATTGCACCATTCGCGAACTGGCGCAAACCATCGCGAAGGTGGTGGGCTACAAAGGCCGCGTGGTGTTTGACGCCACGCAACCGGATGGCACCCCGCGTAAACTGCTCGACGTCACCCGTCTGCACCAGCTTGGCTGGTATCACGAGATCTCGCTGGAAGCGGGCCTTGCCAGCACGTACCAGTGGTTCCTTGAGAACCAGCACCGGTTTCGGGGGTAAGCATGTTTTTACGTCAGGACGATTTTGCCACCGTGGTGCGTTCCACACCGTTGATTTCCATTGATTTGATTGTGGAAAACGCGTGGGGAGAATTTCTGCTGGGCAAACGCCTCAACCGGCCCGCACAGGGCGACTGGTTTGTGCCAGGTGGTCGGGTGCAAAAAGATGAGCCGCTGCACGCGGCCTTCGAACGCCTGACGCAGGCTGAACTGGGCTTACGTTTACCGATGTCCGCAGGCGAATTTTATGGTGTCTGGCAGCACTTCTATGACGATAACTTCTCGGAAGAGGCCTTCTCGACCCATTACGTTGTGCTCGGTTTTCGATTACGCGTTCAGGAAGCCGACCTTCCGTTACCGGATGCCCAGCACGATGCATACCGTTGGATGACACCCGCGGCGCTGCTGGCAAGCGATGACGTACATGACAACACTCGCGCCTATTTTATGCCGGAACGCCAGGCCGGGGTGCCGGGCTTATGAAAATTTTGGTGTACGGCATCAACTACTCGCCAGAACTGACCGGCATTGGTAAGTACACCGGCGAGATGGTGGAGTGGATGGCGCGTGAAGGCCATGAGGTACGGGTGATCACCGCACCGCCTTACTATCCACAATGGAAAGTCGGCGAGCGTTACTCCAGCTGGCGTTACCGCCGGGAAGAGGGCGATGCCACCGTTTGGCGCTGCCCGCTGTACGTGCCAAAGCAACCGTCAACGCTGAAGCGCCTGCTGCATTTGGGTAGCTTTGCGCTGAGTAGCTTTTTCCCGTTACTGGCGCAACGGCGCTGGAAGCCGGATCGCATCATTGGCGTGGTGCCCACGCTGTTTTGCACGCCGGGAATGCGTCTGCTGGCGAAACTCTCCGGCGCACGCACGCTGTTGCATATTCAGGATTACGAAGTGGACGCGATGCTAGGACTCGGTCTGGCGGGAAAAGGTAAAGCGGGGAGAGTGGCGAAACTGGCGACTGCTTTCGAACGCAGCGGCCTGCATCATGTTGACAACGTCTCCACCATCTCCCGCTCAATGATGAATAAAGCGCAGGAGAAAGGGGTGGCGGCGGAGAAGATCATTTTCTTTCCAAACTGGTCGGAAGTGGCCCGTTTTCGCGACGTTTGCGACGACGATGTTCGCACACTGCGCGCACAGCTTGAACTGCCGCGTGATCGCAAAATCATTCTCTACTCCGGCAACATTGGCGAAAAACAGGGGCTGGAAAACGTGATTGAAGCCGCTTTTCGTTTGCGCGAACAGCCGCTGATGTTTGCGATTGTCGGTCAGGGCGGCGGCAAAGCGCGGCTGGAAAAAATGGCCCGCGAACGCGGCCTGAAGAACATCAAATTCTTACCGCTTCAGCCTTACGCCGCGTTACCTGCGCTGCTGAAAATGGGCGACTGCCATCTGGTGGTGCAAAAGCGCGGCGCGGCGGATGCGGTTCTGCCCTCCAAGCTCACTAATATTCTGGCGGTGGGCGGCAATGCGGTGATTACCGCAGAAGCCCAGACCGAACTGGGTCAGCTCTGTGACAGCTATCCGGGCATCGCCGTTTGCGTGGAGCCCGAATCGGTCGACGCGCTGGTGAGCGGCATTACGCAAGCACTCGCGATGCCTGAAAACAACACGGTGGCACGTGACTATGCCGAACGCACGCTCGATAAAGAGAACGTGTTACGTCAATTTATTGCAGATATTCGGGATTAAATAATGAATCAGACCAAACTCTATCCGGTCGTGATGGCGGGTGGCTCCGGTAGCCGCTTATGGCCGCTTTCCCGCGTACTTTATCCAAAACAGTTTTTATGCCTGAAGGGCGATCTCACGATGTTGCAAACGACCATTTGTCGTTTGAACGGCGTGGAGTGCGAAAGCCCGGTGGTGATTTGTAATGAACAACACCGCTTTATCGTCGCGGAACAACTGCGACAGCTGAACAAGCTGACCGAGAATATCATTCTCGAACCGGCAGGGCGTAACACCGCCCCTGCAATTGCGCTGGCGGCGCTGGCGGCAACCCGCCACAGCCCGGAGAACGACCCGTTGATGCTGGTGCTGGCGGCCGATCATGTGATTGCCGATGAAGAGGCGTTCCGTACAGCGGTGCGTAATGCCATGCCGTATGCCGATGCGGGCAAGCTGGTGACGTTTGGGATCGTGCCGGATCTGCCGGAAACCGGCTATGGCTATATTCGTCGCGGCAATGTCACTCCGGGTAAGCACGATGCCGTCGCGTTTGAGGTCGCGCAATTTGTCGAGAAACCCGATCTCAAGACCGCGCAGTCGTGGGTGGCGAGCGGTGACTACTACTGGAACAGCGGGATGTTCCTGTTTCGCGCAGGGCGCTATCTGGAGGAGTTGAAAAAATACCGTCCCGATATTTTTGACGCCTGTGAGAAAGCGATGAGCGCCGCTGATCCCGATCTTGATTTCATCCGCGTGGAGGAAGAGGCGTTCCTCGCCTGTCCGGAAGAGTCGGTGGATTACGCGGTGATGGAACACACGGCGGATGCCGTTGTTCTCCCTATGGACGCGGGCTGGAGCGATGTGGGGTCGTGGTCTTCGCTGTGGGAAATCAGCGCGCATACGGCGGAAGGCAATGTCCACCACGGTGATGTGATCAGCCACAAAACCGAGAACAGCTATGTGTATGCCGAATCCGGCCTGGTCACCACGGTGGGCGTGAAGGATTTGGTGGTTGTACAGACCAAAGATGCTGTGCTGATTGCTGACCGTAACGCGGTACAGGATGTGAAAAAAGTGGTGGAACAGATCAAAGCCGACGGGCGGCACGAGCACCATATTCACCGCGAAGTGTACCGTCCGTGGGGCAAATACGATTCCATCGACGCGGGTGACCGCTACCAGGTGAAACGGATCACCGTGAAGCCGGGCGAAGGGCTTTCCGTTCAGATGCACCATCACCGCGCCGAACACTGGGTTGTGGTGGCGGGTACCGCAAAAGTCACCATTGATGGTGATATCAAACTGCTCGGTGAAAACGAGTCTGTCTACATTCCTCTGGGCGCGACCCACTGCCTGGAGAATCCGGGAAAAATTCCGCTCGATTTAATCGAAGTGCGCTCCGGTTCGTATCTCGAAGAGGACGACGTGGTGCGGTTTGAGGATCGCTACGGGCGGGTGTAGGCCTGATAAGACGCGTAGCGTCGCCATCAGGTAATGACCGACGGATAGCGCCGGGTCACTACCCGGCAAATAACGACAAAGATAATTTTTGGCCATTAACGGGTCAGGGCTAACTGTTGCCTGAAGAAGGGTAAAAACATGACGAAATTAACCTGTTTCAAAGCCTACGACATTCGCGGCAGGCTGGGCGAAGAGCTTAACGACGAGATCGCATGGCGCATTGGTCGCGCATATGGCGAATTCCTGAAACCGAAAACGGTCGTGTTGGGCGGTGACGTCCGTCTGACAAGCCAGGCGCTAAAGCTGGCGCTGGCAAAAGGGTTGCAGGATGCCGGCGTTGACGTACTGGACATTGGCCTGTCCGGCACCGAAGAGATCTATTTTGCCACTTTCCACCTCGGCGTGGACGGCGGTATCGAAGTGACGGCCAGCCACAACCCGATGGACTACAACGGCATGAAGCTGGTGCGCGAGGGCGCCCGGCCAATTAGCGGCGACACGGGGCTGCGCGATATCCAGCGTCTGGCCGAGATCAATGACTTCCCGCCGGTGAACGACGCGAAGCGCGGCAGCTACAAACAGATTTCCCTGCGTGACGCTTATCTCGATCACCTGTTTGGCTATATCAATGTCAACAACATCACTCCGCTGAAGCTGGTGATTAACTCCGGCAACGGCGCGGCGGGGCCGGTGGTGGATGCCATCGAAGCCCGTTTTAAAACGTGCGGCGTGCCCGTTGAGTTCATCAAAGTCCACAACACGCCGGACGGTAACTTCCCGAACGGGATACCGAATCCGCTGTTGCCAGAGTGTCGTGCGGATACCCACAACGCGGTGATTGAGCATGGCGCAGATATGGGCATTGCGTTTGACGGCGATTTCGACCGCTGCTTCTTCTTCGACCAGACAGGGCAGTTTATTGAGGGCTACTACATCGTTGGCCTGCTGGCAGAGGCGTTTCTTGAGAAGCATCCGGGCGCAAAGATCATCCACGATCCACGCCTTTCCTGGAACACCGTTGATGTGGTGACGGCGGCGGGCGGCACGCCGGTGATGTCGAAAACCGGTCATGCGTTCATCAAAGAACGGATGCGTCAGGAAGATGCCATCTACGGTGGTGAGATGAGCGCCCATCACTATTTCCGTGATTTTGCCTATTGCGACAGCGGGATGATCCCGTGGCTGTTGGTGGCTGAACTGGTGTGTCTTAAAGGACAGTCGCTGGGCGAAATGGTGCGCGACCGGATGGTGGCGTTTCCGGCAAGCGGGGAGATCAACAGCCAACTGGCAGAGCCGGTATCGGCGATGGGCCGCGTTGAACAGCACTTTGCGGGCGAGGCGCTGGCGGTGGACAGAACCGACGGCATCAGCATGTCGTTTGCCGACTGGCGTTTCAATTTGCGCTCGTCAAACACCGAGCCGGTGGTGCGCCTTAACGTTGAATCGCGTGGCGATATACCGCTGATGGAAGCGCGAACGCGCACTCTGCTGGCGTTGTTGAATCAGTAATGTCAGTGCGTCTCTTATCCAGTCAGGGAATGGCTGGATAAGAGCTAAGAACAGGAACAACGATGACAAATCTAAAAAAGCGCGAGCGAGCCAAAACCAATGCATCGTTAATCTCTATGGTGCAACGCTTTTCAGATATCACCCTCATGTTTGGCGGGCTGTGGGTCGTCTGCCAGGTGAGCGGCTTGCCATTTCTGTATATGCACCTGTTGGTGGCCTTAATTACGCTGGTGGTGTTCCAGATGCTGGGAGGCATCACGGATTTTTACCGCTCCTGGCGCGGGGTCAAAATTTCGACGGAACTGGCGCTGCTGCTGCGCAACTGGACGCTGAGCCTGGTGTTTAGCGCCGGTTTAATCGCTTTCAATAACGACGTTGAGAACCGTCCTGCCGTCTGGCTGGCGTGGTATCTGCTCTCCAGCGTTGGGCTGGTGGTCTGTCGTTCGTTGATTCGTTACGGGGCAGGCTGGTTGCGCCATCGTGGTTACAACAAACGGCGGGTGGCGGTGGCGGGAGATTTGCCTGCCGGTCAGGCGTTGCTGGAGAGTTTTCGTAACGAGCCGTGGCTGGGTTTTGAGGTGGTCGGCGTATATCACGACGCGAAACCGGGCGGCGTGTCATCGGACTGGGCGGGCAATCTGCGACAGCTGGTGGACGATGCCAAAGCGTCACGCATCCATAACGTTTATATCGCTATGTCGATGTGTGATGGCGCACGGGTGAAAAAGCTGGTGCGAGAACTGGCCGACACCACCTGCTCGGTGATTCTGATCCCTGACGTTTTCACTTTCAATATTTTGCACTCCCGCATCGAAGAGGTGAGTGGCGTGCCGGTTGTACCGCTGTATGACACGCCGCTCTCGGGCATCAATCGGCTGCTTAAACGTGCCGAAGACATTGTGCTGGCGTCGCTGATTTTGCTGTTGATTTCTCCGGTGCTGTGCTGCATTGCGCTGTCGGTCAAGCTGACGTCTCCCGGCCCGGTTATTTTCCGCCAGACGCGCTACGGCATGGATGGCAAACCAATCAACGTGTGGAAGTTCCGATCCATGAAAGTGATGGAAAACGATGCGGTGGTCACCCAGGCAACGCAAAACGATCCGCGCGTCACCCCCGTGGGTAACTTTCTGCGCCGCACATCGCTGGACGAGTTACCGCAATTTATCAACGTGTTGACGGGCGGCATGTCTATCGTGGGGCCGCGTCCCCATGCGGTGGCGCACAACGAGCAGTATCGCCAGCTTATCGAGGGTTACATGCTGCGCCACAAGGTGAAACCGGGCATTACCGGCTGGGCGCAAATCAACGGCTGGCGCGGTGAGACTGACACCTTAGAGAAGATGGAAAAGCGGGTTGAATTTGATCTTGAGTACATCCGCGAATGGAGCCTGTGGTTTGACATCAAGATCGTCTTTCTGACCGTGTTTAAGGGCTTTGTTAACAAAGCGGCTTACTGAGGAACGATCATGAGTTTACGCGAAAAAACCCTCAGCGGCGCCAAATGGTCGGCGATGGCTACCGTGGTCATTATCGGGCTGGGACTGATTCAGATGACGGTGCTGGCGCGGATAATCGACAACCATCAGTTTGGTCTGTTAACCGTTTCACTGGTGATTATTGCGCTGGCCGACACCCTCTCGGACTTTGGCATCGCCAACTCGATTATCCAGCGTAAAGCGATAAGCCACCTCGAACTGACCACGTTGTACTGGCTCAATGTCGGTCTGGGAATAGTGGTGTGCGTGGCGGTGTTTCTGCTTAGCGACGTGATTAGCAATGTGCTGAATAACCCCGATCTGGCGCCATTAATCAAAACCTTGTCGCTGGTATTTGTGGTTACCCCTCATGGGCAGCAGTTCCGTGCGCTGATGCAAAAAGAGCTGGAATTCAACAAGATTGGCATGATCGAAACCAGTTCGGTGCTGGCGGGGTTTACTTTTACGCTGGTCAGCGCCCATTTCTGGCCGTGGGCGTTAACCGCGATCCTCGGTTATCTGGTCAACAGCGCGGTCCGTACGCTGCTGTTTGGCTATTTTGGCCGCAAAATCTATCGTCCCGGACTGCACTTTTCGCTGGCATCCGTCTCGTCGAACTTACGTTTTGGCGCGTGGCTGACGGCAGACAGCATCATCAATTATGTGAATACCAATCTCTCAACCCTGGTGCTGGCGCGCATTCTTGGCGCAGGCGTGGCGGGGGGATACAACCTGGCGTACAACGTGGCGGTTGTTCCGCCGATGAAACTCAATCCCATCATCACCCGCGTGTTGTTTCCCGCATTTGCCAAAATTCAGGACGATACCGAAAAGCTGCGGATTAACTTCTACAAGCTGCTGTCGGTGGTGGGGATCATTAACTTCCCTGCGTTACTTGGCCTGATGGTGGTGGCGGACAATTTTGTGCCACTGGTCTTTGGCGAGAAATGGCGCGGTATCGTTCCGGTACTGCAACTGTTGTGCGTGGTGGGATTGCTGCGCTCCGTTGGTAACCCGATTGGCTCGCTGCTGATGGCGAAAGCGCGCGTCGATATCAGCTTCAAATTCAACGTGTTCAAAACGTGCCTGTTTATTCCGGCGATTCTCGTCGGGGGGCATCTGGCAGGCGCTATTGGCGTCACGCTGGGCTTTCTGCTGGTGCAAATCATCAACACGGTGCTGAGTTATTTCGTGATGATAAAACCGGTGCTGGGCTCCAGCTATCGTCAGTACATCCTGAGCCTATGGCTACCGTTTTATCTCTCTTTACCGACGCTGGCGCTGAGTTATGGCCTGGGCGTTGCGTTGCAGGGGCATCTGCCGCTCGGCGTATTGCTGGCAACGCAAATTGCGGCGGGCGCGCTGGCCTTTGTCGTGATGATCGTGGCGTCGCGCCATCCGTTAGTGGTGGAAATAAAGCGCCAGTTTTGTCGCAGCGAAAAAATGAAAACACTGCTACGCGCAGGATAAAGCTCAAACATGATTAATGGGATACAAATGAAACTACTCATACTTGGCAACCATACCTGCGGCAACCGTGGCGACAGTGCGATTTTACGCGGCCTGTTGGATGCGGTTCATCGGCTGGAACCCGACGCGGACGTCGACGTGATGAGCCGTTATCCGGTGAGCTCTTCCTGGTTACTCAATCGTCCGGTGATGGGCGATCCTATCTGGTTGCAAATGAAGCAGCACAACAGTGCGGCAGGCATGATGGGACGGGTGAAAAAAGTGCTGCGCCGCCGTTATCAACATCAGGTTCTGCTTTCGCGCGTCACGGATACCGGCAAGTTGCGTAACATTGCGATTGCCCAGGGCTTTACGGACTTTGTCCGTCTGCTGTCGGGCTACGACGCGATTATCCAGGTTGGCGGATCGTTTTTTGTCGACCTCTACGGCGTACCGCAATTTGAGCATGCGCTGTGTACCTTTATGGCGAAAAAACCGCTGTATATGATGGGTCACAGCGTCGGCCCGTTCCAGGACGAACAGTTCAACCGACTGGCGAACTATGTTTTTGGACAGTGTGACGCGTTGATCCTGCGCGAAGCGGTAAGCCTTGAACTGATGAAGCGTAGCGACATCACGACGGAGAAAGTGGAGTCCGGCGTGGACACCGCGTGGCTGGTGGAGCGCCACCATGAGGATTTTGAACCGGCCTACACGGTGCAACACTGGCTGGATGTAGCTGCGACGCAGAAGACGGTGGCTATCACACTGCGCGAACTGGCGCCGTTTGATAAACGTCTGGGCACCACTCAGCAGGCCTATGAGCAGGCGTTCGCCGGGGTCGTGAATCGCATTCTGGAGAAAGGGTACCAAGTGATTGCACTCTCAACCTGTACCGGGATCGACAGCTATAACAAAGACGACCGTATGGTGGCGCTGAACTTACGCCAGTATGTCAGCGATCCGTCGCGCTACCACGTGGTGATGGACGAACTGAACGATCTGGAGATGGGAAAAATTCTTGCCGCCTGCGAACTGACTGTGGGAACACGTCTGCACTCCGCGATTATCTCGATGAACTTTGACACCCCGGCGATTGCCATCAACTACGAACATAAGTCGGCGGGGATCATGCAGCAACTGGGGTTGCCTGAGATGGCCATCGATATTCGCCATCTGCTGGATGGAAGCCTGGAAACAAGGGTTGCCGATACGCTGGGGCAGTTGCCGGAGCTGAACACGCGCGTTTCTGCCGCCGTGACGCGTGAGCGTGAACAGGGGTTGCGCATGGTCGAATCGGTGCTGGTGCGCATCAGGGAGGGAAAATGAAGGTCAGCTTCTTTTTACTCAAATTCCCGCTGTCCTCGGAGACGTTTGTGCTTAACCAAATCACCGCGTTTATCGACATGGGGTTTGAGGTAGACATTGTCGCGTTGCAGAAGGGCGATTTGCGCAATACCCACGCGTCATGGACGAAATATGGCCTGGAAGCCAAAACCCGCTGGTTGCAGGATGAACCGATGGGACGCCTCGCAAAACTTCGCTATCGCGCAATCAAAACGCTGGCGGGACTGCATCGTGCGCCGACATGGAAAGCGTTAAACGTTTCCCGCTACGGTGCCGAGTCGCGCAACCTGATCCTTTCCTCTATTTGTGCTCAGGTCACGACACCGTTTGATGCCGATGTCTTTATCGCCCATTTTGGGCCTGCCGGGGTAACGGCGGCGAAACTGCGGGAACTTGGGGTACTCAAAGGCAAGATAGCCACCATATTCCACGGCATTGATATCTCGAGCCGGGAAGTGCTTAACCACTATACGCCCGAGTATCAGCAACTGTTTCGGCGCGGTGATGTAATGCTGCCCATTAGCGATCTCTGGGCTGCGCGCCTGAAAGGGATGGGTTGTCCGCCGGAGAAAATCGCGGTTTCACGGATGGGCGTGGATATGGCGCGGTTTACCCATCGACCGCTTAAAACGCCCGGTATGCCGCTGGAGATTATCTCCGTTGCCCGCCTCACCGAGAAAAAAGGGCTGCATGTCGCCATTGAAGCCTGCCGTCTGCTGAAAACGCGCGGCGTGGATTTCCGTTATCGCATTCTGGGGATCGGTCCGTGGGAAAGACGCCTGCGCACACTGGTCGAACAGTACCAACTGGAGGATGTGATTGAAATGCCCGGTTTTAAACCCAGTCATGACGTAAAAATAATGCTGGATCAGGCCGATGTTTTTCTGCTGCCTTCGGTCACGGGGGCAGACGGGGATATGGAAGGTATTCCTGTGGCGTTGATGGAAGCGATGGCGGTCGGTATTCCGGTTATCTCGACGGTGCATAGCGGGATCCCGGAACTGGTGGAAGCCGGGAAATCCGGCTGGCTGGTGCCCGAAAACGATGCCCCGGCGCTGGCCGAACAACTGGCCGCATTCAGCCGAATCGATGGTGATGCGCTCCGACCGGTGGTGCAACGCGCTCGTGAAAAAGTTGAGTCTGATTTTAACCAGCAGGCGATCAATCTTCAGCTCTCCAGTCTGCTGCAAACGCTATAAATTGAGGTTGTATGCCAGAGAAGACACTCTCCCGACGTACCTTTCTGACGGCAGGCTCCGTTCTTGCCGCACTCCCCATCCTCCATACTCCGCTTGCCCGCGCCGTTGAACCCCGAAAGACCGTCAATATCCAGGAATATAATCCGCAGGACTGGGTGGCTTCGTTCAGACGCGCGTTCGACGACGCGCAAACTGTCGTGGTGCCTGCCGAAATGGTCTGCAAAAACATCAATACGGGGATTTTTATCCCGGCCGGTAAAACGCTGCATGTGGTTGGTCGGCTAAGCGGCAACGGCAGAGGCCGGTTTGTGCTACAGGATGGCTGCCAGGTCACAGGGGAAGGGGGCGGTAGCCTGCATAATATCACGCTGGATGTGCGCGGTTCGGACTGTGTAATCAAAGGGATTGCCATGAGCGGCTTTGCGCCGGTAACCCAGATTTATATTGGTGGCAAAAAAACGCGGATTATGCGCAATCTGCTCATTGATGACATCACGGTGACGCAGGCGAACTATGCCATTCTGCGCCAGGGATTTCATAACCAGGTTGACGGCGCGCGGATCACCCACTGCCGTTTCAGCGACCTTCAGGGCGATGCGATTGAATGGAATGTGGCGATCAACGATCGCAATATTCTGATTTCGGATCATGTCATTGAACGTATCAACTGTACTAACGGCAAGATTAACTGGGGGATCGGCATTGGGTTAGCGGGAAGCACCTACGACAACAGCTACCCGGAAGAACAAACGGTGAAAAACTTTGTGGTGGCGAATATCACCGGCTCAGATTGTCGGCAGCTGATCCATGTTGAGAATGGCAAACATTTTGTCATTCGCAATGTGAAATCCCGGAATATCACACCGGATTTCAGTAAGAAAGCAGGGATAGATAATGCCACTGTGGCAATATATGGTTGTGATAATTTTGTAATCGATAATATTGATATGGTGAATAGTGCTGGAATGCTAATTGGCTACGGTGTGGTCAAAGGTCGATATTTATCCATCCCGCAAAATTTCAAATTGAATGATATTCATCTCGATAATACTCATCTTGCCTGGAAGCTACGCGGAATCCAAATCTCTTCCGGAAACACGACCTCGTTTGTGGCGCTCACTAACATTGTGATGAAGCGGGCGACGCTGGAACTGCATAATAAGCCGCAGCATCTTTTTTTGCGTAATATCAATGTGATGCAGACGTCAACCATTGGGCCGGCGCTGAAAATGCACTTTGACCTGCGCAAAGACGTGAGAGGGAAGTTCATGGCCAGGCAGGACACGCTGTTGTCGCTGGTCAACGTGCGTGCGGTGAATGAAAAGGGGCAGAGTTCGGTAGATATCGACAGCATCGATCACCAGGTGGTCAATGTTGAGGAGATCAATTTCAGATTACCGGAGAAGGCGCGGTAGTTTTATGTACATTCCTGAAAACACATCTCTATTCTTCAGATTATGGCTACTGCATTCTGTGGATAAGCGGCGTAACATCTGCAACAGAGCTGCCATGTAATTCATGCTGGCTAAAACATGTCAAAGAGCTATAATTCAGCAACCATTTTACAGGTGGATGAAATAATGATTAATTTGAAAGCAGTTATTCCGGTAGCGGGTCTGGGTATGCACATGTTGCCAGCCACCAAGGCAATCCCCAAAGAGATGCTGCCGATTGTCGACAAACCTATGATTCAGTACATTGTCGACGAGATTGTGGCTGCTGGGATCAAAGAAATCCTCCTGGTCACTCACGCGTCCAAAAACGCGGTCGAAAACCACTTCGACACCTCCTATGAATTAGAGTCGCTGCTTGAGCAGCGTGTAAAACGCCAGCTGCTGGCGGAAGTACAGTCCATCTGCCCTCCGGGCGTGACGATCATGAACGTGCGCCAGGCTCAACCTCTCGGTTTGGGTCATTCCATTTTGTGCGCACGCCCGGTTATCGGCGATAACCCATTTGTCGTTGTATTACCTGACATTATTATCGATAACGCCAGCGCTGACCCACTGCGTTATAACCTTGCTGCTATGGTGGCCCGCTTCAATGAAACCGGTCGTAGCCAGGTACTGGCGAAGCGCATGAGAGGTGACCTTTCAGAGTATTCTGTTATCCAGACGAAAGAAGCACTGGATAATGAAGGTAAAGTGAGTCGCATCGTTGAATTCATCGAAAAACCGGATCAGCCGCAAACGCTCGACTCTGACCTGATGGCGGTGGGACGCTATGTCCTCTCTGCGGATATCTGGGCGGAACTCGAAAAAACTGAACGAGGTGCCTGGGGTCGCATTCAGTTGACTGACGCCATTGCAGAACTGGCGAAAAAACAGTCTGTTGATGCAATGCTGATGACCGGTGACAGCTATGACTGCGGCAAAAAAATGGGTTATATGCAGGCATTTGTGAAGTATGGACTGCGTAACCTGAAGGAAGGACCAAAGTTCCGTAAGAGCATTGAGATGTTGCTGAGCGAATAAAACGCGTCGGTCTTTTGGGCGTAGCTAAAAGTATAAAATGATAACGGCAGAGAACATCCCAGGCAGCGGTGCTGTTGCTAATTGGATGTTTCTGCCGTTTTGCTTTATGAAAACAAAGTAAAATCAATGAGTTAAACGGTAAAAAATCATCAGGAATTTGTCGAATTTTCCTTGTTTCCGAATGCGTTTGGTAAGACAATTAGTGTTTAAATTTTTGAGAGCTCTGTCTGAAACGGCGCGGCTTGTAAACGTCATTTTGAATGTACGCAGTGCGCTGGTAGCTGTTAAGCCAGGGGCGGTAGCGTGCATAAATACCTCGCAATTTAATCCTGGATCAGCAGATTGAATGCGTATCTACAAATGCAATTCGGAATAAAACGTGAAAATACTTGTTACTGGTGGCGCAGGTTTCATTGGATCTGCCGTTGTTCGTCATATAATTAAAAATACGCAGGATACCGTCGTTAATATTGATAAGTTGACCTATGCCGGTAATCTTGAATCACTTACTGATGTTTCAGATAGTGAACGTTATTTTTTTGAACATGCGGATATTTGCGACTCAGTTAAGATGGAACGTATATTTGTGGAGCATCAGCCCGACGCCGTAATGCATTTGGCTGCAGAAAGTCATGTTGACCGCTCTATTACAGGCCCGGCTGCATTTATTGAAACGAATATCGTGGGTACCTATACATTACTGGAAGCCGCGAGAAAATATTGGTTTTCATTAACCAGTGAGAAAAAAGCGGCTTTCCGTTTTCATCATATATCTACTGATGAGGTGTATGGCGATCTTCCGCACCCGGATGAGTTAGCTCACAACGAGAAACTTCCACTGTTTATGGAAACGACGGCCTACGCGCCAAGCAGTCCTTATTCTGCATCGAAAGCCTCCAGCGATCATTTGGTTCGTGCGTGGATGAGAACCTATGGCCTGCCGACTGTTGTCACTAATTGCTCAAATAATTATGGTCCTTATCATTTTCCGGAAAAATTGATTCCGTTAGTCATCTTAAACGCGTTGGAAGGTAAGTCCTTACCGATTTATGGCAAAGGTGATCAGATTCGCGACTGGCTGTATGTCGAAGATCACGCCCGCGCGCTCTATACCGTGGTGACTCAAGGTAAAGCGGGGGAGACCTACAATATCGGGGGACATAATGAGAAGAAAAACCTTGATGTTGTACATACCATCTGCGACCTGCTGGATGAAATAGTGCCGAAGGATGCGTCCTATCGTGAACAAATCACCTATGTTGCCGACAGACCAGGCCATGATCGTCGTTATGCTATTGATGCTGATAAAATTAGTCGCGAATTAGGCTGGAAACCCGAAGAGACGTTTGAGAGCGGCATCCGCAAGACAGTGGAATGGTACCTTGAGAATACACAATGGGTCGCGAATGTTAAAAGTGGCTCATATCAGACGTGGATTGAGCAGAATTACGAGGGGCGTCAGTAATGAACATCCTTTTGTTTGGTAAGACAGGACAGGTGGGGTGGGAATTACAACGTGCCCTGGCGCCTCTTGGCAACCTGATTGCCCTTGATCTTCATTCAAAAGATTTTTGCGGTGATTTTAGTAATCCAGAAGGTATTGCTGAAACAGTCCGGAAAATTAGTCCCGATGTGATTGTTAATGCGGCGGCCCATACTGCAGTTGATAAAGCTGAAACAGATCGCGAGCTATCCGAGTTATTGAATGCGCGCAGCGTAGAAGCGATTGCAAAAGCGGCTGCCAGCATTGGCGCTTGGGTAGTACATTACTCTACCGATTATGTCTTCCAAGGTAACGGCGAAACGCCATGGCGTGAGACCGACGCGACAGCTCCACTGAATGTGTATGGCGAAACTAAACTTGCGGGTGAACAGGCCCTGCAAAAGCATTGTGAAAAGCATCTTATTTTCCGTACCAGTTGGGTATACGCAGGTAAAGGCAATAACTTCGCCAAAACGATGTTGAAACTGGCAAAAGCGCGTGAAGAACTTTCTGTCATTAACGATCAGTTTGGTGCGCCTACTGGCGCAGAACTGCTGGCGGACTGTACGGCGCATGCGATTCGTGTGGCATGGACTAAACCTGAAGTGGCAGGGCTTTATCATCTGGTTGCAAGCGGTACGACAACGTGGCATGACTATGCGGCGCTGGTATTTGAAGAAGCACATAAAGCGGGTATTGAGCTTGCGTTGAACAAGCTGAATGCCGTGCCAACAAGTGCTTATCCTACCCCGGCGAAACGTCCGGCAAACTCGCGTCTGAATACAGAAAAATTCCAGCATAATTTTGGCTTAACGCTACCTTCCTGGGAAAAGGGCGTTAAGCGCATGCTGGAAGAGCTGTTCACAACAACTTCAATCTAACATATTACTTTTAATGCCCCTCTGAGGGCATTTTCTGTTTGAGAAAGCAAAATGAAAACTCGTAAAGGTATTATTTTGGCTGGCGGTTCGGGTACGCGTCTTTATCCGGTAACGATGGCGGTAAGTAAACAGCTGCTGCCGATCTATGATAAACCGATGATTTACTACCCGCTGTCTACGCTGATGCTGGCTGGCATTCGCGATATTCTAATTATCAGTACGCCACAGGATACGCCTCGCTTTGAGCAGTTGCTCGGTGATGGCCGCCAGTGGGACCTTAACCTGCAGTATAAAGTTCAGCCAAGCCCGGATGGTCTTGCGCAGGCCTTTATCATTGGTGAAGAGTTTATTGGTCAAGATGATTGCGCTCTGGTCCTGGGCGACAATATCTTTTACGGTCACGACCTGCCTAAACAACTGGCAGCAGCAGTTAATAAAGAGAGTGGGGCCACAGTATTTGCCTATCATGTTAACGACCCAGAACGTTACGGTGTGGTTGAGTTCGATAAAAACGGCACGGCAATCAGTCTGGAAGAGAAGCCTCTGGAGCCGAAAAGTAATTATGCGGTAACCGGGTTATATTTTTATGACAATGACGTTGTAGAAATAGCGAAGAGCCTGAAACCGTCACCGCGCGGTGAACTCGAAATCACGGATATTAACCGTATCTACATGGAACAAGGCCGTATGTCTGTTGCCATGATGGGACGCGGCTATGCGTGGCTAGATACGGGCACACATCAAAGCTTGATTGAGGCAAGTAATTTCATTGCCACCATTGAAGAACGCCAGGGGCTGAAAGTTTCTTGCCCGGAAGAGATTGCCTACCGTAAAGGGTTCATTACGGCTGAGCAGGTAAAAAAACTAGCAGAACCGCTAAAGAAAAATGCGTATGGACAGTACCTGCTGAAAATGGTCAAAGGTTATTAAGCATGAATGTTATAAAGACTGATATTCCGGATGTTCTGATTTTTGAACCAAAAGTATTTGGTGACGATCGAGGTTTTTTCTTTGAGAGCTTCAGTCAAAAAATTTTTGAAGAGGCTGTAGGTCGTAAGGTTGATTTCGTTCAGGATAACCACTCGAAATCAAGCAAAGGAGTACTGCGTGGTTTGCATTACCAGAAAGCGCCGCATGCTCAAGGGAAACTTGTTCGCTGTGTAGTAGGTGAGGTTTTTGATGTTGCGGTGGACATTCGTAAGGATTCTACGACCTTTGGCAAGTGGGTTGGAGAGAATCTTTCTGCTGAGAATAAACGGCAATTGTGGATTCCGGAGGGGTTTGCTCATGGTTTTTTTGTATTGAGTGAGACAGCAGAATTTGTATATAAAACTACTAATTACTACCATCAGCAAAGTGACTGTGGGATTCGTTGGGATGATCCTAACATTAGCATTGAGTGGGGCAATACAGGCAATGTTATTTTATCAGAAAAAGATAAAAAACATAAGTTCTTAACGGACCTGTATTAATTGTAAAAAGAGTGCTTTAAATGAATAAAAAAATTATTGCGTATTACTTACCTCAATTCCATGAAGTTGCAGAAAATAACAAATGGTGGGGAGTTGGATTTACCGAGTGGACTCTCCTAAAGAGAGCAAAAAAATATTATAGCAAACAAGTAATCAGGAAGCCTACAACATTAGGCTATTATGATTTATCTGACCCGGAAGTTATTGAAAAACAGTTTTCATATGCTAAAGAGCATGGTGTGAGTGCTTTTTGTCTGTGGACCTATTGGTTTGGTAATGGTGATATGTTATTGCAAAAACCATTGGAAAATATCTTAAAATATAATTCCAATGTTAAATATTGTATTGCGTGGGCAAATCACACATGGTGGAACAAAACCCTAGGTCGATTGTTAAAAGAGCAAAAATATCTTGGGGAAAATGATTATGAAAGTTTTTTTAAATATATGCTGCCCCATTTTAAATCTGATAATTACTATAAGGTAAAAAATAAACCTCTCGTCACAATATTTGATCCTAAATCTATCCCTGATTTGGGGGGGTTTATTTCATTGTGGAATAAATTAGCGATCCAAAATGGATTGGATGGTATATATTTCATCGCAGAGCAAATGAACGAAGAAAGACCTGAGTTAAAGTATTTCGATGCTTATTTAGACTCTTCACGAATGTTTGAAAATCGATCATTTATACAAAAAGTTCGCGAAAAATTAGTTAGGCGCCATAATTTTACATTTTTAGGGCCTATCAAATATAAATATTCTGATATGATCGAAGGAAAATGGAGGAACAAAAATCCAAAATCGAGTAAGGAAATTCCAGTCATTTTTGCTGGATGGGATACCACCGTTCGTCATGGTAACAAAGGTGTTATACTTGATCGTTTTAGCTGTGAGAATTTCAGAGAAAACGTTAATGGTGCTCTAAATTATAATAAAAACCAACAATTTGTTTTTTTAAAATCATGGAACGAATGGGCTGAGGGGAATACAGTTGAGCCTGATGATTACTTTGGGGAGGATTTGGCTGGCATCATTAAAAATGAAGTAAGTCGTTTAAAATGAGAAAGAATATACTGTATCTTTATTTAGTTCAAATATCAAATTATGTTATTCCTATTTTAACTTTGCCATATCTACTCAGGGTTCTCGGTGCTGATGGATTTGGAAAGCTAATGCTGAGTCAGGCGCTAATTCAATACTTGATCCTTATTACGGATTTTGGATTCAACTTCAGTGCAACAAAAAAGATAGCTCAGTCGAAAAATCAAAAAGAAATAGATAAAATATACACAAATACATTAACTGCTAAAATTATCCTTCTGGCCCTATGTTTCATAGTGTATGCCATATCAGCATGTTTTATAGAGCTATTTGATGGAATAAGATTCGTAACATCAATATTATTTCTCATGGTAATTGGTAATGTTTTTTATCCTATATTCTTATTTCAGGGTATAGAGAGAATGAAGAGTATCGCTTGGGTTAGCATTGTATCTAAGATATTTATGTTCATCGGGTTGATACTTTTCGTACATCATGAGAATGATTTATTGTCGGCTGCGCTGGTATTTGCTGTTGGAGGTTTGCTACCTGCAGCTTTCAGCTTAAGTATCATAAAAAAGAAACAGTATGTAAAATATAATGGGTTCAAACTTAGAAAAGGAATAAAAGAGCTTAAAGACAGTTGGCCATTGTTTATATCCCAAATATCAATTACTTTTTACTCAACCTTTAATATCATTCTTCTCGGCTATTTGTTTACGCCTACAGTTGTAGGCTATTATGCAGCAGCTGATAAACTGAGAAATGCAGTGCAATCAATATTTCAACCAGTGCAACAAGTTGTATTTCCGAGAATTAATAAAGAAAGAAATGAATATAAAAATAACATCATGAAATTTGGATTAGCCTTTGTATTGTTTTCATTTTTTATAGCATTGAGCATTTTCTTTTTAGGAAAACCAATATCGTTGGTGTACTTTGGTTCAGCATATGAAACTTCTGCTACATTATTTAAATGGATGTCTATTCTCGTTCTTGTAATTTCGGTTGCAATTGTTGTGGCTCAGTGGGGATTGATTAGTTGTGGGTATGAAAGAGTACTTACAAAAATTTATATTTTTGGGGCGGTCATTCATCTCTGCTATTCACCATTTATTGTTAAAACATATGGTATATACTCTATGCTAGGCTGTGTTATCTTTACTGAGACTATTGTTACAATGCTCATGATTACTTTTTTCATTAGTAAATGGAAAGATATAAAATAGTTAATATTTGGAGTCGTCGTGATATCTATCATTATTCCATGTTATAATACTCTCCAGTTTCTTGAAGTTAACTTGGAACGTGTTATTGATTTTGCAACTTTTTGTCGTGGTGAGATTATAATTATCGATGATGGAAGTGAACAGGATATTCAAGGCTTTATTAAACATAAAAATAATGCTGCACTGATCTATCATAAGCAGAAAAATAAAGGGGTTGCATCGGCCAGGAATAAGGGTATTTGTTTGGCAAAATATGAGACACTACTTTTTTTAGATAGTGATGATACTTTAGATTTCGAATTATTAAAAAGCAAGACTCACGAGTTGTTATGTAATGACTTTTCTTACTGGGGTGCAAAAAAAATATTCCCGAACGGTGCGGATAAATTGTATCCAACTAAGAAAAAAGACTCGGTATTTGAATTGTTACGCTCACTCTTACAGCGCGAGCAGCAAATATTTATGGGTGGTTTTTCTGTTTCCAAAAAAATTGCTGAAACTGTGCTTTTTGATATTAAGTATAAATACGGTGAAGATCTGAAATTTATTTTTGAATCTATTGTGAAATCAAAGACGATATTTATGATTGACGCTCCCTTGCTAAATTATGTTCAACACGCTGCCTCTGCGATAAATAATTTTAATGATCAGCGATTTGATAGTCTACACGCAATCTCCTCCATAAACTTTGGCATTTTTTCTGAAGAACTAAATGATTCTATCGAGTATTTATTAAAAAAAGACAGGATTGTAATACTTAGAACGCTATCAATTAGTAAACCTTTAAAGGAAATTATAAATTACTCTCGCCACAATGTTGATATGAAAGAGGTTGTCAAACAACACTTTGGAGGGGGGGCTGCGGCAGTTGTCCGAATGCTCATATATATTATTTCATATAAATTCTATGTTTTTATGCGTGATAATTGCAAAAATAAGATATCTCTAATCAAGGGATCAAAAGTGTGAGTGTATATCTTATATTTTTATTTTTTGCTATGTCCCTTTGTGGTTTTCGAATCAAGCATTATGCCACAAATAGTTATTTTCACCCCTTTGAGTTACTAGGATGGGTTACGATAATTTGTTTCTCTGGTTTTAGGTATGGGATTGGTACAGATTATTATAGCTATGAGTCAATATTTTATTCCATAGAAAGAGGTGGTGCGTATAATGAATCATTGGAATTGGGATTTAAGTTATTAGGGGCTTTATTTCCGAATAGCCAAGATGGTTTTTTTTGTTTTTTATTTGTGTTATCGTTGATCACTAATATTGTATTTCTTATAGCGCTATATAGAGAAAATAAAAAGTTATCTGAGAATATTAAATTATTGGGACTGTTGTTGTTTTTCCTGAGTAGCACTTATTTTTGGCCATTTAATGGAGTTAGACAGGGGATAGCATGTGCTTTTGTTGCTTATTCATTAAAATACATTTATGCAAGAAGCTTTATTAAATTTGCTATATGTATTCTTATTGCATCGCTTTTCCATAAATCTGCATTGTTGGTTGTTGTTATTTATTTTTTGTACCCAATACGTATACCACACTTATTTTATTTGTTTGCAGTATTGACATCAATTATTATTCACCAAGTTGGTGTTGTTAGTTTTATTGGGGAAATACTGCTGCCTTATTTAGGTGATAAATATGCAAGGTATATTTATAACCCTCTCGATTTTGGCGGCTCAGGCTTAGGTGTTTATGTTTATGTCCTAATATTTCTAGTTCTATGGAGTGCGAGAGGTATTTTGAGCAAAAACCTACATAAGCATTATGATATTTTGAGGCGGATAGATTTTTATTTACTTTTATATACCATAGGGATAATATTAAGGATATTTGCTTTGGATAACCTCATTTTTGTAAGGTTTGCATATTACTTTACTATTTTTGATATGTTTTTTATTCCTTATCTAATATCTCAATTTAAACGACCTTCGAACCGAATAGTGTTATCTATATTCTTTTTATTTGTGTATTTTATATTATTTTTAAATTCAATAATGAATTCTAATGATTTATTGCCGTACGAGAGTATTCTCTTAAGATAATCAGGATCAGGAACGTTTCATGAAAAAAATTGCCATAATCTTTCCTTTTGCCAGAGAAAATGGAGCTTGCCGTGTGCCATGTGAACACTCTCAAATGTTTGTAAACGCTGGTTATCAAGTGGACTTAATCGTTCGTGACTCTGATTCTGTTTTCCCATTTGCAGGCAATTTGATTAACTTAAACATCAAATCACGAAAAGGCATTTTAAAAGCAGTTACTTATATTGAATTATTATATAAAGTAAATAAAATAAAAAAACAAAATAATTACGATATCTCAATAAGCCATATCCCTCATTGTGATCTTATAAATGTATTAACTAAAAGAAAAGAAAAAACAATTACGACAGTTCATATTAATAATGAAAGAAGATATTCATTTATCTCGAATGGTTTATTGGGATTCATTCTTTCACGTTCTGATCATGTAGTTGCAGTTTCGAGTAAGTTAAAATTAAATTTGTCCTTGAAATATGGTAAATATAAAAATAAAATCGTAAATATTTATAATCCAGTCAATATAAGAAAAATAAAACAACTATCTGAATTACCAATTGATGATAATTTACCTTCTCCGGGCTTTATAATTAATATTGGACGCTTAGATGTTCAAAAAGGGCAGTGTTACCTTATTAAAGCTTTTGCAACTTTACTTCATAATTATCCTAGATTCGATAATCTGAAGCTTATAATCATAGGTGATGGACCATTGAAAGAGCAACTGACTAATCTTATCAAAGAAATTGGGGTTGAAGATAAGGTACTTTTAGTTGGTTTCAAAGAAAATCCTTATAACTACTTAAAAAACGCAAAAATGTTTGTACTAACCTCATTATATGAAGGTTTTCCTTTGGTTCTTCTTGAAGCTATGGCATGTGGTACTCCTATCATTTCTGCTGCGTGCGAAACGGGGCCGTATGAGCTCCTGCATGAATCAGATGATAGCCTTTCCTGCGGTGTTTTAACTCCTGACTTTGCTGTTGCTGAGAGTGGTAAGGCGTTTGAAGTAGATGACTTGGTTAACAATCTATCTGACAAGATGGCTGAGTTGCTCAACTCACCTGTTTCTTCAAGCCAACTGGTTTTAAATGCAACGGCCAAAGTTCAAAGATTTGCACCGGAGGAAATTATGAAGTATTGGGAAAATCTGTTTGGTGATAATAATGGAAAATAAAAACAAATATCTTCTGTATCGAGCTGTTCGTGTTATTAGAGGTGTAATGAGTTCTATTTATTACTCATTTTTTAGTATTAGCCGAACTAAGACGATTATATTTAATTCTGCATGTAATGAAGAATTTACATGGAATGCAAAAAGTCTTTTTCTTAATGGTATGCAACGATTTCATGAGCTAGGGTATAAAACTTATTTTGTAATCGATAACGACAAAGAAAGATTAAAACTTAAAAAACTATATGGTGATTATTTTATAACATCTAAGAGTAAAACTGATAATAAAATAATATTAAAATCGGCTGTATGGGTTTTAAGTACTCTTGAAACGCCTTCTTCTGGTGTGTTTTTGAATCGTAACCGCTTCGTTTATCACTTGGGGCATGGTACACCGATAAAAAATATTGGATTGATGGAGAGGAATGTATCCACCCCCAAAAGGATATTTTATTTTCTGAATAAATCTAACATTAGTGTTTTTTTGAGTACTTCATCGTTTTTTTTAGAATATATGTCTAAGGCTTTTGGCGTTAAAAAAGAACGAATAGTTATTGCTCCTCAACCCCGTATAGATGACTTCATTTCGAAAAGAGAACGTGGTTTAATAAAAAAGGTCACAGGCTATAAATATATTCTTTACGCTCCTACTTGGCGGCATTACTCAGACACAAAACTTTTTCCATTTCCCGATTTTGATTTGGACTCCTTTTCAGAAAGATTAAAAGCAAATAAAATTATTATTCTGCTACGTTTGCATCCTCGTTTCGAAAATGATAGTAAGCCTTATCTTTGCGATAATATTATTTCTTTTGATTCTAAAAAATGCCCTGATGTTTCTGATTCGCTTTGGGAGGTTGATGGCCTGATTACTGACTATTCAAGTATATATTGTGACTATTTAATATTAAATAAACCTGTTGCATTTATACCCTACGATAGAGATTTGTATGAAAAAGAAATAGGTTTTTCAACAGATTACGATGCTATTACCACTGATATGAAACTCAAAACCGTTGATGATTTTTTTAATTTCATTTCAAGGTTCGATTCTTTTGATTTTGAAAAGTATCAGTCAACCCTTAGCGGAAAAATAAATTTTTGCCCTGATGGTGTTAGTGCAACTGAATACAATGTTCGATTTATTGACGGAGAATATAAAAAAAGATGGTTAATGTGATTACTTTTGGCACGTTTGATGTTTTCCATATTGGGCATGTTAATATCTTGGAGCGTGCTGCGGCATTGGGTGACCGGCTGATCGTGGGAGTTTCTTCAGATGATTTAAACTTTTCTAAAAAAAATAGATATCCTATTTATAGTGAAGTGGAAAGAATTAAAATTATTTCTTCGCTCAAATTTGTGGATGAGGTTTTCTTAGAAGAGTCCCTTGAGTTGAAGGAACAATACATAAAAGAAAAGAATGCAAATATACTAGTGATGGGGGATGATTGGAAGGGGCGTTTTGATCACTATAATAGCATCTGCCAGGTAATTTACTTCCCACGAACACCGTCTATATCTACCACTGAAATCATTGAAATTGTCAAAAGCAGTCGATAGCACCATGTGGTAATACATTTTACTTTATGCTCTCAGTCCATCTGAGTTAACATCTAGGCCACGTTCAAGCCGCGCATACGTCGCGTGGTGACCACACCTGACAGGAGTATGTAATGTCTAAGCAGCAGATTGGCGTCGTCGGTATGGCAGTGATGGGGCGCAACCTTGCGCTCAACATCGAAAGCCGTGGTTATACCGTCTCCGTTTTCAACCGCTCCCGTGAAAAGACCGAAGAAGTAATTGCCGAGAACCCAGGCAAGAAACTGGCGCCTTACTACACGGTGAAAGAGTTTGTTGAATCCCTTGAAACGCCTCGTCGTATCCTGTTAATGGTGAAAGCCGGCGCGGGTACTGATGCCGCTATCGATTCACTGAAACCGTATCTGGACAAGGGCGACATCATCATTGATGGTGGCAACACCTTCTACCAGGACACCATTCGTCGTAACCGCGAACTTTCTGCCGAAGGTTTCAACTTCATCGGTACCGGTGTTTCCGGTGGTGAGGAGGGCGCACTGAAAGGGCCTTCTATCATGCCCGGTGGTCAGAAAGAAGCCTACGAACTGGTTGCACCGATTCTGACAAAGATCGCAGCCATTGCTGAAGATGGTGAGCCTTGTGTAACTTATATCGGTGCTGATGGTGCGGGTCATTATGTGAAGATGGTGCATAACGGCATTGAATATGGCGACATGCAGCTGATCGCTGAAGCCTATTCCCTGCTGAAAGGCGGTCTGAACCTCAGCAATGAAGAACTGGCTAGCACCTTTACCGAGTGGAACAATGGTGAGCTGAGCAGCTACCTGATCGACATTACAAAAGATATCTTCACCAAAAAAGATGAAGAAGGTAAATACCTGGTTGATGTGATCCTCGATGAAGCGGCTAACAAAGGTACCGGCAAATGGACCAGCCAGAGTTCACTCGATCTCGGCGAACCGCTGTCTCTGATCACCGAGTCAGTGTTTGCGCGCTACATCTCCTCGCTGAAAGATCAGCGTGTGGCGGCGTCTAAGGTTCTGACAGGACCGAAAGCGCAACTGGCTGGTGAGAAAGCGGAATTTATCGAGAAAGTTCGTCGTGCACTGTATTTGGGGAAAATCGTTTCCTACGCTCAGGGCTTCTCTCAGCTGCGTGCTGCCTCTGACGAATACAACTGGGATCTGAACTACGGTGAGATTGCGAAAATCTTCCGCGCAGGTTGTATCATTCGTGCCCAGTTCCTGCAGAAGATCACTGATGCCTATGCAGAGAATGCAAACATTGCAAACTTACTGCTGGCACCGTACTTCAAGAATATTGCTGATGAATACCAGCAAGCGCTGCGTGACGTCGTGGCTTATGCGGTTCAGAACGGGATTCCTGTGCCGACCTTCTCCGCTGCTGTTGCCTACTACGACAGCTATCGTGCCGCAGTTCTGCCTGCTAACCTGATCCAGGCGCAGCGTGATTACTTTGGCGCACATACTTATAAACGCACTGATAAAGAAGGTGTTTTCCATACCGAATGGCTGGAATAATACTGAAATTATGTATGCGTGAGCCCGGTTTATAGCCGGGCTTTTTTTTGTCTTTAATCTGATTGATTTATTTTCATTCCTTAATACTAACTTAATAAATACCGTTTATTCTGATAAAGAAAATCCGAAATGTTTTCGCCTTCATTGACACAATATTCACTCAGGCGTTAAAACTTTTAAATCTTATCAGGGTGTCAAACATCGTGATTCATATATTAAGTTAATTCTGAGAGTATGAAATGAATATCACCATTTCTGGTACCGGGTATGTTGGCCTGTCTAATGGTCTACTTATCGCCCAGCATCATCAGGTAATCGCATTAGACATTATCCCTTCACGTGTCGAAATGCTAAATGATCGGACATCTCCTATTGTTGATAAAGAAATTCAACATTTTTTGCAGTCTGTTGATATTCACTTCGAAGCTACACTGAATAAAATATATGCCTACCAAAATGCTGATTATGTCATTATTGCCACACCGACTGATTATGATCCCAAAACAAATTATTTTAATACATCCAGTGTAGAGTCTGTTATCCAGGATGTCTTAGATATTAACCCGGATGCTGTTATGGTCATTAAATCAACAGTGCCTGTTGGTTTTACAGCAGCAATGTCTAAAAAGTTTAGTACTCAAAATATCATTTTCTCTCCCGAATTCCTGCGCGAAGGCAAAGCCCTCTACGATAACCTGCATCCTTCACGGATTGTGATTGGTGAACGCTCAGAACGTGCAGAACGGTTTGCAGCGTTGTTGCAGGAAGGAGCTATCAAACAGGATATCCCCACGCTTTTTACCGATTCTACAGAAGCAGAGGCAATTAAACTGTTTGCCAATACCTATCTGGCTATGCGTGTGGCTTACTTTAACGAGCTTGATAGTTATGCAGAAAGTTTAGGTCTTAACACGCGACAGATTATTGAAGGGGTGTGCCTGGATCCCCGAATTGGCAACCATTACAACAATCCATCATTTGGTTATGGTGGCTATTGCTTGCCGAAAGATACCAAACAACTTTTGGCGAATTACCAGTCGGTGCCAAACAATATCATTTCTGCCATTGTGGATGCCAACCGCACACGTAAAGATTTTATCGCTGATGCGATCCTGGCAAGGAAACCGAAGGTGGTGGGGATTTATCGACTGATAATGAAGAGTGGTTCCGACAATTTCCGTGCATCCTCTATTCAGGGGATCATGAAGCGCATCAAGGCCAAAGGGGTCGACGTCATTATTTACGAACCGGTCATGCAGGAAGACGCATTTTTCAACTCCCGACTTGAGCGAAATTTAACCACCTTCAAACAGGAAGCGGATGTGATTATTTCTAATCGCATGGCAACTGAACTTCAGGATGTCGCGGACAAAGTGTATACCCGCGATCTTTTCGGCAGCGATTAACTCAATTTAATCAGGGCTAAAACAGCCCTGATTGCCTATCAAAAACATTCAAATAATATGAAATTTTTATCAATTATCCTATGGCTTTCACGATGTTTATGACTACACTATTTCGAGCTTAAGCCTTTTCTCGTTAGGATATTGATAAGAGTGGATAATCACAACCTCGCTGGGCGCAGTAACGATCCGGAACAAATTGATTTAATTGACTTAGTGATGCAATTGTGGCGCGGGAAGGTAACGATCATCGTTTTTGTGATTGTTGCTATTGCGCTGGCTGCGGGTTATCTGGCCGTAGCGAAGGAGAAATGGACGTCGACAGCGATTGTGACTCAACCCGAAGTGGGGCAAATTGCCAGTTATAACAATGCGATGAACGTATTGTATGGTAACAATGCACCTAAAGTCAGTGAGATTCAGAGCGGATTTATCGGTCGTTTTAACACGACTTTTTCAGCATTGGCAGAAACGTTAGACAACAAAGAAGAACCAGAAAAATTGACCATTGAGCCTTCGGTGAAAGGTCAATCGTTGCCGCTGGTTGTCTCTTATGTGAGTGATTCTGCTGAAGGTGCCCAACGTCAACTGGCGGAGTATATCCAGCAGGTTGATGAGAAGGTGGCGGAAGAACTGGACGTTGACCTGAATGACAACATTAAATTGCAGACAACGACCTTACAGGACTCGCTGAAGACACAGGAAGTGGTGTCTCAGGAGCAAAAAGAGTTACGTATTCAGCAAATTAAGGAAGCGCTCAAGTTTGCGACTCAGGCCAATATCGCCAAACCGCAAATCCAACAGACTCAGGATGTCACACAAGACAGTATGTTCCTGCTGGGCAGCGATGCGCTGAAGTCAATGATTGAGCATGAAGCGACACGCCCGTTGGTCTTTTCGGCAAACTATTATCAGACGAAGCAGAACCTGCTGGATATTGAAAAGCTGAAAGTAGACACTTCCGCAATTCATGCCTACCGCTATGTGATGAAACCGACGCTGCCGATTCGTCGCGACAGCCCGAAACGTGCAATTACGCTGGTGTTAGCTGTGTTGCTGGGCGGAATGATTGGTGCGGGTGTCGTTCTGGGGCGTAATGCGCTGCATAACTACAAGCCGAAAGCACAATAATTTACAGCTATGTCGGATAGTGTTGAGCTTAGTCCTGATCGCTTGCCAATATCAGAGCCTGGTTAAATCAAGATCTTTATCTTTCTGGTGACTTTAACCTGAGCCATGTCATTTAATGACGGATATTATGCCCTCTCATGATGATATTCTCTGAACCAGATGTTGAGTTTGCCCTGTGCATCTTCCAGCGATTGGACTGACCCACCTCAGTAGACATTTCCTGTCCTCACGACAAGGCCTGTTCAAAGGCCTCCGGACTGACGCCGTCGAGATGAGTGTGGCGCCGGACCCGGTTGTAGAAGACTTCAATGTAATCGAAGATATCGGCCCGGGCCAGATCCCGGGTTTTGTCGATCCGTTTTCTGATGTGTTCTTTTTCAGTGAACTGAAGAACGATTCGGCCACCGCATTTTTCCAGCAGTTGCCACGCCGGCTCATACTCGGGGTCAGGTTATTGGCCCGGCAGAAGCGCTGCCAGTCATAACTGCCGTACTGGCGGTGTAAACACACCACTTTTAATTCACGCACTTTTTGAGATCCCGGCCAATTGACCCTGGCCCAAAATTAGTGCAGCGCTAAATCAGAGATCTTCGCCTTTCAGGAGACTTCGGATGAATTCAGCCGGAGTCATGTCATTTAATGATGAATGCGTCCTTTCATGATTGTATTCCCTGCACCAGCTTTCGAGTTTGTCCTGCGCATCTTCCAGTGGCATTCACCCCGCAGACTACCGTTAAATGATTCAATAGACGGGTTATCCGTTGGCTTTCCGGGGTGGGAGAAGTCGATGATCACCTCATGTTCGTACGCCCATTTATCCAGACTTTTCGAGATAAACTCGCTGCCGTTATCCGTCTGAATATGCACCGGTAAGCGCTTATCCAGCACCCGCAGTGCTTCCATTACGCTGACCACATCTTCACCCTTCAGTGATTTCCTGGCATGGATAGCCAGGCACTCCCGACTAAAATTATCCACTACAGTCAGCGCCCGGAAACGCCGTCCGTTAAACAGATTATCCGACACGGAATCCATACCCCAGCACTGACATGCCTGCGGGGGCGTTTTCTGCGCAGATTGATACCTTCTGGGCAATAAATTCGGTGGGTTTTATTGTGGTTAACAAGCCAGCCCTCCCGCCGCAGCTGGATATGAATGCGCGGACAACCATACCGTATCTAGGTTTCCGCGATTTCCCGGATACGCAGGGTTATCGCCCGACCGTCACGCCGGCTCTGCCAGTGGTAGACAGTTCTGCTTTGCACCAGTAACCCGCATCCCCGGCGGACGCTGATACGGTATGCTTCCTGCAGGAAATGCACCGCCTAGCGCTTCTGAGCCGGCCTCAGAACTTTTGCTTCAGCACCTCCTGAAGCATCTCCTTGTCCAGACTCAGGTTAGCCACCAGTTTCTTCAGCCGCTGATTTTCATCCTCCAGTTGCCGTAGACGTCGCAGTTCCGTCACGCCCAGGCCGGCAAATGTCTTTTTCCAGTTGTAAAAGGTGGCTTCAGAAATACCCATCTTTCTGTAGACTTCCCTTACGCGGGTGCCGGTTTCGGCCTGTTTCAGCGCAAACGCAATCTGTTCTTCGGTATAACGGGTCTTTTTCATGGCGATGTGCCTCCCGGTGGATGGAAGAAAGACCGGATACTTCAGTTTAGACTGGCTCTGTTTTCAGGGAGGAGATCAAGATAGAGACAAGACACTCAGAAAATTCTTTTTAAGGTTTACTTGTGATATCCTCGCGAAAATCCAACATGTTAACCTGCGGATACTTAAAATGGATATCAATAACCCATTAATAATATTAATATTTTCTATGGTTGCTCTTACAACAGTGAGCATTACACATA
Source organism: Citrobacter sp. NCU1 (assembly GCF_010231475.1). Taxonomy (GTDB): domain Bacteria; phylum Pseudomonadota; class Gammaproteobacteria; order Enterobacterales; family Enterobacteriaceae; genus Citrobacter_D. The sequence goes on along the minus strand of NZ_NRDO01000013.1, from coordinate 68,497 downwards.
AGTTATCTCCAATATCTCTCGATGACAGTGGCAGAAATATAACTATAGATGGGTTGCGCGGATTTCTTGCGTTATTTGTTTTTATTCACCACAGCAATATATGGTATGCATTTCTACATAATAATGTATGGAAATTACCAGACAATGCTGTGTTTGCAAATATCGGTAAAACAAGCGTAGCAATGTTTTTCATGATTACTGGATATTTATTTTATGGAAAAATACGAAAATCAAAAGAAATAAATTGGAATCAGCTGTATATTAGTCGTTTTTTTAGATTGTATCCCTTGTATTTTTTGATTATATGCGTAATGCTGGTAATTGCTGGAATACAAACAAATTGGACTCCAGTAACTTATTTCAGTAATCTAATGGTCCCTGTTTATAAATGGTTTTCATTATCGGCATATGGCTCTCCAAACATAAATGGCTTAAGAGATACGTTATCCATAGTATCAGGGGTAACATGGACACTTGTTTATGAAGTGTTTTTTTATCTTTCTCTACCATTGGTTTGCGTTATCACAGGAAAAAAAACACCTGTTATTTATATTTTAATATCTCTTAGTGCAATGATCGCATTTTATCTTCACCCACTCAATAAAATCTACATCATCTTTTTTGTGATTGGTTTTATAGCATCATATTTGAAAGATATCAAATTGCTTATGAGTTTTGCAGATACAAAAGCATGCTCTATTTTAATTTCAATTATATATATTATTTTAATATCAAATTTTCATGGTATTTATGAATGGCAGTCAATGTTATTATGTGGAGTTATATTTATACTTATATGTAGTGGCTGTGATATATTTGGAATATTAAAGATTAAATCTGCAAGACTACTTGGTGAGGCCACGTATAGTATTTACCTTCTACATGGCCCACTAATTTACATAACATTTAGAATGATGCTGGATAATAGTATAAAAAATTTTTCCATAGTTGAGTATACAATGATCTGCACATTGATATGTGTGGTGCTTGTTTCTTTATCATACCTGACATTTAAATATATTGAGAGCCCAATGATTAACTTTGGGAAGTCTGTTAGATTTCAAAAAACTATTGTTGAAAAATGATAACTATCAATGGTGTCCCTGTAAAGGGGATTAGTTTTATTTCTAACTGATGACCACACATCATAGGCGTGGTCATCTACGTGCTGGGTCTACCTTATTGTCTTTGGATTTGTAAATAGACCCGTTTTAGTTCCACGCACTTTTTGAGATCCCGGCCAGATGATGTCGTAGTCGGTATTCCTCCGGTGTCAGGTTGTTCAGTGATTCATGCGGACGTTCACAGTTATATTCTGACAGCCACCGCTCCGTGATTTCCCGCACTTCACTCAGTGTTCTGAACAGATAAAAATCGAGTACTTCTGTACGGTATGTCCGGTTAAAGCGTTCAATAAAAGCATATTGAGTCGGTTTGCCCGGTTTGATAAATTCCAGCTTCACTTCATGCTTTTCTGCCCACTCAGCCAACGTCAGAGAGATAAATTCCGGGCCATTGTCCATACGGAGCATAACCGGATATCCCCGGTTTGCCGCGATCCGGTCAAGTACCCGAACCACTCGCTGAGCTGGCAGGTTCAGGTCTAGTTCGATCGACAGAGCCCCACGATTAAAATCATCAACGACATTGAACGTGCGAAAAAGATGACCGCAAATCAGGGCATCATGCATGAAATCAACAGACCAGCTCTGGTTCAGCGTCTCTAGGATAGCCAGAGGCAATGGGTTACGTACCGGCAGTCGTTGCTTGCCCTTACGACGAAAATTCAGCTTCAGCAGGTAGTAAATTCGATGGACCCGCTTATGGTTCCATGGGTATCCCTGCCGCCGCAGTATCTGGAACAACTTTGGAAAACCATATCGCGGATACCGTTCGGCGGCAGCCTGTAATGAGAAAATAGCAGGTTTGTCACGCGTGGTATCGGGGCGGTAATGGTAAACCGCTCTGCTCAGGTTCAGGCTTCAACAGGCCTGACGAATACTGAGTCCGAATGTTGTTATCATATGTGTTACCAGCTCATGCTTAAAGGCTGGTTTTAAAGCTTTTTTTCGATAACATCTTTCAGCGCCCGGTTCTCAAGGCTGAGATCGGCAAACATCTGTTTGAGACGTCGGTTCTCATCCTCAAGGTCCTTTATCTTTTTAATATCAGATGATTCCATACCACCGTATTTGGACTTCCAGTTGTAGTAAGTCGCTACAGAGATACCGGCTTCCCGACAGACATCTTTAACAGTGCGTCCGGCTTCAACCGATTTAATGACGGTGATGATCTGATGCTCAGTGAAACGGGCTTTACGCATAACGATCTCCTTCGTTGGCAGAATGAGTATGCCGGAAGATCTCTAAATATGAATGGTACGATTATGCGGGATACTTACATGGTTTCCGCCAGACCACGCCATCCACGGCAAGCAGGTTCAGATCGTGCCACTGCGGATGGACTGCCTGCTGGTTCCAGTGTTGTTGTGTGATATCGAACAGCTCTCTTACAGCATCTTCTCCGAGGGTTTTTCTGCGCTGGATAACAGAGCTTCTCGCGGTGAGAGGTGTGCCAGTGCGGTCGACAATATCCATCAGATTGACGATTTCAGTCATGGGGTGGTTGCAGAAGACGGACATCACCACGACCAACCAATTAATGGATTCGAGGGGGAGTTTGCGTTTACGCAGCGTGACGGTGTCGGTCAGCGTAAGCGCCTGCCGGATAAGGTCAGTGGGAATGAGGTCGGAGAGACTGCGGGCCTCTTCCGGAGAGGTGATATTGATAATGCCCAGGGCCTGTGAAAGTTCCATTTAAAAAGGGTCCATGTAGAGACTGAACCCTTTTTACGCCAGCCACCGGATCGGTCAACCGATCCTTAAACGATCGGCATTAGGCATCGCCCGGTTTTTTAGTTTCTGAATCTACTGATGCCGCTGACGTAAATTCTCAATAACTGTCGTCAGGTCGAGATCCTGATCCTGCAGCAGTACCAGCAGGTGGTACATCAAATCTGACGCTTCATTGGTTAGTTCAGCACGATCGTGAACCGTTGCAGCCAGCGCAGTTTCGACACCTTCTTCACCGACCTTTTGCGCGATGCGCTTGGTACCACTGGCGTAAAGCTTGGCGGTGTAGGAGCTTGCCGGGTCGGCAGTCTTACGCTCAGCCAGCAGTTGTTCAAGCTGGTAGAGGAACAACCACTGGTGGCTGGTTTCGCCAAAACAACTGCTGCTGCCTGTGTGGCAGGTTGGCCCAACCGGATTGACCAGCACCAGCAGCGTGTCGTTATCACAATCCGGTGCAATGCTGACCACATTGAGGACGTGACCGGATGTTTCACCTTTGGTCCACAGACGCTGTTTGGTGCGTGAGAAGAAGGTGACTTTGCCACTTTCTATCGTTTTATCCAGCGCTTGCGGGTTCATATACCCCAGCATCAACACTTCACCGGATACCGCGTGCTGCACAACGACAGGCATCAGTCCGTCGGTTTTTTCCCAGTCCAGTTGGCTGCGCTGTTGTTCTGTTAACATATCCTGATCTCCACGCCCTGGGCTGCCAGGTACGCTTTTAATTCACCAATATTAATGATCTGTTTATGGAAGACGGAAGCGGCAAGCGCGCCGTCAACATCGGTATCGCGGAAGGCTTCCAGAAAGTGTTCCATGGTGCCTGCGCCACCGGAGGCGATCAGCGGTACGCGGCAAACCTCACGCACTTTCTTAAGCTGCACCAGATCGTAACCGTTACGCACGCCGTCCTGGTTCATCATATTGAGGACGATTTCACCAGCACCGCGTTTTTGTACTTCCTGAACCCAGTCGAGGGTTTCCCAGGTCGTGACGCGGGTACGGCTCTCATCGCCGGTATACTGGTTAACGTGGTATTTGCCGGTTTCAGCGTCATACCAGGTATCAATTCCTACAACGATACACTGCACGCCAAAGCGATCGGCCAGGCGGGTGATCAACTCTGGATCTGCGAGAGCCGGGGAGTTGATGGATATTTTATCCGCGCCGAAGGAGAGAATTTTCGCGGCGTCCTCTGCCGACTTAATCCCGCCCGCCACGCAGAACGGAATGTCGATCACTTCCGCTACGCGGGAGACCCAACTCTTGTCGACGACACGACCATCGCTGGAGGCGGTAATATCATAGAACACCAGCTCGTCGGCGCCTTCTTCGGCATAGCGCTTCGCCAGAGGAACGATGTCGCCGATGATTTCATGGTTGCGAAATTGCACGCCTTTGACGACCTGACCATCACGAACGTCCAGGCAAGGGATTATGCGTTTTGCCAGCATTGGATCGCCTCCTTAACGGTAAATTTGCCTTCCAGCAACGCGCGCCCGACGATAACACCGCGTACGCCGGTTCCGCGAAGCGCGGCAACGTCATTGATGTCGCCAATTCCACCAGAGGACTGAAACGCCACCTGCGGGTATTTGGCGCACACCTCTTCATACAGTGAGACGTTGGAGCCTGCCAGTGTACCGTCGCGGGAAATATCGGTGCACAGCACGTGCTTCAGGCCGACCGGCAGATACATGTCGACCAACTCTTCCAAAGATACGCCGGAGTTTTCCTGCCAGCCGCTGACAGCCACCTGCTTATTGCCCTGATCGTCAATGCGCACATCCAGCGCCAGTACCAGTGCGTCGGCGCCAAAGCGTTCGAACCAACGTTTAACCACCTCAGGGGATTTTACCGCCGTGGAGCCTACGACTACGCGCGCAACGCCAGCCTCAAGCAACGCCGCCACATCGTCTTCGCTGCGTACACCGCCGCCAACTTGTACAGGCACATTAACGCCTGCCACCAGAGCTTTAATCAGTGGAATTTGTCGTTTTGCCGGATCTTTTGCGCCGGTCAGATCGACCAGATGCAGCACTTCTGCTCCCTGGGCCGCGTAATCCTGCAAACGAGGCAGGGGATCGCTTCCGTAATCGCGCTGTTGGGCGTAATCGCCCTGATGCAGACGTACCACGGTACCGTCGATTAAATCTAATGCCGGAATAATCATCACATCTCCAGGAAGTTTTTCAGCAACTGTGCACCCGCGGCGCCTGAACGTTCCGGGTGGAACTGCACGCCAAAGAAATTATCTTTTTGCACGGCGGCAGTGAACTGTTCGCCGTAATGGCACTGGGCGATGGTCCACGGGTTCACCGGCATTGCGTAGCTGTGAACGAAGTAAAAATACGCGCCGTCTTCAATGCCCTGAAACAGGCGATTCCCGGCCTGTGGGTAGACGCGGTTCCAGCCCATATGCGGTAGCGGCAGACCAACGTCAGTCATTTTAGGAACGTCCTGGTCGATAATGCCCAGCAGGTCGACCCCGTGGGTTTCTTCGCTGCGGCGTCCCAGAAGCTGCATACCTAAGCAAATACCCAACACCGGCTGGGTACAGGCTTTGATAAGCTCAATCAGTTCTCGCTGGTGCAACTGCTCCATCGCCGCTTGCGCGGTCCCCACGCCCGGAAGAAACAATTTGTCTGCCCGCAGAACAATATCCGGGTCGCGACTGACCAGCGGATCGTATCCGTGGCGCGCCACGGCGGATTTCACGGAGTTCAGGTTGGCGCAGCCAGTATCGAGGATCACCACGTTCATCACAGCACTCCTTTCGAGGAAGGAAGCGTGTCACCTTCCACGCGAATCGCCTGACGCAGCGTACGACCAAACGCTTTAAACAGGCTTTCCACGCGGTGGTGGTCATTTTTGCCTTTGGTTTTCAGGTGCAACGTCACACCCATGGTGTAGGAGAGCGAGCGGAAGAAGTGCTCGATCATCTCGGTACTCAGATCGCCGACACGCTGGTAGGTAAACTCGGCGCGGTATTCCAGGTGCGGACGCCCGGAGATGTCCAGCGCGCAGCGTGCCAGGCATTCGTCCATCGGCAGAACAAAACCAAAACGGTTGATGCCGCGCTTGTCGCCCAGCGCCAGTTTTAACGCTTCGCCCAGCGCCAGACCGGTGTCTTCGACCGTATGGTGATCGTCGATGTAGAGGTCGCCCTTAACGGCAATCTCCATGCGAAAGCCGCCGTGGGTGGCGATTTGATCCAGCATGTGGTCAAAGAAGCCGACGCCCGTGTTGATCTTGCTGCTGCCTTCGCGGTCGAGCCATACTTTGACGTCAATCTGCGTCTCTTTGGTGGTGCGCTCTACGTGGGCGTAACGATCGCGTTTCGTCAGTTGTTCGCCAATCATCGCCCAGTTCAGGTTTTCGCGATGGTAGCGTAAGCCGGTGATCCCCATGTTTTCAGCCAACTGGATATCAGTGGCACGATCGCCAATCACATAGCTGTTAACGCTGTCGATTGCCTGTTCGGCCAGATAGTGTTCAACCAGTTTGACCTTCGGTTTACGGCAGTCGCACGTATCCGCGGGCAGGTGCGGGCAGATCAGAACTTCATCAAACTGCACGCCCTGAGAGGTAAAAATCTGCATCATCAGGTTGTGGGGGCCCTCGAAATCCGCCTGCGGGAAGCTCTGTGTTCCCAGCCCATCCTGGTTGGTTACCATCACCAGTTTAAAGCCTGCTTTTTGCAGCGTTAGCAGAACGGGGACAACGTCAGGCTCAAACGCCAGTTTGTCGAAGCGATCGACCTGAAAATCACTCGGTGGTTCAGAAATCAGGGTTCCATCACGGTCAATAAAAAGATACTTCTGGCTCATACTTGCTCCGCACGTAAGGCGTCAATGACGCGCTGGCTCTCTTCGCGGGTTCCCACAGTGATCCGCAGACAGCCGCTTAAGGAAGGTAGTTTATTCTGATCCCGTAAGATAATGCCCTGATCCCACAGCGATTTAAACACGCTACTGGAGGCGGTGAACCGCGCCAGAACGTAGTTGGTTTCGGAGTCGAAAACCTGTTCGACGCAGGCTGTCTCTTTCAGTGCATTGACCAGATACTGACGCTCGACCTGGATCTGCGCCACACGCTCGCGCATGGCGGTAATGCCCTGCGGGCTTAAGGCCTGGGCGGCGATGTCGGCGACGGGAGTGGAGAGTGGGTACGGGGCGATGACTTTCAGTAGCAGAGTGATGACCTCTTCGCTGGCCAGCGTAAATCCGCAGCGTAATCCAGCGAGGGCAAACGCTTTAGACAGTGTCCGTAAGATAACCAGGTTGGAGTATTCACTGAGCCAGCCTGCAAGCGTCGCCTGCGGGCAAAATTCAATATACGCCTCATCGGCAACCACAATGGCTTTTCCGCGGGTCAGCTCCAGCAATGTCCGCAGATCCTGCGGATTGATCAGTTGCCCGGTCGGGTTGTTCGGGCTACAGATGTACACCACTTTTACGCCCTCAAGCTTGTCCGAAATGCCCTGCATATCCAGCTGCCAGTTTTCACGCGTAGGCACTGTACGGCACTCCACGCCAAGCGTTTCAGCGCTGACGCTGTACATACCGTAGGTGGGTGGGCAGTAAAGAATCGCATCTTTGCCCGGCTCACAAAACGCGCGAACCAGTAATTCGATACCTTCATCTGCGCCACGGCTGACCAGTACCTGTTCTGGCTTCACCCCCGCATACTGGGCATAGTTGGCAATGACCGCTTTTGGCTGACATTCAGGGTAACGATTGAGCGTCTGCTGGGTAAGCTGAAAATTGACCGCTGTGGGAAATTCATTGGCGTTCAGCCAGACATCACCGTTGCCGCCCAGACGGCGTGCTGACTGGTACGGTATGAGTTTGCGGACGTTTTCACGGGCTAAGTCGGTGACGTTGAGGGTGTTTTCGGTATTCATGCTTGCTCCTTCAGGGCGTTAACGCGCAGGGTGACGGCATTTTTATGGGCGCTCAGGCGTTCGGCGGCCGCCAGCGTCTCGATGGTAGAGGCCAGGGCGGAGAAACCTTCACGTGACAGTTCCTGTACGGTCATCCGTTTCTGGAAATCTGCCAGCCCAAGGCTGGAACAGGTCGCTGTAAAACCATAGGTCGGCAACACGTGGTTGGTACCGGAAGCATAATCGCCAGCGGATTCGGGTGACCAGTCTCCCAGGAAGACGGAGCCTGCGCTGGTGATTTCATCGACCAGTTCGCGCGCATTGCGGGTCTGAATGATCAGGTGCTCCGGTCCATACCGATTAGAAATGGCCACACATTGCGCCAAATCGTTCGTCACAATCAGTCGGCTGGCGCTCAGCGCCTGACGCGCCGTTTCTGCTCGCGGCAGTTCCGCTAACTGGCGTTCAACGGCGTCGGCTACCCGACGGGCGATATCGGCATCTGGCGTTAACAGAATGACCTGCGAGTCAGGGCCATGTTCCGCCTGGGAGAGCAGGTCGGAGGCAACGAAATCGGGGGTTGCGCCGCTGTCGGCAATGACCAGTACCTCTGACGGTCCTGCAGGCATATCGATGGCCGCGCCGTCGAGACGCTGGCTGACCTGACGTTTGGCTTCGGTGACAAAGGCATTGCCGGGACCAAAGATTTTATCCACTTTGGGGATTGATTCGCTGCCAAAGGCCAGCGCGGCAATCGCCTGCGCGCCGCCAACGTTGAAGACTTCCTGCACGCCGCACAGTTTTGCCGCGTAGAGAATTTCGTCGGCAATTGGCGGCGGAGAGCAAAGCACCACTTTTTTGCAACCGGCAATACGTGCTGGCGTGGCAAGCATCAACACTGTCGAGAAGAGCGGGGCGGAACCGCCGGGGATATACAGGCCGACAGAGCCCACCGGGCGGGTCACCTGCTGGCAGCGTACGCCGGGCAGGGTTTCCACATCCACCGTCGGAAGTTGTTGCGCGGTGTGGAACGTCTCAATATTTTTTACCGCAACCGCCATGGCCTGTTTGAGTTCGTCGCTCAGTCTGTCGCTGGCTGCGGCTATCTCATCGGCAGTGACTTTCATTGCGCCGACGTCCGTTTTATCAAATTTGGCGCTGTATTCCCGAAGGGCGTCGTCACCGCGTGATTTTACGTTATCCAGAATTTCCGCAACGATACGGGTAATGCTGTCAGAGGCGGATATGGCCGGGCGCATCAGCAATTCTCTTTGCTGCGCTTCGCTACAATTATTCCAGTCGATGATGGTGTTAAAGCTCATAATCGTCTTCCTTTTTTCCGGATGGCGCATTGCTTATCCGGCCTACGAGGTTTGTAGGCCCGGTAAGCGAAACGCTACCGGGCAACATTAAGTGGAATTACTCCATCATCTTCTCAATGGGCAGCACCAGAATCGAACTGGCACCCAGTGCTTTTAGTTTTTCCATGGTTTCCCAGAACAGGGTTTCGCTACTGACCATGTGCATCGCGACGCGTTGCTGATCGCCTGCCAGCGGCAGAATGGTTGGGCGCTCGGCGCCCGGCAGCAGGGCGATGACTTCATCCAGACGCTCGCTTGGCGCATGCATCATGATGTATTTGGATTCACGGGCCTGAATAACGCCCTGGATACGGGTCAGTAATTTATCAACCAGTAGTTGTTTGGCATCGGCCAGTTCGCCGTCTCGCTGAATCAGACACGCTTTAGATCGGTAGATAACCTCAACCTCACGCAAACCATTGGCTTCAAGCGTCGCGCCGGTTGACACCAGATCGCAGATTGCATCAGCCAGACCGGCACGCGGGGCGACTTCAACAGAGCCATTAAGCAGACAGGATTTAAACGAAACGCCTTTCTGATCCAGATAACGTTTCAACAGATGTGGATAAGAGGTGGCGATGCGTTTGCCATCCAGTCCGGCAGGGCCATCCCAGGCTTCGTCGACAGGCGTTGCCAGCGAGAGGCGGCAACCGCCGAAGTCGAGACGACGCAAGGTAAAATAGCGAGGATCTTCACCCTGCGCGCGGCGGTTCAGCAGTTCCTCTTCGAGAACGTTTTCACCGATAATTCCCAGATCGACGACGCCGTCCATGACCAGTCCGGGGATGTCGTCGTCACGCACGCGCAGAATATCGATAGGCATATTCTCTGCCATCGCAATCAAACGCTGAGTATGTAAATTAATTTTAATCCCGCAGCGGGCCAGTAATTCGCGTGAGTCATCGCTTAAACGGCCTGATTTTTGAATAGCTATGCGTAAACGAGTGTTATCTAACATCTTTTAATCCTCTTATCCTGTCTGAACCGAGCTGAGTCACGCACAAAAAAAAGCCCCCGGAAGAAATCTTCCGGGGGCTTTCTCATACGTTCATGCACCACTGGAAGATCTGAATGTCTTCCAGCACACATCGCCTGAAAGACTAGTCAGGATGATGGTGATGATGGTGTTTAAATTGAACGCGTGTCATAAAATTCTCGATGAATGCTTATTCATTTGATGTCTTTTAACCTAAACCACTTTAGCGCAGGAAAGCAAGGGCTTTTTTTGTACATTAATTCATTTCATATTAACGGTATGAATTGTCAGTCACACCATGCTGGCGTAGCCTTATATAAATGGTGCCAGATTCAGGAGAAAAGGGATGAAAAAGGTCGCGATTGTCGGTTTAGGTTGGTTAGGCATGCCGCTGGCGATGTCTCTGGCCGCGAAGGGCTGGCAGGTTATCGGCAGCAAAACCACTCAGGATGGGGTGGACGCGGCCCGCATGAGCGGTATTGAAAGCTATCCGCTGCGCCTGGAGCCGGATCTGATTTGTGAAACGGATGACCTTGATGCATTGATGGATGTGGATGCATTGGTGGTCACGCTGCCTGCGCGTCGAAGCGGTCCCGGTGAGGATTTTTACCGGCAGGCGATCCAGGAACTGGTTGATAGCGCGCTGGCGCATCGTATCCCACGTATTCTTTTCACCAGTTCTACCTCGGTCTATGGCGATGTGCAGGGCACGGTCAAAGAGAACATGTCGCGCAATCCGGTGACGGCAAGCGGGCGGGTGCTCAGGGAACTTGAAGACTGGCTGCACAATTTGCCTGGCACCTCCGTGGATATTCTGCGTCTGGCGGGTCTGGTGGGACCGGGAAGACATCCTGGGCGTTTTTTTGCCGGAAAAATAGCGCCAGATGGCGAGCAGGGGGTGAATTTGGTGCATCTGGAGGATGTGATCTCTGCTATCACCCTTCTGTTACAGGCACCTAAGGGAGGACACATCTATAATATATGTGCGCCCGCGCACCCGGCGCGTAATGTGTTCTATCCGCAGATGGCCCGTTTATTGGGAATGGAACCGCCGAAATTCCGGGAAACCCCGGAAAAGGGGAGAGGTAAAATTATAGATGGCAGCCGGATTTGTAATGAACTTGGATTTGAGTATCAGTATCCTGATCCGCTGGTGATGCCAATGGAATGACGCGAACGGCCAGCAGGTGATCGCCATACACCCTGAGGGGGCGAGCATGAAACCACTGCTGGACGTTCTGATCATTCTTGATGCTTTAGAAAAAGAGGGCAGTTTTGCGGCGGCGTCGGCAAAATTATTTAAGACGCCTTCTGCTCTCAGTTACACCGTCCACAAACTCGAAAGCGATCTGAATATTCAGTTACTGGATCGCAGCGGTCACCGGGCCAAATTCACCCGTACCGGCCAAATGCTGTTGGAAAAAGGCCGGGAAGTCCTGCACACCGTGCGCGAGCTGGAAAAACAGGCGATCAAACTACATGAAGGGTGGGAAAACGAACTGATCATCGGTGTGGATGATACATTCCCTTTTTCACTCCTGGCGCCACTCATTGAATCTTTCTATCAACATCACAGCGTTACCCGCCTTAAATTTATCAATGGCGTACTGGGCGGCTCCTGGGAAGCGCTCGCGCAGGGACGGGCGGATATCATCGTGGGGGCAATGCATGAACCGCCGCCTTTAAGCGGTTTTGGTTTTGTGCGGCTGGGGTATCTTGAGCAAGTCTTTGCTGTTGCGCCACACCACCCTTTAGTGCAGGAACAAGAGCCATTGAGCCGCCGTATCATTAAACGGTTCCGCGCCATTGTGGTTGGCGACGTAACTCATCCCGCGTTTTCGTCTCAACTGCTTGAAGACCAGGAAGCGATAACGGTGTTTGATTTTAAAACCAAACTGGAGCTGCAAATCAGTGGGCTGGGATGCGGCTATTTACCGCGCTATCTGGCGCAGCGGTTTCTGGAAAGTGGCGCGTTGGTCGAGAAGAAAGTGGTGGCGCAAATCCTCTTTGAACCGGTATGGATTGGCTGGAACGAGCAGACGGCGGGGCTGGCCAGCGCCTGGTGGCGAGATGAAATTTTAGCAAATAGTGCTATTGCTGGTGTCTACGCAAAAGAGGCTGTTGATAAATCAAACGATTAGAAAAATTAAATTGGGACAGCCGTCTCATTCTCTTGTTATTTCGCCTCAATTTAGTGCAAAATACGCCGCTTGCAAAAAATGACATTAACCGACGTTTTCATACGCGTCGGTTATTTTTTTGCATCAAACCAATCATTCATAAAAGAGGCCGGGCTTCGTACCGGATAGATACTTACTAAAAACCGACAGTTGTTGTCGCTGAGGAATCCATAGAAATGGGGCAATTTTTTGCTTACGCGACGGCATTCGCCGTAAAGGAGAATGACCATGTCGCATAACGTTACTCCAAACACCTCTCGCGTGGAATTGCGTAAGACGCTTACGTTGGTTCCGGTTGTTATGATGGGCCTTGCCTATATGCAGCCGATGACGCTGTTCGATACTTTTGGTATCGTTTCAGGCCTCACAGACGGTCACGTACCGACGGCATATGCCTTCGCGCTGATCGCTATTCTGTTTACGGCGCTGAGCTACGGGAAGTTGGTTCGTCGTTTCCCTTCCGCAGGCTCTGCGTATACCTATGCCCAGAAATCCATTAGCCCGACCGTCGGCTTTATGGTGGGTTGGTCTTCTCTGCTCGACTATCTGTTCGCGCCGATGATCAACATTCTGCTGGCGAAAATTTACTTTGAAGCCCTTGTGCCTTCGATCCCGTCGTGGATGTTTGTTATCGCCCTTGTGGCGTTTATGACGGCATTTAACCTGCGCAGTCTCAAATCCGTGGCGAACTTCAATACCGTTATTGTGGTGTTGCAGGTGGTGCTGATCGCGGTCATTTTGGGCATGGTCGTGTACGGTGTGTTTGAAGGTGAAGGCGCCGGTACGCTGGCCAGTTCGCGTCCGTTCTGGTCTGGTGATGCGCACGTTATTCCGATGATCACCGGTGCGACGATTCTGTGCTTCTCCTTTACCGGGTTTGACGGCATTAGCAACCTGTCGGAAGAAACCAAAGATGCAGAACGCGTTATTCCGCGTGCTATCTTCCTGACCGCGCTTATCGGCGGCCTGATCTTCATCTTTGCAACCTACTTCCTGCAGCTGTACTTCCCGGATATCTCTCGCTTTAAAGATCCGGATGCCTCTCAGCCAGAAATTATGCTGTATGTTGCGGGTAAAACCTTCCAGGTTGGCGCGTTGATTTTCTCCACTATCACCGTACTGGCTTCTGGTATGGCGGCGCATGCGGGCGTAGCGCGTCTGATGTACGTGATGGGTCGTGACGGCGTGTTCCCGAAAAGTTTCTTCGGCTACGTTCACCCGAAATGGCGTACCCCGGCGATGAACATCATCCTGGTAGGGGCGATTGCTCTGTTGGCAATCAACTTTGACCTGGTGATGGCGACAGCACTGATCAACTTCGGTGCGCTGGTGGCCTTTACGTTTGTTAACCTGTCGGTAATTTCACAGTTCTGGATCCGTGAGAAGCGCAACAAAACGCTGAAAGACCATTTCCAGTATCTGTTCCTGCCGATGTGCGGTGCGCTGACCGTTGGCGCGCTGTGGGTTAACCTGGAAGAGAGTTCCATGGTGCTGGGCTTGATCTGGGCCGCGATTGGCCTGATTTATCTGGCATGCGTGACCAAAAGCTTCCGTAACCCGGTGCCGCAGTACGAAGACGTCGCATAACCACTGACTTTTCTGCGCCTGTTTGTCAGGCGCATAATAAAAAACCGGAGCGCTGTCTCCGGTTTTTTTATGCTGCAGATTCTGTCAGCAGCAACTCATTAGGTTCTCAAACAATCTCTTCGGCGTACTGCCACAGTGATTTCAGTAACATTTGCTTCCCGCTATCATCAGCATACTGCTGGTATAACATTTGCAATTCATCCGCATAGCGTTGTAAAAACTCGGGTGTGAAGACCTGACGGCGGTGATCCAGCCAGCGCTGCTGTTCCGCTTCATCCAGGGTACCCGGGAAATTACGGGCGCGATAATTAAACAGCAGTTTTTCTATACGCTTATCGGCGAAAGTGATATCCAGCGCGGGTAAGTTGCGCGGCTCCGTTTCCAGAATAATTTTCATGGCAGTACGATCTGCATCGCTGAAAAAGCCATTATAAAGCTGAGCATCAACGTTATCCGAAGGGGTAAACGGCTCTGCTTCTGCAAAGATCGCCACGACTTTATCGCGTACCTGCGGGTTGTCACGTAACACTTTCAGATTATCGAGACACTGCTGGCGATTAATGCCCAACCGGTCCGCGTCTTCCGGGCGCAGCGTATTGGCCTGCGCCAGAACCGGGCACTTATTGATATGCACCAGTTTGACGGGAACCGCAGCGTTATCGCCCAGATCGGCTTTGGCGGTGTATAACCGCTCGCGCAGGGTATTGCTGTCAAGCTCCAGCAGCGGGGAAATATCACCCGCCAGATCCACCATGATCACCGCATTGCGATTTTCCGGGTGCCAGGCCAGTGGGGCGACCCAACTGGTATTGCCGCGCCATGCGCCAAACATACCGGAGACATGGACCAGCGGTTTCATCTGAGGGACATCAATCAGCGCGGCCAGCTTATGCTTGTTACGGTGAGTGTAAAGGTACTCAAACAAACGTGGCTGGCGTGACTTCACCAGTTGCGCCATCGCAATGGTCGCATAAACATCGGCCATCGCATCGTGTGCGTTGGCGTGTTCGATCCCATTGGCTTTGGTCAAATGTTCAAGGCGAAAACTGGGCAGCCCGTCTTCATTTTCGGGCCAGTTGATCCCTTCCGGACGCAGAGCGTAACAGGCGCGCATCACATCCAGCAGATCCCAGCGTGAGTTGTCGTGTTGCCAGCTCCAGGCGTAGGGATCGTAAAAGTTACGGTACAGAATATTGCGCGTGACTTCATCATCAAAGCGGACGTTGTTGTAGCCAAGGATACAGGTCTTCGGCACGGTAAACAGGGCGTGAATTCGTTGAGCGAAGGCGGCTTCGTTTTCCCCTTTTTCCCGCGCTTCCTGAGGCGTGATGCCGGTGATCAGCACGGCTTGCGGTTGCGGGAGGTAATCATCGGCAGGCTTACAGTAAAACACCTCCGGCTCGCCAATAACGTTGAAATCGCTATCGGTGCGAATCGCGGCAAACTGTGCGGGTCTGTCCAGTGCGGGGTGCGTACCAAATGTTTCGTAATCGTGGAACAAAAAGGTAGGAAGCTGCTTGCCGTCATTCATTGTGGAGTTGTATCCGGTTTCAATTTTCGCTCTGGTAAGAGTAACAAAAAACGGCCGGGTAATCAGCAAGACCGGTGTTTTACCTGAAAAACGAATGCGAATTAATTGGGTTATTATTAAATATCAGCGAGTGCAGAAATAATTGAGCAGAATTTTATCTTTTTTTTTAATAACGCTGGCCTGGGTGATGATATAAATCAGCGCTAATTTCACGACATTTAATGGGATTATTTCTGCGCCAACTGTCATTATTGGACTGTATTCGGAATCTTTTGATAAGTAACAATTTTTGGCTATTTGTCTATTTTATTGCCCTCCGTTATGAATTGTGAGTGAGACCATAAACTTACAATATATATTCAATATAATTATTGGATATATCTAATAACAGGAGGTTATATGAGCATCAGTCGGCGTAGTTTTTTGCAAGGCGTCGGGTTGAGTTGTTCCGCGTGCGCCATAGGTGGCTTTGCACCCGGAGCACTGGCGCGCAATCCGACAGAGGGAATGAGCGGTAAAACATCCCTGACGCCCAGTCTGTGCGAAATGTGTTCGTTTCGGTGTCCGATTCAGGCACAGGTCATTAAAAATAAAACGGTTTTTATTCAAGGCAATCCTCATGCCCCCCAGCAGGGAACGCGGGTTTGTGCCAGGGGAGGCAGCGGTGTCAGCCTGGTGAATGATCCTCATCGTATTGTGAAACCCATGAAGCGTACCGGCCCACGCGGCGGCGGTGAATGGCAGGTCATTAGCTGGCAGCAGGCCTATAAAGAAATTGCTGAAAAAATGACGGAAATTAAAAAGCAATATGGGCCGGAAGGGGTCGTATTCTCTTCCAAGTCCGGTTCGCTTTCAGGTCATCTGTTTCATCTTGCTACTGCATTCGGCTCTCCCAATACCTTCACACATGCCTCAACCTGTCCTGCCGGAAAATCCATTGCGGCAAAAGTGATGATGGGTGGAGACCTGGCGATGGACATCGCCAATACCCGCTACATGGTCTCATTTGGGCATAATTTGTATGAGGGGATTGAAGTTGCGGATACCCATGAATTGATGACCGCGCAGGAGAAGGGGGCCAAAATGGTCAGCTTCGATCCGCGTCTTTCCGTTTTCTCCAGCAAAGCAGATGAGTGGCATGCGATTCGTCCCGGCGGTGACTTGCCGGTGTTGATGGCAATGTGCCACGTCATGATCAACGAAAATCTTTACGATGCCGCCTTTGTCGAGCGCTACACCAGCGGATTCGCACAGTTGGCGGAAGCGGTGAAAGAGACCACGCCTGCGTGGGCTCAACAGCATGCTGACGTGCCTGCCGATGTCATTACACGGGTCACACGAGAACTCGCCGCCTGCGCACCGCATGCCATGGTCAGCCCCGGCCACCGCGCAACCTTCTCTCAAGAAGAGATCGACATGCGGCGCATGATTTTTACCCTGAACGTGCTGCTCGGAAACATTGAGCGCGAGGGCGGGATGTATCAGAAAAAAGGGGCCGCAACGTATAACAAACTGGCAGGCGAAACGGTCGCTCCGGTGTTGGCCAAACCTGACGTTAAAAATATGCCCAAGCTGACGGCACAGCGTATTGATTTAGTGGCGCCGCAATTCAAATTTATCGCGGCCGGCGGTGGCGTTGTCCAAAGCGTGATTGACGCGGTGCTAAAACAGACGCCTTACCCGGTGAAAGGCTGGGTTATGTCCCGCCACAACCCTCTGCAAACCGTCACCTGTCGACCGGATCTGGTGAAAACCATGGAGCAGTTGGATCTGGTCGTGAGTTGCGATGTTTACCTGAGTGAAAGCGCGGCTTACGCAGACTATCTGTTACCGGAATGCACTTACCTTGAGCGTGATGAAGAAGTCTCCGACATGTCTGGGCTGAATCCCGCTTACGCGTTGCGCCAGCAGGTGGTGGATCCCATCGGCGAGGCGCGTCCGAGCTGGCAAATCTGGAAAGAGCTAGCTGTGCAGTTAGGACTGAGTCAGTACTACCCCTGGCAGGATATGCAGACTCGCCAGCTGTATCAGCTCAATGGCGATCATGGTTTGTCGGCGGAATTGCGCCAGAAAGGGTATCGGGAATGGGGCGTGCCGCTGTTGTTGCGGGAGCCAGAATCCGTTCGTCAGTTTGTTACTCGTTATCCCGGAGCTATGGCGGCAGACAGTGAAGGAACCTATGGCGACCAGCTGCGTTTCAAATCGCCGTCCGGCAAAATCGAGCTGTACTCTGAAGCGCTGGAAGCCTTGCTACCTGGTTATGGAGTGCCTCAGGCCCGCCACATTGCACTTAAAAAAGACGACGAACTCTATTTTATTCAGGGCAAGGTTGCCGTACACACCAACGGCGCGACGCAGTATGTCCCGTTACTCAGTGAGTTGATGTGGGATAACGCCGTTTGGATCCACCCGCAAACAGCCCGTGAAAAGGGGATCCGCAACGGGGACGAGGTCTGGCTTGAAAACGCAACCGGCAAAGAAAAAGGGAAAGCGCTGGTCACGGCAGGCATTCGACCCGATACGCTGTTTGTTTACATGGGTTTTGGGGCGAAAGCCGGGGCGAAAACCGCCGCGACAACGCACGGCATTCACTGCGGAAATTTGCTGCCGCATGTGACCAGTCCGGTTTCTGGCACGGTGGTGCATACCGCTGGCGTCACGCTTAGCCGGGCATAAGGAGGGAGAAAAGCATGAATCAACCGACGAATTCCTATGTCATGTTGCATGACGAGAAACGCTGCATTGGATGCCAGGCGTGCACGGTGGCCTGCAAGGTGCTTAATGATGTCCCTGAGGGATTTAGCCGTGTTCAGGTGCAGATCCAAACGCCTGACCCTGAATCTGCCACGCTGGAACATTTTCGTTTTATCCGCGTCTCCTGCCAGCATTGCGAAGATGCTCCCTGCGTTACGGTATGCCCAACAGGCGCATCATTCCGTGATGAAAACGGCATCGTGCAGGTCGATAAATCGCGCTGTATCGGCTGCGATTATTGCGTTGCCGCGTGTCCATTCCACGTTCGTTATCTTAATCCCCAAACGGGGATTGCCGATAAATGTAACTTCTGTGCCGATACGCGTCTGGCATCGGGACAACAACCTGCCTGCGTCTCTGTGTGTCCGACGGATGCGCTGAAGTTTGGCCGACTTGATGAGCCGGAGATCCAACACTGGATCGGCCAAAAAGAGGTGTACCGGCAGCATGAAGAACGCAGTGGCGCGGTCAGTTTATACCGGCGCAAGGAAATACATCAGGAGGGTAAAGTATGAATACCATCTGGGGAGCCGAACTGAACTACGCGCCGGATTACTGGCCTTTATGGCTCGTCTGCGCGGGGGGAGTCGTCTTGATGCTGCTTGCCGCACTGGCGGCGCATGCGCTGTTGCGCGCCATATTTGCACCGAAAACGGCGAAAGGGGAAGAGCAACGTGACTATCTCTATTCGCTGGCGATCCGCCGCTGGCACTGGGGAAATGCGCTGCTCTTTGTCCTGCTTTTGCTCAGTGGCCTGTTTGGCCATTTTTCAATCGGATCTGTGGCATTAATGGTGAAACTGCATACCGTGTGCGGATTTGCACTGGCGGCATGTTGGATTGGCTTCATCCTCATTAACGCCTTCGGCGGCAACGGACATCACTACAAGGTGAACGTTAACGGACTGGTCATGCGGTGTTTGCGACAGACGCGTTTTTACCTGTGCGGCATTATGCGTGGCGAAGCACACCCCTATGCCGCCACGACGGAAAATAAATTTAACCCATTACAGCAACTGGCGTATCTGTCCATCATGTATGCGCTCGTGCCTCTGTTGATCATCAGCGGATTTCTGTGTCTGTATCCGCAATTCATGGGGGCGGGCCCTGTCATGCTGGTGTTGCATATGGCGTTAGCTGTCGTTGGGTTGCTGTTTATTTGCGCACATATTTACCTTTGCACGCTCGGCGATACACCAGGGCAAATTTTCCGCAGCATGATAGACGGCTATCACCGCCATCGCAGTCATCATGCGGAATCTTCACCGCGTAAAGGGTAATTTTTCTCCGCGCTGAAACCCGGAAAACAGGCGCGGTGAGTTAAAACCATGCAAGAAAATGTGCTTTTAGTCACATTTTCTTGCAATTTTTTCATGTTTGTTCACCCGAACTTCCGTAAAAAGAACAGCAAACTATTCTCTTTCTGAGGACATGCTGTTGAAATCCCGTTTGTTTATTGTCGCGTCTCTGTTTGCGTTGAATCTTACATCTGCCTTTGCTGCTGATACCCCCGACTTTGCCCCCCAGCCGCCAGCCATTGACGCAGGGGCGTGGGTGCTCATGGATTACACGACAGGACAGATTCTTACCGCCAATAACGAACATCAGCAGCGTAACCCTGCCAGCCTGACCAAACTGATGACCGGGTATGTGGTTGACCGCGCCATTGACAGTCATCGTATTAGCCGCGACGACATTGTGACTGTCGGACGTGATGCCTGGGCAAAAGATAATCCCGTGTTTGTGGGTTCCTCATTGATGTTTTTAAAAGAGGGCGACCGCGTCACAGTGCATGATTTAAGTCGTGGGCTGATTGTCGATTCAGGCAACGATGCTTGCGTGGCGCTGGCGGATTACATTGCCGGGGGACAGCCGCAGTTTGTGGCCATGATGAACCGCTATGTGCAAAAGCTAAATTTACAGGATACGCATTTTGAAACGGTACACGGGCTGGATGCGCCGGGTCAGCACAGTTCGGCGTATGACCTGGCGGTACTTTCGCGGGCGATTATTCATGGTGAACCTGAGTTTTATCATATGTATAGCGAAAAGAGTCTCACCTGGAATGGTATCACGCAGCACAACCGCAACGGCCTGCTGTGGGATAAAACACTCAACGTTGATGGTCTTAAAACCGGACACACATCGGGTGCCGGATATAACCTTATCGCCTCTGCCGTGGATGGGCAGCGCCGTCTTATCGCAGTGGTGATGGGGGCTGAAAGCCCGAAGGGCCGCGAAGATCAAGCCCGTAAACTGTTGCACTGGGGGCAACAGAACTTCGACACCGTACAAATTCTTAAAAGTGGGAAGAAAGTCGGTAGCGAGCGTATCTGGTACGGTGACAAAGAGAAAATTGCATTAGGCACAGAGCAGGATTTTTGGTTGGCGCTTCCAAAAGCAGAAATTCCTCATATCAAAGCAAAATATGTGCTTGATAAAAACGAGATTGTCGCCCCCATTGCTGCGCATCAACGGGTTGGCGAAATTGAACTCTACGATCGGGACAAACTGGTCGCGCACTGGCCGCTGGTGACGCTGGAGTCCGTTGGGGAAGGCGGCGTTTTTTCGCGTCTGAGCGATTATTTTCACCATAAGGCATAACGGAATTATTCCAGAGCAGACTGGCGAGAGTGCGAGTCTGCTCGCATAATAATCACTCTTTCCTTGTGGTTGTTATGTGTCAATTATACTGTATATAACAACAGTGTAATGATGGAGGCATTATGAATTACGAGATCAGACAAGCCGAGAAACGCAGGATTGCCGGTTTTCACATGGTTGGACCGTGGGAAAAAACGGTAAAACAAGGTTTTGAACAACTGATGATGTGGGTTGATGGAAACCAGATCGAGCCGCTGGAATGGATTGCCGTCTACTACGATAACCCTGATGAAGTCCCGGCGGAGAAACTGCGTTGCGATACCGTTGTTTCAGTACCGGCTAATTTCACGTTGCCAGGAAACAGCGAAGGCGTGATCCTCACGGAAATTGTGGGCGGTCAATATGCTGTTGCTGCCACTCGCGTTGAAAATAACGATTTCGCGACGCCGTGGTATCAGTTTTTCAATAGCGTGCTGCAGGATAGCCGCTACCAGATGTCCGGCAAACCGTGTTTTGAACTCTATCTAAACAATGGGGCAGAAGACGGGTACTGGGATATTGAAATGCATATACCGGTACAACCGAAGCCGTGAAATTGATATTTTGGCGTTACTGCGCGGACGATCGTGACATTCGTTCATTCTGGATAAGATCTGTCCGCAGCAGTGATGTTTTCAGTGAAAAAGCAGGTACAATGCGTTCTTTGTGATTTCCAGATGGAGCCGAAAGTGCGTACTGATAAGTCGCTGAGCCCCTTTGAAATTCGTTTGTATCGTCACTACCGCGTCGTGCATGGCATTCGCATTGCGTTGGCATTTATCCTCACGTTTCTGTTTGTTCGTCTGTTCCATATCCCGGAAGGCACGTGGCCGCTTATTACGCTGGTGGTCATTATGGGGCCGATCTCCTTTTGGGGTAACGTGGTACCCCGGGCCTTTGAACGTATCGGCGGTACGATTCTGGGGGCGGCATTAGGGTTGGTGGCGCTGCGCCTGGAGCTTTTCTCATTACCGCTGATGATTATCTGGTGCGCGGTGGCGATGTTCCTGTGCGGGTGGCTGGCGCTCGGCAAAAAACCGTATCAGGCGTTGTTGATAGGGATCACCCTGGCTGTGGTGGTAGGTGCGCCGGCAGGCGATATGGAGACGGCATTATGGCGAGGCGGCGATGTGATTCTGGGGTCGCTTTTGGCGATGTTGTTTACCGGTATCTGGCCGCAACGGGCGTTTTTACATTGGCGGATCCAGTTGGCGCAGTGCGTCACGTCCTATAACCGGCTCTATCAGGCAGCGCTTTCGCCTAACTTGCTTGAACGTCCCCGGCTGGATAAACATTTTCAGCAGCTACTTGGGGATGTCGTGAAAATGCGCAGCTTAATTACACCTGCCAGTAAAGAAAGCCATATTCATAAATCGATATTTGAAGCAATTCAAACAATTAACCGCAATCTGGTCTGCATGCTCGAGCTGCAAATTAATGCACACTGGGCATCGCGCACCAGTCATTTCGTGATGCTGAATGCCCATACACTGCGTGAAACGCAACAGATGATCCAGCAAACGTTACTGACGATTGCGCATGCGTTGCATGAAGGAAACCCGCAGCCCGTGCTGGCAAACACCGGAAAGCTGAACGATATTGTGGCGGAACTTCGGCAACTGATTAATGAACAGCATAGCGACAGTGTGGCTGAAATCCCTATTCATGGCTATGTTTGGCTAAGCATGGAAACCGCGCGCCAACTTGAGCTACTCTCGCATTTGATCTGTCGCGCATTGCGCAAATAAAGAGCAGATAAGGTGAATGATTCTACTGCTGCTTCGATTCAGCAAGGAATAGGGGTATGATACGGAAAAAGGATAAAACCATTGTCATCTGCAACGGCTAAAAGTAATGTTGACCCTTACTTGTCGCGGTTGCTTAAACGAATCCGAATCTCACATTATCAGGGGTGTAAAAATGGAAACTACCAAGCCTTCTTTCCAGGACGTGCTGGAATTTGTTCGTCTGTTTCGCCGTAAGAACAAGCTGCAACGTGAAATCCAGGACGTTGAGAAAAAGATCCGTGACAACCAGAAGCGTGTGCTGCTGCTGGACAACCTGAGCGACTACATCAAACCTGGTATGAGCGTTGAAGCGATCCAGGGCATTATCGCCAGCATGAAAACCGACTATGAAGATCGCGTTGATGATTACATCATCAAAAACGCAGAAATCTCCAAAGAACGTCGCGACATTTCTAAAAAGCTCAAAGCAATGGGTGAAATGAAAAACCCTGACGCAAAAGCAGAATAATGCGTTACCGCAGTGAGGATCGCAGTTCGATTCTCACTGCAGTTCAACCCCACCGTTAACCATTCTGAGTAAATGCTGTTCTGGCCAATGGCTCGTCAGCTTTCTTTCTGCAAGCGTCCATTGAATGTAATCGACATCATGACGCTCCCGGTCCAGCATCAAACCGACAACGCTGCCGCTGTGCGCCACATTCACGCCATATAAATCGCACTCTTCAACGAGCGATAACAAAGTATTGAAGTCGGGTTTTGGCAGTAACATCTGACTGGCGATAGCGCTCAGGGTCGCGGCTTCTCCCATTCGTCGCGGATTTTGCGTTATGCATGCTTCCTGCACCTTTTCCCAGGCCTGCTGCAAGGCTGCCTCGCCCGCGTGTAAACGATCAAGGCGGGGAATACGGTGATAATCCGACGTACGTAACGTCACGGGGCTTTCAAGCACTAAAAGGTCGAGCTGCGGTTGCGCTTCACAGGCGATCTGCGTAGAAGCATCATTATGATCAAAAAGCGTAAGCTGGCGGAAAACGGTGCTGTCGGTGGGTTCGAGTGATACGCAAAGCTGGGCAAGGGTGGACTCATTAAGCGTGTGGCCCAGATGGTGCGCGGTGGCAAGCGCCGTTGCCGCGATATCTGCCGTACTGCTGGCCATTCCTTTGGCGACAGGAATGGTGGAGTGGACATCCACCCGTATCTCCTGGCTCCAGTGGGCAGGGTGGTTAAAGTGCGCGAGCACCCGATCTACCATCGTGCGAGAAAGTGAACGTTCATCCACCAGAGGCGAACCTGATCTCACCTCAACGGTGCTGTACCAGTCAACAGGGCAGGAGACCAGCTTCTCACTGCCAAGAATCCAACCCTGAATAAGTTCACCGCATGACGCCGGGCATTGTGCTACAGCCATGTTTTCACCTTCCTGATCAGCAATTTTCGGCGCATAGTGTCATGCCGGTCGTGCTATTGTCTTGATTTGTCGCAATTTATAGTGATGCTTTATCACGCGGGCATGCATAAAGCTGCTGTTTCGGTTAAAGCAATTCTCATAACATCTTGTGCGATCATGAGTTCTTCATTGGTATTAATCACCGCCACCTTGACCATCGCGTTGTCTGTTTGAATGAACGTGCTGTTGCGTTGATTTTTTTCTTCATCAATCGCCAGCCCAAGAAAATGCAGGTTATGGCAGATTGCTGACCGGGCGCGGGATGAGTTTTCGCCAATCCCACCGGTAAACAGGAGAACATCCAGTCCGCCCATCTGCATAATGTAACTGCCTATCGTGGCGCGGATACGTTCCGCAAACAGGGTGAGCGCCAGTGCTGCCTGTCGATTCCCCGCATCAGCGGCTTGTTCAACATCGCGGTAATCACTGGATATTCCGGAGACCCCCAGCAAGCCTGACTCGTTATTTAATAAATGATTAAGTTGCTGCGGTGTTTTACCTTCTCGCTGGGCAATCCACGGTAAAATGGACGGATCGATATCGCCACTGCGGGTACCCATCATTACGCCTGACTGCGGCGTGAATCCCATAGAGGTGTTTACGGACAACCCGCCTTTGATAGCACAAATGCTGCTGCCGTTGCCAAGATGACAACACACAATCCGTAGCGCACTGAGTGGAACCCCCAGTTTTTCCGCCAGTGTGGCACTGACATATTTATGGCTGGTGCCGTGGAATCCGTAGCGACGAATGCCGAGCTCTGCGTAATAGCGCCAGGGCAGCGGATAGACGTAGGCGGGTTCATCCAGCGTCTGATGAAAAGCTGTATCAAAAACGGCCACTGACGGCGTGTTGGGTAACAATTGACGAAATACTTTAATGCCAATGACATTGACCGGATTGTGCAGCGGGGCCAGTTCCGCAAGATGTTCTATTTGCGCCAGTGTTTCATCCGTGATCAGCGCCGAGTCTTTAAACGATTCGCCACCGTGGGCGACACGGTGGCCGACACCTGTGATGTCATTTAATGTGTTGATAATTCGATAATCAATGAGCTTTTCCAGCAGTAACGCAACGGCTTCACGATGGTCCGCCATCGGCAATGTTTCTTGCCATTTTTGCGTGGGCGTTTTTATTGTGACCTGCGCATTAACCATACCAATACGTTCGATCAAACCCTGGCAGATAGCCGCGCCTTGTGGCATCGCCAGTAGCTGGAATTTTAGCGATGAACTGCCTGCGTTAATGGCCATTATTCTGTGAGACATGAAGATTCCTTTGCGGTCAGAAAATCAAACATTTCATCGACTCCTGAATTCGTCACGGCGCTGGTGGTAAAGATGTGTTCAGCCCCAGCCTGGGTCAACCAGTTCTGTACGGTTGATATACGCGATGCGTTGGCCAGATCGGATTTGGTGACGATGCCAATGACGGGTCTGTTCATCGGTGCTGTAAACCCGGGTGAAAAGGGCGACCAGGGGGCATCGGCGTTCAAAACCAGGGCAATCATTTCGGCTTCGCAGGCGCTCACCAGCAGCGCGCTGTAGAGGCAGCGGTTCTCGAGATATTCGCCCGGGGTGTCAATTGTGTCAGAGGACCATACGATGGCCTGTGTTTTTTGGTAATGAAGCGTCTCGCCACGTAAACATTGAGTGAGCGACGTTTTACCACACTGGCTGGGGCCAATGAGCATCATACGCTTCATAGTGTCAGGTCCTCGTGACGGGGCATGAGGTAAAATGCATCATCTCATTTAGTGTTCTCGTAACTTGTTTCAGCGCGTATTCAACGGCAGAAACATCCCCCGTTAACACAACGGCCCCCGTGAATCTGTCAAGAAAACCAATCTCCACGGCACCTGACTTGGTGGCGATATCACTGGCAATAATGGAAGCTTCGCTGGGGGTGATGGTCAGAATACCGATAGCTGATACGACATCCTGAAGCCCCAGTTTTTTAAATAAATCTTTGCCTGGATTGGCAATCAAATGTGCCAGCGTTATCTGCTTGCCGGGAACATATTCCTGTATCATTCGGTCCGTGGTGGGTTGTCTTTCCATTATCCCTCCACAATTTGCCGCCACATTGATTCATGTGGGCGTGGAATAACAGAGCGGTAGACCAAAAGTCCTTTTTCGCCCGCGCAGTCACTGGCCACGGTCACAGCGTTGTTAACATCAGATACATCACCTGCCACTACCATGTAGCATTTACCTCCGATACCAAACGCCATATGTACACGAACCAGCGTCACGTTCGAGGTTTTAACGGCTCGGTCGGCGGCGCTAATACAAGCCGCCACGCTCCAGGTTTCCACAATCCCGACGGCCTGACGCTTATCAACACTGTTCAGCCCGCTGATCGCGGGGAGCACACTGGCATGAATATTGGGTAACACCAGGCTGTCGACAAGCATATCGCCGGCAAGTGATGTACCGGTGGCAATGGCTTGCTGCACAGCGCCCACATCACCACCGATCATCAGTAAAAATTTGCCAGGGCAGATGGTCTTACTGACCAGAAGATTCACGTTGGCGCTTTTCAGCATCGCATCGCCTGATTCCATTCCTTTGGCTATACTGGTGAGTTCTAAAATACCTATTGCCTGAGACATGCTTAACCTCTTACAACCGTAATGGCCTGTTCAGTGACGTCACTAACGATGCCGTCAATACTGGCGTGAATGGGGGCACCTAATGCGCCGGCAGGGACATCGGCTACGCATTCGCCACGAATGACGCGGTCGCCTTTTTGCACCTGTGGGATGGCGTTGGCACCAATATGTTGACGCAAAAGTAGGGTGGTTTTATCTGTCAGATGTTCGGCTTCTGATAGCGGTGCTTCGTGATACCAGTCATTCAGGCCCAATTTTGCAATCAGTCGTTTTACCGGAACCAGTCGATATTTCGCCATTTCATCAGCAGGATTCAGTGGTCCTTCATAACGGAAATTTTTCGCCCGTAACTCACGTTTCAGCATGCGGTTAATACGCATCGGGGAGATACCCACCGGACAGGCGACACTTTCACAAACATTACATTCCGAACAGGTCAATGCGCTGAGCAACAGTTGGGGTGTTGCGGCCTGTTGATAGTTTACCGCACGTACCAGCAGGTGTGGCGATAATTCATGTCCTATCAAATGTCGTGGGCACAAATCAGTACATAACCGACACTGTTCGCAGACTGTTTTCGCAACAGAAAGTAGGGTGCGCTCATCCTGCTTTCGCCGCTGAATCAGTGGATGCTTTTCAGGTAATACCAGCAATCCCCCCGTTGTTTTGGTTACCGGGGTATCCAGCGTGGTGAGCAATTGTCCCATCATTGGACCACCATTGATAAAACCTGGGGCATCAATGGTAGCGCCTCCCGCCAGAGAGAGAACCTCACGTAATGACATTCCAATGGGGACGGTCAATGTCTGTGGGTGAGCCACGGCACCATTAACCGTCAGAGTACGGCGCGTGACAGGGTACTGCTGTTCTACGGCTCTTGCGATATTCAGCACTGTCTGCACGTTATTAACGACGACCCCCACACTGACAGGCAACGCCGCTGGAGGGACACGTCTACCTGTTGCCATCCAGATAGTCATAACCTCATCACCCGCAGGATAGACATCCGGTAAAATGTGCAACCTGATGTCCGAAGGGAGAAGAGGTGTTAACGCGGCAATGGCCGGGCGGTACTTTTCTTTGAGGGCAATAATGCCTTCGCGGGCACCAGTTGCTTTCATTGCATATTGCACGCCACGAACCAGACGAGCCGCCTGTTGGGCCATTAGCTGTTGGTCGACCTTCAGCATCGGTTCACATTCTGCGGCGTTGACGAGGAAGATGTCTACCTGCGCCTGCAGTTTGACATGCGCGGGAAACCCAGCGCCTCCGGCACCTACCACCCCCGCAGCACGAACTCTTTCTCGGATTGCCTGAGCATCGCAAACGATAAGTTCAGTGAATTCGAAGGCATTAGAAGCCGTATTCATATCAATTCCTCCAACAACTTTTGAATGGCGCTGGCGTCAGTGGGACGCGGATTAGTTTTTAACGTGACATCTGCCAGTGCAGCCTGAACCATGGCAGGTATTCGCTGGGAATACTCAGTTTTACCATCATTCAGGACCTCGGAAAAAGGAGGGATGTCGCATTGTCTTATGAGTTGTTCAATTCTGTGAATCAGCGCATTCAGCCCTGTGATGTCGTTCGCATTGTCAGGACATAACTGACAAGCTTTTGCGAATCTTACGTACCGTTTTGCCGCTCGCGGATCCTGCGCATTAAAACGAATGACTGAGGTAAGTAGCAGTGCATTGGCAAGCCCATGAGCGAGGTGAAACTGGCCTCCCAGCTGGTGTGCGATGGCATGGTTAAGCCCCAGACCGGCCTGGCTAAACGCCATGCCAGCCAGGGTTGACGCGTTGTGCATTTTCCCTCGAGTCGCCAGACAATCCCCTTTTTTAACGGCTACGGGCAGATACTGAAAAACGATTTGCGCGGCTTTTTCCGCCAGTGCGTCAGTGAAATCGCTGGCCCGTGATGAAACATAGGCCTCAAGGGCATGGGTTAATACGTCCATACCGGTATTGGCGGTGATATTGGCGGGGACGCTAACGACCAGTCGGGGATCGAGGATCGCCATATCCGGATAGAGCGCATTGTTGAACAGCGGGTATTTAATCCCTTTATCGGGATCGCTTATCACACACGCACTGGTGACTTCAGACCCAGTGCCGCTGGTGGTTGGAATGGCAACACAGGTTTCGATTTCAATACCAAACTGGCGGCTGAACCAGACGATGGCTTTGGCGGCGTCAAGCGCGGAACCGCCCCCAAAACCTATTACGACATCGGGGCGCAGGGATTGCATTTGCGCAATCCCTTGCACGACGGTGCTGATGGTGGGGTCTGGCGTTATCTCACTAAACACGCTGATACGATTACTGGCAGGCAACGTTTCTCGCAGCGTGTCGATTAGCGGTGAACGCGCGAGAAAACCATCGCAAATAATCCAGATATGCTTGTTCGTAAAGCGCTTTAGCACGTCCAGACTGCCCTGGCCGCTGTACAAACGGGTTTGTAGTGAAAAGGTATTCATCACAACCTCATTAACGGATTGAAAAACCGTTTGTCAGTACGCAGCGACGAGACCGCGCGAATGTTTTGGCTGAGGTTGTCCCTTCACCCGTTGGTGTGGCAATCGTAAAGGTGGTGAACCCTTCGCCTCCAACGCCAATACCCGCATAGGACGGACCGTTTTTCACAAAAATAGAGGTTTGCAATGTGCGGGCTGCCAGGTTCAGTCGTGAAACATTCTGCGAGTGCATAATGGCGGTATGGTGCAGACCTTCTTCGACTTTGATGGCCAGCGTCAGTGCGCTGTCGAAGTCCTTTACTTTCACGATCGGTAACATCGGCATCAACTGTTCGCTGGTAACCCAGGCATCGTTCGCGTCTACGACCGCGATCAGCAAGCGTGGTTTTTTGGCGGGAACCGTGATACCAGCGGCTTCCAGCATGGTTTCGGGGCTTTTGCCAACCAGTTTTTTATTGGCCTGACCTTCCGGAAGGCAGGTCGCACGGAGTTTATCCGTTTCTGCCGGGGTGAGGAGCATCGCGCCAAAGCTCTGCATTTGTTGGATCAGGTTGTCGGCAACGGACGCCACGACAATCAGGCTCTTTTCTGCAATACAGGGCAGGTTGTAATCGAAGGAAGCGCCGTTAATGATATCTTCCGCAGCCTTCACTAAATCCGCAGTTTCATCGACGATGCAGGGAGGATTTCCCGCGCCTGCGCCAATGACTTTTTTGCCGCTTTTCATCCCCATCGCCACGATACCAGGGCCGCCGGTGATCGCCAGTACCGCAATGTGGGGGTGTACCATCATTTGCTGGGTCGCCTCAAACGTGGGTTCTGCGACAGTGACGACCAGGTTGCGGATCCCACAACTGCGGAACGCTATCTCCTCTATCATGCTGATCAACTTAAGAGAGACGTTTTTGGCCCCTGGATGCGGACTGAAATAAACGCTGTTTCCCGCCGCCAGCATGCTGATGCTGTTATTGATGATGGTTTCGGTGGGGTTGGTGCTGGGGGCAACGGAACCGATAACGCCAAACGGCGAATATTCGAATAGCACCATGCCACCATCGCCTGTCAACGCCGTTGTGGTGAGATCTTCAATACCTGGCGTGTTTTCCAGAGCGGCTTTATTCTTGAGGAACTTGTCTTCTTTATTGCCCATTCCGGTTTCTACCGCGCTCTCTTCGGCAAGCGTTGTAAGGTGCGAATTAAGCTCTTCACGAATAGCGCTGATAATGGCGCTTCGGGTTTTTAGCGGGCACTGCTGATAACGTAAAAATGCCTGGTGTGCGGCGTTGATTGCCTCATCAACGGACTGAAAGATACCATTCCCTTTTACGTCCGCGCTGGTGGGTGCTAACTGTTCGCTCAGAATGGTTCGGATGAGGGTTTCCAGTTCAGAAGTATTCATTGATGTGTTCTCACGTTAATGGCCGCAATGGCGGTTTGTGCAATTTCCATGTCCTGTTCAACGCTACCGCCGCTGATCCCAAGACCCCCAATCAGTACACCGTCACGCCATAGCGCATATCCGCCGCCAAACGTCACCACTTTGCCTTGTAGATGACTTTCCAGACCATAGAGCGCCGCGCCGGGCTGTACCACAGCGGAAAGCTCATGGGTCGCGGTTTTCATCGCAACAGCCGTCCATGCTTTCTTCGGCGCCAGTTCACTGCTCACCAACAGAGCATCCGGCATACGCCAGGTCACGGTTTCTACGCCATGGGCATCTACGATGCTGACGACAACAGGCACCTGTAATTCTTGTGCCCGCTCAACGGCTGAACGGGTTAACTGATGAAGCTCCTGAAATGAGAGGGACATTGCGGATTCCTTCATGGAGGGGGCGTGACCAGAAGCCAGATAACGCTTTGTCACTTCCCGAATAATGTTGCTTTGATGAGCATCGTTGTCCTCGGCGCGCGCCAGGGCATACAAACAATCTGAGAGCCGGTTGATGTAGCGCATCAGTACATGCCTGACCGCGACATTTTCAGATAGCTCCACCAGACGTCGCTCTGCGCGACGCGCTAACGTCCGCGCAAAGTGCAATCGACTTGCCGCCTCACACCGACCCGGCAGGATAAAGCTGTGCAAGGGGGGGACGCGGTTCATCGCAGTATCAATAGCGATTTCAAGTGCGGTAATTTCTTCTGAACTGATGTAACGCTGCCCTGATGCCGGTTGTTCGCTTTCACTGGCAAGCTCAGCGCTAAACCAGAAGATCTGCAACTGAATAGACTCCAGTAGCGTGCGATGTTGCGCGCAGGCGCAAGCACACACACACAGACTCAGTGCGGCATTAAGTTCATCCAGCGTTCCATAAGCTTCAACA
Source organism: Citrobacter sp. NCU1 (assembly GCF_010231475.1). Taxonomy (GTDB): domain Bacteria; phylum Pseudomonadota; class Gammaproteobacteria; order Enterobacterales; family Enterobacteriaceae; genus Citrobacter_D. Next base: position 37,118 of record NZ_NRDO01000013.1, on the reverse strand, counting down.
CGCGGATGTGTTTTACTGACGCGTTGGCCGGTAAACAGAGCGGTTGTTCCGGCATCACCTGTTCGGGTATAAATCGCCATCATTCCCCCTTAACGAGAAACCGTGTCGACGATGCCGACAATGGCCAGGTCTATGGCCTCATTGGGACCGCTAAATACATGTCTGGCGCTGGAGCCGCTGCTGAGCAACACTAATTCGCCAATGCCAGCCCCTACGGAATCAACCGCCACTTCATCACCTGTGGTGGGCTGTGAGGGCAGTTCCCCATCGGCACAGACCCGACGTACCAGCAGGAGTTTTTTCCCCACCAGAGAAGGTGATTTTTGTGTGGATACCACCGCGCCTGTAACGCGTGCCAGATGCATGGTTCACTCCTGTTTTATGAGATGAATATTGCGTGTGCCTGCGGCTTCACGAGCCAGAGCGGTAATGACACATTGACGATGCAGCACCAGCAATACGCTGGGGAGGCGAGCCACGTCGGCATAACTTAAAAGATTGACCGGGTGCAGGATGACGGTCTGCCCCAGCTCATCACTGAATGCCAGAGGCAGGCGTGCCAGTTTTTTCACCGGTAAAGCCGGTAACAAACGACGCTGCACTGACAGCTGTACGCGGAGCCCAAATGCCAGCGCCTCGTGGATCATGACCGCCGTTGTATTTGACGAATCGTTCTGCGCAAGTTGCTCCAGTAATGGCAGGTCAACCTGATGAACATGCAAAGATGAATGCTGGCAAAACAGTGTCCGGGCATCGATTTCCCGTAGTTGCGCGGCACTCAGCGTGACCGTACTGTCGGCACGACGCAGCAGACGAGCAACGACCTCCTCGACGATACGCTGCACCATTTCGCCGTTCATCGTGGTGTTACCAGTTTGGCGAATGCGTGCGGATTATCTGCGCCCGCCGCATTGGCTTCGTCGGTGTCGATGTGCATCTCAAGACGCATATCGGGTGAAACGCGAACAGCAACGTTGTCAAAAATCAACCGCCGTTCATCACCCTCAATGGCCACAGAGACGCTGTCGCCGTGCGAAACGCGCAGGATCAGTGCATCTAACGGTGACATATGAATATGGCGGCGGGCGATAATCACGCCCGACGTGAGATCCAGTTCGGCAAACGGACTGACAAGGCGGATCCCCGGCGTTCCTTGTAGAGCGCCAGACATACGCAAAGGGGCTGCGACGCCCAATGTTCTGGCGTCGGTACGGGAGATTTCAACCTGACTCGTATTACGCAATGGCCCAAGCAGGCGAACATTTTTTAACTGACCTTTTGGGCCGACCAATGTGACGGTTTGCTCGGCGGCGTATTGTCCAGGCTGTAATAGCGCTTTTTTCTCGCTGATCGGATGGCCAGGAAAAAGACGGGCATAGTCTTCTGCGCAAAGATGGATATGACGATTAGAAACGCCCAGCGGAATAGGGCGCTCACGCATCTCTTCCAGTACCTGGCTTACGGTCGTCTCCAGCAGTTGCTTATCCATTACGCGTCACCTCGCTTACCGGAATGCAGACAGAGAGAGCGGGGTTCCCCCTTCTGGCGTTTGCATTGTGGATCGAGGCAAAGATTGCAACTGATCAGTTCCGTTCCCTGTGCGCTCTCAGGTAAAAACGGCTCAACAAGGATCTCTTCCTGAGGCTCTTCGGGAGCAGCCTCGGGAATTGACTCGGGCGACGTCTCTACGCGGTAAGAAAGAATGCCTTCGCCAGGCCGGGCGATGACTTTATGTGCGACCAGACCTGCTTGCTGGTCGGCAAAACTGGCGCCAGTGATGATGGCTGCCTGAACAGAGGCCACATCACCGGTAATTTTGATCACCGTCCAGCCTGAACCGTTGGTCTTTTCAAGGCCAACCAGCGTGATGGAAGCGGCTTTCGCCATGACATCCGCGCAATTGATGGCTAATGCCAGACCACTAACTTCAAGTAATCCCAGTGATTGCTTCACGCTGTGCTCCTTTTTCGAAGTGACTTAGGCAGATTTAGGTAAAATGGCCTCAACGTCGCTGTGCGGGCGTGGGATGACGTGGCAGGATTTGACTTCGCCTACCGCGCTTGCCGCAGCACTTCCTGCGTCCACGGCCGCTTTTACGGCACCGACATCACCGCGAACCATCACGGTCACTAAACCCGAGCCGATCTTTTCATAGCCAACCAACTGCACGTTGGCGGATTTCACCATGGCATCGGCGGCTTCAATCGCGGCTACCAGCCCTTTTGTTTCAACCAGTCCCAGTGCGTTATTCATACTGCAGTTCTCCTGTGGATTATGAGTGACCATCCCGGAAGGGAAGGCCCTTAACCAGCCGCGCGGCGTTGTTGCCAATACGTCGACGTGCGGGGTTATCTTGGTGATAGGTCAGCGTAAATAGCGGCGCTGATGCGGGTAAATTCTTGTAATGCACAACCAATGTTTCACTGTCGCAGGCTATACCTACGAGCAGCGGTGACTGGCGTGCCGCCTGCCACGCGCACTGAACGACATCGTCTGAAATCTGCTCCTGAATAACGAAGGGAATACCTTCTTCTTCGATACCCAACAGGACGTCATTCCAGTCTGAGAGTGTGCCGTCAATGGCGGTGACAACAATCGCTGGCGAGACATGATTACTGTCCATACACAAACTCCTTATGCCAGGAAAGGATCAATCCTGTTGCGACGGCGTTTCTTGGTCCTTCGCTACCGCGAATGTTTCCTCGCCCGGCAACCAGCCGATAGTGCGCCAGCGCATCGGTGACCAGTTGCGGGACTTCAAAGTCCAGGGAAGAACCGCCAACCAGCACCACGAATGGTATGTCGCGGATATTGCCGGTTGGACTTACCTGGCGTAGCGCGCGCAGGGCGTTAGTGACAAAGACTCGCTCTTTTGCGCTGCGGCGAATGGCGCGCACTTTCTCCAGGGCCAGATCGCCAGGGAGAGGAACCAGTTCATCAGGTTTCACGACGCAAACACGTGCAAACACTGATGGAGGGAGCGAGGTGGGGAAGAACTGAACGCTGCCGTCCTCATGGCGCAGATGAAACAAACTTTCCACCTTGGCTAACGGGTACTTTTTGATCTCCTCGGCCAGATAACGATCTTCCAGACCCAGTTCGCGAGCGATGATCATCGTGACCATATCGCCAGCACCGGCGAGGTGCGTGGCGATAATGTCACCTTTCGCGTTGATGATGGAGGCGTCAGTTGAACCTGCACCCAGATCCAAAATAGCCAGTGGACGCGTGGTGCCAGGCGTGGTTAAGGCACCCAGAATGGCGGCTTCAGCTTCTGCGCCGCCGATCTGTACGTCAACGTTGAGCTTTTGCTTTATTTCGCGGGCAATCATTGCCATTTGCAGGCGATCTGACTTCACCATTGAGGCGATGCCGACGGCATGTTCCAGCGAAAACTCTCCGGCTAATCCACCTGTAACACTCACGGGTACTGAAGTATCGACAGCTAACAAGTCTTGAATAAACACTTCGTTGCTGGGTTTGTTGGTGAGTTCTGCCATTGTCTGGCGCACATGTTCAAGCATGCCGCCAATATTGGTTCCGGCTTCACCCGTTACATTGTCCAGTTTGGGGTATTCGCCGACCACTTTCATAATGGCTTCGGCACCTGCAGCTACATCAACTCGACGCGTGCGCCCCTGTGACAGCAGTTCAATATTTCCGGCCGGTATGGCGCGAGCTTTCACATCACCCGAGGGTGTTTTCACCACTACGGCGGAGCGGTTGCCAATCAGCGCGCGCGCCATCGGCACAATGTTTTTGGTCTCTTCCGCACTGAGATTAAAAACTGTAGCGATGCCGTAAGGGTTAGACAGTGTTTCGATCACCTTCCCAGGGACGGCGACCTCAATAGCGGCCAGCATCCCAAGAGGAATTCGGTCGATATACCGAACTTCATCAACAATAGGAATGGGCTTTTCAAGACGATTATTGACCAGCACACCGTCATCCTGCTGCAGAATGACGCCGGTCAATTGATACCCCGCACGCACGGAGGCGTTAATCATGGTGGCGACATCGGCGAAATCGAACGCTGCTGATACGACCAGGATGTAAGCGACATTGGCAGGACGAGTCAGCAACTCTTCCGGCGTAATGGTTATCCCGACGCCAAGACCGACTCCGCCTGGGGTTTTCGGGTTGTGGCCGATCATGGTTGACTCAGTGATGATGGTTTCCGTGATAGTTTCCATCGCCACATCGCCAATCACTGGCGTGGCTTCGTTGATGCGGATAAGCGAAATATCACTGACATTGATACCGGCGTTTTTTGCCGCCAGCGTAAGCGCTTCCTGAATACCGAACACATTGCGTAATGTGCCCTTGATCCCAGTCGTTTCCGCCAGCGCACTGCCGGTGATGGTCAGTACGCCAGACTCATTCAGCGTCGCCAGAGCGACTTCTGTTGATGAGTTGCCAATATCAATACCAGCGATATACCGCATGGATTTTCTCCGTTTAATCGTCGCCTTTAAGTTTTTTGCGCTCGACGTACAACATGGCCGCTTCACGAATGAAACCTGCGCAAATCTTTGCCTGATAACGATTTTCGAGATCGTCCGCAATGGCCATCAGCTCTTCTTTCGTTGAACGGTAAGGACGCAGTGCGTTATAGATCTCAAGGATTCGTTCGTCGGGTACGGCGGTCAGTTCCGCTGCGCGTTCAAAGTTCATCGCCAGTCGGTCACGGCCGGCATCTTTGGCGATAGCGGCCTGAATACGCAGTGTTTCCGGCGTGATACGCATGTCCTGCGCGGTCACTTTATTGCTCAGGACATTTTCAATTGTGAAGTCATCCAGCGTTTTGTTGGTTGCTGTTTTGACCCACTCAGGATGTTTGTTCGCCAGTGGGTAGTCGGTCACCTTCGCGGTATGTGTCGACGCATTCACTGCGGTAGAGGCGGGCGTTTCGCCTTGCAGGCTGTTCATGCGGCTCAACACATCCCGTACCATCGATTCAATTGCTTCGGTATTCATGGAGGTATCCTTTGTTAAAGCGCCACGCGCAGTTCCTGGGCGTTTTTGCCCGTCACGACATACTTCGTCTCTTTGATATGCAAAATGGCCGATTTAGCCTGATATTTCGGGCGCGCCATTTGATCATTCAGCGTCGGAACAGGTTGCGGAGATTCTCGCTTGGCATAGCGGGCGGCGTTTTTACCAATTTGACGATACGTTTCCAGCGTGAGCAGCGGGGCCTGAGGGAAAAGCTCCAGGTTGGAAAGTGGTGGTAATCCTTGCTGGTGAATGACCGTCGTCCCTTTAGACTGGATGCCGATAGAGATACCAGAGCCGCTCAGGCGATTTCCTTCAACGGCAACGAACGCCACATCGGAAGATTTAAAACAGCGAATCACACGTGCCTTGATACCTTCTTCTTCAATACCCGCGATCACTTCGCGCAGAATGCTCTTGTGCGGCAGACCGACGATATTGACGGTTTGCGACAGACCAAATGCCGGGCCAACAGCAATGATGACTTCGTCTTGCTGAGCACCTTGTTTGGCTTCGCCAATTTCAGTCAGAAAGCTTTCGCCCTGTGCAGGGGCTGCCTGAACAGCGGGTGTACGCAAGGTCACTGGTTTGTCACTGCTCTGCATTTCGGACAGCACATCTTCAATTATCTGGCGCAGCAGCTTTTCATTAATTTCCATTTTTCACCCCTTAGCCAAGTTCGTTGGGATCGAGTGCGCCAGGGATATTTTTTATCTCTTCCCAGCGTTCGCCTTGCAGGCGATAACCTGTTGCCGGACCGGCATAATCGTTAATGTCGTTTACTGCTGAGAGCACTTGTCCATCACCAACGATAATGGCGGAGGTATGCAGATAGTCTCCGGTCAGCTTGGCTTTCTGGATGTTGAGCATGTCCTGAGCAACGTCTGTGAAACCGCCCTGGGCGAGGGCTTTTACCACTTCCAGACCGTTACGGTTCTTATTGATGATCTCTTGTGCGAACTTGAGATCTTCAACGATGTTACGTTCCGGCATGTCTTTCGAACCGTGGGCGTAAGTGGCGGCTTCGACTTCTTCGTCAGTGATCGGTGGGAGACCCATACCGGCAAAGACGGCCTGCAGTGCGCGAGCGGCTTTATTACGAATGGCGATGACGTCTTCTTCACGTACCGGACGTAAGCCCCCGTCCACCTTCAGGTCGCGCTGGATGACGTTGTAGTCGTCAAAATCCTCTGCATCTTCGTTGGAACCGGCAAACATGTTGTCGTAGTTCGGCACCGCAGAATAACCGGAGGAGATAAAGTCAGTTCCCGGCAGGAACTGCATCAACAGGCGTGCAGTACGGCGCATGTCAGAGTGGGTAAACGTCTGGTCGTTACTGGAGGCGCATTCCAGGTCCAGTGACGAGCAGATCAGGTTTTCGGCTAACACGGCGCGAATCCCTGATGGCACTGCGGAAGGCACACCAATGCAGCTCACCGAACCGTTTTGTAACCCCTGCACACCTGCGGCTTTCGTGATGTAAATGCAGCGCGCTTCCAGGTACAGCATCGACTTACCTTCGGCGTAACCCATTTGCACTTCAGAGCCGGAACCGGAGGTAAACCGCATTTTCAGGCCGCGAGAGGCGTAAGAGGAGGCCAGAAAGCCTTTCGACCAGGGGGTATCGTCACCGTCGGTAAAGACAGGTTCGGTACCATAAACGGAGATGGTTTCGGCGTAGCAGGTATGGCCTAACATACCGAGTTTCAGTTCGGTAGCTTCTTCCAGTGAACACTGGGTTAATACGCCAGGACGACCTACCTGAGAGCCGACGAGCAGAGCGATGGCGTTGAACGGGGCATAACGCGCTACCGCAACTGTCGTCTCTTGTTCATCAAATCCGCGCCATGCGCCTTCGGCGGCATCGGCAGCAATTTGTACCGGGTTATCTTTGATGTTGGTCACGTGCGCCTGTTGAGAAGGGGTACGACGAGCGCGCATTTTCTGCATCGCCATCATCATCTCAACCACGTTCATGTGTGACACTACTTCAACGATTTTGGCGGGCGTCATCGCGGTGGTGAGTGGTACGATGTCGCTGCGTTTTACATTAGGATCGCAGAGCATATTGGCGAGCTTGACCGAATCCATTTTCATGACTTCTTCGGCGCGCGTCAGATTAATCCCATAGCGGGCGATAAAATGGTCAATCAGGTCAAATTCGCTGGCGGCTTTGCCATCCAGTTCAGTCACTGCGCCGTTGACGATTTTAATCGAGGGTTTAGGATCGTTCGGGCTTTCCATTGCAATGAAGCCTTCTTCGATCCACTCCTTAACGAAGCCGTCCTGATTCACAGGGCGTTTCGCCAGTGCTTCAAATCTTTTCGATCTCATGAATCAGCCTCATGGGTATTAGATATAGGACGGACGATCGTTTTTCGGTTCAGAACCGAGAGTCGACAGGACGGTTTTGCCAATTTCGCGAGCAGAGATAACGGCCTGACGTACAGCTCCGGAGTCGCCGGAAATCACCAGGATGGCTTCATTACTGAAGCTGGTTCCATGCGCCGGGGAGCTATAGGCTACGACCTCAACGTTGGCGGATTTCAGCGCGGTATCAGCCATTAACACGCCAACAGATGCGGGAGCGCCAACGATGACGCCGCAGGCGCGACCAATAGGTGCACCGAACGCTTTTTCAAGGGCATAACTGGCGCGCGCGGTGTACTGCAGTTCCAGATGGCCCGCTTCATTGGCGTAGACATCGCCAAAGGTACGGTCAAGTTCCTTTAGCGCGACTTCGATGCCGCGTTTTACGTCTGACACATCGTTGCCACCCAAAATGATCAGTGAACCATGCCCGGCACCGCCTTTGGTGTCGCGGGGAAGTTCAATACTGACCACTTCCGTATTCGTCGCTTTTACGGCTTCATCTGCGGCCATAATGTGTGGGCCTGCGCCCGTACGTGCGCCCAGAATGCCAATTGAGCGATAACGCTTCTCAAGCTTCATCGCTTCCAGCAACGCGCTGTCTACGTTCGCGATGACCAGACCAACTGTGTCGCCAATCGCGGTGCCGACAAATTCCGTTAAACTGCAGCTCTTTTCTGCCATAGCCGTCTCTCGTTTTGGATTGGGTTTATCAGGGGTGACCGGTTGAGCGGGGGTTGCCACGCGGGCAATCACCTGCGCCATGATCTGTTCCACCAGCTCATTGCTGCTCATTAGCTATTTCCCTTCGGTAAGATTTTTTCTACATCGGTATGCGGGCGTGGAATAACGTGTACGGCTTTCACTTCTCCCACGTTGCGGGCCGCTGCCGCACCTGCATCGGTAGCCGCTTTGACTGCGCCGACGTCACCGCGAACGATAACGGTCACCAGTCCAGAGCCAATTTTTTCGTAACCGACCAGCATGACATTGGCTGATTTCACCATCGCATCAGCGGCTTCGATGGCAGCGGTTAAGCCTTTGGTTTCTACCATTCCTAATGCTTCTTGTTGCATAAAGACCTCGCCTGGGTTGTCCCGATAATCAGGACTATAAAAAGAAGCGAGGAAAAAGAATGGCTGACTTATCATTGAGCGTGAAAAAATAGTGGGGTTTCAATAACATTAAATTGCTGTTGTTTATTCTATCTTAATGTTTTTAAAGAAAAATAAAGCAATACGCTATATAATTATATTGTTTTTGTTATTTCATTTTTACATTTTAATGGATGACAAAATAATAATTATTTGCCAGATGGGAGCGAATATGTGATGTTTGCTGGAAATTTAAATGTTGGGGTGAGCAATTTATTATTAAAATAATAACTGCGTTTTATTTGCCGAAATGCTTGCGGTATCTGCTGTTTGGGGTAAACAAACAGCAATAATTTGTTATTGCGGCACGATTTTTCTGAGCTTGCCAGCCTTCAGGTTGCCAACAATTTGCAGAGATCCGTTTTTATAGTGAAGGTCGGGCCGTCAGCGGGGAAGCTTGCTGGCACAGACACAAACTCTACTTAGAAGGTGTCACAATGAACGACTCACTAAAAGCGCAATGCATTGCCGAATTTTTGGGCACCGGGCTGTTTTTGTTTTTCGGTATTGGTTGCCTCAGCGCGCTCAAAGTTGCTGGCGCAAGTTTTGGATTATGGGAAATCTGTATCATTTGGGGGTTAGGAATTTCGCTTGCCGTCTATCTGACAGCCGGAATATCAGGGGCGCATTTAAACCCGGCAGTGACGATTGCATTGTGGTTGTTTGCCTGTTTCCCTGGCCGTAAGGTTTTACCCTATACCATCGCCCAGCTTGCAGGGGCATTTGGCGGGGCGATGCTGGCCTATCTGCTTTATGGCAGTCTGTTTAGTGAATTCGAATCGACTCACCAACTGGTGCGTGGCAGCGTCGAAAGTTTGCAACTGGCGAGTATTTTCAGTACCTATCCAGCTGCGGCCTTGAGTGTATGGCAGGCGGCGCTGGTGGAAGTCGTGATCACGTCCATTCTGATGGGAATGATTATGGCGCTGACCGACGATGGCAATGGTGTACCTAAAGGACCATTGGCCCCTTTGCTGATTGGGATACTGGTGGCGGTTATCGGCGCTGCCACGGGTCCCCTTACCGGATTTGCGATGAACCCTGCTCGTGACTTTGGTCCAAAACTGTTCGCGTGGATGGCTGGCTGGGGAGACATCGCCATGACGGGTGGGCGTGATATCCCATACTTTATTGTCCCTATCGTGGCACCGATTGTTGGGGCTTGCGGGGGGGCGGCAATCTATCGCTATTTTATTGGTAAAAACTTACCGTGTAATGCCTGCAAACTGGAAGAAAATGAGGGATAACCCCGGAGTGATAAGCTTTTTCTGAAACACGTAAAATGATTTGTGATCTGGTTTCACGAACTGAATAAAACGTCTCCCAGGGATGGGGGACTTTTGTTATTGTGCGTTATGCTTTGATCATTAATATCTCAAGATAATGATTAAACGAATGTAAATAAAATGTGTTGTTTATAACAATAAATTAACTGAGGGGTTTTATCATGATTTCTGCGAGTGCTCTGAACTCCGAACTCATTAATAAAATCGCGCAGGATTTTGCACAAGCCACCAGTCTGGCTGTTGTGGTTGTCAATATTCATGGTGATGAAATTTCTGAGTTGTTTAATTTCACGCCATTTTGTCAATTGATGCGCCAACATCCTCAACACAGTACACGTTGCCGTATGAGCGATCGTTGCGGTGGCCTGGAAGCATCAAAATCAGACCAGCCTTGTATTTATCGTTGCCATGCCGGTTTAACCGATTTTTCTATTCCGTTAGTGATTGCGGGTCATCTGGTTGGGTTCGTCCTTTGTGGACAAGTGCGTTTAAGCAACGATGTCGGTCTGGTGGATATTCTCAATGTGGATGACCGCTGGCAGGCCGATCCCGAGCTGCTCAATGAATTTTATAACGTCCCTGAGATGGACTATTCAAGGGTGATGGCGTCAGCAGACCTGTTGAAACTTATTGTTGAAAATTACCTTAAAAAACAACTCAATTTTGTTGTTATAAAAGATAACCCGCAGCAAGCTGAACCGGTCAGGACGAACCGTAGTCCTAACCCGCATGACAGTAAAATTAAGAAAGCGCTGCGCTACATTGATGCGCATTTGTCGGACGATCTACGTCTTGAGGATGTCGCTTCACATGTTTATCTTAGCCCGTACTACTTCAGCAAGTTATTTAAAAAATATCAGGGTATCGGTTTTAACGCATGGGTAAACCAGCAAAGGATGGCCAGCGCCAGGGAACTGCTGTGCCACAGTGACTGGAGCATTGCCAGCATTGCGCGTAATTTAGGTTTTTCTCAAACCAGTTATTTCTGCAAAGTTTTCCGCCAGACGTATCAGGTGACGCCGCAGACTTTTCGTCAGCAAATTAATGAAAATTCCTCTATTGAATCTGCATAAATATCAATATCTGGCAATTGCCGATTTTTGATATCCTGTGGCATGTCAGTCATTATAAAATGAAAGTAAACACCCCAATGCGATAAGTTGTCGTAGCGCAACAAAATAGTCTTATTTGGGGGATAAACTGCGTCTGTTTTTATTTTTGTGATGAGATACAGATTCGGGAAGTATGGTTTTTATTATTATTTCCCCGTTGCACTCATTCAGTACATATACGAGTGAAATATGCATGTAAACGCCAGAAAATTGGCGAAAGAAAGAGCAAGATGTAATTAGAGTTTAATTACCGTTATGGGTTACGAAAAATTCCCATAACGTAAGTCGACAGGTTTGCCACATTTGTGGCAGGGAAGGGGGTGAGAATCCCCCGCAGCCCCCGCTGCTGTGATGCTGACGACCCCGTAAACGCCACTGATCGCAAGATTGGGAAGGACGGGTGAGGATGACGCTGAGCCAGAAGACCTGCCTGTCGGCCATTACCAACAACTTCGGTGGGAAGTGGGTTGATCAGAAGCGTACAGTCTGAAGACTGGTTACAAACGCATCTCTACACCCCTACCACCCTGAACAGGATCAGGGTATGGCGGCACGTTCTCACGCATTTATTCTTGCAGGCACCGGAAGCGGCTGTGGCAAAACTACGGTAACGCTGGGCTTGTTGAGTCTGTTAAAACGTCGCGGTCTGCGTGTACAACCCTGCAAAGTGGGACCTGATTATCTCGACACTGGCTGGCATACGGCGGTCTGTGGCACGGCCTCCCGCAATCTCGACAGTTTCATGCTCCCAGAGTTCGTTCTTAATGCGTTGTTTTGCGAGCAAATGCAGCAGGCTGATATTGCTGTTATTGAAGGTGTGATGGGGCTGTACGACGGTTATGGCACCGACCCCAATTATTGCAGTACGGCGGCGATGGCGAAGCAACTGGGTTGCCCGGTCATTCTGCTGGTGGATGGCAAAGCGGTTTCAACCTCGATTGCCGCGACGGTGATGGGATTTCAGCACTTTGATCCTGAACTCAACATTGCGGGCGTCATTGTTAATCGCGTCAACAGCGAAGCACATTACCAACTCCTCAAAACGGCAATTGAACGCTACTGCACGGTGCCTGTTCTGGGTTATGTCCCTCGTGCTGAGGGCGTTTCGTTGCCTGAGCGCCATCTTGGGTTGGTCACCGCACGAGAGTCGGTTATCAATCAGCAACCGTGGCAGGCGTTTGCCAGTTCTCTCGAGCAGACACTGGATATCGACACGCTGCTTTCGCTGAGTCATCTCACGTCATTACCTGAAGGCGAATGGCCGCCAGTACCTCCCGCCTCTGCTGGCGAAGGACTTACGCTGGCGCTCGCGGATGATGAAGCCTTCAATTTTTATTACCCGGACAACATCACTTTGCTGGAACGCGCAGGCGTTCGTATTACCCGTTTTAGCCCTCTGCATGACCGCAAACTTCCTGACTGCCAGATGATTTGGCTTGGCGGTGGATATCCTGAACTGCATGCGGCGGCGCTTGCTGAAAATACAGATATGTTGTCGCAATTGCGGGCGGCGCATCAGCGTGGTGTGGCTATCTATGCGGAGTGCGGCGGTTTGATGTATCTGGGAAGCTCGCTGGAGGATGCTGCCGGCGTGGTATACCCGATGGTTGATGTTATTCCGGGCCATAGCCGGATGGGAAAACGGCTTACCCGCTTCGGCTACTGCGAAGCGCAGGCCAGGCAGCAAACATTGCTGGCAGCACCGGGCGATGTGCTGCGAGGGCATGAGTTTCACTACTCGGATTTTACCCCGGAAATACCCGCTGTGATGGCGTGCCGTAAAGTCCGTGACGGTAAGACCTTGCAGGAATGGGCTGGCGGCTGGCAGGTGGGTAACACCTTTGCCAGTTACCTTCACGTTCATTTCGCGCAGCGTCCGGAAATGTTGAACCACTGGCTGGCTGCGGGCAGGGAGTCATTATGACATTGCTTGCATGGGGCGTTGCCTGGCTTCTCGATTTTATGATTGGCGACCCGCAAAACTGGCCGCATCCGGTACGCTGGATAGGCAATTTAATCTCCTCGGTTCAGCGCCTTGTCAGACGTTATTGCCATAGCGAGCGTGCACTGCGGATTGGCGGCGCGGTGATGTGGGTGCTGGTGGTCGGCGTGACCTGGGGTGTTTCCTGGGGCGTGCTGACGCTGGCGACGATGATTCACCCCTGGTTTGGCTGGCTGGTTGAAGTCTGGATGATCTTTACCGTCCTGGCGGGACGTTGCCTGGCAAACGCCGCGATGGATGTTGAGCGTCCACTGCGGGCAGGCAACCTTGCCGAAAGTCGGGAAAAACTCTCCTGGATTGTGGGGCGAGACACGTCGCAGTTACAGCCGGAGCAAATCAATCGTGCGGTGGTAGAGACAGTGGCGGAAAACACCGTTGACGGCATTATTGCGCCGCTGTTTTTCCTGCTGATTGGCGGCGCTCCATTAGCGATGGCTTACAAAGCGGTCAACACCCTGGATTCTATGGTGGGCTATAAGCATGAGAAATACCGCGCTATCGGTATGGTCAGCGCCCGACTTGATGATGTGGCGAATTACTTTCCGGCCCGTCTGAGTTGGTTATTGCTTAGCCTTGCCGCTATTTTGTGCCGTCAGGATGGCGCCCGCGCACTGCAGATCGGCTGGCGTGACCGTTACAACCACAGCAGTCCAAACTGCGCATGGTCCGAGGCTTGTGTGGCTGGGGCGCTGGGGATTCGTCTGGGCGGGCCTAATAACTACTTTGGTCAGCGCGTTGAGAAACCCTGGATAGGCGATGCGCGACGCGACATTTCTGTAGACGACATTTCCCAAACGATTCGATTGATGTGGGTAGCTTCGACCCTGGCCCTTGCGCTGTTTATGGTGGCGCACTGGCTGGTTGTTGGCGCGGCCTGAGGAGAAAGACATGCAATACATTCAGCAACCCCAGGCGATTGAGAGCAAAAGTTTCGACATCATTGGCGAGATTATTCGTGAAACCCGCCCGGATTATCAGTTTGCCAGCCCGTTGCATGAAGCAATCATCAAACGGGTGATCCACACAACCGCAGATTTTGACTGGCTGGACATTTTGTGGTTTTCCAGCGATGCACTGGAACGCCTCTGCGCGGCACTCAGTCGCCAGTGCGTTATCTATACCGACACCACGATGGCGCTTTCTGGGATTAATAAAACGCTGCTGGCCAAATTTGGCGGTGAATGCCGCTGCTACATCAGCGACCCACGCGTGGTGAGTGAAGCAAAAGCACAGGGGATCACCCGCTCAATGGCCGCCGTTGATATTGCGGTGACTGAAGAGGGCGAAAAGGTGTTTGTGTTCGGCAATGCGCCAACAGCATTGTTCCGACTGCTTGAACATGACGTTGCCGTCAGCGGCGTGGTCGGTGTGCCGGTGGGTTTTGTTGGTGCCGAAGAGTCAAAAGACGCGCTAACGCAAAGCAGCCTGCCCGCTATCGCCGCGTTGGGGCGCAAAGGCGGGAGTAACGTGGCCGCAGCCATCGTGAACGCCATGTTATATCACCTGCAGGGGGCGCGATGAGCGACGCATCCTTTGATGCCCCGGTGTGGCACAACGGCAAGGCGCTTCGTAAGGGGTACACCACGGGTTCCTGTGCGACAGCGGCGGCAAAAGTCGCTGCGCTCATGGTATTACGCCAGCATTTAATTCATCAGGTTTCTATTGTGACGCCTTCCGGGGTGACGTTGTGTCTGAACGTTGAGTCTCCCCATATCGAAGGACAACAGGCCATTGCCGCGATTCGCAAGGATGGCGGGGATGATGTGGACGCCACCCACGGCATGTTGATTTTTGCCCGCGTGACGCTGAATGACACCGGGGAGATTGTCTTGCTGGGGGGAGAGGGCGTAGGCACTGTCACCCGCAAAGGCATTGGTTTACCTGTCGGTAGCGCGGCAATCAATCGCACGCCCCGCCACACGATTGAATCTGCGGTACGTGAGGCAATAGGTCCGGCACGCGGCGCAGAAATCGAAATCTTCGCCCCGGAAGGGGAAAAGAGAGCGCAAAAAACCTACAACTCACGTCTCGGTATTCTCGGAGGGATCTCGATCATCGGCACGACCGGGATCGTGACGCCCATGTCGGAAGAGAGCTGGAAACGTTCCTTGTCGCTGGAGCTGGAAATCAAACGCGCAGCGGGTCTGGAAAGGGTGGTGCTGGTGCCTGGTAACCACGGTGAACGTTTTGTCCGTGAGCAGATGGGGATCGACACCCAGGTGGTCGTCACCATGAGCAATTTCGTCGGTTACATGATTGAAGAGGCGGTGCGACTGGGGTATCGCCACATCGTATTGGTAGGACACCCAGGCAAACTGATCAAAATCGCGGCCGGGATCTTCCATACGCACAGCCATATCGCCGATGCCCGCATGGAAACGTTAGTGGCGCATCTGGCGCTCCTGGGCGCACCGCGTGAACTGCTGACGCTCGTCAGCGATTGCGACACGACCGAAGCGGCGATGGAACACATCGACGCCTACGGGTTTCAGCGCATTTACCCTCATCTGGCCGAGCGAATTTGTCTGCGCGTCATGCAGATGCTGCGCTTTACGAAAAACCCGCCGTGCTGTGACGCGATCATGTTCTCTTTCGAGAATCAGGTTCTCGGCAGTAACCGCCCGGTCGAAGAGATTGCGAAGGAGATGCAATGTTAACGGTGGTGGGCATGGGACCGGCAGGGCTGCACCTGATGACGCCCGCCGCCCGGGAGGCGGTGGCGCAAGCCGATGTCCTGGTGGGCGGAAAGCGCCATTTATTACAGTTCCCTGAGTTCAGCGGCGAACAGTTTGTGCTCGGCGCCAACATTGCGGAGTTGCTGGACTGGGTTGCCCGCCAAAAAGATAAACGCGTAGTGGTACTGGCCTCTGGCGATCCCCTTTTTTACGGCATCGGCACGCGCATGGTGGCGCATTTTGGTCTTGAGCAGGTGCGCATTATTCCGGGCATTAGCGCGGTCCAGTATCTCTGCGCGCAGTCAGGCGTTGACATGAACGACATGTGGCTCACCAGCAGTCACGGGCGCAGCGTCTGTTTTGATGAACTGGCGCGGCATAACAAGGTCGCGATGGTGACCGACACACTCTGCGGCCCGCGCGAAATAGCGGCTCAGTTAATAAAACGTGGTAAGGGGCATCGCTGGATGGTGATCGGTGAGAACCTGGCGATGGAAAACGAACGGATCCACTGGCTGCCCGTCAGTGAGGTCAACAGCGATTATGAGATGAATGCAGTGGTGATCCTTGATGAAAGATGAGCTGTTCCTACGTGGAGAGAAAGTGCCGATGACCAAAGAAGTGGTACGCGCACTCGCCCTCTCAAAACTTGAATTGCACCGCGCAAGCCATCTGATCGATGTCGGCGCTGGAACCGGCAGCGTCTCGATTGAGGCGGCGCTGCAGCATCCTTCTTTGCATGTCACCGCCATTGAGCGTAATCCCGCGGCATTGCGACTGCTGGATGAAAACCGTCAGCATTTCGCCTGCAGCAACATTGATATCCTGCCAGGTGAAGCGCCAATGGCGCTGACCGGGAAAGCCGATGCAGTGTTTATGGGCGGCAGCGGTGGTCACCTTACCGAACTGATTGACTGGGCGATGCACCAACTTCATTGCGGCGGACGTCTGGTCATGACCTTCATCCTGCAAGAAAACCTTACTACCGCGCTGGCACATCTGGAGCAGATGGGTGTGCATGACGTGGATTGCCTACAGCTACAGGTTTCGTCGCTGACGGCCCTCGGCAGTGGTCACTATTTCAAACCGAATAATCCTGTTTTTGTTATCGCCTGTCAGAAGGAAGAACACCATGTCTGAGACATTTGATCCCCGCAGTGTGTGGTTTGTCGGCGCAGGTCCTGGCGACCGTGAGCTGATTACCCTCAAAGGCTACCGTTTGCTGCAACAGGCGCAGGTGGTTATCTATGCAGGCTCATTGATTAATACCGAATTGCTGGATTATTGCCCGCCGGAGGCAGAGTGCCACGACAGTGCAGAACTGCACCTGGAACAGATCCTCGACCTGATGGAAGCCGGGGTGAAAGCGGGAAAGACAGTGGTTCGTCTACAAACCGGTGATGTATCACTGTACGGCTCAGTGCGCGAGCAGGGCGAAGAGTTGACCCGGCGCGGTATCGACTGGCAAGTGGTGCCTGGCGTCAGTGCTTTTCTTGGCGCGGCCGCCGAGCTTGGCGTGGAATATACCGTCCCGGAAGTGTCGCAGAGCCTCATTATTACTCGTCTGGAAGGACGTACGCCGGTACCGGAACGTGAGCAACTGGAAGCGTTTGCCAGCCACCAGACGTCAATGGCTATCTATCTCTCCGTCCAGCGTATTCACCGGGTCGCAGAACGTCTGATTGAAGGTGGCTACCCGGCAACGACCCCGGTGGCGGTTATCTACAAAGCGACCTGGCCGGAAAGTCAGACCGTTCGCGGCACACTGGCAGACATTGGCGACAAAGTGCGTGACGCGGGGATCCGCAAAACGGCGCTCATTCTGGTGGGGAATTTCCTCGGTGATGAATATCACTACTCCCGACTTTATGCTGCGGATTTTAGCCATGAATACCGTAAAGCCTGAGTCTATTGCGCTTTTTTGTCTGACGCCTGGCGGCGTCATACTGGCAAAAAGGCTGGCGACGATGCTGCCGTTGACCTGCTTTACCAGCGAAAAATTGCTGGAAGAGGGGTTTGTACCGTTTACCGACGGATTTGCCAGTACAGCACGTGACGCGTTTGCGCAGTATTCGGCGCTGATCTTTATTGTCGCGACAGGTATTGCGGTGCGTGTACTTGCGCCGCTGGTGAATGACAAATTCAGCGATCCGGCGGTGGTGGTTATCGATGAGCGTGGGCAGCATGTGATCAGCCTGCTTTCCGGCCACGCCGGGGGCGCCAATGCGCTCACTCGCTACCTTGCGGGTATGTTGGATGCCGATCCGGTGATTACCACCGCGACGGATGTTAACGAGATGGCTGCGCTGGATACGCTGGCATTCCAGCTTAACGCCCGGATGAATGATTTTCGCACGGCAGTGAAAATCGTGAATCAAATGCTGGTCAGCCAGCAGCGGGTGGGCTTGTGGTGGGACGACGCGTTAGCCGCAGAGGTCAGCCATTGTGACAAACGCGGCTTTATCATCGTAACCGACCTGCAGCAGTTGCCGGAGCTGGATGCGCTGATTTGCATCACGCTACGCGCGGATTTACCCGCTCTGCCAGTACCGCACTGGAAACTGGTGCCCCAGCGGGTTGTCGCCGGGATCGGCTGTCGTCGCGACACGCCATTTCCTCTGTTAGCTAACCTGTTGACCCGTCAGCTTGAAGCCCAGCGGATCGATCCGCTGGCATTAAAAGCGATCGGCAGCGTCAACCTCAAAAAAGACGAGCAGGGACTGATTCAACTGGCCTCCTGTTGTCGTGTTCCTTTCGAAACCTTTACCGCTGACGCCCTGCGTGAGCAAGAGCATCGCTTTCCGGCTTCGTCGTTTGTGCGTCAAACGGTCGGCGTCGGTAGCGTATCCGGTCCGGCAGCCTGGCTGCTGAGCCAGGGACAACTGTTAGGCGAGACCCTGCGTGAGCAGGGCGTGACTATTACTTTGGGAGTTTCACACTGATGTTAACCGTAATTGGAATAGGTCCTGGCTCGCAGGCAATGATGACGATGGAAGCGGTCGAGGCACTACAGGCGGCGGAAATTATTGTCGGTTACAAAACCTATACCCATCTGGTGAAAGCCTTTACTGGCGACAAGCAGGTGATCAAAACCGGCATGTGCAAAGAGATTGAACGCTGTCAGGCGGCGATTGAACTGGCGCAGGCCGGGCATAACGTGGCGCTTATCAGCAGCGGTGATGCCGGTATTTATGGCATGGCAGGTCTGGTGCTGGAGCTGGTCAGTAAGCAGAAACTGGATGTTGAAGTTCGCCTGGTGCCCGGCATGACCGCCAGCATTGCGGCCGCGTCTCTGTTGGGCGCGCCGTTGATGCACGATTTTTGCCACATCAGCTTAAGCGATCTGTTGACGCCGTGGCCGGTCATTGAAAAACGCATTATTGCCGCAGGCGAAGCCGACTTTGTGATTTGTTTTTACAACCCGCGTAGCCGGGGCCGTGAAGGGCATCTGGCGCGTGCGTTCGAGTTACTTTCCGCCAGTAAGAGCGGAGAAACGCCGGTTGGCGTCGTGAAGTCGGCGGGGCGTAAGAAACAGGAGAAATGGCTGACCACCCTCGGTGGGATGGACTTTGAGCCCGTTGATATGACCAGCCTGGTGATTGTTGGTAACAAAGCCACCTACATCCAGGAGGGTTTGATGATTACGCCAAGAGGTTACGTGCTGTGAGATACGGCGAGGTGCTGGTGGTGGGCGGAACCAGCGACGCGCGGGCGTTGTGTCAGCAACTGGACGCCGCGAACGTCCCTTACACCCTGTCGGTGGCGACCCCTACGGGTAAGCAACTGGCGGGGGAGATTAAAGGGCAAGTGCGATGCGGTCGTCTGGAGCTGGAACACATGATTGCCTGGTTGCGGGACAACCGTACTCGCTGGGTGATAGATGCTTCACATCCGTACGCCGAGGTGGTGAGCCGTAACATCCAGCGAGCCTGCGAAGCGGCTGGCGTGTTGTTGAGTCGCTATCAGCGCCCGGAGCAGCTCAGCGACCTGACGCACCCGTTGCTGTATACCGTACAGAACATTGCGCAAGCCTGTGATGTGGCACAGAAGTTTGGCGATCGTGTGCTGCTGACTACCGGCAGTAAGGACCTGGCGCAATGGCGTGCAGGACTGCCGGAAAAAACATTGCTGGCCCGTGTATTGCCCGTTCCTGATGTGATTGCGCAATGCGTTGAACTGGGATTTGGCGTAGGGGAGATCTTTGCCCTTTGCGGCCCCTTTAGCGCTGAATTTAACGCCGCATTTTACCGCCAGTGTCAGGCCGACGTGGTGGTGACAAAAGCCTCTGGCGCAGAAGGCGGCTATCAGGAAAAAGTTCAACCCTGTCTGGATGCAGGGATCCCCTGCATCGTGATAACCCGTCCGGCACCGCTGGTGACGGGCGACGAATTACTGGAAAGTCAGGCCGCATTTGCGCAGCGTTTAGCACGCTGGCTGGCTGCTTATTAAGGAGTCATACATGAAAAAAGCACTTTTGGTCGTCAGTTTTGGCACCAGCTATCACGACACCTGCGAGAAAAATATTGTGGCCTGCGAGCGTGATTTGGCAGCCAGTTGCCCTGACAGAGATCTGTTTCGCGCTTTCACCTCCGGGATGATTATCCGCAAACTTAAACAGCGTGATGGTATCGATATCGACACACCGTTGCAGGCATTGCAAAAACTCGCCGCACAGGGATATCAGGATGTAGCCATCCAGTCTCTGCACATCATTAACGGTGATGAATACGAAAAAATCGTGCGCGAAGTGCAGAGTATGCGCCCGCTGTTTTCCCGCCTGACGCTGGGCGCGCCGCTATTGAGCAGCCATCGTGATTACGCGCAACTGATGTTGGCGTTGCAGCAACAGATGCCCACGCTCGAAACAACCGAAAAGGTGGTGTTTATGGGGCACGGCGCCAGCCATCATGCTTTTGCCGCCTATGCCTGCCTTGACCATATGATGACGGCGCAGGGCTTTCCTGCTCGCGTGGGGGCGGTAGAGAGTTACCCGGAAGTCGAGATTCTCATTGAGAGTCTGGGTAAAGAAGGCGTTAGCGGTGTGCATCTTATGCCGTTGATGCTGGTTGCAGGCGATCACGCCATCAACGACATGGCCTCTGATGAAGAGGACTCCTGGAAAACACGGTTTAATGCCGCCGGTATTCCGGCAACGCCGTGGTTAAGTGGACTGGGCGAAAACCCGGCGGTTCGCGCGATGTTTGTCGCACACCTGCAACACGCGTTGGACATGGCAGTGGAGGAAGCGGCATGAGCGGCAAACTGTATGCGTTGAGCACCGGCCCCGGAGCATCAGATTTGATCACGGTGCGTGGTGCGCGGATCCTCGGTTCGCTGGATATTTTATATGCCCCGGCGGGACGGAAAGGCGGTGACAGCCTGGCGCTCTCCATTGTGCGTGAATATATCGGCGAACAGACAGAAGTGCGCTGCTGCCATTTCCCGATGAGTGCCGACAGCGCCGAGAAAGAAGCGGTCTGGGACGAAGTCGCCGCCGCGCTGGTCAAGGAAGTTAAGGCCGGAAAACAGGTTGGCTTTATCACGCTGGGCGATGCCATGTTGTTCAGCACCTGGGTCTTTTTATTGCAGCGTATTGGCAACCAGGAGTGGCTGGAAATTGTCCCTGGCGTCACCTCGTTTGCCGCTATTGCCGCCCGCTCAAAAACACCGCTGGCGATGGAACAACAGTCACTGGCCGTGATCTCCTGTACCGCGCCGGAAGCTGAAATTCAGCAGGCGCTAAAGCAGCACGAAAGCCTGGTGCTCATGAAGGTATACGGCCGATTCACGCGCATTAAAGCGTTACTGCAACAGGAAGGCTTACTGGGTTGCGCCCTGATGATGGCCGAAGCCACTCTGCCAGGCGAACAATGCTGGCGCCACCTGGATGAGGTGAGTGATGAGCAGTCTCTGCCTTACTTCTCGACCATTCTGGTCAACAAACGGTGGGGGGATGCGGAATGAAACTCGAAAAACAGCTGAAACAACTGTCATTCAGTGGGCTGGCTGCCGCCCTGTTACTGATGGTTGTTCCCGAGCAGGCGTTCGCGATGCACATCATGGAGGGGTTTCTACCGCCGATGTGGGCATTGGCATGGTGGCTGCTGTTTTTACCTTGCCTGTGGTACGGACTGGTTCGCCTGCGGCGGATTGTTCAGGAAGATAATCACCAGAAAGTGTTGCTGGCGCTGTGCGGGGCATTCATCTTCGTACTCTCGGCGCTGAAAATTCCCTCCGTGACCGGGAGTTGCTCGCATCCGACCGGCGTTGGGTTGGCGGTTATTCTGTTTGGACCTGGTGTTGTGGCGGTGCTTGGCGCGATCGTCTTGCTCTTTCAGGCATTGTTGCTGGCGCATGGCGGGCTGACCACGCTGGGTGCAAATGGCATGTCGATGGCGGTAATTGGGCCGGTTGTGGGATATCTGGTGTGGCAAATGGCCTGTCGCGCAGGGTTACGCCGTGATGTTGGGGTCTTCTTGTGCGCGATGCTGGCGGATCTGGTGACCTATTTCGTCACCTCAGTGCAGCTTGGGGTCGCCTTCCCGGACCCGCAGGCGGGTGCGACAGGGTCCGTTGTCAAATTTATGGGCATTTTCTGTTTAACACAGATTCCGATTGCGATCGCGGAAGGGCTGTTGACCGTCATGATCTACGACCAGTTGACCAAACGGCGGTTGATTACCGCACAAGGACATTAGGATGAAAAAGACGCTGATATTGTTGAGCATGGTGATAGCTCTGGTTGTTCTGCCGTTCTTCATAAATCATGGCGGCGAATACGGCGGGTCTGATGGGGAGGCTGAAAGCCAGATCCAGGCTATTGCGCCGGATTATAAACCCTGGTTTGAACCCCTGTATGAACCGGCCAGTGGTGAAATCGAAAGTTTGCTGTTCACCCTGCAAGGTTCACTTGGCGCGGCGGTGATTTTCTACATTTTGGGTTATTGCAAAGGCAGACAACGTCGTGATGACCGGACTTGACAGGCTTAGCTACCAGAGTCGCTGGTTTCATGTCTCACCGGAGCGAAAGTTTTTACTCTGGGTGGTGATGATGACGCTGGCGTTCACTCTGCCTCCCTGGGGGCAGGGGATTGCGCTCCTGTGTACCGCAGGGCTGACCTGTTGGCTATTACGCCTTTCGGTATGGCGCTGGTGTCAGTGGATGGCCTTACCCTTTGGTTTTTTAGTCGTTGGGGTGGTGACGATTTTGTTTAGCATAAGCCGCGATCCCCAGTCGCTGCTGGTCAGTTTACCTGTCGGGTCGTACTGGCTGGGTATCACCTCTTCAGGGCTTGTCACCGCTAACGAAACCTTCTGGCGTAGTCTGGCCGCCCTGGCGGCAACGTTCTGGCTGGTGCTGAACCTGCCGTTTCCCCAACTGATTGTATTGCTTAAACGCGCGCGCGTGCCGCGACTGCTTACCGAGCAGATCCTGCTGACCTGGCGTTTCATTTTTATTCTGTTAGACGAGGCGCTTGCCATTCATCGCGCGCAGACGCTGCGTTTTGGTTATCGTAGTCTGCCAAAAGGCTACCGTTCTCTGGCGATGTTGGTCGGATTACTGTTTACTCGCGTGCTGATTCGCTATCAGCAAATGGCGACCACGCTGGATATTAAACTGTATCAGGGTGATTTTCACCTGTAAGGAAAAGCATGCTTGCCACGACAGATCTGTGGTTTCGCTATCAGGATGAGCAGGTACTCAAAGGGCTCACGCTGGATTTTACTGCGAATTCTGTGACCGGATTAGTGGGCGCGAATGGCTGCGGGAAATCGACGCTATTTATGAACCTGAGCGGCCTTTTGCGCCCACAAAAAGGGGCGGTTCTGTGGCAGGGAAAACCACTGGATTACAGTAAGCGTGGCCTGCTGGCGTTGCGCCAACAGGTGGCGACCGTTTTTCAGGACCCCGATCAGCAAATTTTCTATACCGACATCGATAGCGACATTGCGTTTAGCCTGCGTAATCTGGGCGTGGCGGAAGCCGAAATAGCCCGACGCGTGGAGGATGCGCTGACGCTGGTTGATGCCCAACATTTTCGCCATCAGCCTATCCAGTGTTTAAGCCACGGGCAGAAAAAACGCGTGGCGATTGCGGGGGCGATGGTATTACAGGCCCGTTATTTGTTGCTGGATGAACCGACGGCTGGCCTCGACCCTGTCGGAAGAGCGCAAATGATCGACATTATCAAGCGGATTGTGGCGCAGGGGAATCACGTCGTCATCTCCAGCCACGATATCGATCTCATCTATGAAGTCAGCGATGCGGTGTATGTCCTGCGCCGTGGCGAAG
This sequence comes from Citrobacter sp. NCU1, assembly GCF_010231475.1. Taxonomy (GTDB): domain Bacteria; phylum Pseudomonadota; class Gammaproteobacteria; order Enterobacterales; family Enterobacteriaceae; genus Citrobacter_D. The sequence continues at coordinate 13,231 of NZ_NRDO01000013.1, read as the reverse complement.
TGCTGGCGCATGGCGCGCCAGGCGAGGTATTTTCCCGTACTGAATTAATCGAACAAGCCGGGTTAACGCAGCCCTGGCTGGTGAAACTGCATGCCCAATTGGGTCTGCCACTGTGTAAAACAGAAGCTGAATTTTTTAGTCGTATGCGAGAGAACGCACTGAAGGAGGCGTCATGACGCAGGCAATAATGTTGCAGGGAACGGCATCTGATGTGGGCAAAAGCGTGCTGGTGGCAGGACTGTGCCGTATTTTTTATCAGGATGGTCTGCGTACGGCGCCTTTTAAATCGCAGAATATGGCGCTGAACTCAGGTATCACGCCGGATGGCAAAGAGATGGGGCGCGCGCAGATCTTTCAGGCGGAGGCCGCAGGGATTACCCCTGACGTGCGGATGAATCCGGTGCTGCTCAAACCCACCAGCGATCGCAAAGCGCAAGTGGTACTGATGGGTAAAGTCGCCACCAATATGGATGCCGTCAGCTATCACGAATATAAACCACGACTGCGGGAACAGATCCTTGAGGTATACACCAGCCTGGCACAGGAACATGACGTCATCGTGCTGGAGGGGGCGGGCAGCCCGGCAGAGATAAACCTGCGCGATCGTGACATCGTCAATATGGGGATGGCAGAGATGGCAAAATGCCCGGTGATCCTGGTGGCGGATATCGACCGGGGTGGGGTCTTCGCCTCTATTTATGGCACGCTGGCCCTGTTGCATGACCATGAGCGCGCCAGAGTGAAAGGAGTCATCATCAACAAATTCAGAGGTGATGTGGCGCTGCTTTACTCCGGCATTGAACAAATTGAGTCATTGACCGGGGTGCCGGTGCTGGGCGTCATGCCCTGGCTGGATGTGGATCTGGAAGATGAAGATGGCGTTGCGCTGCAAAAAGGGAAATACCTGCGCACCGAAAAACGGGACATCGACATTGCCGTTGTTCAACTGCCGCACATTTCAAACTTTACCGATTTCAACGCGTTGGCAGCGCAACCGGATGTCCGGGTACGCTACGTGCGGCATCCCGAAGAGCTGGAAACGGTTGATTTGGTTCTTCTGCCCGGCAGTAAAAACACCCTGGGCGATCTGGTGTGGATGCGCGAAAGCGGGATGGCGCATGCTGTTTTGCAGGCTCATCAACGCAGCGTGCCTGTTATGGGCATTTGCGGCGGCTACCAGATCCTCGGCGATACCATCATCGACGACGTGGAGTCCGGACTGGGCACGCTGCCGGGACTGGGTTTACTTAACACCGTCACCCATTTTGCGCAGCATAAAACCACGACCCAGGTAGAGGCGACGATGTCGCCCGCGCTACCCGGATGGCTGGCTCAGGCTTCAGGCTTACCGGTACGTGGCTATGAAATTCACATGGGGGAAACCACGTTGAACGACGAGTGCCGCTCAGTGATGCAACTGCGAAAAAACGGGCAACATGTGGCGGATGGCGCTGTGACCGAAGACGGACTGGCGTTTGGCACCTACCTGCATGGCCTGTTTGATAGCGATGATTTTACCCGCGCTTTGCTCAATGGGCTGCGTGTGCGTAAAGGGCTGGAACCCCTGGATATGACTTTTCAGTATGGTCAGTACAAATTGCAGCAGTTCGATCTGCTGGCAGAGGGGATGCGCAAACATATTGATATTGATAAGATTTATCAGATCATGCAACAACATCAGGAGCCCGTATGATGATTCTGGTGACCGGCGGGGCGCGCAGCGGAAAAAGCCGACATGCCGAGGCGCTGATTGCGGATTCGCCGCAAGTGCTATACATCGCAACCTCTCAGGTTTTTGACGAGGAGATGGCGGCGCGAATTCAGCATCATCGGGACGGGCGACCCGCGCACTGGCGTACCGCCGAGCGCTGGCAACAGCTTGATGAGCTGATCACAGCGCAAAATGATCCCGATGAGGCCATTTTGTTGGAGTGCATCACGACAATGGTGACCAACATGCTGTTTGCGTTGGGCGGCGAGAGCGATCCCGACACCTGGGATTATGCGGCGATGGAATGCGCCATTGAGGATGAGATCCGTGCGTTGATTGCTGCCTGTCAGCGCTGCCCTGCAAACGTGGTGCTGGTGACCAACGAAGTCGGGATGGGTATCGTCCCGGAGAACCGTCTGGCGCGCCATTTTCGCGATATTGCCGGGCGGGTAAATCAACGTCTTGCCAGCGCTGCCGATGAGGTGTGGCTGGTGGTGTCAGGTATTGGAGTCAAAATTAAATGAGTAAGTTGTTCTGGGCAATGCTTTCTTTTATCAGTCGTTTGCCCGTTCCCGTCCGCTGGTCGCAGGGGCTGGATTTTGATCAGTATTCACGCGGTATCGTGATGTTTCCGCTGATTGGCCTTGTGCTGGGTGGATTCAGTGGCCTGGTCTTTATGGCCGTGCAACCCTGGTGCGGTATTCCTCTGGCGTCGTTGTTTGCGGTGCTGACGCTGGCGTTGCTAACGGGCGGATTTCATCTGGATGGCCTTGCCGATACCTGCGATGGCGTATTTTCTGCGCGTCGTCGGGAACGCATGCTGGAGATTATGCGTGACAGTCGTCTGGGAACGCACGGCGGACTGGCACTGATTTTTGTCTTGTTGGCGAAGGTTCTGGTGATCAGTGAACTGGCGCTGCGAGGAACGCCTGTACTGGCGTCGCTGGTGGCTGCCTGTGCCGCTGGGCGGGGCATTGCCGTATTGCTGATGTATCGTCATCGCTACGCCCGCGAAGAAGGACTGGGCAATGTGTTTATCGGTAAAGTCACCGGGCGACAGACGTGTGTCACGCTAGGTTTAGCGGCGATTTTAGCTGCCGTGCTGCTTCCGGGAATGCATGGGCTGGCGGCAATCGTGGTCACAATGGTGGTGATTTTCATTCTTGGTCAATTACTTAAACGTACGTTGGGTGGACAAACTGGCGATACGCTGGGCGCGGCTATCGAACTTGGCGAGTTAATCTTCCTGCTGGCTCTGCTGTGAGCCAGCCAACACAATGAGAACCCTTATGCAGACTTTATCCTCAGTACTCCGTGCAATCCCACCGATTGACGGTGATGCGATGTCGCGTGCGCAGCAACATATTGACGGTTTGCTCAAGCCGCCAGGCAGTCTTGGCCGCCTGGAGGCGCTGGCTGTGCAACTGGCCGGAATGCCGGGTCTCAACGGCATTCCTCACGTGGGCGAGAAAGCGATGTTGGTGATGTGCGCGGATCACGGAGTATGGGATGAAGGGGTCGCCGTCTCGCCTAAAGTGGTTACTGCAATTCAGGCGGCGAATATGCTGCGGGGAACGACAGGCGTTTGTGTTCTCGCCGCACAGGCGGGGGCTAAGGTGCATGTGATCGATGTGGGGATTGACTGCGAGCCGATCCCAGGCGTTGTAAACATGCGTGTGGCGCGTGGCTGCGGCAATATCGCCACAGGGCCGGCCATGAGCCGTGCGCAAACGGAAGAGCTACTGCTGGAAGTCATTCGCTATACCCGGGAACTGGCACAGAACGGCGTAACGTTGTTTGGCGTTGGGGAGTTGGGGATGGCGAATACCACCCCGGCTGCGGCAATCGTGAGTGTGCTGACCGGAAACGATGCTGAAGATGTGGTCGGAATTGGGGCCAATCTCCCGTTGTCGAAAGTGGGCAATAAAGTGGATGTGGTGCGTCGCGCCATAAGCGTCAATCAGCCCGACTCGCGTGACGGCATTGATGTGCTTGCCAAAGTGGGGGGATTTGATCTGGTGGGTATGGCTGGCGTAATGCTTGGCGCAGCGTCTTGCGGATTACCCGTGCTGATGGATGGGTTCCTCTCTTATTCTGCGGCGTTGGCGGCTTGTCTGATTGCCCCTGAGATTAAACCGTATTTGATTCCTTCCCATTTCTCAGCGGAGAAAGGGGCGCGGATTGCGTTGGCGCATCTTGAAATGGACCCGTATCTGAATATGGGGATGCGACTGGGTGAGGGCAGTGGTGCCGCTCTGGCGATGCCGATCGTTGAGGCGGCCTGTGCGATGTACAACAATATGGGACATCTGGCTGACTTCAATATCGAATTGCCGGACGGAAAAGAAGCGTAGTCAATCTCTGCAACCCCCGCTTACAGGTGGGGGTTTCCTTTTTAAACCTGTTTATTGTTACACTCTTGCGTGTGAACAGTCCTACGTTAACACCTAATCGTATACCAAAAAGCTATAATTAACTGACACCTGCCGCGACTGAGGAAAGGGAAATGATGCGTCGTGTGAAATTGTTTTGCTCTCTGGCCATGCTATTGACAAGCCAGCTAGCCCTTGCGGTGAGTTACCCGTTACCGCCTGACGGGAGCCGTCTGGTGGGCGCTCCGCTGACGATGATAGTACCGGATAAAAATACTCAACCGCTGGAGACGTTTGCCGCTCAGTATGGACTGGGGTTGAGCAACATGCTGGAAGCAAATCCTGGTGTGGATGTGTATCTGCCGAAGTCCGGATCTACTCTCGTTATCCCACAGCAGCTCATTTTGCCCGCGACGGTCCGCGAGGGTATCGTGATTAACGTTGCGGAAATGCGTCTCTATTATTATCCGCGAGGGGGAAATACGGTTGAAATTCTGCCTATCGGTATTGGTCAGGCGGGGCGAGAAACGCCCCGTAACTGGGTGACATCGGTACAGCGAAAGCAGGAAGCGCCGACATGGAGCCCAACCCCGAATACCCGACGCGAATATGCCCGCAGAGGCGAGAGTCTGCCTGCATTTGTTCCTGCGGGGCCGGATAACCCGATGGGACTGTACGCTATTTATATTGGCAAGCTGTACGCTATTCATGGTACGAACGCCAATTTTGGTATTGGCCTGCGTGTGAGTCAGGGCTGTATTCGCTTACGTAACGATGACATCAAATATCTGTTCGACAATGTGCCGGTGGGGACGCGTGTGCAGCTTATCGACCAACCGGTGAAATACACCACAGAGCCGGACGGTAGCCGCTGGCTTGAAGTGCATGAACCGCTGTCGCGTAATCGCGCCGAATATGAATCTGACAGAAAAGTCCCGCTGCCGGTCACGCCAGCTCTGCGCGCTTTTATGCAGGGAAATGGCGTTGACAGTCACCGGGTTAATCATGAACTGGAACGTCGCTCCGGAATGCCGGTGAATATTAATGCCGGGGCCATCCATTAATAAATGATGCGCCTGAGTAATGGCAGCAGCGGAAATGCAAAAAAACGCCAGATGTTATGGCGGCAATAAAATAGAGCGAAGTATTTATTTAAGAATCCCCCGGCCTTTTTTGAATTGACCGGGGGATGTTCATCTGGTTGAAACGGTTTATTTGACATACTGCGAGTGCTATGTGAAATAATTCATGTAGTTCTTTTTAATAATCTCATGGATCTCGTCTCTTGATTTTCCTTCAATAGCATCTAAAAAATCATGGGTGGACAATTTTCTATTGAGATTACTGGAGAAACCATGATCCATAAAAATCCGAATGTCATTATCTTTAAGGTGATAATTCACCTTGATATGGTCAATGTTCATTTCATTGAGCAACCATGAAATGCGGTTTGAGAAGGTTACGACAATATCGGCATCTAAATCTTTTATCCGTTCTTTTTCATGAATATTAATCGACTCTTTAACATCAATATCCAGATGAAATTTGAGATGGCTGATAAAGAAATCAATCTTTTCTACAGCGGAATTTGTCACTATGATCACTGTTTTTCGGTTTCTCCCTGATAATTTACTGCTATTGATATGTTTTTTTATTATCAGGGTTATCGTTGATAGCTGGTTTTTATCAAGGTTAAGGCTGTATTCTGATTCTAAAATTTGGATTGATTGTTGAACAATATGAAAAAGGTTGGGGTGATGTTTCTCTGTATTTGATAGGTTGTTATCAAATAGGCTGTAACCGAGAATACTGCGTAAAATGCATTTATGAATATACTGATATAGCTCATGCAGAAGTGCATCAGGGTATATTATGGCAGTAATGATATTTTTACTCACTTCAGTAAAAAATGCTCTCAGTGTTGCGTACAGACGTAAATCGATGAACGGTATCCCGGTACTGTTTTGATCGAGTGAGTGGATAAAACAGTGCCTCAGTTTCTCTTGCGCACTGTATTCTTTATCAGGATGAAGAGGTAGCAGTACCGGTATCTCACAGAGCGTAACCTGACGATCAGGTTCACGGATCGTCTCTAACAGTAGCCAGATATACAGCAATTTTTTGCCAGGGTAGGAGAGCGTCAGCTGCTCGTCGTGGATAACAGCATGAAACCTGTTAACCACATCAGGTAAAGTTTGCGATTGTTGGCTAAAGCGGGAAAACATCAACTTTTCATAGACATCATTAGCGGCACGTTCGACCAGAATGGTCTCGTGGCTCAGTTCGCAAATGGACGCAAGAATACCCATAATAAGCACTCGCCATGCCGTTTCATTACCCGTAATTCTTATCCCTTTACGACTAACTATCTCAGATTTTAGACCTCGTGCAGATAAGTAATTTTCCAGCGTTTTCAAGTCTTTCTTTTTAGTTGTTAAACTAATTCCAATTTCTTCATAGAGTCGTGATGTGTTTACCGTCGTATAAAGAAATGCGTAAAAGAGAATGAGCGTAATCCTCTCTTCAACGGATGAGTTATAATCTTTGACCTTCAGGCCAGATAAAAACGCGAGTAAATCAGCATAAGTAAGATCGCAGGAAAAAGAGTCAGCATGGATGGTAATGCGCTCTGCTTTAAGGTAATAATTGATGTTTGCGACACTGCGTTTTAACGTGAGTAAACTTTTTCCAGGAAAATGTTCAGGAATATCTAAGAATGCCAACTGTCCTTTATCTTGCATAAAGCTAAGAAAAGCAATGTCATACTGGTTAATGCTAATAATCACCCCCTTTTTACGCACACAATTTCAGTTTATTTAACCTGTGTGTCAATATGCGTAAATTGACAGTGGGATGGTGCTCACAAAATATGTTTATAACATTTTCACGGAAACTTATTGTCGTAGTTTTATTACATTAAGTTACCTTGAATGTTGACGGGCACGCAGATGACAATGGACTCATATAGTTAAAATTACGTATTAATTTAGACAGAGTATAGCCAATGAAGATGGATAAATTTAAAGACGGCATACAGTTATTCGGACGTTCATTATTATTGCCGATAGCGGTGATGGCACCGATTGGGATGATAATGGGTATCTGTGCTGCGCTGAGCCAGTCTTATATGATTAATAAGTTACCCTTCCTTGGTAACGATGTAATAAAAATGATACTGGAAAGTATGAGGGATATTACCGGGATCGTCTTTAACAACATCCCGTTATTGTTTGCTATGGGGGTTGCCTATGGCCTCTCTAAAAATGAGAAGGGTATCGCCGTATTCTCTGCGGTATTGGCCTACCTGACGCTGACAATCGTGATGAACGTCTGGTTAAAGGTGAATGGCGCGCTAGCCAAAGGCGATCTCTCTTCTGTAGGCCAGGGTCTGGTACTGGGTATACAGACCCTGAAGATTGAAGCAATGGGGGGAATTATTTCCGGCTTGGTTGCGGCAAAAGTGACCGATCGATTCTACCGACTGCAACTTCCTTTAGCTTTTGCTTTCTTCAGCGGTAAGAAGTCAGTCCCTATCATCACCTTCCTGTATATGATCCCCGTTGGACTGCTGATTCCTTTCGTGTGGAGTGGGGTTACCACTGCGCTGACCAGCATCTCATTCATTATGATGAATGACACGTTCGGCGTCGGTGTCTACTGGTTTATTCACCGCACTCTGATCCCTTTCGGCCTTCATCATGTACTGGCCTCGGTGCTGCGCTTTACCGAAGCGGGCGGGACCTATTTGATTAATGGAGAAACCTACACCGGTATTCTCAATGCAACCAACAAGATCCTTTTTGAGCTTGGCCCTAACGATCCGAGCTGGTCATTGATGCCTAAACTCACCGCCTACCTGGGCGCAGGCCAAATGCTCAATACGCTCTTCCGTGTTCCGGCTATTGGTCTGGCAATGTACCACGCCTCGTTTAAGGCTAACCGTCCTATTGCCAAAGGGATGATCCTGACGATCGTGTTGACCGCCTTCCTCGGCAACGTGACGGAACCGTTAGAGTTTTCGTTCCTGTTTATTGCACCAGGCCTGTTCTTTGTCTACACCGTACTCTGTGGGGTGATGGCCATACCTCTGGCGTTCCTCGATGTTTCTATTGGCTATATCCGTGGCACGATTTTCGACTTCGGCATCTTCGGTCTGCTGTATGAGAACACTCACTGGGTGCAGCTGATTATCCTGGGGGCAGTAAACTTTGTTGTCTTCTATGTGGTATTCCGCTTTGCGATTGAAAAATTCAAAATTCAGACACCAGGCAGGGAAGAGGAGATCAGAAACAATAACCTGCTTAAAGAAAAGCGTTATCCGGAAATCGCCACTCTGGTATTAGAAGGACTGGGCGGGAGTGACAATATCAAGAATGTTGATAACTGCGTCACCCGCTTGCGTATTGATTTAAAAGACCAGGGTAAGGTGCAGACTGACACGTTAAAAAATGCAGGATCTTCAGGAATATTTATTCCTAAAAATAACCATATCCACGTTGTTTTCGGTCCACATGTCGAGTTTGTGAAGAACGCGATTGTCGATAAGATTGCTGGTAAATGATTAAAAAGGAATAAATCATGAGTGCATTATACGATTCAAAAACAAAAACGATGGATGACCGAGGGATTAGAGCGTTATTAACCGAAGAAGAAAAATATCGCTCGTGGTTGGATATTGAGGCAGCACTGGCAAATGCTCAGAGTGAAATTGGCATAATCCCGGTGGATGACGCCCAAAAAATTATTAGTTCATGTCGCATTGAGAACATCGACATTAACACCGTAAATGAGCTGCAAAGAGAAATTGGGCATGGTTTTGTGCCCTTTCTCAAAATGCTGGTAAAAGCCTGTCCTGCCGATAGTGGTAAATTTGTTCACTATGGCGTTACCACGCAAAATATTCAGCAGAGTGCGCAACTGCTGGTTGTGAAGAAGGTACACGTTAAATTCAAAACGGTCATTGAAGAGATTCTGCTCAATCTTGCGCAGATCGCTACACGTGAAGCAAATACCGTCATGCCCGGACGAACCCATGGCCGCCACGCTATTCCCATTACGTTTGGCTTTAAGGTTGCGGTATGGATCGATGAATTCCAGATGGCGCTGGAACGTATGGAACAATGCGAAAAGCGGGTCTTTCGCATCATGATGGGGGGAGCCGTAGGCGCCTTCAACTCAAGTGGTGAAGCAGGCCGACAGGTACAAACTCGCATGGCTGAACTGCTGGGTATGTCTGAGATGAGTGTTCCTTCTCGTAATATCGCCAGCCACAAAGTTGAGTATGTTCAGGTGCTTTCATTGCTGGCCAGCTGTTGCCACAAGATTGCCGAGGAAGTTTACAGTACCTCACTTGAAGAAATCGCTGAGCTGGGGGAAGGATTTACGACCGGAACAGTTGGCAGCAGCACGATGCCTCATAAGGTCAATCCAAAACTTGCCAAAGGCATTATCGCTAATGCACAGAAACTGTATTCGCTTTCTTCTGTCATGCTTAACTCTTCAAGTCGTCCCTACGAAGCGGACAGCTCTTCATATATGTTACTGGAATCATCGTTACATGAAGCGCTGGCGTTAATGACGGAAATCATTTTACGCGCTGAAGAACTTACCCGAACGCTGCGTGTTAACCGGGAGCAGATGCGCCATAATGCAAGTATTAATAACGGTCTGGATAATAGTGAATTCATAATGATGAAGCTGGCAGCCGTTCTGGGGAAAGATAAAGCGCATGAAAAAATGTATTCACTGGCAATGCAGTCAATACATGAGAAATCCAGTTTTTCTAAACTGCTGTGCGAAGATCCGCAAATTTCAGACTTAATGACAAAAGATGAAATTTTGACATTGCTTGAACCCAATAACTATACGGGATTGTCATCTACCATTGCCGAAGAAGTTGCAATGTCGGTCAAAGAGAAGTTAACCCTACGGGGCTGATAGCCATCTTATAATAGCGATAAATTCTTGATATAAACTATGGGCAGTAATGCCCATAGGTCAGATTTTATTGTTTAAAATTGGGCGTGTTGATGACATTTTTTTAAATTAAGTATCTTGCATGGTATTATCCTCTCTTTCTCGTCAGCGTCTGGAAAAAGAGCGTGTGTTGTCGCGCTCAGCTTTGCGCACTTTACCTTCTGCCTGTTTCTCCTGGCGTCAGGCTCTATTCCTTGAGCAAGACGCTTTTTAGCCGCGTCACGACGCTGCCTTGCATTAGCCGTTGAAACCGCAGGGTAGATACCCATTGGGATGACTATTGCTTAGCCAGTCTTTTGAGTCGTTGGGATGAACGTGAAGGAACATACCGAAGCCATCAGTCAGTTTGTATTCCTGCTCACGGGGACTGTTGGCATTTGTGTTTTAGTATCAGTAAAAGGTATGGCTAAGAATGATTTTTAGTGAGCGAAGCGAATTTGAAAAGAGGATAACGCACTGACAGAAATGCAAAAAAGCAGACGTCATAAAACGTCTGCTTTCTTAAATTTGGCTCCTCTGACTGGACTCGAACCAGTGACATACGGATTAACAGTCCGCCGTTCTACCGACTGAACTACAGAGGAATCGGTGTGGAGGCATATCTTAGCGGCGAAAAAAATTTTGTCAAACCCCATTTGTCCCATATCAGTTCATTTGCCGTTTATCTCAACAATCTGTTGCAATTACAGACACTTTATATAGAAAAAACTTTGCAGCTTTTCTGTTTCTCCCTCATTATTTGAAATGAAGTTTCAACTTTCTCTTTAAGGTCCATTTTGAACGTCTCCGCCGCATTACGCCGGGCTGTTTCCCGCACGCCCTGGTATGCCAAACGCAAGAGTTATAAAGTTCTCTTCTGGCGCGAAATCACCCCGCTTGCAGTTCCTATTTTTCTTGAAAACACGTGTGTCCTGTTGATGGGGGTATTAAGTACCTTCCTGGTCAGCTGGTTAGGCAAAGAAGCTATGGCGGGAGTTGGGCTTGCCGATAGCTTCAATATGGTCATCATGGCATTTTTTGCCGCTATTGATCTGGGGACTACGGTTGTGGTGGCATTCAGCTTGGGCAAACGCGACCGCCGACGCGCCCGGGCAGCCGCGAGACAATCACTGGTGATTATGACGCTTTTTGCCATCGTGCTGGCGGCAGTGATTCATTATTTTGGTGAGCAAATCATCGATATTGTGGCAGGAGAAGCCACCCCAGAAGTGAAAGCGCTAGCGCTAACGTATCTGGAACTGTCGGTCATCAGTTATCCTGCGGCCGCCATTGCGTTGATTGGCAGCGGCGCGTTACGCGGGGCGGGCAATACCAAAATCCCATTACTCATCAATGGCGGTATGAACATCCTGAATATCGTTATCAGCAGTATTTTGATTTACGGGATTTTTTCATGGCAAGGGCTGGGATTTGTGGGAGCCGGGCTGGGGTTGACTATCTCCCGCTATATTGGCGCCGTCGCCATTATCTGGGTGCTAATGATTGGGTTTAACCCAGCATTGCGTATCACGTTAAAAAGCTACTTTAAACCGCTAAATTTCGCCATTATCTGGGAAGTGATGGGCATTGGCATTCCGGCAAGTATTGAATCGGTTCTGTTCAATAGCGGAAAACTGCTAACGCAAATGTTTGTTGCGGGCATGGGCACCAGTGTCATTGCGGGTAATTTTATTGCTTTCTCGATTGCTGCGTTGATTAACTTGCCAGGTAACGCACTGGGGTCGGCATCTACCATCATTACCGGCAGACGACTGGGTAATGGTCAAATGGCCCAGGCAGAAATTCAACTACGCCATGTGTTCTGGCTTTCCACTATCGGATTAACGACAATCGCGTGGTTGAGCGCGCCCTTTGCCGGGATAATGGCATCGTTTTATACACATGATCAGGATGTAAAAGATGTAGTCGTGATCCTGATTTGGCTGAACGCAGCATTTATGCCCATCTGGGCGGCATCCTGGGTTTTACCTGCCGGATTCAAGGGGGCACGTGACGCCCGTTATGCCATGTGGGTTTCAATGTTGGGGATGTGGGGATGCCGTGTCGTCGCAGGTTATACGTTGGGGATTGTTCTTGGCTGGGGCGTAGTCGGTGTCTGGATGGGGATGTTTTTCGACTGGGCTGTCCGTGCGGCGCTCTTTTACTGGCGTATGGTAACCGGACGATGGCTCTGGAAATATCCTCGCCCGGTACATGAAAAGTGCGTAAAACAGCCGATCGCGTCTGAATAAACAGCGAAATGAGGAAAAATTCGGCAAACGATCAAGTTTGTGTAATCAGGCTTTGACAACGACAATAGGCATCGCTAATATGCGCCTCGTTCACACGATTCCTCTGTAGTTCAGTCGGTAGAACGGCGGACTGTTAATCCGTATGTCACTGGTTCGAGTCCAGTCAGAGGAGCCAAATTTAAGAAAGCAGACATTTTATGACGTCTGCTTTTTTGCATTTCTGTCAGTGCGTTATCCTCTTTTCAAATTCGCTTCGCTCACTAAAAATCATTCTTAGCCATACCTTTTACTGATACTAAAACACAAATGCCAACAACCCCCGTAAGCAGGAATACAAACTGACTGATGGCTTCGGTATGTTCCTTCACGTTCATCCCAACGATTCAAATGACTGGCAGCAGTATGACAGACTTGCGCTCAATTCTGGACGGTCCAGAATTGCCGTTTTTTCGCGCCTCACGAAGTCCGAAATTGAGTACATAGCAGTCCAAAAAATTTCGCCGCGCGACATGTCTGGTGGGAGAACACCACCCTGGGCAGGAGTACGTATTTTGCGTCAAAACTGACTTTCGACACTCTTCCTGTGACGTGATATTTGAGATACCCGATGCGCGAACCGCCAGATTGAAGGGCAGACACATGCCGTGTGAGTCAGAGTGCGTTACCGAACGGGAGAAGGTTTTAACTTGCGGGTTTTAGAATCGTTTAATGGCATGTTGTGGCCACGCCAGAATCGGGCCAGGCCACACTCAAACTTGCCCACCAAAATTCCTGGATAAAGAAAAAAAACCGGATACGGTCGAGCAGGTTTTCACGCTAACTTATTGAAGCGTAAACAGATTGCATAAAAATGCAAAAAAAAGCAGACATCATAAAACGTCTGCTTTCTTAAATTTGGCTCCTCTGACTGGACTCGAACCAGTGACATACGGATTAACAGT
>NZ_NRDO01000128.1 GCF_010231475.1 Citrobacter sp. NCU1 | reverse complement strand
TACGCCTTCAACGAAAGGAACAAAACGGCCTTCGGCCGGAAAAAACGAGGCCAGCAATACAACGGTGATCAGGGTCAGGGTAAACGGATCAAGGATACGAAAAATTTTCATAAATACTCCAGGGATCTGATACCGATATTTTGCGTTTTTCCGTTTGAGAAATAAAATTGATTTATTGCATCTATATATGAACTGAATTAATGAATTATTCTCTGCGTCAACTCCGGATCTTTGTCACCGTCGCGCAGGCGAAAAGTTTTAGCCGCGCGGGGGATATTATCGGTTTGAGCCAGTCAGCAGTCAGTCACAGTGTTAAAGAGCTGGAGCGGCAAACGGGCGTCAAACTGTTGGATCGCACAACACGTGAAGTCGTTTTGACGGAAGCCGGACAGCAACTGGCAACCCGGCTGGATCGCGTGTTGGATGAGCTGCACAGCACCTTGCGTGAGGCTGGTAGGGTGGGTACGCAGTTGACTGGCACGGTACGTGTGGCGGCCAGCCAGACCATCTCCGCTCATCTTATTCCGCAATGTATTGCGCAAAGTAATCAACTTTACCCCGCGATTGATTTTGTTCTGCATGACCGGCCGCAGCAGTGGGTACTGGAGAGTATTCGGCAGGGGGATGTCGATTTTGGCATTGTTATCGATCCCGGCGCCGTGACGGATCTGCAGTGTGAAACCGTGTTGTCTGAACCATTTTTGCTGCTCTGCCATCAGAATCATCCCTTCGCCAGGCGAGAGTGGGTCAGTTGGCAGGATCTTGAGCATGAGCGGCTGGTCTTGCAGGATTATGCTTCAGGTAGCCGACCGTTGATTGATGCGGCATTATCGCACTTTTCGATTGATGCCAATATTGTGCAGGAAATTGGTCACCCGGCGACGCTGTTTCCGATGGTGGAGGCGGGGATTGGTATCAGTGTATTGCCTGCGCTGGCGTTACCGCTGCCTCAGGGGAATCAATTGCAAGTGAAGCGGCTCACGCCAGTGGTGGAAAGACAGCTTATGCTGGCGCGGCGTAAAAACAGGTCTCTTTCGACTGCCGCTCAGGCACTTTGGGATGTGGTACGTATGCAGGCCAGTGAGCTTACCGTTGGTCGCGCGCAGGACCCGTTGTATCAGATATAGAGAGTGCAATAAGCGCCTTCCACCAGAATGCCGGTATAACGCCCTTCGCAGCACTTCCAGAAGGGGCTGGGTTTTCAGCTGTAATTGTGCGGGAGGCATTGACGCAGTATGGGGGGGCGGGTCAGGGCAGGTGGCCGTAAGTCTGATAAGAGAAGCGCCATCAGACAAGCACGTCAAATGTTCCAAATCGCAGATAGCAAAAAGGCGCCTTTAGGGCGCCTTTTTACATTGGTGGGTCGTGCAGGAT
>NZ_NRDO01000127.1 GCF_010231475.1 Citrobacter sp. NCU1 | reverse complement strand
CATTCCCTTTACCTTATTGATATGTTGATGAGGACATCACCACTCTTAATTGGCGTCATGTTATAAAGCAATAATTTTCAGTCACCTATACGACCCCGATCGCTCTGAGGCACATAATTGGTGTGTTAAACCGGTTTACCTGATTTTTCTGAAATAAAATGCTTATCCTGTGGAAGATCAAATGCGTAAAGATGGGTAAAACCGCTGTGTCATTGCCAGCGATTTCTTTATCCTCCGTTATTAATTACATCTGTCATAAGAGAGTGACTCATGGATCGTATAATTACTTCATCGCGCGACCGTACATCGCTACTCAGCACTCACAAAGTGCTGAGAAATACCTATTTTCTGCTAAGTCTGACGCTGGCGTTTTCAGCGATCACCGCCACGGCAAGTACCGTATTAATGCTGCCGTCTCCGGGCTTGATCCTGACGCTGGTGGGTATGTACGGCCTGATGTTCCTGACCTATAAAACAGCGAACAAACCGACCGGCATCCTGGCCGCTTTCGCATTTACGGGCTTCCTGGGCTACATTCTCGGGCCAATGCTGAATGCCTATCTGTCCGCAGGTATGGGTGATGTTATCGCGATGGCGTTAGGTGGAACGGCACTGGTCTTTTTCTGCTGCTCTGCCTACGTTCTGACAACGCGCAAAGACATGTCTTTCCTCGGCGGTATGCTGATGGCGGGTGTCGTTGTCGTACTGATTGGTATGGTGGCGAACATCTTCTTGCAACTGCCCGCGCTGCATCTTGCTATTAGCGCGGTATTTATTCTGATCTCTTCCGGTGCCATCCTGTTTGAGACCAGCAATATTATCCGTGGCGGTGAGACCAACTACATCCGTGCGACGGTCAGCCTGTACGTATCGCTCTACAACATCTTTGTCAGCCTGTTGAGCATTCTGGGTTTCGCCAGCCGCGACTAAGAGCCAAAATGCGTCATCCAGCCCCGCTTATGCGGGGCTTTGTTTTTTGATAAACTGGCGACCGTTTTACTCAGGCTGTGAAGAATTATGTTGATCTTTGAAGGGAAAGAAATCGATACCGATAGC
>NZ_NRDO01000126.1 GCF_010231475.1 Citrobacter sp. NCU1 | reverse complement strand
ATCCGTTGATTCACGCTCACCAGGTTTCGATGACGATAAATAGCTGTTCGTCTACTTGCTCGACAGGGTAGCGACTGACCTTGAGCTGGCTCGAGTTGAGCAGGTAGCCGGTGTGCAGATTAAAGCGCAGACCATGAGCACCACACTGAATCACCTCCCCTTCCAGTCGACCGCCGCACAGGGACGCCCCCTGATGGGGACAGCTGTCATCAATGGCGTGGAACTGCCCGGCAACGTTGAACAGCGCCAGGCTCTTGCCCTCCGCCTCTATCAAGACACGCTGTCCAGGGGCTGGTACGCGCCCGGCCGGAACGGCGATGCGTTTTTCTCTCATATTGCGGTTCCTTTTACTGTGGGTCGTTCCGCCAACGGGTCGGATGAGAACCCGACATCTTCGACATGCAGCAGAGTCAATGTCTGCCCCAGCTGCCGCTTGTCAGGCAGACACCTGAGACAGATAAAGCCAAAATAGACCTCTACTTTCACAATTCTGTTCATGTCCGAGCCTCCGTGGTCTGGCTACCAACGGCAGGTTCGCAAGTCACAGACTGCGGTTGATCACTTCCCAGCCTTGCCATGTCTTTGAGGTAGTGCCGCTTGGCATAGAAGAAGACGGCCGCCACCACGATGCTGATCAGGGGCACCAGTTGGAAGGCATTATCCAGGCCGATGAGGTCGGAGACCCTTCCTGTGACAAAGGGGCCTGGGGCCAGCCCGAGTAGGTTGTTGGCCAGGGTCAGGGTGGCAAAGGCCGTGCCGTGCACACTGGCGCTCGTCAGGTTTGCGACCATGGCCCCCGCCGGGCCCGAAGTGCCGGTGGCGATGAACATACCGAGGCAGATAAAGACCAACTGGAGCATACCGATCGGCAGGGCGAATGCCAGTGAGAGCAAAGCGCAACTGCTGAGGCTGTAGAAGATGGCCAGACTTATTTTGCGATCCGGTCGATCCCGACACAGTTTGTCACTCAGAATGCCGCAGAGGATCATACCTGCGCCGCTGCACAGCACGATGATGGCGGCTATGCTTCCCGCCTTTTCCGTGCCCATACCGTAATAGCGATTGAGGTAGCTCGGCATCCAGACGATGACGGTCCCGCCAACAAACAGCTGCAAGCCGCTGCCAATATAGGCAGAAATCACAGAGCGACTGGAATAGAGGGTACGCAACGACTTGCTGTAGACCTCAGGGGCAGGACGAGCGACTCCCCTCGCTGGCGAGATACGCGCTTCCTTGACGATGATGG
>NZ_NRDO01000125.1 GCF_010231475.1 Citrobacter sp. NCU1 | reverse complement strand
AGCGGTGCGCAGGGTCAGACCTTCGCCAAGGTATACCCATGTGGTGCCTGGCCATTTGATATTTGGATCAGTACTCCCTCGAGTGATGTATAAATCATCTACCGCTGGAACAGATCTGGCATTCAAAAGAGCTTCAATGGCAGCCAAAAGCTGCCCATTGTCGCCTTTATCCAACGTCATTCCCTGAGATTCAATTACTCCACATATTTCCTCCTGCAGAGCATCAAACATACTCGAAGTAAGATCCGTTGCAGGCACCCCCGTCTGAGGATTGCCATCTGTATAGCCATTTTTTCCTGTGCCAAATTTATCTTTTTGCGCAGTTGGAGTGTCAATACGGTGCACTTAATGCCTCCGGCGGATAACTAAAAAGAACAATGGTGTGGGATGGACATATTTTGTTAATAACGCATTCTGCGACAGTATCGCCCCATATTCGGATCGCCTCGTTGCAGCGTGATTTACAGGTCATACCCGAAACTTTCGTGGTTTCGGTGAAATTAACCTGCCAGTAAAAATTCCAGTCATACCCATAAAGCGCGCTGGTACACGGCGAAGTAGATTTAAATCCTTGCCCGGAGAAAGTTGTGATGGTGGCGTCCGGATATCCCAAATCGCTTAGCACCTGCAGGTAATACGATTTGGTAATGCCACCGACTGCGTTCACCTTTGTATTCACCCGTTGTTGTCGCTGGGCTATCGTTTCCGTTCCAGGAACAGAGCAGGAATCTGGCAAACCGCAACACGCCTCCCAGCGGTCAATCATTTCAACGGTTTGTAAAGGATCACTCTCTTTGATGAGGTCATTACTCCTTTGATGAACAGCGGCAAACGCGGGTGCCAGCCCGGCTAACAACGGGTCGTCTTCGCTCCAGGCCGGGCCACGCGGCAGCAGATTTTGTAACTGTTGCTGGTAATTCTGCGTTAACTGCTCTGTGTCCATGCGAATGCTCCGGCAACAGGTAATTCAGTGTTTCCCAATACAATGTCGGCATCCGGAAAAATGCGCTTGTGACTGTACTCCCCGGATGCGGCGCTGATCGCTTCATCCAGGCGCGACATTTCCAGCGTGCCTGATGGCTGTCCGTCACGCTTCAGCCAGGCTTTAACTTCGCTCTGCACCGCGGCGCGGGTGTCTGCGTTATCGGGATTAATCAGGATTTGAAAATCGATTATTTTGACTACAGGGCCGAAAACAAAAAGGCTGGAGCCAGCAACCGGAGATTTTGGCTCAATGTAGTCATAAACATTTTGAATTTGCTGTTCACCTGGTACCGGGTCGGAATCGTCATCAGTGGCACATAGCACGCCGACGGTACCCGGCCCCATCCAGTTACGCAGCGTCCAGGCGCGGGTAATACCCGACACGCTTTTGGCCCATTCCACATAATCAGGATCAGCGCCAGACTGCGGGGTGTAATACCAGCGATCGATGATACGGGCACGCCACTGTTCGATATCTTCCAGATCGGCACCGCCTTTTATCGTGTCAGCCGCACCGCGGGATGGCAGACCAGAAACCGGACTAACCAGAGTCATGCCGGTACCATCATCGGTATTGCCATCGGCGCCCGCCGTTTCGCACACCACCGGTACGCGGATAACGCCACCGGCTGAATTGGTGGCGACGGTAACAATGAAAGTCAGCTGATCATCGCGCTGAATTTCCACGCCTGCAGCCACCGTAATCCCGTCGTTCACGCCATCCCA
>NZ_NRDO01000124.1 GCF_010231475.1 Citrobacter sp. NCU1 | reverse complement strand
CGTGCGGCGACAAATTGCGGGGAATCACTGCTGTTGCCCAGTTTGCGGTTAAGCGCGTAAACCTCGTCACTGTTGAGTGCCGTTTCAGTGGCTCGCGGCGCGGCATACAGTACGCTGATACCATTCCCTTTTAATTCACGCCCCAGCGCTTCCGACAAACGGTGCGTGGCTGCTTTGGTTGCGCTATACACGCTCCAGGCAGGGTGCCCAATTTCACCAAAGATCGAGCCAATGTTGAGGACGATGCCCTGCGGATTAAACTTATCCAGCATGGCACGGGTCAACAGTGTGGGGATTTCGATATTGGTTCTAATCTGTTCCCGAATATCGTCAAAAGACTGTTGTTCAAACAGCGCAAAACGGCTGGTCCCGGCATTGTTGATCAGGATATCCAGTTTGTTCTCATCTTTGAATCTGCTGGCCAGCGCGACGATTTCGTCATCGGTATAACTGTTCATTAACGCAATATGATGCCGTTCAGGATTGGGAAGCACCTCTTTCAGAAGCGTCATTGCCTGCGCATTGCGTCCAACCAGGCAGAGTCTGGCCCCTTTTTGCGCCAGCCCCTGTGCCAGCGCTTGTCCGATACCGCCGCTGGCACCGGTCAGCAGGACTGTTTTATCATGCAGGTTCATGCGTGGTCTGCTCCAGTTGGTTAAGCATCTCTGTGTACAGGCGATAGACGCGACGTGCGGCATAGATAATGGCTGCCTGATCGGCTTCGTCAGTCACAGTGTCCATGAGTGAGGCGAAAAATTTAAGATGTCCCTGATCAAGTTCGCCATGTGAACGCAGGTAGGTTGTCGCCTGTGCTGGCAACCCCAGCGTCCGTTCCACCTGGGCTGCAATCGCGGTAGCAATAGATACGCTGGTCCCTTCCAGTACCTGCACCATGCCAAAAATACTCATAGGATTGACACGTTCAATGCGGTAGTAGAGCCAGGCAACCATCATTTCTATCGGTATCCCTGGGGTGCCATTGCGAACGCTTTCCACATCACCACCGCAAGCCCGAATGTCGTTCAGGATCCATTCCTGGTGCCCGTACTCTTCATCAATATATTCAGCAATCGCGCCCCGAACGGCTTCATG
>NZ_NRDO01000123.1 GCF_010231475.1 Citrobacter sp. NCU1 | reverse complement strand
GGTAACAGAGCCTTACAGGCGCATTTGAAAAACCTCCGGCTATGCCGGAGGATATTTATTTTTACCTGTCTTTTCGCCAGGCGTCGGCGGTGAGTGCTTCGCCAAAGTGTCCGGCGATTAACCGCCGGGTGAGTTCATGAAGAGGCGAAGCGAGAACATCTGCGGTGCTGCCGCGCTCGACAACTTCGCCCTGGTGCATAACCAACACCTGATCGCTGATATGTTTCATCATCCCGATATGTTGGGTTACATAAATATAAGAGATGCCCTGTTTCTCTTGTAATTCCAGCATCAGATTAATGAGCTGCGAACGCATCGACATATCCAGCGACGCCAGCGCTTCGTCTGCGATGATCACTTTAGGGCGCAAAATCAGCGCGCGGGCCAGCCCCAGACGCTGTTTTTGCCCAGGCGCCAACATGTGCGGATAGTAACTGACGTGATCGGGAAGCAATCCGACCATTCGCATGGTTTCAACGATTTGCTTCTGACGCTGTTCAGGCTCCAGGTCCGTGTTCAGACGCAGTGGAAAATCGAGGATCTGCGAAATGCGCTGACGCGGGTTAAGCGACGTTGACGGGTCCTGAAAAATCATGCGAATACACTGACTACGGAACGAATAATCACCGTAATGCAAGGGATGATCGTCAATCAGCAGTTCGCCGCTGGTGGGTTCGATCATCCCCGCCAGCATTTTCGCCAGCGTCGATTTGCCGGAGCCGTTCTCGCCAATAATGGCGAGCGTTTGTTTTTCACGCAGGGTAAAACTCAGCGGTTTTACTGCCTCAACGGTCTGACGGCGAAACCAGCCTGTGCGGTAGCGAAAGGTTTTGCTCAGATTACGGACTTCAAGCAGCGTTTCCACCATGTCACTCTTTCTCCATATTCAGCGGGAAATGACAGGCGTAGAGATGACTCTTTACCCCGGTCAGGCGCGGGGTTTCAATACATTCTCGTTGAGCATACGGGCAGCGAGGCCCCAGACGACAACCTATCGGTAATTGTTCAAGCAAAGGGATAGCCCCTGGCATCGTATTCAGGCGACTTTTATGCGGCATGGCGCTGCCAAAGTCGGGGATAGCGCGGATCAGCGCCTGCGTATACGGATGGTGCGGGATCGTCACCAAATCTTTGCTGGGCGCGGTTTCCACCGTTTGCCCGCAGTACATCACGTTGATTTTGTCTGCCCACTGACTCAGCATCTGCAGGTCGTGGCTAATCAGCAAAATCGTGGTGTTGCTGTTCTGATTCAAACGGGTCAGCAGACGAAAAATTTGTGCCTGAGTGGTGGGCTCCATCGCGTTAGTCGGTTCATCGGCAATCAACAAACGCGGCTGATTAGCCAGCGCGATGGCGATCATCACTTTCTGGCACTCCCCGTCAGTCAGCTCATAGGGAAAACTGCGCATCGCATCTTTGTGATCTTTAATGCCGACACGGTGTAACAATTCAATGGCTCGCCGTTTACGCCAGCCAATGCGCTGCCACCAGCGCCCTTTGTACGTCCAGGCGGGAATATTTTGCATCAACTGACGACCCACACGTTCGGACGGATCAAGACAGGATTGTGGCTCCTGAAAGATCATGGACACGTTGTGCCCGACTAGCTTACGGCGTTCACGCGAAGAGAGGCGCAACAGGTCGATGTCATCAAAGCGCATACGGTCGGCAGTGACGCGCCAGTTGTCTTTCGCGACGCCGCAAATCGCTTTGGCGATCAAACTTTTTCCAGACCCTGATTCACCCACCAGGCCGCGGATTTCGCCTTCGTTTAAGGTCATACTGATCCGATCGACGGCTTTTACCCATCCTTCGTCGGTTCTGAATTCAATGGTGAGGTTACGAATATCCAGTAATGGCATTATTCCACCCCCGCAATAATTGCCCGGCGCAGACCATCGCCAAGCAGGTTAACCAGCAACACACTGATCATAATGGCGCCGCCGGGCAGCATCACGACCCACGGCGCAACATAAATCAGCTCCAGCGCGTCTCCGAGCATGGCTCCCCATTCAGGAGAGGGCAGTTGCGCGCCAAGATCCAGAAAACCCAAAGCGGCAATGTCGAGGATCGCCATTGAAAGCGCACGGGTGATTTCGGTGATCAAACCGGCCGTGATGTTGGGCAGAATAGCAAACCAGAGAATATTCAGTGTGGTCGCGCCATCCAGACGGGCAGCGATGACGTACTCTTTTTCCAGCTCATCATGCACCATGCTATAGACAGAACGCACCATTCGCGGCAGTAACGCCAGCCAGACCGCAAACATCGCATGGCTCAGATGCGGACCTGCAAACGCCACCACGATAATCGCCAGCAACAGTGACGGAATAGAGAGCAGCGTATCCAGAATGTGATTCAGGACGGCGGAACGTAAGCCATGGGTCGCTCCGGCCACAACCCCAAGCACCAGACCGCAAAGCGTGGCGGCGAGCGTCACCACGAATGCGCCACCGACGGTAGGTGCCGCGCCACTCAGTAATCGGCTTAAGACATCGCGCCCCAGATCGTCGGTTCCGAGAAAGAACGACACTTCGCCGTAGCGAGACCAGGAAGGTGGCAACAGCTGATAACCGAGGAACTGTTGGTCAATACCGTAGGGGGCAAACCAGCTGCCGAAAATGCACAATATCACCAGTCCCGCGCAGCCATACAGTCCGATCATCGCGGTGGTATCGCCATAAAATTTCCGCCAGGCCGTGCGTAGCGTACCCGGTGGGCGTTTTTCGCTGTATACGCTATCGTAGGGCATACCATTCCTTATGTTTCAGAGGGTTAGCCATAGCACCCAAAATATCAGATAACACATTGACGATGATGACCAACGAACCAATCACCATCACGCCTGCGGAAATGGCGGCATAGTCTTGCTGGCGGATGGCGTTGATCAACCAGCGACCCAGACCAGGCCAGCTAAAGACCATCTCGGTGATCATCGCCAGCGTAAGCATGGTCGAAAATTGCAAACCAAGACGTGGGATCACCGGAGGAAGTGCGTTGTGTAGCACGTGACGGCGCAGAATCGTCAGACGTGATAATCCCCTGGTGGCCGCTGCTTTCACGTAGTTCTGGTCGTACACGTCAATCGTGCTGATCCGCATTAGACGAATCACCTCGGTTGTCGGGGCGACCGCCAGCGTCAAGACCGGTAATACCATGTGGCGCACGGCGCTCATTACCATCTCGTCACGCCAGGGCGAGTCAGAAATCCACGCATCAATAATGGCGAATCCGGTGACAGGTTTGACTTCATAAAGGAGATCAAAACGACCTGACACCGGCAGCCAGCCGAGCGTCAGCGAAAAGAACAACGTCAACAACAATGCCAGCCAAAATACGGGGATAGAAAAACCCAGCAAGGCGAGGGTGCTGATGAAGTGATCGGGCCACTTATTGCGCGTCACGCCAGCCACCATGCCAATCGGAATGCCGACCATCAGGGCAAAGCCGAAGGCGAGAATACACAGCTCCATCGTGGCGGGAAACACCTCTTTAAGCTGTTCCGAGATTAACTGACCATTAATGCTGGAGACGCCGAAATCCCAGTGGATCAGGCCATTGAACCAGAATATCCAGGCATTCCACAACGAGGCGCCCTGAAGCGGCGCGTGCGGCGTAAAGTAACTCAGGCTGAAGCCGATAAACGTCAGGAAAAAGAGCGTGACCAGCAACAATAAAAAACGACGCAGGGTGAAGATAATCATGGTTTGTTCACCTCTTTGGCTTTTTTCCGCGAGACACCCGCAAAGGAGGCGTTGCCGAACGGACTCAGCACCAGCCCTTTGATGTCATAACGATAAGCCTGCAGTCGCAGCGATGACGCCAGCGGCAGGATCGGCAATTCTGTCGCCAGAATATTTTGCGCTTCATCATACGCGTCAATACGCGAAGCAAGCTGCTGAGAAGAAAGCGCTTTACGCAGAACGTTATCAAACTCGGGATTGCACCAGTGGGCGAAGTTCGTTTGCGAGTTAATGGCGGCGCAACTCAGCAGCGGACGGAAAAAACTGTCCGGATCGTTACTGTCGGTTGCCCAGCCGGACAACGTCAAATCATGGTTCATGTCCATCAACCGCGCCTCCTGGAAACGCCCCTCTACCGGGACAATCACCACGTTGACACCCACCTGGGCCATGTCCGCCTGGATCAGTTCAGCCGTTTTCAGCGGGCTTGGGTTCCATGCCTGAGAGCTGGTGGGCACCCATAACTTCAGCGTTAAATTCTCCAGTCCCAGCGCTTTTAACTGCTCGCGGGATTTGGCGGGATTATATTCTGTAATTTTAGCCTCGTTGTCATAGGCCCACGAGGCGCGCGGCAAAATAGAGGCGGCTGTTTCCGCCGTACCGTAGTAGATCGACTGCATCAAACGCTGGTTATTGATGGCCAGCGCCAGCGCGTGTCGCACCGCGGGATTATTCAGCGGGGGTTTGTTGGTATTAAACGCCAGATAGGCGATGTTCATGCCAGGACGCAGGGTGAGACGCAGGCGAGGATCGTCGCGTAAAATCGTTAACTGGCTGGCGGCAGGCCAGGCTAACACGTCGCACTCGCCGGTCAGCAATTTAGACAAACGTCCAGTACCGCCCGACCCCAAATCGACAACGACCTGAGGCATCAGCGGTGTTCCACGCCAGAATTCGCCATGTCGTTGCAGACGAATGTATTGGCCAGAACGGTATTCAGAAAGCTGGAAAGGACCGGTTCCGACTGGCTGACGGTCCAGTAATTCCTGGCGATCCTGTTTGGCCAGGTTCGCCGCATATTCTGCCGACATCACCGAGGCGTAATGCGTTGCCAGATGCCATAAGAATGATGCATCTGGCTGCGTCAGACGAAACTCGACGGTGTAATTATCCAGTTTACGCACGCTTTGTACGTTATCGGCAAATTGCAGGCTGTCGAAGTAGGGGAAATTGCCGCCATTGACGTTATGCCACGGATGATGACGGTCAAAAATACGTTCGAAGGTGAATACCACGTCGTCCGCATTCAGTTTACGGGTGGGGGTAAACCAGGCCGTTTTTTGAAACGGAACATCGCGACGTAAGTTAAAACGGTAGGTTGCTCCGTTGTCGAGCACTTCCCAGCTTTCCGCCAGTTCAGGCATCAGGCGATAGGTATAAGGATCCACATCCAACAGCCGGTCGTATAGCTGGGCGGCAAGCGTATCAACGATCAGACCGCTGCTCGCCTTTTGCGGATTAAATGTGTTGACCTGCCCGCTGACACAGTAGACAAAGCCGCTCTCACGAATATCAGCACGCGGGGGCAGTTCAGGCGCGGCAGCAGCCTGACCACTGAGAAGTCCAGCTATCACTACCAGAGACGATAAAACCAGGCGCATAATTTTTAAGGTTTTTAGATTCAATCTATAAAGTGTATCGCACTACGACCCACCAGGTAAAAATGTCTGCGGGTAACTGGTGCAAATGTCATCAATTCTGGTGAAGGAATCACTAAATCTGATGTTTTTTAAGCAATGCGCGCAGTT
>NZ_NRDO01000122.1 GCF_010231475.1 Citrobacter sp. NCU1 | reverse complement strand
TGGGTATGCCGGGAACCGGTAACTTCGTCGGCGAATTTATGATTCTGTTCGGCAGCTTCCAGGCTGGGCTGGGCTGGGCTGGGCTGGGCTGGGCTGGGCTGGGCAAAATACTCCCCAGTCCATAAAAAACACTAATTTTTTCTTGTACGTATAGCTAAATGTATAGAATTCACATACATAAATTAAAATACCAATATAAATCAACATATTACTTTGTTAATTCCATTCCTGCAGGGGACACCATCCCGCCGTACACCCACGTCCATCAGCATCTATTGATATCAATAAAGTTTGTGAGTCATTGTTGGTTCGATTGTATATATGCACCAATATGACCAGACACTCCCTCAACAGATTGACAGACAGTCAGTGCAAAACAGTCAGGCCAGGAAGTGATTCTCCAGGGGGAATAGGTCCTAACGTTGTATTAAGCGCGGCCAGAGGGAAGAAAAAGGCGTTTTCACTTTTGAGACGACCAGGACACCAATGGGTTGAATAACCTGCTCTCCTTGTTTTCTATACTCATTTCCACTGTACCTAACATTTGCGTTTGCTGCCGTTCATAAAGGTTCACAAAAGGAATATTGCACAGTTAGAAAAGGTACAGGATCATGAGGTGCTTGCTCATACTGATTTTAAGAGACACGACATGAAATGGACTATCCCCGTTGCGCTTGCGTTGTTCGCCACCTCAGCACAGGCTGACCCATATGAACACCTGCGTGAAGCCTCAAATGAACTGTTAGCCGCTAGCTCATCGATTGACACAACCAGCCTTGATGTCATGACTAAGGAAGGGCAACGTTGCAACAGCACAAGCGGCACGATAGGAACGCTGGCAATGTTGATTGGCGACACCGTAGATCAACCGATTACTTACGACACGTTATCGAATGCTGGAATAGTAAAGTCCGCTACGAGTCTGTTCATGCAAAATTGCAAAACGGTATTGCCAGCGGATCAATACGCAAAAACACTGGGGCATCTGAAAGCATCAATGGATCACTTTGAACAGACTCGCATTGAGGCAACCCAAAAAAAATAGCGCTACGCGATGATCATTGGGTGTGTTTGGCGTAGCTAATTGATGTCCATCGATATGCATTCGAAAAGGTGATCTTTACGAAGGATAGGCCTTACGAACAAACGTTATGAGCATAGGTACACCCAATAGTACTGTTCACCTATCTCGGGATTCAGGACAACATATTGATTTTTACTGTTTCATTTCCAATGAGTATCAGGGCCAGCGCGGCAATCCGTTGATTCACGCTCACCAGGTTTCGATGACGATAAATAGCTGTTCGTCTACTTGCTCGA
>NZ_NRDO01000121.1 GCF_010231475.1 Citrobacter sp. NCU1 | reverse complement strand
CATGACAAAGTCATCGGGCATTATCTGAACATAAAACACTATCAATAAGTTGGAGTCATTACCTATCTGAGAATGAATTGTACACAGATGCAATAATGGTGAAGCCGTTTTCACCTTTGGTACGGGTAGCACTGCTGTTATTACTGTTTGAGGTGGAATTGATTCGGGAATCGCCCCCGATTGTTAAACTTCCTGGTGTTGCCAATTAATTATATTCCTTACAAAAAGGGGGCAATTAGCCCCCTGTCCCTTGTCCAGATGAAACAGCCAGCACCATACGTTGATTGTTGTCATTGATGCGCTGATCGACGGTTGCATTAAGCATGTTTCCAAAGGTTGGATCAGGGGAAATAGTTAGACGGATAAGCCCTTCCGGTAGCTGATTCTGCAACACTACAGGCTGCATGATCGGTGCATTGGCTGGCTTAGCCGGAGCCGCTGCGGATTGTTTCAGCATAGAGACAGGAGAATAATCACCGTTGGTGCTCTGTGCGTAGCTGCTAACATCCTGCGCCCCGCTCGTACCGTTCCACCACTCGCGGAAGGTATCAAAGGCGTTATGCGGGTGTGTGCCGTCCTGGTTGGGCTGGCTGGCTCCGTAAGCGTTAGCTACAGCATTATCACCAGGCTGTGCAGGTGCAGAGGTAGTGCCGTAATGCTGGCTAACTGCCTCTTTAGTGGTGTTGTCACCGTTCAGGAGATTTAGCTTTCCAGTGATCCAGTTGGAGAGTTTAAGCAATCCTACGGCAGCATCCCCCGCCGCTCGTCCGACACCCTCAAAGAATGGCAAGGCGTCCTGCATGGCTTGTTTCCACTCTTTAACAGTTTCAGGGTCGAGGGATTCCATGAACCCTTCAAAGAATGCCAACTTCTGGCTATCGGTGAGAATGTCCAGCTCCTGGTTAAACTTGCGGTACGCCACTAATTGATCTTGCTGTTCCTGGGTCAACCACTGACCGTTACGCTTGAGCACGTCCACCTGATCAGTAAGAGCCTTACCGCCATTCATAAAGGCTTTGGCATAAAGTCCGAGATCGTCCCCGAGGTCTTCAAGATTGTGTAAAATCTCTTGTTCACTCAATCCTTTAGATTGCATTGTATTGGTGTATGAAGAGACAAAACCAAACGGATTTTTTGCCCATTCTTTAAGCTGTTCTGGCGTATAGCCCATGTTCAAAGCGGTGTTAATACCTGTTGGCGCTCCTGTCCATTGGCCCTGCTTGTTACGTTTAGCATTCAGCGCACCATCTGCCAGCTTTTCAGAAACATCCTTTCCAACATCAAGGTTTTTTCTGGCTCCCTGCGTACCAATACCGGAATCAATCCCGTTAGCCTGTGCAAACTGACCTAACGATTGCAAAAAGTTGTAGTCCACCCCGCCCAGTTTCGCCCTTGCGACGATTTCGCTACGCTCTTCCTGTGCCGTTACAGCATCTTTGCCCCATGAATAAGCACCATAAGCCGCCGCACCGATACCAGCGCCAGCAAGCGCACCACCACCTAACCCCATCAGAGAGCCAGAGATCGCCCCTGTAGCTTTACCACCGCCAGCCAGGACATTAGCCCCTCCTGCTTTTGCCACTGCCCTACGTTCTGCGTTAATGCGTCTGTAGCTCTGCTGGAGGCGTTTAATCTCGCTGTTTTGCCTGGCGAGGCTGATTGTACCCTGGGAGTACGCTTTAGTTATCCGTGACGCTGCAAGCGCTGCCTGGGTTAGTTCGACGTTGGTTAAGTGCTGCATACTCTTAAAGCTGCTGGCAGTGTCGAGGAGCTTCAATTCGGCTTTCTCTCTTCTGGCTGCACTCCTTGCTGCCTCTTTCGCTGCCTGAGCCTCTACACGGGTTTGCGCCTTAGCTGCCCTTACCTTTTCTCGTTCATCGCTATTACGAGGCTTAGAGGCTTTCTTATTCAGTTTATCTAATTCTCTTTCAGCAGACTTTAGCCCTTGACTGAATTTTTTCATGTTCAAAGTAGGGTCTTTAATGCCTTTGGCTTTCTTCTGAATTTGGTCGAAAGCGTCCATAGCTTCCTTCATTGAATTACGATCAACGGCGAATGTCACCGTGTTACGGATGGTACTGGTATTAACAATTAGTCCACCTGACATTATTCACCGCCTTTCTTACTTACCAGATAGGCCAAAGCATCTGATACACTGCGCCCACGGTGTAATAACTGGCGAAGATGACCGTGATCGATATCAAGCACACGACAAACCCCCGCCAAATTTAATAACTCTTCTGCTGTTTCAGCATTTACAGCGAGGTGAAGCCCCGCGCTTTTTACAATCACTTGCACAATCTTTCCTCATTCTGGAAACAAAAAAGGGATGCCACCAGAGCCACAATTGCGCTGTGGGTTAGTAAGCATCCCTCATTAAAAGCTCTTCTGTTATTTCCAGACGGGAAGAGATACCGTCTATTGCTCATTAAGCGCCCAGGCTACCAAATACAATCGACTGCGCCACCACTTGCGGGATGAACGGCAGGAATGAAGACTCGGAACAGATAGAAGGGAAACCAAACTGTTGATCAACCACAACGTATTGATGAACCAGATCAGCGCCCTTGCCTTGTGTAGCGTGGCGAGTACCCACACCGCTATGCAGAGTGAAAGCGTTGTTATCAAGCAGTGGGATCGCCACGAAACCATCAGCGCCAATGCGGGAGGCAATAGAAGGGATTCCGGTAACATCGATCACGGTAACACCGTTTAACTGCCAGGACTCAAGCCCAGGGTTATCGGTCTGCACTTTGGTAAAGAAGTTATCAGGATTGTTAACGCTCAGGGTGTAGGTCATAAACTGCGAAATGCTTGAATGGTAACGGAGGGCACTTGCTGCCTTTCCTGCTGCCAGAATCACCATACCACGGCGTTGTTTTGCCAGCCCTTCACCCAGAGTTACCGACTGAATACGGTTAATCTGCGTTAGCTGTTCGAAGATGTTCGCTGTGTCGCTTGCATCAAGCGTGAACTGAGTTTTAGCACCACCTGCAAGGAAGTCTAAGTTTCCTTGATCGGCGTAGTCGCTATCCTGTTTCAGATCCAACAGTGCTTCACATAGTGCAAGCTCGATACTGTTTTGAATCTGGCTGTATTGGGCGGCTGAGAAATCAGCGAGCGCCAGAGTAATCTGATCACCAACGTCAGGAATTGAGCGACTGCGGTACTGTTCCAGATCACGCGAGGTTACGGAGTTTAAAGAGTTCACATAGCGAAGCCCATAAAGCTGAGTGCTGAACTCTGGACGGCGTGCCGTACCCCAGGCGCTTTGTGCGTAGGCTGGCTGTTCCGGTGCGGTCAGATTATCAGAGATAATACTGGTATCAATCGCAATGCGGTTTAGCTGGTGATGTTCAATCGAGAAAATCCCAAGATTCGAGATGACATTATTAGGAGCCACGCTGATATCGAACGGAGAGGCGAAATCATACATTTTCCCAGAAAATAGATCGGTGTAAGACATTGTGTTGTTATTCCTTATTAATCTTATGTGGTACGCAGTGCAACAGTGCCATAATCGGCAAAGACATAGCCTTTAGCTGAAAGGGTTGCCACGACAGAAGCGTGATCGAGAGATGTTTCCAGTGCTTCCGCATTCAGAACCACCATTACCGGATTGGCAACAATCAGGTATTTATCCCCGGCTTTCGCTGGTTCTACGAGTACATAGGCAATAGCGCCAGTGCTTGCGGCTGATTCACCGCCTTCGTCCACCACTGCGCCGACAGGGAGATCGGTAGAAATACCAGCATCCAGCTTGATTAAAGAATCCTGCAAAATACCGTCTGCGGCATAGCAAACCACTTTTGCGCGGATTAGGTCGTTAAATGACATTGTGTTATCAGTCCTTATTTTTCGCCGCTAATGCTGATAACTTATCTTTCAATCCGTAGGATGTATCTTTATTAGCTGCTTTGGTTGTGAATAGGCGTTCAGTTTCTTTGAGAAGCTCTTTCTTTGATATTTTAAGAAAGTGAGCTACCGCCGTAATAGTTTCATCGGAAAGCGTCATACTTTCCCCTTTGTTCATAAGAAGCATTTGCTTCGTTCCTATTGTTGTAACATTTTCGTTTTTCATCATTCGAAAAATGGCGACCGAAGTCGCCAGGAGAGAATGCCCTTGTTAGAAAGCATTGTTAACGTCATTTTAAGGAGGAATGAAGTTAAGAATACAATCTAAAAAAAGAACCCCCGTTTTATTATCTAAGGAGATTAAAAAAGATCGGGGGTGCTTTGCGGCCTATTAAACGTGAAGCCCTTCACGCTGGCAATAATAGGCTATGGAATCTCGTTATCATCGCTGGGAACAATAATAAGAGAATGCCAGACGTAACAAAGAAACATCTTCGGGATTGTCTGACTGCTTATAATCCTAACGGGGTTATAAGGTGTAAAAAGCACAATGCTTTTCCGTAAAGAAAGGTAATGCACGGTGATTGTTCACACTACTACCACAACATAATAATGTGACCGTGCATTACCTTCGGAACGACAAAGAAGAAAACAACCGTCTAAAGAACATCACCCATTCTTTACGGAAATACATTGAGGAGAGAGCGCCGCCTATGGGAAACGGCATTCTCTGGAGTGCTCACACTATGGGATAGTGTTTGCAAGTCGTATTGACATACAAGGGAGAGAAACGTGATTCGATACGTTTATAGATACCCTAATACTACTTTAACATAAAAGTGACATAAATGCAAGTGCAAATGATAACTTTTATCATTTTTATTTCATCAATCGCATAAAGCGCATTCCTCGGCAATGTCGATTGCCAGATCCGCAAGTTCAGCGGTGATGTATTGTAAAGAACAGGCCAACTCTTCGAGATCGTTAGCTACGCGCCAAGCCTCTTCCGGGGTGATGGTGCTCCTTTCGCGCTTCACCAAACGCTCTACAGAAGCGTTCAAATGCTCCAGTGCATCTATCCCCTGCTCTGTCTGTTTAACGGCGCATAACAGCGCCTCTGGCGTTCTGCCACACCATGCATGATTAACCAGCTCAAGTATAGGTAGGTGCCAATTCTCGTGGAAAGAATTAAGTAGAGTGTTCACGGTATTCATAGTGTTAAGAGTCATAATGTTCCTTGATATCAAATAGGGCGTCAAAGTCGCGGGTTAAATTGTTAAGGTGATTTACCGAAAGCCAGCCGCAATAATGTTCATATGAGGAGAAGTTAAGAATTTGCCATTTGTGGAGATTCGAAGAATTCACGTTGAAGACTTTTATCTTCCTGGGTTTCCAGAATGCACCAGGGCAGCTATTGAGAATATCCTGTAATGCGCCCATCTCTTCAGGAGACATTGCAGGGCTATTCTCTTCAATTATTGCAGTTTGCCATTCACCAGGGACAGAATTGTATTCCTTCGAAAGGCGAGATAGTTTTTGAAAATCAGATATTTGTAATAATGATTGTGCGTTTCGTTCAAGTGTTGTAACTACGTTACGTTTTCGTTTTCCCATTGCGTTCCTTATCTGGGAAACGTCCGTACCTTGTCATAACGTAAACGCCATAGAATATGGTGAACCACCATAATGCAGTTATCATAAAGTTTCCCGTAGATTGTTATTTAGTCGTTTGAATAAATGATCTCATAATCCGAGATCATAGATTTTATTGTTACATCGAAATAGCCAGCTTCTTTAAAATCGATCACCCCGAAAGATTTAAGAGAATGTAGCCAGAACATTACGCCGCCTTGCGAACATCCAGAACGTTCGATAATGTCACCATATCGGATCTT
>NZ_NRDO01000120.1 GCF_010231475.1 Citrobacter sp. NCU1 | reverse complement strand
CCAGAACATTACGCCGCCTTGCGAACATCCAGAACGTTCGATAATGTCACCATATCGGATCTTTGTTGGTTTGGATTTGTAAAAGTATTGCAGGGTTTCTAACACACGCTTTCCAGCGTCGTTAATCTGAATACGGTCAACGCCGTATTTCACTAAGTATTGAATCATAATCCTCCTGGTTAAAATGGTAGGGCGTCGAATCTTGAATAAAGATGCGGGTGAAGTTGTTCGAAACATTCCTCTAACCTCTCCTCGAATCTGCTTGATAAGCGCTTGCCGTCATTACGCAGGACACGACGTGCATAAGTTGTAAATGTGTCATATCTTTGGCTTTGTCTAAGGCTTTCAGGCTGTGAGAGCCGCTTACAAACAACCTCAAGAGCCATATCCTCATCAATGACCACCTGATCGCTTTCCGTTGTTGTTGCAACGCTTTCAGGGACGCTCTGAGCCGCGATCACAGCTTCTTCTATAACATTGGTCATTGTCGGGGCTGGTGTTGGCTCTGGCTGCTGTGGCACTTCGTCAGACACTGCTACAGGCTGCGCTGTCGGCGCTTCTGGTGGGATAATGTGAGCATCAGTAAGCGGGAGTGCTCGTAATTCCTTATTTCTCCGTCCTTCGATTTTGGTTCTGGTAATGAGTCCAATTAATTCCATCTGTTCGATCAGGTCGTTTGTCTTTGGTCGAGATAACCTGCAAACCTTTGCAAGCTCGCTTTGTTCCTCGTAACAAATACTGCCGGATTTTTCCCAGTCTGCTACGTAACAATACAGCTTTTGCATTGAGGCTGAAAACTTCACTCTTCCTTTATCAAGGAGGGGAGAATAGATAAATGGGATTTCTTTGAAGTAGTGGGGAATGTTGAGAGTGCGCTCTCTCGTTACACCATCTTTATCGATGTATTGGTAATCTGCCTTAATCTGGGCGAGAGTTTTTGCCATTGTTGTTTGCTCCTGTGTATGCTCAGTAAATTACGAATGCTCTTCATTTGGTTTTCTCCGCGTCTCATTCGTGGGGGTGGGTGTTAATGCTGGAACGTGGTTATTACGCGCCAGCTTTCGAATATTTGACCGCCAGACTTTGGCATTCTTCAAGAAGAAGTGCGCTTACGCTCATTTTTCGGCGCTTTGCTTCTTTGAACAGAATCTGGAATGTCGCATCCGGGATCATTAACGATGTGGACGGCGGTAATTTGGTTTTCTTCTCGATCATT
>NZ_NRDO01000119.1 GCF_010231475.1 Citrobacter sp. NCU1 | reverse complement strand
GGCATTCCCGCGTTTGAGGATAATGCTGTCGCCTTCGTCTGTGTAAATAGCCACCTCCCCCGCATTCAACCCTTTAATGCGGTAGCGGCGATCTGCCACCATCAGGATCACACCGTGAGATCGGTCGCCGTCCGGGAACACAGCCACACCCTCGGCCCCGGAATGCGGAGCGCTGGTAAATCCATAGGGTTCAAGATGTTCAACGTTCTCTTTCTGCTCGTTTGCCAGTAATTCAACCTGAACCATCTGGCATTTACTGGCAGTATTTAGCCCTGTAACCACGGCGCGGGCCAGCAAGTTAGAAACAGAACGCTGCAGCCCTCGTAATGCTGCTTTCATCAGAAATCATCCCCGTCGTCGTCCGATTCTTTCTTGTGGTGGCGCGTCATCAGTTTAGGTTCTGGCATATACGCGGCTTGCGGCCCGACGCGCATTTGGGTAGTGAATCCCGATTTGTCGTCAAGTTGCCAGGTGACTTCTGCCACCACCAGTTCGGTGTTTGTAAAGCCCATCACCGGATCCCAAACGACGACGCGCTGGTTAGGCTGCCACAACTGCCCGTTGCCCTGCCGCCAGCCCTGCACCGTGTAGATGGTTTCAAGCGTCTGCCCTTCCCTGTGCGCTTTTTCGTACTGCGCACGAGCTTTGCAAGTGGCAAGCGTGGCATTGCCGCACTGCTTTATCGTCAACGGGCGAAAGCGTCTCACGGCAGCATCTTTCACAGTGGCGGTGATCTTGCTGTTCGTTGTAGAACCGTAGTCATCATCAGAACCAGCACGCTGGCCTGTCACCGTGATTTCAGAAAACCGATCACTGAAATCGCGCTGACTTCCGGCGTTGATAATATTTTCTCCCAGCACCAATGCTGTGACCGCTTTTTTTGTGCCTACCGTATCCAGCACCAGCTCACCATCGGTATTGTCGAACGCCAGCACCTGTTCCATCCCCAGCAAGCGATTTAGCGCTTCCTCGACGGTTTCACCGTAATCAATCTGGAAACTGGTTAACGTGTTACTTTCCGGTGAGTTACTGACGACATTCACACCAAAGGGTTGCGCCAGCGTGGTGACGATCTGCGCCAACGTCCGGTTTGTGAACTGGCCCGGCTGTGTGGGCGCCGAACAGTCGATCAGGTCTTCGGTTTTACTGCGCCCGTTAACACTGGCACTTATCTGTCTTGCGTCGTAGCGCAGCGGCGTTGCATCCACATAACCGGTGATTACTTTGTCGGTACCGATCAGAACTTCCACCAGATCACCTTCAATCACTGGCAATTCCAGTTCAGTCAGGTTTCCGGTCTGGGGCCATTGCCGGGTTATCTCGACGTCAAAACTTCGGGAAATACGGTCAATTCCTGCCGAAATGGTTACGCGCATCCAGCCAGAAAACTCCTTACCGTTAACACGCAGGGTTACATCATGATCAGTCATTCAGAGGCCACTCGTAGCGGTTCCGGTGGTACAAATCCCGGATGAGGAATGTTATTGAGTGCAACTATCTCGGCACCGCGGCTGGCATCGTCGTACCAGTCAGCTGCCAGTACTACTGCCGGGGTTACATCGTCCGGCGTGCGCGTTACGGTTTTTGCAGTGAGTTGCAACCGTTTTTGAATATCCAGCCAGACGGTCTGGCGTAAATCTTCAATCCTAATAAACGGTTCGTCGCCAGATACCCGGCAGGTTTCGCGGTCAAATAGCTGACTGTAGCTGGTTCGCTGGCGGGCCAGCTGGTCATAACTGACAGGCAGCACAGACGGTTCGTTGTTCTGTCTGGGCGAATCCGTGAGCGCTGCGCGAGTGGCTGACCGGTAGTTGTAATTGCTGGCGGTCGGGGTCGGCAGAGCAGAAAACTGGCGGGTGGATTGCGTGATCGCCGAGCTGCGCATCAACTGAGAAAATGCATTTGTAGCGACGGTTGTTTGTTGCTGCGATGCGCTCTGCGTGGGCCATACACCCCGCGGGGCCAGTGAATCGATACCTGAGATATATTTCAGGTTATCCACGGCGCTAATCGCACTGTCGGTGTTGTAGTAAATCGATTTGCCTGCCGCCCACATTGCCTGCACACGGCTGATAATTTCAGCTACCTGCGACGGCGGCGGGAACAGCACTGACAAATCCCCCTGCAGCAGTCGGGCAAGATCACTAATTCCGCTGTCCACCATTTCAAAAAATTCGATCACATCGTCCAGCATATCGCTGACGCTCTGAATCACTCCATCGCTGATCCAGTCTGGCCCGGTTAAATCGAAATCATCCAGAAACTTATCGGCAAAGGACTGATCCGCAGCATCGGCAGCATTTTCCACATTCTGTGCCGTTGCACCGCCTGCCGTCGGGTAACTCAGTTGGCCTGATTCAATAAATTTCAGGGATATTTCACACATCCCGCCATTGTCGCGGCTGTGACGAAACGTTATGTCACCGTCAACGTTAACCGTGAGCGAGCCGTAAAACGGATGGATCAGCGTACCGGAGCCACCCTGTTCAAGCGCGGTAAGCAGGCGATCGCGCTGCGCCATAAAATCAGAACCAATGACATACGCCGACACCGAATAACGACGAACTTTGCGCCCCATATCTTCGGTGTACGGCACATCACGTAACGGGTATTCATGAGGCACTGTCCTGCGCCCGAACGTCGCCTCATCCTCGGCTACTTTGAACGGCACCCCGCGGAAGGATGCAGGTCGTATGCTGAAACGCCAGGTATCCATATTTCACCCATAAAAAAACCCGCCGGAGCGGGTTACTGGTTTGTGCGGTAAAGGTTTTGGGAGCTGAAGCGGTTGTATCCGACCTCGGGAGTTAACCGTACCCCCGGTGCATTAGTCTGCCCTCCAGATACACGCATACCCGGTGGCGCACCGTCAAACCGAACAACCAGTTCGCCCTGCAGGTGCCCTTTCGCACCTGTAAGCATATCCTGCCCGGTCGGTGCGCTGTAATTGTAGGCCGGCCCGTTTCCACGGCTAAACGGGGTCGGTCCTTGCTGCCCGGTGATCACACGAATGTCTCGCAAAAAATCGTTGCCACCCTGTTTGTTGGCGACTTCCTGCTGAACGGCAAGTAGCCCCCAGCCAGGAGTGGCGGCTTTTTTGTTGTAGTCAAAGGCGTTCGCCACCTCCTGCTGCTGTGCCGTCAGTGGTTTCGGTGCCATTGGCTTACCGTGTTCCCAGGCATCTTTTATGGTACTCCAGTTGGCCGCAATGAATGTACCCGCTGCCACCAAAGAGCCCAGCATGATACCGAGAGGCCCAACAGCGCCAACAATCAATGTTATCGCCGCCAGACCACCAATCGCAGCCAGCCCGGCTGCAGCACCAGCAGCCATCTTGATCACTTCAGGGTTGGCTTGCACAAAACTGGCGACTTCATCGAGCAGCGGCATAGCCTGTTTTAATCCGTCATTGACGGCGGGCAGCAACGCATCGCCGGTGTTAACACTTATTCTGTTGAGGTTGTTCTGCAGGAGTTCGAGCTGATTCGCCGTGGTGCTGGCCCGGCTGGCGTACTCTTTTTGCATGGATCCGGCGTACTGCGCCGAATCGGCCACACGGTTAAAGTTAGTTTTCAACAGAGACAGATTCGCCAGCAGCGGTGCGATCGCCCCCACTGATTCCTCACCGAACAGCGTTTTTAGCACCTCCACACGCTTATCAGGCGCAACTTTACTCAGTTGTTCGAATACCTGCATCAGCGCGGCTTTACCATTTTTCTGAAGATCAGACGCCAGTGTTTTAGGGTTGAGGTGTAACGACCTCATCGCCTCTTTCTGGTCT
Organism: Citrobacter sp. NCU1; assembly: GCF_010231475.1. Classification (GTDB taxonomy): domain Bacteria; phylum Pseudomonadota; class Gammaproteobacteria; order Enterobacterales; family Enterobacteriaceae; genus Citrobacter_D. Next base: position 782 of record NZ_NRDO01000119.1, on the reverse strand, counting down.
TTCGTCATCTTCTGGCCCGAAGCCAGTGTGGTGAACACCTTTTTAATCGCGGTCGCGGCAACTTCGGACTGAATACCGGCAGAGCCAATTGTTGCCCCCAACGCAGCAACATCCGAAGTGGCAAAACCCGCAATCTTCCCCAGCGATCCGACGCGCGTAACCACATCAGTAATATTGGCGGCAGTTGTCGGCCCGGTGTTGCCCAGGTAGTTGATCTGGTCTGCCAGTTGAACAACCTGATCATGCGTAAGCCCGAGCGAAACACGCCACTGCGCCATTTGCTGCCCGGCTTCGTCGGCGGTTTCGTTGAACGCGATCCCCATTTTTACAGCGGTTGTCGCGAACTCTTTCAAATCACCGGCAGCAAGCCCGGCCTGCCCACCTGCGGCCATTATTTTTGCAATGTCGTTGGCAGCCATCGGCAATTGAGTGGACATATCGAGAATGTCCTGGCCCATCTGCTTAAACTGCTGTGGCGTGTCAAAGTTCACCACCTTGCGCACGTCTGCCATAGCACTTTCAAACGCGATCGCATCGGTGACAGGTTTCGCCAACGCAAGCGACCAGGCGGTGCCAAAGGCGCCAGCCATCAGCGCTTTTTCTTCGACCCCCTTCCCGGCTTTTTTAACGTTTTTAGATATGCCATCAAGCACCGGGGAAAGTTTATCGACTCCGGTAATGATGGCCTTTAATTGAAAGCTATCAGCCACGATTACGCACCTCCGCTATTCTGACGGCATGCGATTCCATTTCGAAGAACTCCCCCAACGGTTTACGCATAA
>NZ_NRDO01000012.1 GCF_010231475.1 Citrobacter sp. NCU1 | reverse complement strand
CCTGACAGACTGTCGTCAGTTATCGGCATTGCGCGACAGAACTTAATACAAATGGGTGAAATTTTTTTTCAAACTGAACGAATTAAGGCGGCGTCCAAAAGCGCAGAATTTTGGCTTGCCTATACTTAGAGTGCGAGTGCAAGAACGTCTTGCGCATGCGTTCACTGGAAAGAGGGCCTGAAAATGGGAATTATTGCCTGGATTGTTTTTGGTCTGATTGCAGGTGTTATCGCCAAACTGATCATGCCGGGCCGTGATGGTGGTGGTTTTATCCTGACCTGCATTCTCGGTATCGTGGGTGCGGTTGTCGGTGGATGGTTGGCGACCATGTTTGGCATTGGCGGCAGTATCAGTGGATTCAATTTGAATAGTTTCCTGGTGGCCGTCGTTGGTGCAATTATTGTGCTGGGCGTCTTTCGACTCCTGCGGCGAAATTAACAGAACGGCTCCTGCGGGGGCCGTTTTTCTTTCTGCAGGCGCTGTAAGCGCTGGAATGTAAAGGGGGAGGGATGACTTGATTTGTTAATGAAAATGCGAATAATTGTCGTTCCATTTCTCATATAATAATTCACTCATGAAAACCACCCGTTGTTTTACATTGCGCGCACTCTCTGGATGTATCACCCTGGCACTGACACTCCCGTCGTATGCCGAAGAATCAACCATGGTCGTGACAGCCGCCGGGCAGGAGAGTCTGCTGCCCGCCTGGACTAACAGCGCCACCAAGTCGGCCGTGCCGGAAAGCAAAACGCCGCAGGTAATTAATACCATCGACAGTAAAGAGATCGAACAGCGCCACGCGAACTCGGTGAATGAGATCCTGCGCTACGCGCCAGGCGTCTCCACGGAGGTGCGGGGCAGTACCTCGTACATGAGCGAGTATAAAATTCGTGGTTTTACGGTCGAGCAGGAGTATTACAACGGCTTACAGCTCCCCTATAACGTGACCGGCAATACCAAGGCACGGATAGACCCCCTGTTGATTGAAAGCGTGGATATCCTGAAAGGCCCGGCATCGGTGCTTTATGGGAATGGCTCGCCAGGCGGGCTGGTTAACATCCAGGGGAAAAAGCCGCAAGCGGAACAAAAAACGGAAATGGGTTTTACGACCGGGACCCGCAATCTAAAAGAAGGTTTTCTGGATTCGACCGGGCAAATCAGCGACAGCGACTGGAACTACCGTCTGCTGGGCAAAGCGACGGAAGGCGACGATCAGCCGCATACCACGCGTTATGAAAACTATCTGGTGGCGCCCTCAGTCACCTGGCAGCCGGATAATAAAACGCGTCTGACCATTGATGCGCTGGCGCAGAATACGCCGTCGTTGTCACCTTCTAACCCGCTGCCCATCGCCTATTTGCGCTCAGGGTATGCCGACTCACGGGATTATGCCGGGGATGAGTGGAGTGGTTTCAAACAGCGACAATGGATGCTGGGATACAGTTTTGAACACCAGTTTGACAGCGGCTGGGGCTTTACGCAGAAAGCCCGTTATTTTGATGTCGATACCCATCAGCGTAGCGTCTACTCCACCGGGAATGGCATGAACCCGGTATGGGAATTAAATCGTTTTGCCTACACCACCGATGAAGATCTGAAGAGCTTTAATATCGACAATCAGGTGACCAAAACCGTTGAGTTGGGGGACTGGAAACACCATCTGCTGGCGGGTTTTGACTACCAAAAACTCGATAGCCATTACTGGTACCGTTATGCCAGCAACACGCCAGGGATCGATATGCGCGATCCGAATTATGATCAAATTCACAGCGATGAACTCGGGCTCTATACCGCGCAGAAAAACCGTCTCTCCTACCAGCAGAATGGCTACTATTTGCAGGATCAGGTGGAATTTGGCGGGCTGAATCTGCTGGCGAGCGTGCGTTATGACGACTACCGTTCCACGACCACGGATGATCTGCAAAATGGCGAGAAAACATGGATCTCCCAGGATCGCGTGACCAAACGTCTGGGCGCGCTGTATGCCTTCGAAAATGGCATCTCCCCGTTCATCAGCTACTCCGAAGGTTTCAAGCCGATTTCGCCGCAAGGTACGTTAACCGCAAAAGATGTGAAGCCGACGACCAGCAAGCAAGTGGAGGGCGGGGTGAAATACCTGCTGGCAGAATATGCCACCACCTTGACCGCCTCGGTGTTTAATATTCGTCAGAAAAACGTCCTCTCTGCCACGCCAACCTGGGATTACCGTCAGACCGGTGAGATAGAGTCAAAAGGGGCAGAGGTATCTGTTGTGAGCCGCCCGGCGGATAACATCACGCTGATCGCCAACTACGCCTATACCCATGCCATCAATACGGAAGATGAGACTTATGAAGGTAAGCGCCCGACGCAGGTTCCCGAAAACGCATTTAACCTGTGGGGCGATTACACCTTTGATGAGACGGTTTTGCGAGGACTGAACATGGGCGCCGGAGCGCGCTATACCGGACCGATGGAGATCTCGCCGGACAATAAAGGGGTAAGCTTGGCGGCACCACCCAGTACGATATGGCCGTATCGTATCGTCTGGGAGAAGCGCTGCCGTCGCTGACGGGCGTCACGTTAAAAGCCAGCGCGCAGAATATTACCAACAAAGAGACTTTCAGCTGTTATGACAGCACCAACTGCTGGATTGGTCGCGATCGTACGGTTCAGGTCGGTGCGAGCTACAGTTTCTGATAAAAGATGACCCGGCGTGCTGCCGGGTCATTGCATCTGGCTTACAGATTTCAGGGCGTGGCCTGTTTTTGTGGTGCAGGCGGAGTAGTCTCTGCCGGTGCCGGGCGCGTCGCGGGTACGTTGTCGCACGGTGTTTCTTTCGGGCAGATCAAATCGAGCATTTTCAGGGTAACGCCGTTCGTCCAGCCAAACCCATCCTGCAGCGGATACTCGCCCCCGCCGCCGCCCGTCCCGGTACTGCTGACATCATACTTCTCGACCAGCTTTTTCTCGCGCTCCCAGGTGTGTTGAACATTGGTCAGAAAACGCCAGGTGACGTCCATGGCAACCGTATCCTGACCATAATTCTGTAATCCTTCGGTGGCGACCCACTGTAACGGCGCCCAACCATTGGGGGCATCCCACTGTTGTCCGCTTTTCACCGACGTCGTGGCAAGACCGCCCGGTTGCAGTAAATGCGCCTGGGTTGCCGCCGCCACTTTGCTGGCCCGATCTTTTGCCGCGGCATTCACATACAGCGGGAACAGCGTCGCCGCCGTCAGTTGATTACGCACTTTTTTACTCTTGAGATCGTAGTCAGCGTACCACCCCTCTTTGTCATTCCACAGATGGTCCTCGATCCCTTTTTGTCTCGCACTGGCGAGGCTTTCGTACTGGCTGGCTTTGGCATCGTCGCCGGCGGCTTTACTGGCGCGGGCGAGTATTTTTTCCATCTTATACAGCAGCGCATTGAGGTCGACAGGGACGATAGTGGTCGTGCGGGTTGTACTGAGTTGTTGCGGGTCATCCATCCAGCGTGAGCTAAAATCCCAACCGGAGGCGGCCGCCGCGCGCAGGTCGCGATAAATTTCAGTGGCCGGGCGATTCGGATTGCTCTTCGCGGTGGCGATATCCTCTACCCAGGATTCCGGACGCGGCGTATCACGCTCATCCCAGTAACGGTTCAACACCGTACCGTCGTCGAGTTTGACCACCCGTTTATGCTGTTGTCCTGGCTGGAGGGATTCTGCGCCTTCCATCCACCAGCCATACTCTTTTTGCAACTGCGGCAGATATTTTTTCAGGGCGTCATCGCCCTCATGTTGCGCCAGCAACTCCACCATAAACGCGAAGAAAGGGGGTTGTGAGCGGCTTAAATAATAGCTGCGGTTGCCGTTGGGAATGTGACCCCAACTGTCAATTTCGTAGGCGAAATTGGCGACCATATCCGCGACGTTATCCCAGTGGTCGCTTTCCGCCAGTCCCAGCATCGTGAAATAACTATCCCAGTAATAGATCTCCCGAAAGCGCCCTCCGGGCACGACATAAGGTTCAGGTAGCGGCAGCAAAGAGTCCCATTTCCCCGCGCTTTTCGTCGAACGGGTCAACACCGGCCATAGCCCGTCAATATGTTCACGCAGCGATTGTCCGTCCGGAGGAATGTATTTTTCCCCCTCTTTGGGCAACGTAAAATTCACGTCGACAAAATGGCGTAAATCAAAGCCAGACTGACTTTTTTGCATACGATAATCGGCAAGGATTGTCAGGGGATCGCTGTTGGGGACGGCGTCGGCAAATGTCTTCTGGTCAGGGAACAGTTTTGCATTCTGTACATCGTTGAAAAGCGGCCCCAGCAGAATATCCGGGGGTTGCGGCAGACTGTCGTTCTGTTCTTGTGCCTGTACAGACCACGAGGCGAGCGTCAGAAACGTCCCCGTCAGGGCCAGTTTAATCATAAAAGGCAGCCAGCCTGGTTGGCGAATGGCAGGGGTTATCATTGAGGATCCTCCATAGCGGTGTGCCTGAGTTAGCGGCATTAACCCTGAGAAAACCTTAGTCCACGATTGCCCTCTGCGCGTGATTGAACCCACATTTTGGGAACTCACGGGCATTTCGCGCCTTATGGCATGAAATGAATAGCGCGGCCTTTTGCGGGCAGGGACGCGCTATTGATGGATTTATTCTGAGCGGAGAATGCGGCGGGTGGAAATATCCAGCGTAATCATTTCTCCCGTCTTCAACGTACTGACGGATTCGCCCTGCTGACAAAGCCAGCCGATACCCATTTCGCGGGCGATGAGTGCAGAGTGAGACATCTCGCTGCCGGCACTCAGCGCGATCCCTTTGACGAATTGCGGGTTGAGTTGCAACACGGTGGACGGGAAAATATTTTCCGTGAGCACAATTGTCGGGCGAGTGAAGAGCGGCATTTGCACTTTTATGCCACTCAGATGCCGAAGCGTACGGTGGAGCAGATCGTCAATGTCAATGTAGCGCGCCTGCAAATAGGCATCATCGAGATGGTGATACTGCTCTCTGAGGTCGCTCATGACATTTTGCCATGCCGCTTCTGCGCTATAGTGCTGATGGAGAATGAAGGCGCTGGCCATGTCATCCAGTTCCGGGTCGTCCAGCAAGGTGTGGTGCCCGGAAAATATCGCGGCCAGGTCAGCGGAGTATTTTTCCTCCGCGAGCGCTGTCAATTCGCTGAGGTCATCGAGCGTAAGCCGGATCGCGGCGCGAAGACGTTGTTGCTCTTCCTGAGGGGAGGTGGCAGTGATACTGGTGATGTCTGGCAGAACAGGCGCATAGCAAAACGCGATGCCAGTCACCGGGTCGGGTGGCAGATGCTCTGGAATGCCAGGGCCGCTCTCTTCCAGTGAATCACCAAAATTCTCTGCGGCAAGCTGTTTGAACGCCGTCAGCGCTTCATCTGCCTGTTCGCCTTTGGCGATCAGCCGCAGCGTGTCGTTACAGCGTATTTGCAGCAAGGCGATTTGATTCAGACTGTCTGGCGTGACGCATTTACCGTTTTTTTCCAGCAGCATGTCGGCGTTAAAGGCAGACAAAGTGGCGACCAGCCGGGAGGCCGGTCTCACGTGGAGCCCATGACGATTTTTGATGACGACAGAAAGCGAGCGCGCTTCACTGTCATGGACTGAGAACGGTGCTGTGGCGTTGTTTGCTTCAAACGGCGAGGGTAAACCCAGTTGCTCACGTTTGGCATCAAGGGCGTTCATGGCATCGCTGATGACTTTGTCGATACCGGCGCCTGTCGCGGCGCTCACTGTCGCCGCGAGCGTCCCCTCAACCAGCGGCGCGGCACACAGACGCACTTTCGCCGCGATGGAAGGATCGAGTAAATCCAGCGCCGTTTCTGCGCTCAGAAGCGCGCTGCCAATATCCATCATCACCAGCACGTGGTCTGCGTCAGACACGGACTCAATGGCTTCCATCACTTTGATGGGGTCGGTGCCAATGGGATTTTGCGGGTCATCGATGCCCGCCGCCACCGCGAGTTTGCAGCTTCCCCCCATCAACATCTGCCGGGCTAACTCCCCAACGCCTTCGCCCAGTTGGGCGCTATGAGAAACAATGACCAGGTTTACCATCGTATTCTCCTTACTCTCTGGCGGCTGCTGCCAGACATTGCATCATAAACATGACGGAGGTCGCCCCCGGATCCTGGTGACCGATGCTACGTTCGCCGAGATAGCTGGCGCGACCTTTGCGCGCCTGCATGGTGATGGTGCTTTGCGCCGCTGCTTCCGCCTGCTGACGGGCGACCTCCAGCGCGGCCGGTACGGACAGCGCCTGTTCGCAAGACTGGCGTAATGATTCCACCACCGGCAGCCAGACATCACACATCGTTTTATCACCCGGTTCGGCTTTACCTCGGTTGACTACACCCTCAGCGCCCTCGCGCACCATCGCATAGACCTCTTCGAGGGTCAGACTTTGATGGGACTGAGTAACCTGGGCGGCGCGAATGAAAAAGGTCCCAAAGAGTGGGCCGCTGGCGCCTCCGACGCTGGAAAGCAGGACCATTCCGGTATTTTTCAAAATAAAACCGATATCTTTGTCGGCAATCGCGGGTAATTTTTCGACCACTTTGCTAAACCCGCGATGCATGTTCAAACCGTGGTCAGCATCGCCAATTTCTCTGTCGAGTCCGGTGAGAAAATCACTCTCTTTGGTGAAGATTTCTCCGCACAGGTAGAGCCAGTTAACGATTTGTGTTCTGTTGAGCGACATAAAAAATCTCCTTATTTACCCCAGTTGAGAGCCGGGGTATGCACCGGGGCATCCCATAAGGCCAGCGTCTCATCGTCCACTTTCAAGAGGGTGATGGAAAAACCGGCCATATCCAGGGAGGTGCAGTAAGATCCGATCAGATTGCGTTCGATATGAATGCCCGTTTCCTGGCAACGGTTTTCGAGTCGGTGATAGACACCGAACAACTCGGATAACGGCGTCGCGCCAAGATTGTTGACCAGCGCAATCACGCGATCGCCACGTTGCAGCGGTTGTTTAGCCTGTTTGTCTTCCTGCCATGCGCCCTGTACAGGATCCCAGTGACGTAACGTACGGCTGTAGGCGCCGTTTTCCAGCAAGGTGTCGAACATTTCATCCACGGTCTTGTCGAGAGAGGTGAAAGCCCGACGGTCAATACCCGGTTCGCCGTGAATACCCACGCCAAACTCCATCTCATTATCCTGTAAGGTAAATGAGGGTTTACCGGCGGCAGGCACCGTACACGCACCCAGCGCGATACCAATGGAGTGGCCGAGATTGTTTAGTTTACGTCCAAGCTCTGCGCAGGCTTCCAGCGTGTCGCCGCGCTCGGCTGCGGCGCCGACCAATTTCTCAATCAGCACCGTGTTTGCCACCCCCCGGCGACCGGCGGTGTAGAGGCTATCTTTGACGGCCACATCATCATCAACGACGACGGTGGTGACCTTCACGCCGCTGTCGTGCAGGAGTTCGGTAGCGGTTTCAAAATTAAGAATATCGCCGGTGTAATTTTTGATAATCAGCAGAACACCTTCACCGCCGTCGATACGCATCGCGCATTCAAACATTTTATCCGGCGTTGGAGAGGTGAAAATTTCCCCCGGACAGGCGCCGGAAAGCATCCCCTGACCAATGTAGCCGCAGTGCATGGGTTCATGTCCGCTACCGCCGCCCGACAGCAGCGCCACTTTCCCTGGCACAGGGGCGTCTGAACGGGTGACATACAGCGGATCCTGATGCAGCGTCAGGGTAGGAAAGGCTTTCGCCATACCGGCCAGTTGTTCATTCAGGACATCTTCGACACGGTTAATCAATTTTTTCATTTTTGTGCTCCGTCGGTCGTCATGAGATGGCTGCAAAAAGGCACACATTGCAGACATCTGCGTGAGGGTATCGGTTATGGACAACAACACGGCGACCACATCCTGCCGATAAAGTTATTCTGCCGCAGCGACGGCAAAAGAAAATTCCACAAATAAATGTTTCAATACGGAACATATATTTTCATTTATGTTTCATAATGGAACGTAGAGAGGAATTTTTCGTCAAAAATGAGAGCGCCAACACTCTTTGTTGCCGCAAAAGGCGAAGAAAGGTTGCAGGTGTCCGGGACGTGGGAAAACGCGCTTATGCGTGCGGAGAAAATATGGCGACTCTACATCAAACCGGCGACAACGCCGTCTCTACGGTACTTAGTGCCTCATGGCAACGCTGTAGCAAAATGATGCAGCGGGAGCCCTGGATCCTGCCGCATCAGGCTCAGGGGCTGACGTTTGACTCTATTTGTCGACGAAAGACGGCACTGCTGGCGTTGGGGCAAGCAGCGCTGGAGGATGCCTGGGAATACATGTCCCCCCGGCAATGTGGATTATTCATTCTCGATGAGTCGGCCTGTATTCTGAGCCGCTGCGGCGATCCGCTTACGCTACAACAGCTTGGCGAACTGGGTTTTAACAACGGCGCCTGGTGTGCGGAAAGTCTTATTGGCACCTGTGCGTTATCCCTGGCGTCTGCGCTTGGACAGCCGATTCAAACCTCTGGCGATCAACATTTTAAATGCAAGCTGTCTGGCTGGAGTTTCTTCTCCACGCCTATTTTTGATAACCACGGCCGCCAATCGGGTTCCATCGCCTTGTGTTGCCCTGTCGGGCAGGAGGCGGCGTCTGATTTGCCGCTGACGCTGGCGATAGCGCGTGAAGTGGGCAATTCACTGCTGACAGACAATCTGTTGACCGAATCTAATCGTCATCTGAATCAGTTGTACGGTCTGCTCGAGGGGATGGTCGATGGCGTGATGGCCTGGAATGAGCAGGGAACGCTGCAATTTCTGAATGCACAGGCCGCGCGACTACTGCATCTGGATGCCCAGTCAAGCCAGGGGAAAAATATCACTGAGCTGGTCACGCTGCCTGCCGTTTTACAGCGTGCAATCCGGCAAATGCGTCAGCTCAACCATGTTGAAGTGACGTTTGAAAGCCAGCATCAATTTGTTGATGCCGTCATCACCCTGAAACCGATTATTGAGGCTCAGGGGGCCAGTTTTATTCTGCTGCTCCATCCTGTCGAACAGATGCGGCAATTGATGACCAGCCAATTGGGAAAGGTGAGCCACACGTTCGCACAGATGCCGGGCGACGACCCTGACACCCGGCGCTTACTGCATTTTGGGCGTCAGGCCGCGCGGGGACGCTTCCCGGTGTTGCTTTGTGGGGAGGAAGGGGTCGGCAAAGAACAGCTCAGCCAGGCCATTCATAATGAAAGTGAACGGGCTGAAGGCCCCTATATTGCCGTGAACTGTCAGCTGTATGCCGAGACCGTGCTGGGACAGGGCGATACCGATGACGCGACGGAGGGCGGGCGTTTAAGTCGTCTGGAACTGGCAAACGGCGGCACATTGTTTCTGGAGAAAATTGAATATCTGGAGCCGGAATTGCAATCGGCGCTTTTGCAGGTAATCAAGCAAGGGGTATTAACGCGTCTTGATGCCCGCAGGCTGATTCCTGTCGATGTTAAAGTTATCGCATCGACAACCCTGGATCTCGCGTTGCTGGTGGAACAAAACCGCTTTAGCCGCCAGCTTTACTACGCATTACACGCCTTTGAGATCACCATTCCACCGCTTCGAATGCGGCGAAACAGTATTCCTGCCCTGGTGCGTAATACGCTTGCGCGTCTTGAGAAACGCTTCTCGACGCGTCTGAAGATAGAGGATGACGCAATGGCGAAACTGGTTGACTGCGCCTGGCCGGGGAATGATTTTGAGTTGCTCAGTGTGGTCGAAAACATCGCTATGAGCAGCGACAACGGTCATATCCGGCTGAGCCATTTACCGGAGCATCTTTTCACCGAACGCGCCGAAGAGAGGGGCACGCGCCTCTCAACTCACCTGACATTTGCCGGTATTGAGAAAGACGCCATTATTCGCGCAGCGCAGGTTACCGGCGGCCGTGTACAGGAGATGTCCAGCGTATTGAACATTGGGCGCACAACGCTATGGCGTAAGCTAAAGCAGTACAACATTGATGTCAGTCAGTTTAAGCGCCATCGTCAGGACTCGCGTTGAGATTAAACGGGGCACGGATCACTGAATGTGTTGTGACTTCAACGGGTTTATTCTCTTATCGCAGAAGTCGCTTGATTTGAGCGGTAAATACAACATACTGTTTATATGTACAGTATTTATTGGTTTAGCCGCAATGAATGATATTTTTTCCTGTGAACGTAATGACATCATTACGTTACCTCTCTTTCTGGAGCGTGTGTCATGCGGGTTTCCCAGCCCGGCGCAAGACTACGTTGAGGACAGTCTCGATCTTAACTCACTGGTGGTGAAGCATCCGGGAGCAACGTACTTCCTCAGGGTCAGCGGTGACTCGATGGTGGGGGCCGGTATCAGCGATGGCGATCTATTGGTGGTTGACCGTTCGTTGACGGCGACGCATGGCGATATTGTGGTAGCAGCCGTGGCGGGGGAGTTTACGGTGAAAGAGCTGCGAACGCGGCCCCGTCTTCAGCTCGCCCCCCACAATCCGCATTATTCCCCCATCGTGTTGCAGAGCGAGGAAGAGCTGCAAATATTTGGCGTTGTGACCTTTACGTTGAAATCACACAGACATGTTCGCGCTGGTTGATGTCAACAGTTTCTATGCGTCCTGTGAGACGGTTTTTCGACCGGATCTCCAGGGAAAACCGGTGGTGGTGGTTTCAAATAACGACGGATGCATTATTTCGCGATCGGCACAGGCAAAAGCGCTCGGCATAAAAATGGGGGCGCCTTATTTCAAAGTGAAAGACGAATTGCGACGTCAGCACGTCGCGGTTTTTAGCTCAAATTATGCGCTTTATGCCGATCTCAGCCACCGTGTGATGTTGACCCTGGCAGAAATGGCGCCGTCGATAGAGGTCTACTCTATTGATGAAGCTTTTATCGATCTGTCAGGCGTTGCGCGTGGTCATTCACTCGAGGCGTTTGGGCACCAAATTCGTTCTCAGGTACTGAAAAACACGGGGTTGACCGTTGGCGTAGGTATTGCGCAGACCAAAACACTGGCAAAAGTCGCCAATTTTGCGGCGAAAACATGGCAAAAAACCGGAGGTGTGGTCGATTTGTCAGACACTTTGCGGCAGAGAAAACTGCTTGCTCACGTCCCTGTTGAAGACGTCTGGGGTATCGGGCGTCGTACCCGTCAGAAACTCAATGCGATGGGGATTGCGTCGGCGCTGCAATTGGCTGACAGCTCCCTCTGGGTGATGCGTAAACACTTCAGCGTAGTGACGGAACGTACCGTACGTGAATTGCGTGGAGAGTCCTGTCTGGCATTTGATGAGTTTGCTCCAACGAAACAGCAAATTATTTGCAGCCGATCGTTCGGCCATCGCATTACCCGATACGATGAGATGCATCAGGCGATTTGTATGTATGCTGAACGCGCGGCCGAAAAACTCCGGGCAGAACGCCAATACTGCTGCAACATCAGCGTATTTATTCGCACCAGCCCGCATGCCGAAAATGAGGTCTTTTACGCGCCACAGGCCTGCGGTCAGTTAACGATTCCGTCGAATGATACTCGCGACATTATTCGTGTTGCCTGCAGTGCGCTGGACAGGATCTGGAAAGACGGTTTTCGCTACATGAAAGCCGGCGTCATGCTCAGTGATTTTTTCAGCCAGGGGATTGCTCAGCTAAACTTGTTTGATGAAAACGCGCCACGCCCCAACAGTGAGAAATTAATGGCGGTGTTGGATCACCTCAACAGCCAAAAGGGGAGAGGCACCCTCTATTTTGCCGGGCAGGGGGTTCAGCAGCAATGGCAAATGAAACGGGAAATGCTCTCCCCACGCTATACCACCCGGTTTTCAGAGTTACCGCTGGTGAAATAGATAAGTTTTTCGTTATTTTTTCGGGATAATATTCTGGGTGTTGGTGGGCATCCTGATTTTCCTTCCCATCATCAGACGCATTCGTTAGCATATTGTTTCGCAGCTAAGCGTATCTGTGTTTTCAGGAAGAGGTTAACGTGTTCGCAGAGTATGGAGTTCTGAATTACTGGACGTATCTGGTTGGGGCAATTTTTATCGTTCTGGTCCCCGGTCCTAATACAATATTTGTGCTGAAAAATAGCGTCGGGCGTGGGATGAAAGGTGGGTATCTCGCGGCAAGCGGCGTGTTTATTGGCGATGCGGTGCTGATGTTTTTGGCTTACGCAGGCGTTGCCACGGTGATTAAAACGACGCCGGTGCTGTTTAATATTGTTCGCTATCTTGGCGCATTTTATCTGCTTTATCTTGGCGCAAAAATCCTCTACGCGACGCTGAAATCAAAAGAAAATGCGTCGACTGGCGAGGATGTCCCCTTTGGTGCGATTTTTAAACGCGCCTTAATTCTGAGCCTGACCAATCCAAAAGCGATCCTTTTTTATGTGTCGTTCTTCGTGCAATTTATTGATGTGAACGCGCCGCATACGGGGCTGTCATTTTTGATTTTGGCTATCACGCTGGAAGTGGTGAGCTTCTTCTACCTGAGTTTCCTGATTATTTCGGGGGCGTTTGTAACCCACTATATTCGGACTAAAAAGAAACTGGCGAAGGTCGGAAATTCTCTGATTGGTTTGATTTTTGTCGGCTTTGCCGCGCGTCTGGCGACGCTACAGTCGTAATACCTGCCGGCCCGTTTTTCTGACGGGCCTTGCTATTCTTCCCCTGTAAATCGAGACCCCATCCGGATTTGTGGTCAAAAAACAACCCTTAAAAACTGCAGTCAGATGAAATGAAAAATGTGCATGATGACTGCGCTGTGCGGCTTTTTGTTAATGGTCTGGCAGACTACCTTACCCGCAGACATCAGCAGAAATAAAATATTAAGAAAACCTTAAGGATATGGCATGGATTGCTAATGAATGGATATTCACAAAACTTATGATTCGGGTATCGAACGCGGAACAGGCTAAAATGCTTATGAAATTTGATACCCGAATCACCTCAACAACGGTGCTGCTTGCACTGGCCGCGATACTGATCCCCTTCACTGCAGACGGGCATCTTCCTCTGCTCGATGGCGTCGTGGTGACGTGGATCGAAAATGGACAAGCGTTATGGCTGCTGTTTGGTGCATTGTTTACCGTCTGGTATATCAAGCCACTTTCTCGCCCGGAAGGGGCAAAACAGTTTTGGCTATGGGCCGTTGTATGGTGGCTGGTGTTACTGGGGCGTAGCACCAGTTGGGGGCGTGCTTATTTCCCGGACGAACCCAGAATCATATTCAGAACCATCTCTGTCATCTTGATTGCCGCACTTGTATTACCGGTGTTTTTTTCGAAAACGCTGCGTCACGAAATTGTACGTCGATTACGTGAAGAGCCGTTCCCATTGTGGTTGTTCGTCGTGACCGCTGCGACTTTTTTGATTTCCGATACAGTAGAGCATCATCGTTTGATGGCGCCCGTTTTCCTGCATAACCAGCAATATGCCGAGCTTATTGAAGAACTGTATGAGTTGCCGTTTATGTTGGGATTATTTCTGATTACGCTGGGGTTTATGCAGCGGGAGATACAGGGTGAAAATGCGACGTCCAAAGTGGGTGACGTGCAGTTTGCGAAATAGTGCATTAGCCGATACATCTTGCCTGAGTCCGAAAAGACGGACCCAGGCGAGAGGCGATAACGAATCTTACCCGATGGCCTCACAGAGACGTGATTTCATCGCCGTGTAAGTTTCCACAGCATAGTTTTCCGCCCAGCGTTGATCGGCAATCGGCTCAATTTTCACGGCGCAATATTTTGTTTCGGGCGTTTTTGAGATGGGGTCAAGGTTATCCTGAGTCAGCTCATTACAGGCGCCAATCCACCATTGGTATGTCATGTATACTGCGCCACGGTTAATGCGATCGGAGACGTCGGCACGGCTGATCACCTTGCCGCGGCGAGAGGTTACCCAGACCAGATCGCGATGACGAATCCCTAGCTTTTTCGCATCAAGTCCGTTGATTTGCACATTCCCCGGTTCATCAGCCAGTGCCTGCAACGCCGCACAGTTACCGGTCATGGAACGGCAGGAATAGTGCCCGACCTCACGCACGGTGCAAAGCACCAGGGGAAAATGCTCATCCGGCACCTCAGCAGGCGCACGCCACGGGGCGGCGAACAGTTTGCCTTTTCTGTTGGGTGTATCAAATTTACTGTGCAGATAAAGATATGGAGTTCCGGGATGATCAAGGTCAGGACATGGCCACTGAATATGCCCCATATCGCCCATTTTTTCGTAGGTCACGCCATAGAATAGCGGGCATAACTCGCGCATTTCATCCCAGATTTGCTGATTATTTTTATAGTGCATGGGGTAGCCCATTGCGGTGGCGATCAGGCTGATGATTTCCCAGTCACGCTTCACGTCACCGACCGGCTCAACGGCTTTTTCGAAACGCTGAAAACCACGGTCGGCGCAGGTAAAGACCCCTCCGTGTTCGCCCCACGATGTGGCGGGCAGAATCACATCGGCCGCTTCCGCTGTTTTGGTCATGAAAATATCCTGCACCACGACAAAATCCAGCGCGTTAAATCCTGAACGCACCAGCCCCAGATCGGCCTCTGTCTGCAGCGGATCTTCCCCCATGATGTAGTAAGCTTTGACTTTACCTTCGAGCGCCAAATGAGGTACTTCAGTGATGCGCGTACCGACTTTATCGTCCATCAGGGAGGCATCAATGCCCCAGGCGCGGGCAAATTTCTCTCTGACGGCGGCATCCGTCACGTTCTGATAACCGGGAAATTGATTGGGCAACACACCCATATCGCACGCCCCCTGAACGTTATTCTGACCGCGCACCGGTCCCACGCCGACATGAGGACGCCCCAGGTTTCCGGTCAGCAAGGCCAGGCTCGACAGACCACGAACAACGTCAACGGCCTGACCAAACTGCGTCACACCCATTCCCCACATCACCGTCGCAGAAGGCGCGGCGGCGAAAGTACGCATCGCCTGACGTACCTGCTGTGCGGGAACGCCAGTCACGTGTTCGACGGATTCTGGCGCATAATCCTTTACGGTTTGCCAGTACGCATCAAACCCTTCGGTGTGTTTTAACACATACTCCCGATCATAAAGCTGCTCATCAATCAGGACATAGCCGAAGGCGTTGACCAGCGCCATATTGCAGCCGTTGTTTAACTGCAAATGCTGATCGGCGATACGGGCCGTTTCAATGCGCCTTGGATCGCACACGATAATTTTGGCGCCGTTCTGACGCGCTTTAATGACCCTGCGCGCCACAATAGGGTGAGAGTCGGCGCAGTTGTAGCCAAAAATGAGCAGGCATTTGGAGTGTTCGATATCGCTAATCGCGTTGCTCATCGCGCCGTTGCCCAGCGTCTCCTGCAAACCGGCAACGGAAGGGCCGTGGCATACGCGAGCGCAGCAATCGACATTGTTGGTATTCAGCACGGCGCGTGCAAATTTCTGCATGACGTAATTCGTCTCATTCCCTGTCCCGCGGGAAGAGCCGGTGGTCATGATGGCGCGAGGGCCAAAGGCGGCTTTAATGTCTGACAAACGCTTTGCGGTGTAGCGGATGGCTTCATCCCAACTTACGGGGGTGAGTTTGCCGCCTTTTTCATAGCGAATCATTGGACGCGTCAGACGTGGCGTCAGAAGGCGTGTGTCGTTAAGAAAATCCCAACCGTAAAATCCTTTTAAGCATAATTGATTCTGATTCGTTACACCCTCTGCACCTTCGGCGCGGATGATTTTGTTATTTTCAACAACAAGCTTGAGCTTGCACCCGGCCCCGCAATAAGGGCACACACTGGTGATTTTTTTCATCAATAACAGACCTGTTAAAAGCTGAAATAGCGCGAATTGTATAAGAAGTCAGCGCATTACAGGCGATGGACTTCGTTTTGTCATAGCGACGCGGGAAACTAAGCATAAGTTGTGCCAACAGCAGAGAGCCAGAGACGACGGGGCGCGACTGAAAAAGAGGGGGCGAAATGACAGGGGGATCGACAGAAATGACGGTCAGATGTCAAAAAAAAGCCCACCCTTATTGGGGCGGGCAAAACATACTGGAAGCAATGTGAGCAATGTCGTACCGAATACCTGAGCCATTTACTCAACTATTCGGTAATGAGAAAGATAATCTTTATCGTTTGATATTTCAACCCTGCGTTTGATGTGTGTTTATTTGATCAGATGATGGGTGAAGGTGAAAAATTGAAAGGTGATTGAGATCACAAATTTCAATTTTCTGTTCATGTGCTATTCTTTTTATCAGCGAATTAATCGCTAACGTAAAAACATAAGTGAGGAAAGAATGGGCATTATTTCATGGATTATCTTTGGGCTTATTGCGGGTATTCTGGCGAAGTGGATTATGCCTGGTAAGGATGGCGGTGGTTTCTTTATGACGATCATTCTCGGGGTCGTCGGTGCCGTAGTAGGGGGATGGATCAGCACATTTTTCGGGTTTGGCAAAGTTGACGGTTTCAACTTTGGCAGTTTTGCCGTTGCCGTTATTGGTGCCATTGTTGTTCTGTTTATCTACAGAAAAATCAAAAGCTAAGCGAAGAGTATCGCAAGATAAAAAGGCTACCGACGGTGGCCTTTATTATTTCAACTGACCGCCGTTACCACCAGCCCAACTCCGTTCCCAGCAACGCAATAATGGCCACGCCGATCATGATAAGTGTCGTTTTTTTCACCGTTATGCTCCGGGAGATGCGTAGCCACCAATAAAAAACCACGCTAAGAAAATAACCGCTGTAATAAAAATGACGACAGGAAAAACAATACCCAATCTCATGCTACCACCTGATTGTGTTATTTGAAGACGCGCCAGAATAGCAGGGCTCAGTGCGTGACAAAAGGTGTTTTATCGTTGCGTTTTTTATCCTGATACATGGCGCTATCCGCAGCGCGAAGAGCACTGTCAACGTCCGTCTCGCGAGGATTGACTTCAATAACGCCGAGGCTGGCGCCAGGGTACATGAGAACCTCGCCCTCTATCTGATATTCCCCACGAATCTGTTGTTGCAGGCGGTCTTTTAATGTTTGCAGACGCGTCTGGGGGCTGACGTCATTTTCCTCAGTCAGACAGACGGCCAGAAACTCATCGCCGCCCAACCGGCCAATAATATCGTGTTCGCTGCGCCAGTCGGTCAGGCGCTGACCGACCTGGATTAAAAACTGGTCGCCAGCGTCGTGCCCATAGCGATCGTTGATCTGTTTAAAATGATCCAGATCGATATACGCCACAATCACGTTGCGATTCAGATGGCTGGCCAGTGAGAAAAGCGCGTTCATATTCTCAAAAATGGCCCGCCGGTTTGGTAAGCGGGTGAGCGCATCAGTATACGAGTAAGCGATAAGCGCAGCATTGGCCGCCTGCAGTTGAGAAACCAGCGACTCTTTCTGAATATATTGGGCGATGAGTCCGGCAAACAGATGCAATACCTGTTCTCCCCGGTGACTCAACTTATGTTGCTGCTTACTGGTGGCGCACAGTGTGCCGTAAAACGTTCCATCCGGGAGATGAACCGGCGTGCTTAAAAATGTGGTGATTTCCAGCGCCTGGGCAGCGGTGCAATCCGGCCAGCGCTCGGGGACGTTATCACTAAAAAAGCAGTTATCGTCAATTGCGCGTTTACACAACGTGTCATCCCAGGGGACGGATAATCCTTCAGGAATGTGCATCTGCTTACTGTTGTGGGCATATAAAATGTGTTGCAAACGGGCGTCAAGATCGACTTTCGTCAGATAGGTCGATTCCATCTCGGTCACCATCTCCAGCATCTCCAGAAGTTGCCGAACCAGGCTTTCAAGGGACTGTTCGGTGACGAGCGATTGCGAGACGCGGGCAAGGATCATATCTGACATGACGCGGAGGTACTCCCTGATGAATGGCACTGCGTGCTAAAAATTTCGACTTTAATGGCATGATAGGACATCACCGTGAAAGATGAAATGTATCTGTGTTACAAAAAAGTAAATAACAGGGAAAAGGAGCTAATAAAACATGGAGATGCCTTATCAGACGGGTTACCCTGTGCGGATATTGCGTTAATGGGAGTTTATATGAAATTCAGTTTTGCCGTGCTGCCTTGTGTATTTGGACTGGCTGCATGCTCATCTTCAACACTGCCTGATGCCCCAAAACCCCCTCAGGTGGCTATGGCGAATCCCGCTGCGGTCTATTGTGAACAAAAAGGCGGGACACTCGTGCCGGTACAGACCCCACAAGGCGCGCGTGCTGACTGCAAACTGCCTGGCGGGGAAGTTATCGATGAGTGGACGCTTTGGCGCCGGGACCACCCAGCCACTCAGTGAGTACATTAAAAACCGCGTAACCACTCGGCCAACACCAGAGCATGATTTTGCTCGGTATTTTTCGCTGAATACAGCAGTGTGAGCGTTTGCTGGCGGGCAATATCCGCCAGCCGTTGTCCTTCCTGGGTGTGCTGTGCCAGTTCCGCGCGGTATTGTTCTGAAAAGTGGTTGAAATCGATAGCCTCAGCGTGAAAGGCTTTACGCAATTCGGTCGACGGCGTAATGACTTTATCCCACTCATCACACGCAAGATCCGACTTTTTGATCCCGCGGGGCCACAATCTGTCGACAAGGACGCGATATCCGTCGCGTTGATCTGTTGGATCATAGACACGTTTGCACTGAATCTTCATGTTTACCCTCTCATCAAATCGGCGGTTAACCCATCCATATTATTGCCATAAAACAGGGCATGCCATACTGACGCCATCGCGACACTATAGCACCTGGCAACAGCGCCCCCTAAATTAAGGGATTGTGATAACCGCAAAAGATCGGTAGTTTGAGATTCCTTATGTTGTCCCTCATTGTACTGGCATAAGGAACTCCTCATGGAATTCTCCCCTGTTAAAGATACGCTACGCATCGCGCTGGTGGGTGATTACAACCCAGAGATCGTGGCGCATCAGGCTATTCCCCTGGCGATTGATGACGCCGCCGCAGTGCTGGAGCTCATGGCCGATTACGACTGGCTGACGACGTCTGATATTGGTAGTGCTGAAGATCTGGTGGGCTACGATGCGATTTGGGTGGTGCCCGGCAGCCCGTATCAGAATACGGAAGGCGCGCTGACCGCGATTCGCTATGCGCGGGAAAATAGCATCCCTTTTCTGGGAACCTGTGGCGGCTTTCAGCATGCCATTCTGGAGTATGCGCGTAATGTGATGGGCTGGCACGATGCCGCCCACGCCGAGACGGAGACGTCAGGCCGGATGGTGATTGCGCCGCTGACCTGCTCACTGGTAGAAAAAACCGATGCTATCGAACTGCGGGCGAATACGTTGATCGCCAAAGCGTATGGGCAGACGGTGATCTCTGAGGGCTATCACTGCAATTACGGCGTGTCTGAGGAATTTACCGCTGAACTTGAACGTGGCGATCTGCGGGTGACAGGCTGGGATGAAGCCGGAGAGGTTCGCGCTGTTGAGCTGGTGACGCATCCGTTTTTTGTCGGCACGCTCTTTCAACATGAACGTGGTGCGCTGACAGGTAAACCCGTGCCGCTGGTGCAGGCGATGTTGCGGGTCGCAAGAGGTTAAACAAAAGGGCAGGCCAGGATGCCTGCCCGGTACATTATTGCGTAGCGATCTCCCGATCTCGTCCGGCGCAAAGTCCGAACACAGCCATTGCAAGCGATAACAACGCCACCGCCATCAGCGGAATGTGCCAGTCTCCGCGCGCGTCGTGAATTTTTCCCATCAATGGCGGACCGCACGCCGCAAGCAAGTAACCGACCGATTGTGCCATGCCCGAAAGCGCGGCCGCCTGGTGTGCAGAGCGGGCACGCAGACCGATAAAGGTCAGTCCGAGGATCATCGTTGCCCCAGAGCCAAATCCGAACAACAGCGTCCACAGCACTGCCTGTTCGGGCATCAGCCAGAATCCGGCGGTTCCTATCGCGCACAGTAACGACACCCCGGCGGCAATACCGCGTTGATCGTTAAACCGGTGCAGGATGAGGGGGATCAGGAGTCCAGGTACGGCGGTCGCCAGTTGCAACAGGCCGTGAACGGAGCCAGCCTGCGATTCGCTGTAGCCCTGGCTTATCAGAATCGCAGGCAACCAGCCGATGATAACGTAATAAACCAGCGAGTTAATTCCGAGAAACAGCGTGACCTGCCAGGCAAGGGCAGAACGCCAGATACTGCGTGTGTATAACGCTCTGGAGGTACTCAGAGTCGCCTGGGCGGTATTGCGCCACTGCGGTAGCCAGATGAGAAAGGCCAGTAACGGGAAAGCCATCAGCATGAATAGCGCGCCGCGCCAGCCAAAGCCGTGTAGCGCCAACGGGACGACCAGTGCCGAGCCGAGCGCGGCGGCAGCGCCCATCGTGAGTGAATAGGCGCCAGTGAGTTTTGCCACATGCTGCGAGAAATCGCGCTTGATAAGCCCTGGCAACAGCACATTACCGAGGGCGATGCCGCACCCAATGATGGCGGTTCCGCTGTATAAAAAGCAGGTGGCAGGGAGTGAACGTACGGCAATCCCGAGGCAGATCAGCAGAATGGCGGCAAACAAGCTGCGCTCCATCCCAAATCGACGAGCGATAAGCGCCGCCAGAGGCGAAACCAGCGCAAAGGCCAGTAACGGTAACGTGGTCAGGAGACCGGTTTGCGCCGTCGTCAGTCCGTAATCAGTACGGATAGACTCCAGCAGCGGTGCCGCACCGGTGAAGGTAACGCGCAGTGTGGTGGCAATCATCAGGATACCGGCAATCAGTAAGGCGGTATTTTTGCCATGTAATGAAGGTGATAGGGTCATTGCTTTCTCATCGTGTCAGGCGAGGCGCTACTTTACCGTTTTTACAGGCTGGATGAATCAAGCTAAAATGACAGATTATCGCTAAAATCGGACAAATTGATGATTGGTCTGAGACTGGATGGCTATGAGCCTGATCTTCACCACGATGTTGCCGTCGCATTTTGTATCCGCGCCAGAGAAGATGAACTGTTTAGCCCGTTGCATCAGCACCGCAAGGGGCAGTTGATCCTCGCCCAGCATGGCGCGATCACCTGCGACGTTGAAAATGCGATGTGGATGGTGCCGCCGCAGTACGCCGTCTGGATACCCGGTGGAATTGCGCACAGCAACCATGTTACCGCTGGGGCTGAACTGTGTTTTTTGTTTATCGAGCCGCAGGCAGTAAAAATGCCGGAACGCTGCTGCACATTGAAAATTGCCCCGCTGTGTCGGGAGCTTATCTTAGCGTTGGCCGACAGATCGGATCTTCAGCGTACAGAGCCGGGCACACAGCGATTGACGCAGGTATTGTTTGACGAGCTTCCACAGCAACCCCAGGAGCAGATGCAACTGCCGGTTTCCGGGCATCCGAAAATTCGCCGAATGGTGGCGACGATGGCGCGCGACCCGGCCCAATGGCAGACGCTGGGGCAGTGGGCCCGTGAGTTTGCCATGAGCGAACGTAATCTTGCACGGCTGGTTGTGAAGGAGACAGGGCTCAGTTTTCGTCGCTGGCGCCATCAGTTACAGCTTATCCTGGCGCTACAGGCGCTGATTGAGGGGCAGAGTGTGCAACAGGTGGCGCAAACGCTGGGTTATGACTCTACAACGGCATTTATCACCATGTTTAAAAAAGGCCTGGGACAAACACCAGGCCGTTATCTGACGGGATTAACTACTGCTTCCCAACGATCAGCGATACCAGTCCCGCCGCAATAAGCGGACCGACCGGCACGCCGCGAAACAAGGCGACGCCGAGTACGGTTCCCACCAGCAAGCCGGCGACAAGTTGCGGCTGACTGCCCATCAGCGTGACGCCGCGCCCTCCTAACCAGGAGACAAAGACGCCCACAGCGATAGCGACCAGTGATTTCCAGTTTACAAAGGAGTGGATCAGCGTGGAGGGGGGAAGTGTTCCGCTGGCGATGGGCGCCATCACGCCAATGGTCAGAATAATAATCCCCACCGTAAGACCCTGTTTCTCAATCCACGGGAAAAAGGTATTCAGCGGGGTCACGCGCACGATAATCAGCACCAAAATTGAAACGGCGACAGTGGTGTTATGGCTAACAAAGCCGAGAGCCGCCAGTCCGAGGAGGATTAGCAGAGTGACATCAAACATCGGGGTTTCCTTGCCAAAAAAGATAAGCCTGATTACTGTACGCGCAAATGCGTGGCTGAACAGGCTTTTTTTATTAATGGGTTTTATTTTTAGGCGAATGCCAGAGACCGATGTTTAAACAGAAGAGGCTGTCATTACATTGTCATCTATTTGCTTTATCAATAACAAGTGAGTTGTCATTCTTGTCACCACGGGGTGGAACCATGAACGATCACCTGTTTACTGAGACGCTGATCATTGCCTCTTCTTTTTTTGCCATTGCCGTCGTTATTGTGATTTCAGTGCTGGTCCTCGAAAGGAGCCATTAACTCACGATGGCGTACGACGGAATGTGACCAGCTCTGGCTTCGCGATGCGAAGGTAATCTTCGGTCTTCAGGATGACGGATTTTTCCAGAACGCCTGCGTTAAACGCAACCTCGCTATAACGCTCGAACAGCAGCGGATCGGCGACCAGTTTCAGCTTAGGATGGAAGCTGAAGGGAGGAATTGCGCCAAAGACGCAGCCGGTCAGTTCATCCACTTCTGCCGGGCTGGCAAGAGAGGCGCGCAAGCCGCCCAAATGGGTCGCCAGTTGAGCGAGATCGGCCTGCTGATCGGCGGGAAGAATGGCCAGTACGTGCTGGTTGACGCCATTGCCTTTTACTTTGCAGACCAATGCTTTTGCACCCTGACCCAGTGCGGTGCCGCGGATTTCAGAAACAGCTTCACATTTACCCACGGGCTCATGGCAGATCTCGCGCCAGCTTGCCCCTTCCTGTGATAATAAGGCAATCAAACGCTGATGTGTCGCGGCGCCTTTAACCACTTCGTTCATGTTTACTCCTGACTTCGCTGAGAAAAATCAATGCAAAAGACTATCATGAACGCTCCCGCTTTTGCTGTTTGTTGAGATAGAGTTGCGCGTCGGAGGCCTGATAAGCATCATCAATGGTGTCATTTTCCAGCATTGAATACATTCCCCAGGAAAAACTGATCTCTTTTTCGTGAGCGATGATTTGCAAATTTTTAGCGATCCGAATTGGCAATTTATCGGCTGCTTGGGCAGCATAATCAATAAGAATGATGCAGAATTCATCGCCGCCCAGACGAATGGCATAATCGCTTTTACGAATGGAGGCTTCAATGGACCTGGCGAGAATTGTAATTGCCCGGTCGCCCTCCTGATGCCCTTGCGTATCGTTGATCATTTTCAATTTATCGCAATCAATGGCAATAAACGTCACCGAAGTGCCTGATTTCACCAGACGTTGTAAACGTAGTTCAAGGGTGGGCGTTAATATTTTGCGATTATAGAGACCCGTCATGGCATCGCTGATATTTTCGCGCGTGACACTGTGATACAGACGAAAATGCATTCTGACCATATTCAGAAGCAGTGCCGTGGCCAACAGATAGGAGGCAAACAACTTCCAGGACGAGACGACAAAGTACATTAAATCGAGGGACAACGTGACACGCATTCCACCAGGAATATTATGAACATGGTGAACATACGGAAACAGGTCGCTTTCACTTTGGTGAATCACGATCGAGTTCCCTGAATCGACATCTGCCAGCGTCACATTCAGATAACGCCAGACCAGAGGGCGGTCTTCGGTATAAAAAATATTCTTCAGGTTATCCTGGTTAATGTCTACCATCACGACGCCTTTCAGCTTTCCGGATAAATAAACCGGTGTTAAAAAGCTCATCACTTTTTTTTGCGTCAGAGCGTCCCGATAGATACTGGAAATAACCGTGCGTCCGGTAAATAATTCATCGATATCTTCCCGCTTAATACCTAATGTTGCATTAGGCAGGAAAGACCAGTGATGCATAGAAAATTGGCGTGAATTGACCAGATCGTAAAAATAGATGTAGTGGTTTTTCAGGTCAAAATAATAGCGAAACTTATACTCCAGTGTTCCCAGTCCCTGGTTGAAATCCACCTGCTCACGATTGACGTTGACTGCCTGGTCGAAGGCCGGTAGCAAAAATACGTCATCGAGTTGATCCGTGCAGCGATCGGCTGCCGTCTGCAACGTGCCGTGTAGCGCAGGGTAATTATGCGCAGTGAGGTTGACCCCGTGCGTATCGTTGAGGGTCTCAAAACTATCGCAAAATGCGCGTTTCTCCTCTGCGGTGACAGGGGTTTGGGGAGACGCGAACGTACGCATTAAATGCGCAGCAATACTCTGATTTTTATATTTATCGTACAGAAAAGAGAAATCCGCTTTCTCGTTAATGTAACGCATATACGCGTTCATCGCCTTGTTACTGGCCATCAGCTCGTACACCAGGAAAGAAGAGGTCAGGACGATGACACTTGCGTAGATAAAGTGCCTGAGCGCTTTATGTTGCAATTTCATAGTAAATGACACCCCTTGCTCTCATTGCTGATTGGAAACCACAGATTATCGCACAATGCCCGTTTATACCCACAATGTAAAAGTGGCTAATTATACTCATGAATGGAGTATGGGACAGTGGGTATGAGTAAATACGCAACAAATGACAAGGCGGTTATGTCCATGCACAGTGTGCATGGACATAAATGAAACAGTTCGCTCAGGCTTGATGGATTGCCACTTGGTTACGGCCATTGTTTTTAGCTTCATAGAGTGCTTTGTCTGACAGAACCATGATATCTGAAGCACTGTAATTTGGCGTGGTCGCAAAAAAAACACCAATACTTATTGTTACCGGTTCTTGAATACCGTAAATGTTATTAGCCCCGGTCAGTATTTCAACATTTTTACGAATTCTTTCAGCAATGAATCTGACTTGTGTAATACTCGTATTACACATCATGACACCAAATTCTTCTCCACCGAGCCGGGCTAGTAGATCCTCAGAACGAATGCTTTTCTGTATGATGTCAACAACTGAGGTGATCACTTTGTCGCCTTCAGCATGCCCCCATCGATCATTGATACTTTTGAAATGGTCAATGTCGAGGAACATAAGACAAAAGCTCACCTTATTCCTGGTGTTTAACCGAGAATCGAGTTCACTAAAGAAGTAACGGCGATTATAAATGTTGGTCAAAGCATCATGAGCCGCCAGTTTGTTTGACAACTGTAACTCTTTAAATATATTATAAATAAGGACTGAAATGATGAACAACTTACTGATAACTTCAATCCCTCGACTGATATACCAGACACTATAGTTATAATCGTCCAGGGCTAAAAGCAGTAAGTTACAGCATATTGCAGAAAGGCACAATAGCGCAATGTAAGGCCAGAGTTTAGATGTCAGTCGGGTTTGTGTAATGATAAAGAAAAGTAAGAATGCCCACAAGCAAATAATGATTTCAATGAAATTGTTTTTCCATACTACCGATTTATTTTTTGCGGAGTAATCGATAAAAAACCAGCAATAATCTGGATTGTAACTGCTCAGGTTATGAGCAAACGTAGGGAGGGCAAATAAAGGGATTAGTGATAATACCAAAACGGCGATTTTCTTCTTGTTACCGGTTTGGTCCGCGTTATTGATGCCTGCAGCGTACAGTGCCAGAGACAGCAAAAAGATAAAGCTCAATTGCCGGAAGAGATAGAAAATTGAGATGTCATTGGCTTTTGTATAAATTAACGAACTTCCATTAATCGGTTCACGGATGATATAAATAGTTTCGACAAAATACACCAGGCCACTCAGAAACGCTAAGCTGAGAAGGAGAGTGGACAAATGTTGGGTGTTGGCAAAATATTTTAAAATCATGAAAATGAAAATTATTGTGTTAATGAAAAACAGCGCTACCACAACAATAAGGTAATTCATTTGCGGTATTAATTTTATACTGGAGTTTTCTTGATACAGCATTTTAACAAGAAACAAAATGACGGAAAGTAAAAAACGAATAATATGATGCCTGGCGCATTTGCTTTGTGTTTTCCCATAAGTATCTCTTGATGATAATTGATCGATGTGGGGGATTCTATTAATGAAGAAAATGCTCGGTTTTGATTAAGATCAACTATTTCTGCTCATTAAAAAAACAATTTTCTGACAGTGCGGAAAAAATAAATGTTTGATGTGATTTTTTTCGAATAATAACGGGGTAAATAAATTAAATGGAGGGATAAAATAACGGCGTTGACAATTAAGTGTGTATTTATTGCTTGTGCAAGCAAATAACCGCATTTATAAATCAGCCAGCGGCGTTAACCACTGGCTGAGAGTGGAGGATTATTCTCTGCTGGTGGCACCTTGCTTATGAAACAGTTCGCGGAAGACCGGATAAATATCATCCTGATCGCGAATATGTTGCATTGCAAAGTTCTCAAAGGTGGATTGTAGATGCTCGTATTCACGCCAGAGGGTCTGGTGAGCGCGACGGGTAATCTCGATATAGCTGTAATAGCGTACAACCGGCAGCAGTTTTTTCGCCAGAATTTCGTGACACAATGGCGAATCATCCGCCCAGTTATCGCCATCGGACGCTTGCGCCGCATAAATATTCCAGTGTGCGGGATCGTAACGATCCTTCACGACATCATCCATTAATTTCAGGGCGCTGGAGACAATGGTTCCGCCCGTTTCCTGAGAATAGAAAAACTCATGCTCATCGACTTCTTTGGCTTGAGTATGGTGGCGGATATACACCACCTCAACGTTCTTATAGGTCCGACTCAAAAACAGATACAGCAGAATATAAAAACGCTTGGCCATATCTTTGGTGGCCTGGTCCATGGAACCTGACACGTCCATCAAGCAGAACATCACCGCCTGGCTGGAAGGGTCAGGGCGTTTTTCATAATTCTTGTAGCGGAGATCAAAGGTGTCGATAAACGGCACGCGCGCAATTTTTTCCCGTAACTCGGCAATTTCTTTGCGCAGTCTCTCTTCTTCAAGTAACTGCACCGGTTCGCTTTTGCTGATGGTTTCCAGCGCGGCTTCCAGTTCATGCAATTCTCTGCGTTTACCTGCGGTCATTGCCGTACGGCGCGCCAGTGAGTTTTGCAGAGAACGCACCACGCTAATGTTGGCTGGAACACCGTTAGAGGTAAAACCCGCCCGGTGCGTTTTATACTCGGTCAGTTGTCGTTGTTGGTTTTTCTTCAGATTAGGCAGGGCTAAATCTTCAAAGAGCAGATCCAGATATTCGTCTTTTGAAATCTGAAAGACGAATTCATCCTGGCCTTCACCATCCTGACTGGCCTGGCCTTGCCCGCTTCCACCGCCACCGCCGCCGCCCTGAGGACGTTCAATACGGTCATTTTGCACAAAATGATCGTTACCCGGATGGACGCGATGGCGCAGACCGCCACGCCCCTGATGAAACATTGGTTCGCTGATATCTTCTGTGGGAATGGAGACGGACTCACCGCTCTCCACGTCGGTGACCGAACGCTTGTTAATGGCCTCGGAGATCGACTGTTTAATTTGCCCTTTATAACGGCGTAAGAAGCGCTGGCGATTGACAGTGCTTTTATTCTTCCCATTCAGGCGCCGGTCTATAAACCAGGTCATATGCCCCCCGTACTGCATTTGCCAACTTCACGCTACGCCTGTAGTGCCGGATAAGCGGTGCTTATCCGGCCTACGGTTCGCTGTCGTTCCAGACCCGGTAGCGCAACGCCACCGGGTTGGTTTTATGACGATTTACGTACGCGCAGATACCATTCGCACAACAGACGCACCTGCTTGCGGGTATAGCCTTTTTCCATCATACGGTCGACAAAATCGTCGTGTTTCTTCTGCTCATCAGTTGAGGTTTTGGCGTTGAATGAAATCACCGGCAACAGCTCTTCGGTGTTCGAGAACATTTTCTTCTCAATCACCGTGCGCAGTTTCTCGTAACTGGTCCAGTTCGGGTTACGACCACTGTTGTGCGCACGTGCGCGTAGAACAAAGTTGACTATCTCGTTACGGAAATCTTTCGGGTTGCTGATGCCCGCGGGTTTTTCGATTTTTTCCAATTCTGAGTTCAGCGACTCGCGATCAAACAGCTGACCGGTATCCGGGTCGCGATACTCCTGATCCTGAATCCAGAAATCCGCATAAGTGACATAACGGTCAAAAATGTTCTGTCCATATTCGGAGTAGGATTCGAGATAGGCGGTCTGGATCTCTTTGCCGATAAATTCAGCATATTTCGGGATCAGATAGCCTTTCAGGAACTCAAGGTAACGCTCTGCCTGCTCCTGCGGGAACTGTTCACGCTCGATCTGCTGCTCGAGGACGTAGAACAGATGCACCGGGTTGGCTGCCACTTCAGCGTGATCAAAGTTAAAGACGCGGGAGAGGATCTTAAACGCGAAACGCGTTGACAGACCGTTCATCCCTTCATCGACGCCGGCGTAATCGCGGTACTCCTGGTAAGATTTCGCTTTCGGGTCGGTATCTTTCAGGCTCTCGCCGTCGTAGACGCGCATTTTCGAGTAGACACTCGAGTTCTCCGGCTCTTTCAGTCGGGAAAGGATCGAGAAGCGCGACAGGGTTTCGAGAGTTCCCGGAGCGCAAGGCGCATGCGTTAACTCACTGTGATTAAGCAATTTCTCGTAGATTTTGATCTCTTCAGAAATGCGCAGGCAATACGGTACCTTCACGATATACACACGATCGAGGAAGGCTTCGTTATTTTTGTTATTGCGGAATGTCACCCATTCGGATTCGTTCGAGTGGGCAAGAATAATACCGTTAAAGGGCAGGGCAGAAATTCCTTCTGTCCCGTTGTAGTTGCCTTCCTGGGTCGCCGTCAGCAGAGGATGCAGCACTTTAATCGGCGCTTTGAACATCTCGACGAATTCCATAATCCCCTGGTTGGCGCGGCACAGTGCGCCGGAGTAACCGTAGGCATCAGGATCGTTTTGCGCATGGTGTTCGAGTTTACGAATGTCCACCTTCCCGACCAGCGCGGAAATGTCCTGGTTGTTTTCATCACCCGGTTCAGTTTTGGCAATGGCGATTTGTTCAAGAATCGACGGCCACACTTTCACCACGCGGAATTTAGTGATGTCTCCACCGAATTCGTGCAGGCGTTTCGCCGCCCACGGCGACATGATGGTGCCGAGATAACGACGGGGAATGCCGTACTCTTTTTCGAGAATTTGCGCGTCTTCCCGCGGATTAAACAGGCATAACGGGTGATCGTTTACCGGGCTGCGTTCACCGTTTGCGCTCAGGATATAAATTGGTACCAGCTGCATCAGAGACTTCAGTCTTTCAGCAAGCGAGGATTTACCGCCCCCTACAGGCCCCAACAGATACAGGATCTGTTTCTTCTCTTCCAGCCCCTGCGCCGCGTGTTTCAGATAAGAGACAATCTGCTCAATCGCGTCTTCCATGCCATAAAACTCTTCAAAGGCGGGATAACGAGCAATCACCCGGTTTGAAAAGAGTCGAGAAAGTCGGGGTTCCTGGGCAGTATCGACCATAATAGGCTCACCAATAGCCATCAATAGCCGCTCTGCCGCGTTGGCATACGCACTGCGATCTTGCCGACAAGTGGTAAGAAACTCCTGCAGTGTGAACTCTTCGTCCTTGGCAGCTTCATAGCGCTGGCGATAGTGATCGAATATATTCATGATATGCCGTCCTTTCGTTTTTTAGCACATGTTAAGAGCCGTTCATATGAATAGTAGAGGCCCCCGGAAGAGGTAAACTGAACGACGCCTTTGCTGTCTCTTGTTGTAAAAAGCAGCAACTCTCATGCCAAATTGGCGGCAAAGAGATCAACGTGCCCGGTGATACACCTTCTTAAAATTAAGCGTAGATGGCATTTGCAAAACTTGCCTGTACACGCAAATGAATTTCAATGGCATATCAATAACTCATCCACAAAAAATGCATATTTAATGTAAAGATAAAGCATGAAATTCACGCAGAGTTCACCTGGCTGAAAACGAAATGTCATCTGCTGCTGAAAAATTAGTCGGTTACATTTTGTATGTAATAAGCAAAATAGTTGGGTTGAAACGTATTGGCGGTTACAATTTTGCTGCTAAACATTTGAATAAGGAATTATGGATTGTGACCAAACTCAAACTTCTGGCACTTGGCGTGCTTATCGCCGCGACGACAAATGTCGCACAAGCTGAAAGCAACCTGACGTTGGGCGCAGGTGTTGGTGTGGTTGAGCACCCGTATAAAGATTACGATAGCGACGTTTATCCGGTTCCAGTCATCACCTATGAAAGTGAAAATTTCTGGTTCCGTGGCCTGGGTGGTGGATACTACCTGTGGAATGACAATACCGATAAATTGTCGATTACCGCATACTGGTCTCCGATGTATTTCAAACCGGAAGACAGCGACAACCATCAACTTCGTCAGCTCGACAAACGTAAAAGCACCATGATGGCAGGCTTGTCTTACGCGCATTACACTCAGTATGGCTACCTGCGCACTACGCTTGCGGGCGACACGCTGGATAACAGCAACGGCATCGTGTGGGATCTGGCCTGGCTGTACCGTTACACCAATGGTGGTTTGACACTGACACCGGGTATCGGTGTGGAATGGAACAGTGAAAACCAGAACCAGTACTACTATGGCGTTTCCGGCAAAGAGTCTTCGCATAGCGGTCTGCGTAGCTATGACCCGAATGACAGCTGGAACCCGTACCTGGAAATTAGCGCCAACTACAATTTCCTCGGTAACTGGAGCGTTTACGGTACTGCACGCTATACCCATTTGTCCGACGAAATTAGCGACAGCCCGATGGTGGACAAATCCTGGAGTGGCCTGATCTCAACCGGTGTCACCTACAAGTTCTGATTGTGCATCATTACAGTGCATTTTGTGTATGTAGATCAACGAATCAGTAAGATTCAATAAAAATCAAAATATCTCCAAGCCCGCATGTTGCGGGCTTTTTTTATGTGCATTACACTTCATAACGACGCATGAAAGCGCGTATTTTTCATGTACCCAAAGGTGTACCCATTAGGTGTATCTCATCAATTCGATGTTTTGGGTACAACATCCAGGCGAGGAAATGGCGAAAATGCCGAAACTAACTGATGCAGAAATTAAGGCCTGGGTGAAGGCTGATATTCGCTTTGAAGGTCGTTCTGATGGTAATGGGTTATACCTGCGGTACCGGGCCGTGGACCGCGTTCCAGTTTGGCGTTTCCGCTATAAGTTCGGCGGGAAACCCAGAGCTGTGGTGATCGGGTCGTACATTGATTTTCCACTGGCCAAAGCTCGCCAGCAGGCCAAAGAGCTTTCTGCTCGCGTCGCTCTGGGGTTCGATGTAGCCGGTGAAAAGAAGCAGCGTAAAGCTGAAGCCCTGGAAAAGATTGAGACCGAAAAGAATGCAGTTCGTGTGGACGGCTTGATCACTGATTTCTACGAAAGACACATCCTCCCAAGTTTTAAAAATCCTGAAATTTACAAAAAGGTCGCTTTCGCGAATATCAGCCCGGTTATCGGAAGCATGAAGGTTGAGGACGTTAAACCGCGACATATTGATGAGGTGCTTACTTCTATTCGTGATCGTGGGGCGTTGACAGTTGCGAACGACGTATTGCGGATGATGAAAAAAATTTTTGATTTTGCCGTGGTTCGTGGATTGATAGAGGTTAATCCTGCCTTGCCGTTTACTGCAAAAGATGCAGGTGGCAAAGAAGAAGGGCGAAAGCGTTTTCTGTCCCGATCTGAATTGGTGCAATTTTTTTCTGCGATGCACCAAACTAGGGCGTTCACTCGCGAAAATGAGCTTACGGTTAAATTGCTGCTAGCGCTTTGTGTACGAAAAATGGAACTGTGCGCGGCTCTGTGGGATGAGTTTGACCTTGATGCGGCTGTGTGGCATTTGCCTGGTGAACGGACTAAGAACGGTGATGATATTGACATACCGTTGGCGCAGCCGGTGATCGGATGGCTTGAGGAATTGCGAACTTTTTCCTGTAACAGTCGCTGGCTGCTACCAGCACGTAAGCTGCGTCTTACGGCGCACGTAAGTAGCAGTGTTCTCAATACGGCTATGCCGTACGTATTGGCAGAGATGCCTGGTGTTGAACGCTTTAGCGTGCATGATTTCCGGCGCACAGCCCGAACGCATCTGGCGATGCTTGGGGTTGATCCCGTCATTGCTGAGCGTTGCCTGAACCATCGTATACCAGGAGTTGAAGGTATTTATAACCGACACCAGTATTTTGAGGAACGCAAAGCGGCTCTTGCTCTGTGGGTGAATTTTTTGGTCGCTCTGGAGAATGGGGAAGACTACAACGTGGTTTCACTAATCAAACAGGGAAATACAATATGAAACAGCCACACCCTGTAATTGAGTACGTTCAAAAGGTCGAAAGGGAAACCCTACGATATGTAGATAAAATGATTGAGCAGATCGAAATATATTTTGTTCGAGATCGCTCTGGAGGTTATCACGGCCACCTAGTTTGTACGGAAGAACATTTATCTAAATTTAAGCTGGAAAATCCTAGTCTTATTTTTTATACAGAGGATGAACTGACTGATAATGAACGGTTGGAACTGGCGAGGGAATTTGACCTAGCTCCTAACGATGAGGATGAACAAATTGAAAAAAATCTTGTAGATCCTAATACCAGTTCATTTTTTAAAAATGCAGCCCTCATGAGGCTTGCTGGGTTATACAATGCCAGTAATGAACTGCTCAGGCTGGGCCTTCTTAATGATGTGAAAAAAGACACACTTCTGAACACTATCTACCATTCACACCAAAGATTCAAAAGTTTCGATGGTGCAAATAATGGCTCAAAAAAAATGCATTGGCTTAAAAATGAAATAGTTTCAGTGATAAAGGCAACGTGGGAAAGATATCCGACCCTTGCCCAGGTTAGATTGGTCGACAAAATTTTTAAACACTACACAAAAAACAACGTACCACAGGTATCTGAAAGAATTATTAGAGCTTGGATTAAAGCCAATAATTTAGCTCCAGCTAAACCAATAAAATATTATTCTGGTGAATTTAATTTGGTTTTCTCTTCCAAAAATTAGTTTTTGAAAAAGGCTGCTTTTACCTGGAAGTTACAGCCTTTTGCCTCTGCACAGATCCGCATTAGACGTATTTAATTAACCCCGTTGTTACGAGTCATCAGTCACCAACAGAAGGTAACGGGGCATATGAAAGACCAATCTACGAATCAATCAGCAATTCCTACAACGGGGTTTATCCGCCGCTACCGCCTGGCTGAAATGCTGGGTATGAGCCTCTCTACGCTTGATCGAAAGGTTCGTGACGGTAGCCTGCCAAAGCCCACGAAATTTGGTGAAAAAATCACTGCATTCGATGCTGTGGAGATCAACCGTTGGCTGGAAGAACGCCGTCAGTCTGCCTAATTAAGCAGATTCCTCAACCTGTAAACTAAAACCGGACATCAATATGAAACTGAATATATACCCTTACGGGCAGGGCTTCACTCACCCCGAACGCCAGGATAAGTTGATATTTCGTGCACAAAAAAGCCGGGAATCTTTCCCGGCTGTGGAACTGGAGGATCAGCCTTTCGGCTCAATGCCCCGTGACTGCAGTTCTTTTCGCAGTATCCGTTTTATCCAAGTGGCTAGCGAAGAATCTCCATCTTTGCGCATTTCCTCCTCCAATTGGGAGCGGAATTCTTCGTTTAATCGCATAGGAAATTGTGGTGATCGCTTTTCTGGTATTGACATGGTATACGCCATAGGTGATATTGTTAGGGTATATACCAGTGTATATGCAAATGACATTAAAGCGCAACGCCCCGTAGTGTTACCAGCACTAACGGGGCGTCTGACCACAACGTTATTCGAGGTAACATCATGGCTATCGAAAATAGTATCACGGAGCGCCTTCCTGCGTACACTTGGCTTTTTTTGGGTACCCCGAAGGGCCAGACTTGTACGCCCGTTGTTATTCGCATTGCCGCTGACACGGAAGAAGAAGCCCGCCAGTGGTATTCCCGCTGGGATCTGGTTTTTGCAGCAAAAATCCGCTCTGAATGCTCGCTTTACCAGTACATCAATGGTGCTTTTGAACTGGATGTTTCTCGTATGGAGGTGGTCTATGCTTAACCTTCAGACTCTGACCGCCAAAGCCCGCGAACTGCGCGGCAATGTGGTAAAAGCCGTCTCTACCAAAGGCAGCCGCACCATGCAACCCGTCTATGACCGCGACGAACAGCGCAAGCTGCGCGAGCGTATCCAGCAGACTCAGCCGGATTGGGTATTGCTCTGGTGGGATATTTCCGTGGTCACCGGCTGGCGCACCAGCGACGTGTGCAATCTGCGTTACTCCTGCGTCAATTGGGAAACCGGGCAATGCACTATCGTGGTGGCTAAGCAGACCAAAGCAGCCGAAGCACGGGCGACCCGCAAAGGGATCGAGATTGTCCGCAAACAACGTAAGGATGCTGCCCGTATTGCTGGCGACCATCTGGCCTACATGCAGTGGGACAGCGCGACCTGCGACGAACTGGCGGCTGATATGACCGATGAAGAACAGGCGATTGTATTCGACCAGGTATCCCGTGCTGAAGTGAAGCACGACACCAAACAGTTACCGCCGGGCGTAATTAAACGTCTGCGTGAACGGCTCGATCGTAATCTGGTCGATGATGACCTGGTATTTTCCCGCTCTCAAATCGACAGCAACCGTTGCCAGACATTGGAAGGTAGTGTGTCCCGCCAGACTATCTGGAATAAGCTGCACGGTGTAGTGCAGTGGTTTACCCGGTTCATTAACGCAAAACTGCGCCTGAGTGCCTACAGCACCCGAAAAATAGCTGCGTTTAACGTCATGACTGCTGGTGGTGAGCAGGGACTGTTAATTGCCTCCGAGTTGCTGGGACACAGTAACCCGGCCATAACCCGCACATACCTGCAGTTGGGCAGCAAGGCCAGCGCAATTCAGTCGAGCATTGCTATGGAGACCGTGGAGGTATGCTATGCCGAATAAAACTGAAATTATTCGTTTTCGCGCAAAAATCAGCAGCGGGCTGGTGCTGCGCAAAGAAGGCCGTATTACTGATGTCAGCGACATGTTGTTTTTATATGGCGCTGATGCATCCGGCATTGAGCGGGAATTATTCCGGGTGGAAATGGACGAAGCACATAAAGACAAATTTGATGAACTGACAGACGAATTACCACGCGCAGGGCACATCGCTGTTGCTCAGGCAATGTTAGCGCGTATGGAATCCATGAAAAATATGGCTGGTCTGGTGAGGGAAGTAAGAAACAGCCGCAAATAATGCCGTTTAACAGAGGTATTTAACGCCATGAAAAATAAAACCGGATTGGGTTCCGGGGCTTCCCTACACCCAAAAATCAGGCCTGGTGATATCTGGAAGGATCGCCACGGCTCCAGAGTCATTATTCTGGCGGCTTCTCCACTGCGTGTGGAATATCGCCGCGCCGGGTATGACAAAGACTGTATTAGTTCACCAGACCGTTTTACCCGCGATTTTAAATATGTGGAGGGGAACACGAACGAAAATGATGTGGCGCGTTTTCTGAATGCGTCTGATGGCGATAACAAGATCCGCGTATTACGCGAGATTCTCCAGGAAAGATTAAAAAAATGAAAAACGCACCAAACGTTAAAGAATTGCCAAAAGATAAATTCACCGAAGCGGTAATTTTTGCGGGAACTGATGCCTACGCTCACGCGCAGCACTGGATCGAGAGCGAAGGTAAAAAAGCGGGTGACAGTATCCCGCCAATTTTTCTGGAGAAAAAGCACCTTGTCGAGCTGCCGAACCTGCGCATTATCGATAAAGGTCGTCGTAGTGTCCGTGTGTACCGTTCCGGCGATATCAGCGAAGCGCAGCTTTTAGCGGTTGCTACGTTGCTGGCGCTGGCTGATGTGAAAGAGGCCCGTCTATTTAACGGAATACATGAACAGAAACCCTCAGAGGACTGGACGCCACAATTAGCCAGATTGAAAGAGCAGTCAGCAAATGGCAATAGCGTGCTCGATGATCTCACTCGTAGCCAAAAGAAACGGGCGCCAGCTGATGAACTGGCCCCATGTGTGGAATCCCGCGCTGGAGGCCTGTATTGGGTGACGCCGAAACTTGATAAGCAATCAGGGGAAATTACCCGCCCCGGCCAGTGGTTAAGCGGTCCGGTGGACGTGCTGGGAACGGGGGAAGGTGGCGGCAGCGACTTTGTTATTTTGCGCTGGCAACCGACCGGAAATCGCCCGGAGCGAACAGAGGCTATTCCGTCTGGTGATATTGGCAACCGTGAAGGCTGGTCGAGAATGGCAAGCCGCGGGCTGCGTGTGACGGCAAAACCGCAGTTACGTGCAATTCTTGCTGATCACCTGACAGACTGCGACAACGGTCAATTATGGAATGTGGCTACGCTGTCCGGCTGGCAACATGGCGTTTATATCATGCCGGATGGGAAAATTATCGGGGACGAAGATAAGCGCGTTGTGTTCCATGGCCGGAGCGCTACCGCGTCGGGTTATACCGTTGCCGGAACGGCGCGGTGCTGGCGCGAAAATGTGGCAGCGCTGGTGGTGGGCAATCCTTCAATGATGCTGGGTGTGGCGGCTGCACTGGCCGCGCCGCTGGTCGGTCTGGTTGGCGCGGATGGGTTCGGCGTACATTTTTTCCAGCAATCCAGTGCCGGCAAAACGACAGCCGCCAATATCGCCAGCAGTCTGTACGGCGATCCGGATGCGCTGCGTCTGACATGGTACGGTACGGCGTTGGGCATTGCCAACGAAGCACAGGCACACCATGACGGGCTACTGGCACTGGATGAGGTTGGACAAGGGGCCGATCCTAAATCGGTCGCGACTTCTGCCTATACCCTGTTTAACGGTTCAGGAAAATTGCAGGGAGCAAAAGACGGCGGCAACCGGGAGTTAAAACGCTGGCGAACGGTGGCAATTAGCACCGGGGAAATGGATATTGAAACATACCTGCTGAGTCATGGAATGAAGCCCAAAGCCGGGCAACTGGTGCGCCTGCTGAATATCCCGCTGGAAAAATCCACGAATTTTCACGGCCTGCCATCGGGTAAAGCCCATGCCGACGCCCTGCGTGATGCGTGGACGGCGCACCATGGCGCTGCCGGGCGTGAGTGGGTGCGATGGCTTGCCGGCCACCAGCAGGAAGCGCAGGAGGCCGCTGGCGTCGCCCGGGAACGCTGGCGCGGGCTTATCCCCGAAAGCTACGGCGAGCAGGTCCATCGCGTGGGGGAAAAATTCGCCCTTATGGAGGCAGCGTTGACTCTGGGGAGTCATATCACTGGCTGGGATGTGCAGGCATGCAGAGACGCCATACAGCACAGTTTTAATGCCTGGGTAAAAGAATTTGGCACAGGTAACAAAGAACATCAGCAAATCATTGAGCAGGCAGAGGCGTTTCTGAATGCCTATGGCATGAGCCGTTTTGCGCCGTTGAACTATGACCCACGGGATTTACCGATCTCCGAGCTGATGGGATACCGCGACAGCGGAGATCGGGTTGATGCCCCAGCGCTGTTTTACGTGTTACCCGCACCATTTAAAAAACATGT
This sequence comes from Citrobacter sp. NCU1, assembly GCF_010231475.1. Classification (GTDB taxonomy): domain Bacteria; phylum Pseudomonadota; class Gammaproteobacteria; order Enterobacterales; family Enterobacteriaceae; genus Citrobacter_D. The sequence continues at coordinate 62,678 of NZ_NRDO01000012.1, read as the reverse complement.
TGCCGGGACGCACAACAAAGATGCCACCGCGCAGGTTCTTCATGACGCCGGAATGCTTAAAAAACCCGCCAGTGGTAAAGGCTGGCAGATAAGAACACCGCGCCTGAAGCACCAGAACAACGCCCGCCAGTGGACCTATGTCCTGCTGTTTGCCCCGGAAACAGAGGGAACCGAAACCGAATAATCTACATATACGTGAAAAAACACTTATCCCACTTGTCCCACTTATCCAGGATGTATCCAACTGGCTGTTATTTATGAATATTGGTGTTTTTGGCTGGGACAGATTTGGCAGGTTTTGGGATAAGTCAGAGCTGTTTTGGGATAAATCAAAAATTGAATGGTGCAGGAAACCTATGAGACTGAAATACGCCATCACGATTGGCGACCCCAAATCACCGGGGATCGAGTATCAGGGGAGAGCGACGGGGAGCAGCCACCTGACCAGGGTTGATGTGATTGCAGCGATGGGCATGGCGCAGGCCCACCAGCCAGCAGGTATGGCGCTGATAACGGCGAAGTACATCAAGGGCGGTGGCGCGATGAGAACCGCGCTACTCGGGCTGGAGAAGCACGCTCAGGCCATAAGGGGAAAATATCTCGGCAAGGATGCCGGGAAGAGCATCACCCAGGCTGTTGCGTTGCTGGCGGCCTATGTGCTGGAGGACTACTCCAGAACGGCAGACACCCCCGGCGCGAAATGTCTGTGTGGTGGGCGCTGTGAAGTCCAGGACATGAAGGAAAGTAAGCGGCAGGGCTGCCCGGTGATGAAGCCGTGCAGTCGCTGCAAGGGAACGGGGCTAAGGCCGCTGACGCAGAGTCGGGTGCATCATGCCTTGTTGCGTTATGTGCAGGTCTCCCAGCCCACGTACTCGCGTCGCTGGAAGCCGTTTTACGATGAGCTGGTGTCATGGTGCTACCAGCAGGAGAGTGCCGCTGAGCGGTGCTACAACGACTTTGCCGGGTTGCGTCCACTGGTGACGGAAACCGGAGATAATTTACAGGAGGTTCGGTGATGGCTTACCCGAACGGCGAGAAATTTCAGATTTTTGACGAGCATGCAGAGAGCCTGGAAAAGCGCGGATTATGGCGCCGCGCGGCAGTGCGCTGGCTGGCGGTACTTGATGGCGCTCTGGACGAGCACACGCGGGAAGGGGCGATGTTCCGGCGCAACCACTGCCAGCGGATGGCGGCTAAGCCCGTTATGGCTCAGGAGGTGGCTGATTGACAGCACAGATGGCGGCTTATGGCAGAGTGGTTTCAGAGGTGCAGTCGAAGACCACAGGTAACGGCGGTACCATGGCGTTCACTCGCCTGGCTGTGGCGCTGCCATGCCGGGCAGCTGAGAACGGCGAGACAACGATGTGGCTCGGTGTGACGGCGTTCGGCAGGCAGGCCGACGCGCTGGTCAGACACCAGAAGGGCGACCTTGTGAGCGTATCCGGCCAGCTGCAGGTGAACCAGTGGACCGGGCAGGGAGGTGAAATACAGAGTGGCTACGCGCTGGTGGCCGACAGTGTGGTCAGTGTCAGAACTGCGCGGCCGGGTGGGAAGAAAGGCCAGCAGGGACAAGCCACCGATGCGCTAAAACGGGCGCAGGAGCAACAGTCCCGCAACGAGTATGATCAGACACCGCCGGATGATGACATACCATTCTAATTTTTATCTGACGAATAGCCCATCCACTGGAGTGGGCTATTAATTCTTACTTGTCTTTTTGCTACTTTAATCCAGTACAACTCTGCTACAACTATTTCCTTTTCCATTTTCGCTTTTTTGAATGTGTAGTGCTTCCCCATGTGACCATGAAGTGAATTTTGATGCAAACTCAGGGTCCGATTTTTTGATCGATTTCCCGCAATTAAATATTTCAGATGGGTTAATCAAAATGGCGTGTTGTTTATCATCGAACTGGCTTTCAAATGAGACGATGTCAAATAAAAATCTATCACTACGTGAATCCATATATCGCTCTATGCTTTTTTTCAAAAGAATTTCCCTGATGATTTTTTTATTGGATTCTGACATTCGCATTCCGAATATAACCCCGGCAATCTGGCTGTTATCATAATGAAATATTCTGTCGATAGGGGATAATAAATCTTGTGATACGCAAGCAGACGATGCTGCTATGTATAATCTGGCCTCCTGTTCATAATCCCAACATGAAGACTTCGTCAGATACATATTCTCCATGTTTTCCCAGTATGATTTGTGTTCCTCGGCGCTCATTTGACGGCCATAAACTCCATGCGGGAACAAAGTGAAACCATCAACACTGTTTCTTGTCCCATAAAGGACATCATGAAGTTTAAAATTCTTAGAAATGCCTAAAAAAGAATGCTCACTTGTTTTTATTGACTCTTTGCTACGTGAGGGACATTGGTTAATGCTGCCATCGATACTTCTGAAAATCAGACAGTACCCTTCATGCTTGCCAGTGTAGTGTGACCACATTAACGCATTTTGGTACGTTTTAGAGAATGAGACTGAACATCCTTCACTTGGAATATATGCGGATATATAATTTTTTAAGGATTCGGCAAGCACAAAAGCTATATTTTTATGAGTTGGGTCTATACCTTCTAAAATTTTTTCATAGATCGTTTTTGGTGACGTTGCTAGTTCTTTTACCGAGAGGGGTGAACTTTTTGCAAAAATCTCAGCGATACGGGTGGTATCTATCGGTAAATCTTTCCAGGCAAAATCTAATAGCCGTTTCCATTTTGGAAAGTCTTCTGGAAATTCATAACTGATAAATCCATCAAGTGGATCATTCAATTCACTTGGATAAGAGAAATAAAGTTCATCGTAAATAAGTTCCTTGGTAGATAGCAGGTTGGCAGAACGATATCTGTAATACAACATCTCAATACCCTCAATATGTTAGATGAGGCATTGTACCCAATAAATTAACCTTCCGCTAAGTAAGTATTTATTTTTTCATAAAATGAAATGATATTCTTGTTTATTGCGATAGTTGCAATCATCATTGCTGGTGTACCGCGCCACGCAACCACGGCGCATATCGCAACCAGGAGTTATGCAATGTCAGAAAGCCAGTTACCCGTGCTGACGCTGGATTTCAGTGATGAAAAAATCCAGAAACTTACCGAGATAGCCGACAAGTTCAAAAATGCTTTTGCTGTTGGTCCGGGCGGTTTTTCGGTACCACAGCAGCCAGCCTTCAAACCGCCAGTCACTGGCGGCGGTGGTAAAAAACCTGATGCTGATTTCACCTCAGGCATCGATAAATTTTTCAAAGGGCTAAACAAAGAGGCCGAAGCCACGGCGAAAACATTCGGGGTGATAAACAAAACGCTGGCGACGACTACCAGCACGCTGAAAGGGTTGTTTACCACGACGGTTTCGTGGGGAGCAAAAATTGCGGCTATCAGTGGTGGTGGCGTGTTTGGTTACGGATTCATGGCGCACCGGGCGACCGAACAGTACAAATCAGCCCAGGGGCTGAACGTCACGACCGGAGAACAACAGGCTGCGCATAATGTGTTCGGGACGCGTTTCAGCGCCACCAGTAACATCATGCAGGCACTGGCAACAGCGCAGCAGGATCGAACCAGTGAGGAATCAAGAGCACTGATGGCTCTGGGGCTAAATCCGGCCGATTCTCCGGGGAAAAATTTACCGGATTTTCTGGCCGCAGTTGATCGCATGCGAAAACACTATGGTGAAAACGCATTGCCGGCGCTCAGGGCAATGGGTGTCAGCTGGATAGGGGCTGGTGACCTGAACCAGATTGCGGCGAACAGCAGCATTATTCCTCAGTTGCGCCAGCAGTATGATGATCAGTCCAGGCATCTCGACTCGCAGACCAGTCCCCAGGTGATGAAGGGATACCAGGACGTAACAGCCAACTTTTTGAATAATTCTTCCAGGATTGGAAATGCATTTCTCTCATCGGTCAGCAGGCTTAACGGCCCGATCACGCAACTGTCGGACGGACTGACCGCCAGCATCGAACGCTTCCTGAATGGCAGGAACGGGAAAGCGTTGTTTGACAGTATCGGTAATGGATTGCAGAAGCTAGGAGACTGGCTGGGCAGTGATGATTTCCAGCGGGATATGAAATCCTTTGCCGATACGGTGAGCACCATCGTTAGGGCATTGGGTAAAGCGGCTCAGTGGTTCCTTGGATTTGTCGAAGGAAGCGGATCAGGGAGTACGTTTGCCAGCAAAGCAGGCGAGGCCAGCAAAACCAGCTATTTCAGTAAAGAGCATCCAGCCACATCGACGACACCCGCTGTTCCTGCCTTGTCTCCGGGTGAGGAAAAAGACTCCAGTTTCTGGGGGCTACTGAAAGCGACTGGTAAGACGTTGGGCGGTATCGGTGGGGTTATTGGCGGGAATATGTTCCCCGACATGGCTAAGCGCTGGTCTGCAGGTGGCTGGGCTAACTACGGAGACAACAAGCTGCCACGCGGATTGCGGAACAACAATCCCGGAAATCTGAATTTTGTGGGGCAGTATGGCGCCAAACTTGAGGATGGTCCGGACGCCCGGTTCGCTCAATTCCCGTCGATGCTTGATGGCATTGCGGCACTCGATAAACAGGTTGGGTTGTACCTGAAACGCGGTACAAACACGATTGATAAAATCATCGATATTTACGCACCGAAGTCGGATAAGAACGACACCAACGCGTATAAAAAATACCTGACAACTTTCACCGGGCTTAGCGCCAACGACAAAATCGATGGCTCAAATACGGAGCAAATCAAACGCCTTATTGTGGGCATCATCAACCATGAGAACGGGCCTGCGGCGAGCACTATCAGCAATGACGACGTGCTCAGGGCGATGGCGATGAATCGCGGTGGTCAGGTTTCTGGTGGTCCGACACAGTCTCAGTCTATGAAGGTGGAAATAGTGCAGAAACCTGGCTCCGACATCCAGGCTCAGGTGAAAGGGATCACATTAGCGGTTAGATAATAAAAAAGCCCCCGACGGGACCAGCGTCAGAGGCCTTTTGCTTACGCCGCAGGTGAGACGGCAGAGATGAGGTTTGGACGAGAATGTTATCTTGCGATAACCGCAACATGATGGATCATTATTTCAGTATATGCAATGATGATTGTTGTAATCGTCAGGAGATCACAACATGCGAAGCCCAAACGTTAAGCCCGTATTGCTCACCAAAGAACAGATCGACGCTCTCCACCAGTTGCAGGAAAAAGAGCGGAAAAACTCCCCTCTTGGCATTGCGCCGAGCCTCCATGAAGTCGCTCGCCGACTGATGGATAAAGCTCTGGATTCCGCATTGCTACACGCCTGAATCCCTGTCAATGAATTGCGGAAAGCATCCGTAATACGCAGGCGCATACAGCGCCCACTTTCAACAAGTTGCAAAAGGTAATCAATATGCCACTTTCAGAAGATTTAAAAGCGAAGCTGCTGGCAGTGCTCGGCGAGGGGGCAACTCCCGACGACATTCTGCTGGCGCTCAATGAGCTGCCCACCGATGACCTGTCGAAGGTTAAAGACAATAAGCCGGACATGCGAACGGCTGCCGCAGACGAAGATCAAAATTTAATGACTGAAGCGCAGGTGAAAGCTGACTCAGCCTACCGCGCCCTTGGCAAAACAGCACCTTCACCTTTCTCTGGCGAAAAAGCAATGGACTACCGTAAGCGAGTGCTGATTGGAGCACAGCGCCTGGCGAAGGATTTTAGCGGAGTGAATATACGATCTGTTTCTGATTCAGCGACTCTCTCAGTGCTGGAGGATCAGATTTACAAGGCCGCTCGTGAGGGCACTGAATGGGCAATGGAGAATACGCCAGGGTATCTGCACAAAACAGTCCGCATGGATGAAGCTGGCCGCCGGATTACTGAATATCAGGGGGATCCGAACGTCTGGCTATCAGCCTTCAAAACTCCTGGCCGCATCCTTTCCCGAATTAATACCCAAGGCAGCATTCGTTAAGCAGCCGTTATTCCGCCCGGCTCTGGTGCTTCAGGCCGGGTTCAGTTTCAACGCCTCAAGGAAAATCCCATGCTTTTGACTGAAATTGATGCCGCCAAACAGGTGCGTGATGGGGGGCTTCCATCGCCGCACAAGTTTACAAACATGTGGCTGGTGAACCTGCGCATCACCGGCACCGGGCTGGCTTACCGCTCAAACGAAAAAGAATACGTCTGGCGTTCGCCGCAGACTTACCTTAACCCACAGTTCCTGGAGCGATGCTCAGGTGTTCCGGTGATTATCGATCATCCGGAAGGTAAGATGCTGGAACAGGTTGGCAATAAGCACCGTATTGTCGGTACCGTCATGCTGCCGTACATCCGTGGGGATGAGGTTTGGGCTATTTGCCGCATATATGGGCAGGAAATTATCGACTACATAACGAAGAATAAGGACTGCGTCTCGACAAGCCCGAACGTTGTGTTCTGCGGTGCGGCTGAGTGCCCTGTAGTAGAGAATGCCATGGGTGAGGACAATTTTTGCATTGAAGGGACGCCGTTCCTCATTGACCACGTTGCACTGGTTCCGCTGGGTGTATGGGATAAGGACGGGAAGCCTGCAGGAGTTGAGGTCACCACACCGTCAGAGGACGAGCAAATCGCCGCGGTCATCAAAGCTGCGGTTGATGCAGCTTTTAAGCCAGCGACAGAAAAACTGGAAAAATTATCCGGGCGACTGGATGAGATGGAGAGGATTACAGCAGCATGAGCGAGAAAAAAAATAAAAAAACTACCGTTGCTTACGACCGTCAATTAGGGATGATTGCCTATGATGCGATTATCGATGGTAAGAGTTACAGCGAAATAGCCGAAATTGACGGGATGCCGGACACCGCCGGGTTACTGGAGTGGCAGAGAGATGAACGGGAATTTCGGGATATTGTGGCGGCAGCCCGTGGCTACCAGAGAGCACGAATGGTCACTGAAATTCAGGAAATTGCCGATAATGCCGATCCCACCGTCCCGGGAGAACTGGAAAAGGCGCGGTTGCGGTGCGAGGTGAAAATGTGGATGGTTGATAAAGTGTTTTAGCCGGCAGCATGCTGGACAGTGGAAAGTAAACGGACGGTAAAGCGGTATGAGCAAGGAAATTGACTGGGGAGAAATCGAAAAAAAATGGTGTGCTGGTGCAAGCGCCCGTGACCTGTCAAAAGAGTATGGCGTGAGCCACACCGCCATAAATAAACGCGCAAAAATCGAACAATGGGAGAAAGTTTCCACTAAGGTTTCCACCCGCAAAAAAGTTTCCACTGGAAACCGGGGGGGAAACCTTGATAAAGCCAGTAACGGCAAGCATTCCAGCGAGGTTTCCACTTCGAAAAAAAGTAAAAAAACGCTCAAAACGAAACGGAACAGCCGTAGTGGAAACCCCCAGCCTGGAAACCTGTTTCCCCCTCAAAACCGTGCCTCCCTGAAGCATGGCGGTTATGCCCGCCGTCTGCTGACTTCCGATGCCAATCTGGAAGATGCCGCCGCCCTGACGCTGGAAGATGAGCTGTTGCGCGTTCGGGCCGCCAATCTGGAAGCTGCCGAATGTATCGGGCGTTGGAAAACTCAGTTGATTGATGTTGACGAAGAGAAGAAAAAAACGCTGATTTCCTATATCGATGGCGCGTATAAGGCGATGGACAGGAACACTGCCCGTATTGAGTCGCTGGCCTCCAGACTGACGCTGGGACGGAAAATGGAGGCTGAGACGCTTCTCAAACTCGCGGCCCGAGATAAAGCGCTATTCGAGCTGCAGCGGGAAAGAGATCTTGCATCGCTGGAGGCTGAACGCCGGGAACTGGTGAACAAGAAAATTCAGGCCGATATTGATAAAGCCGATCCATCGTCTGAAGAAAATCTCATTGTCGTGCATAACGCGCTGCAGGTGCCTGGTGCGGTGCAGCCGACAAAGCATTAAAACACCACCCTCCACCGTGCTCGCAGTCAATCTCGTACATGTGAGAGGGGTTTTGCTATGACTGCGACACTCTGGGCGACGCGTTGGGACAAGTCGAAAACAGGGCAATTTATCCCAAAATCAGGATGACTTATCCCGAAAATAAAAGCCGATGTCAATAAAATCATATGGTTATGTGCGTTGGGATAAGTGGGACAGGTGGGACAAGTCAATTTGTATATCTATAGGGCAATTTTTCTGATACTCACCGTCGTTTTCTGATGGCGTGATCAGTTATATAAGAGGGCAAGCGAAGTAGTTGCGTATAAAAATATAGCTCACCACATCGCCTTGTTTACTGGCTTATCCATGATTTGTACTACTCCCTTCGCCCGGTGGTTCCGGCGGGAACTCAGCATTCTGGTGGGAGAGTATGAACTACGTGCGACCAGGTAGTCAGAGTTGTTATAGCTTGAAATCACTTGGATTTGAGCAATATTTGCTATTGCTATCTTTTGTCATGAACTCCATTTCATTGATGTAGTATTAAGGCTCAGCAATGAATTTGAAGAGAAAAGAGGATTTATGGACCTGTCTCCCCTTGATAAATGGTTAAAAGTATCCACATGGAATACCCTTCATCCATCTGATGAAAAAAGATTTAATCAAGCAGTTTTGAACCTTATGCGAGTAAATGGTGCAACGGGTATCCATCCTGATGATTTCAAAAATTATATTATGGAGATGTTCCAGGGGAGGTTAGAACACGACTATTTGGTGCGTGTAGTGGAACGTTATACAGATAAATACGATGCGATATCCTCCTTCTATTATGATAATGATTTGCTCCAGTAATGAATAATGGTCACATCATAAGCGAAATGAGGGCAGTCTGAAAAAACGTGTACCCAAGGGTGTACCCAATTTTGCGGTGTGATTTTATATCATACCGATTTACTGGGTTTTAATGGGGTTCTGATGCTTCATTTTGTGCATCAAAACAGGGCGCTCGCGCCCTGTTTTGCATTACGGTAGTGCATAACACTGGAGAATGCGATGACAGAGAAACAGGTTGTTTTTAGTGGACAGGTCACACTCCCTGCGGTGGGACAGGGGACCTGGTATATGGGTGAAAAGCCCCATCATCGACGAGCCGAAGTGACAGCACTGCGTGCGGGCATTGATTTGGGTCTAACGCTTATCGACACCGCAGAGATGTACGCTGAAGGTGCGGCAGAGGAGGTGGTTGGCGAAGCGCTGGCAGGCAGGCGTGATCAGGCCTTTCTGGTCTCAAAAGTTTACCCCTGGAATGCCGGAGGGCAAAAAGCCATTACGGCATGTGAAGGCAGTCTGCGCCGCCTTAATACCGATTACCTGGACCTCTATTTATTACACTGGTCAGGCGGTTTTTCATTTGAAGAGACGGTCGAGGCGATGGAAAAACTGATCGCACAGGGAAAAATCCGTCGCTGGGGCGTTTCTAATCTCGATACTGACGCTATGCAGAAATTGTGGCTGGTCGCTGGCGGGAAGCAGTGCGCCACCAACCAGGTGCTTTATCATCTGGCCTCCCGCGGGATTGAGTACGACCTGCTGCCATGGTGCCAGCAGCATCAGCTGCCGGTGATGGCATACAGCCCGCTGGCGCAAGCCGGGCGGTTGCGTAGCGGCTTATTGAACAATCCCATCGTTAATGACGTTGCTCATGCTCATCATGCGAGTGCGGCGCAAATTCTGCTGGCGTGGGTCATTAGTCATCAGGGCGTGATGGCGATACCAAAAGCGGCAAATGTGGAGCATGTGCAGCAGAACGCGGCGGCACTGAATATTACTCTTTCAGCCAGTGAGCTGGCTGCACTGGATAACGCGTATCCGGCCCCGAAGGGGAAAACCGCGCTGGATATGGTGTGATGATGCCGGATGTTATTTTCGAAGGCCAGATAAGACGTGAGTCGCCATCTGGCATTGTAGGCCGGATGGCGATGCTCACGCATCTTATCCGGCCAACAGAAACACCGGCATCACTGATCGCTTAACGTTTGGCGACGCTAAGGGTCTGTGCCAGACGGGAAGGTTTCTCTTCGGTGGCCTTTTGCGGCGCGGTAGCGTACGCCGTTTCCACACAAACAAACGTCTTGTAGCCATCATCCGGCATATCACCCATGCTCACGGACAGCGCCGGGCCTGGGTTCCAGCCGACAACGTTGAGGTGATGATGGTGTACGACGTCAATATTGCGATTGAGCGCATCATCGTGAATGACGCTACAGGCTTGTGGATTCAGGTACACACGGTCAGTCCTGTCCGGGAACGTTTGCACACCGTCGGCCAGCACATCTTCTTTGGCATCGTTCACTTTATCGATATAGCGATCGCCAAGACCACTCACTTTCACTGCCGCAATATCACCGACGTTAAAATAGGTGTGCAGCGCGGATGTCGTTTCAAACTCACCGTGGGCTTCCAGTTCGATCTCGCAGGTTTTCCCCAATTTAAAGCGGGCTAACAGCGAAAAATCATGCGGCCAGAACTTCCGGGTGGCGTCGCTATGTTGCAGTTCGAAGGTCAGGACCACGCCGTTATCGTCTTCGTTGTGCGCTTTGAGCGTCCATGGCAGATTGCGGGCAAAACCGTGAGCAGGCAGGCCTGCTTGTGCCGCCGGGCCGAACCACGGCCAGCAAATCGGCACGCCGCCGCGCAACGCGGTGCCTGTTTTGAACGGCGTCGTGTTGCTTAGCCACAGAACGTCGTCTTCTCCAGCCGGTTTCCAGGAGAGCAGGTGCGCGCCCTGTAATGCGAAAGACGCTTTTACCTGCGGGTGGTCGACAACAATGACCTCCAGCTCATCAAGCTGGCGGCGGGAGAGGACAGGGGTAATATGTTCGACTACCGGAAGTGCAAAAATTTTATTGATCATCACGCAATCCTTTCTCTTCAGGCAAAAAAAAGAGCGACCGAAGTCGCTCTCTTATAGATTACTGTTTCATTCCAACTTATTTGGAGATGTGAGCAATCAGATCCAGAACTTTGTTGGAGTAGCCGGTTTCGTTGTCGTACCAGGATACCAGTTTCACGAAGTTGTCGTTCAGTGCGATACCTGCTTTAGCATCGAACACGGAAGTGCAAACTTCACCGTTGAAATCGGTAGAGACAACGTCGTCTTCGGTGTAACCCAGAACGCCTTTCATCGGGCCTTCGGAAGCTGCTTTGATGGCTTTCTTAATGTCTTCGTAAGAAGCCGCTTTTTCCAGACGAACAGTCAGGTCAACAACGGATACGTTCGGGGTCGGAACACGGAACGCCATACCAGTCAGTTTACCGTTCAGTTCTGGCAGAACTACGCCAACTGCTTTAGCAGCACCGGTAGAAGAAGGGATGATGTTCTGAGCCGCGCCACGGCCGCCGCGCCAGTCTTTGTGAGACGGGCCGTCAACAGTTTTCTGAGTAGCGGTGGTTGCGTGAACGGTGGTCATCAGGCCTTCAACGATACCGAAGTTGTCGTTGATAACTTTAGCCAGCGGCGCCAGGCAGTTGGTGGTGCAGGATGCGTTGGAAACGATGTCCTGGCCAGCATATTTGTCAAAGTTAGCGCCTTTAACAAACATCGGGGTTTTGTCTTTGGACGGGCCAGTCAGAACCACTTTTTTCGCGCCAGCGGTGATGTGCTTACGAGCGGTTTCGTCAGTCAGGAACAGACCAGTAGCTTCAGCAACTACGTCAACACCAACTTCGTCCCATTTCAGGTTAGCCGGATCACGTTCAGCGGTAACACGGATTTTTTTACCGTTAACGATCAGATGACCGTCTTTCACTTCAACGGTACCGTTGAAACGGCCGTGAGTGGAGTCATATTTCAGCATGTAAGCCATGTAGTCAGCGTCTAACAGATCGTTGATTGCAACGATCTCGATGTCAGAACGTTCTTGAGCAGCACGGAAAACAATGCGACCGATACGGCCAAAACCGTTGATACCTACTTTGATAGTCATATATTCCACCAGCTATTTGTTAGTGAATAAAAGGTTGCCTGTAAAATTACAAAAACCTTACGCAGCGTCAAGCGGAATCGTGTCAATCATTGCGACAAATCAATCCTATGAACAAGCTTTGCACGACTGATTCGCCTCACTCTTCCTTTGGGCTTGAAACCACGTGGGGGCGGCGCCCCGAATTTTAAAGGGCAACTCAGATAAAAATGTGATTGCGATCACGAATCATGAGCTGCCATTTCGCCAGGTTCAAGTTTAGAACAAAAGTTCACACTGGGGTGTTAATGTTTTGTTAGAATCGGTTGCGTGATGTGAGTAAATCTACAGCGAGATGCGAGTAAATGGCTAACCAACCCTCTCCGGAAGAACTGAAAAAAAATTTGTCGGAAATGCAATTTTATGTAACGCAAAATCACGGCACAGAACCGCCGTTTACCGGGCGTTTGCTGCATAACAAGCGGGGTGGAACCTACCATTGTCTGGTCTGCGATGCTGCGTTGTTTCACTCCCAGACGAAGTTTGATTCGGGCTGTGGTTGGCCCAGTTTTTATGAGCCGGTCAGTGAAGAGTCCATTCGTTACATTAAAGATAATTCCCATGGGATGCAGCGTATAGAAATTCGTTGCGGCAACTGTGATGCGCACCTGGGACATGTCTTCCCGGACGGCCCGCAACCGACCGGCGATCGTTATTGCGTCAATTCCGCCTCATTAAGCTTTACCGATGATGAAAATGGCGAACAAATCAAAGGTTGAAAAAACGATTCAGCAAATTATTCCAAAGGAGCGGACTTATCATGAATCTTGACGAGATGATCGACAGCATGACACCGGAAGTTTATCAGCGGTTATCTACCGCGGTTGAACTGGGGAAATGGCCTGATGGCGTTGCGCTGACGCCGGAACAAAAAGAGAACAGTCTGCAACTGGTGATGCTCTGGCAGGCGCGCCATAATACCGACGCGCAGCATATGACGATAGACACCAACGGTCAGATGGTCATGAAGAGCAAACAGCAGTTGAAAGCCGATTTCGGCATTGTGCCGCCGCCGATAGCGACGCTGAAAGTGCAGTAAGCGGCGCTTGCCGATGGCGTTATCGCGCCACCGGCAACATTATCATCATTGCTGTGTCTCTTCCCAGTCCGCCAGGGTATACAGCGTTGCGCCTGCGCCCGACATCTCCATAAATGCCTGCGCGCTGTCCTGCGGCTGGATATTCACGCCACGACAGCCATCGGTGATGACATTCACCGTGTAGCCCAACTGTAACGCATCCAGCACGCTAAACTTCACGCAGTAGTCGGTTGCCAGCCCCATGATGATAAGCGTATCCACGCCATGCTCATGAAGCCAGGCGTCTAACGCCGTTTTCTGGCGACGGCCGTTATCATAAAAAGCACTGTAGCTATCGACCCGCGGGTTTTCACCCTTATGAAAAATGGCCGTAATGGCACGTTGGTTGAGCAGGGGATGTAGCGCCGCGCCGTCGCTGTTTTGCACGCAGTGATCGGGCCAGAAGGTTTGCGCCAGACCGTCAAGCTGCCCCTGACTGTACGCCTGTGCCTGATGCTGACTGGCAAAGCTACCGTGACTGGCAGGGTGCCAGTCCTGACTTGCGATCACGGCATCTCCCCGGGAAGCACACCAGGCAATCAGTTGGTTGGCAACCTCTACTGTGCTGTCTCCTTCAGGAACCGCCAGCGCGCCACCCGCACAAAAGTCATTCTGTAAATCGACCAGTAACAAAGCCCGGTTTGTCATATTGTCCTCCTGAGGGTGACTTAGTCATCCGGTGTCAGTTCACCGCGAAGGTTCTGCGTCATCGCGGTGCGAATAGTTTGCGTATCTACGCCCTGACTCAGCAAATAATGCAGTTTGGTTAGCGTTGCCTCAACGGTCATGTCGGCACCGCCGATAACCCCGGCGTGCGCCAGCGCGTTACCTGTGGCGTAACCTCCCATGTTCACTTTGCCGGACATACATTGCGTAAGATTGACCACGACAATACCCCGTGAGCTGGCGTCTTCCAGTTCTTTCAGGAACTCTTTGTTTTGCGGCGCATTTCCCACTCCGTAAGAGCGCAAAATCAGCGCTTTTACCGGCTGGCGCAGGAAGTTACGTACCACATCGGCGGAAATTCCCGGATAAATAGTCACCACACCAATCGGTTGCGGCGTGATCGGGTGAACGCGCAATTCACCGTCGCCGTGCGGTGCGGGCGGGGTGCCCAGGCGACGAATATGGATCCCGGCTTCCAGTAATGGCTGCAGATTCGGAGATGCAAAGGCATCGAAACCGTCAGCGTGCGCCTTGGTGGTGCGATTACCACGGAAAAGACGATTATTGAAAAAGAGCGTCACTTCGTTGATCGGGTAATTCGCCGCGATATACAGCGCATTCAGCAGATTGATTTGGCCATCGGAACGCAGCTCCGCTAGCGGGATTTGTGACCCTGTCACTATGACCGGTTTACCCAGATTCTCCAGCATGAAAGAGAGTGCAGAGGCGGTAAACGCCATAGTGTCGGTGCCGTGCAAAATGACAAAACCATCGTATTCGTCGTAATGCGCTTTGATGTCTTCTGCAATATGCTGCCAGTCTTCCGGTGTCATATCGGATGAATCCATCAAGGGGGCGTATTCATGAATAGTGAAGTCTGGCATTTCAGGACGGTGGAACTCGGGCATCAGCGCCAGTTGGCGTTGAAGATGGCCGGAAACAGGAATGTAGCCTTGTTCGGAACGCTGCATACCAATGGTACCGCCAGTATAAGCAACGTAAATCGATTTCTTCTGCATGATAGTTTCTTCTGGAACATAAAAAACCCCTCTTCGTGTGAAGAGGGGTTGATGATTAGCGAACGTTCGCGCAGGTTAAACAGAACGCATAACGGTTTTGCGGATCATTAAACGCCGCCAGTTTGTCGCTCTCTGCTTTTACCACATTTGCCGCAGAGACCAGCGGTGCTGGCAACATTGCCTGAATGGCTTCTGGCAGCATAGCGCGAACCGAGCCGGACATGCTGTCCATGACCATATCAAAGAAGGTTGGCTCATCCTGATAATAATCAAGATGCCATTGCTTGATTTTGGCCAGTTCAGCGGCTTTGGCAACCGCATCGTCAAAGTCGCCCAAACTGTCGACCAGACCATTGGCTTTCGCATCCTGTCCGGTCCAGACATGGCCTTGCGCAATCTTATCAATTTGCTCCGGTGTGCTCTTACGCGCATCGGCCACCAGCGTGATAAAGCGTTTGTAGCCGTTCTCAATACTCAGTTGAATCATCTGTTGCACTTCTGGCGGCAGGGCTTTGGTCATTGACATATCCGCCAGTGGGGAGGTGGAGACGCCGTCAGTATGTACGCCAATCGAATCCAGACTGTTTTCAACGGTGTTGATCACCCCGAAGATACCGATAGAACCGGTCAGGGTACTGGGGTTGGCCACAATATAGCTGGCAGGCGTTGAGATCCAATAACCGCCGGAAGCGGCCATGCCCCCCATTGAAACCACAACTGGCTTACCTGCCGCTTTCGCTGCCGCCAGTTCTGCACGGATCACTTCGGAGGCGCTGACACTACCGCCAAGACTATTGACGCGCAAGACAATCGCTTTCACTTTAGGATCCAGACGTGCGTCGCGGATCTGTGCTGCGGTCGTGTCGCCACCGACATTCCCCGGCGTCTCTTCGCCATCCATGATTGCGCCATTCGCGAACACAACGCCAATGCTGTCGCCAGTATCAGAAGGCGGATTCAGCGAGTAATCGTAATAGCTGATGGCGCGGTAATTATTTTCCTTCTTGCTCCAGCCAAACTGTTTGGTCAGCGCTTTTTCTACTTCGGCGCTGGAGGCCAGCGCATCCACCAGTTTGTTATCCAGCGCGTATTTCGCCGTATCGCCATCCACTTTGCTCAACCCGTCGAGCATGGCCTGCGCACCTGGGAATACCTGTTGGGCAGGGATCTGACGGTTTGCGGCAACGGTATTCAGGTAGTTTTGCCACAGTTCGCCAATCCAGCGACTGTCCGCTTCGCGCGCGGCTGGGGACATATCATCACGAATAAACGGTTCAACGGCGGATTTGTAGGTTCCTACGCGGAAAACGTGCGTGGAGACTTTCAGCTTATCCAGCAGGGATTTGTAATACAGACCATTGGTGGCAAATCCGTGCAGATCGACGGCCCCTTGCGGAGAAAGCCAAATCTTATTCGCGAAGCTCGCCAGGTAATACTGCCCCTGAGTGTAGTTATCACCCACGGCAAAAACGGGCTTCCCGCTGTCGCGGAACTCGCGCAACGCCTTACCGATGTACTGCATGGAGGGTTGATCCGCCCCGGCGAAATTTTTCAAGTCCATTACAATGCCGGTAATATTACGGTCGTCCTTCGCCTGACGAATCGTATTTACGATATCAAACAGCGAGTTTTCCTGCAGTCGGTCAGAACTTGCGCCAAAAAACTGGCGACCCAGAATACCCAGCCGGTTGGTACTGGAGGGTTTATCGACGATCACGCCGGAAATATCCAACAGTAGCGCGCCACGCGCTGTTTGCTCGCTGGTATGGCTGCTGCTGACCTGCATCCAGATGCCCACACCCACCAACACCAGCAGAATAAAGAACAGGTTAAGCACCAGTTCACGAACGAAATTCAGCAGTCGCCACGTCCATTTAAAACATCCGGCAATAATTCGCCACAGGGTTCGCATGTATACTCCCTAACCAAAAAAACAACGCCATTCTCACCGTATCAGGAGAAAGCGCTAAGATGAGGCTATCGTAATGACCCAACCGGCTCTTGTCAGCAGGAATCACTGCCTGTGCTGTAACAAAATCTGCTCACGTGTTAATTTTGTGAATTAACATCATTGCTGGAGTTAACTAAATGGATGCACTCGAATTACTTGTTAACCGCCGTAGCGCCTCTCGTCTGGCCGAACCGGCCCCCGCGGGTGAACAGCTGCAAAATATTTTGCGGGCGGGTATGCGCGCGCCGGATCACAAATCTCTGCAACCCTGGCGTTTTTTTGTGATTGAAGGCGAAGGGCGCGAACGTTTTAGCGCCACACTGGAGAACGCTGCCATCGCGCAAGGCGGGGATGAAAAAGCCGTTGAGAAAGCCCGTTCTGCGCCGTTTCGCGCGCCGCTCATCATTGCCGTGGTGGCGAAGTGCGAAGAGAACCACAAAGTGCCCGTCTGGGAACAACAGATGTCAGCGGGCTGTGCGGTGATGGCGATGCAGATGGCGGCGATCGCGCAAGGTTTCAATGGGATCTGGCGCAGTGGCGCATTAACGGAAAGCCCGGTCGTGCGCGATGCTTTTCAGTGCCGGGCGCAGGATAAAATTGTGGGATTCCTCTATCTGGGGACGCCGCAACTGAAAGCCTCAACGAGCATTAACCTGCCGGACCCGACGCCATTCGTCCGTTATTTTTAAGATATTCGACGAAACTGTCTGGATTATGAGCAAAGACGCCGGAATTCAGACAGTCACTCTTATCACATCACAGAATGAGCGTTACCATAGCTGAATTGCAATGACAGGAGATGTCCATGAGCGAGCAAACTATTCGTTTAACGCAATACAGCCACGGAGCCGGTTGCGGTTGTAAAATTTCCCCTAAAGTGCTGGAAACCATCCTGCATAGCGAGCAGGCGAAGTTTGTCGACCCGAACCTGCTTGTGGGTAACGAAACCCGCGATGATGCGGCGGTGTACGATCTGGGGAATGGCACCAGTATTATCAGTACCACCGATTTCTTTATGCCGATCGTTGATAATCCGTTCGATTTTGGTCGTATTGCGGCGACCAATGCCATTAGCGATATTTTTGCGATGGGCGGCAAACCGATTATGGCGATTGCCATTTTAGGGTGGCCTATCAATACGCTTTCCCCGGAAATTGCCAGAGAAGTCACCGAAGGCGGGCGTTTTGCCTGCAAACAAGCCGGTATTGCGCTGGCGGGCGGTCACTCCATTGATGCGCCGGAACCGATTTTTGGCCTGGCCGTCACCGGCGTCGTGCCCACTGAGCGCGTGAAAAAGAACAGTACCGCGCAGGCCGGGTGCAAACTGTTCCTCACCAAACCGCTGGGGATTGGCGTGCTGACGACCGCAGAGAAAAAATCACTGCTGAAGCCGGAACATCAGGGGCTGGCGACCGAAGTGATGTGCCGAATGAACATTGCGGGCGCGGCGTTTGCCAATATCGATGGCGTGAAGGCGATGACCGATGTGACCGGTTTTGGGTTGCTGGGGCATTTAAGCGAAATGTGTCAGGGCGCAGGCGTGCAGGCGCAGATTCATTATCAGGAAGTGCCAAAACTGCCGGGCGTGGAAGAGTATATTCAATTGGGTGCGGTGCCGGGCGGCACGGAGCGCAACTATGCCAGTTACGGGCATTTGATGGGCGAAATGCCGCACGCGGTACGTTCTCTGTTGTGCGATCCGCAAACGTCTGGTGGACTGCTGTTGGCGGTGGCGCCGGAATCCGAAGAGGAAGTTAAAGCGACCGCGGCGGAGTTTGGTATCGATCTGACTGCCATTGGCGAGCTGGTTGAAGCCCGTGGTGGGCGCGCCATGGTTGAGATCCGTTAATTCGATGCGGTTGTATATTGCCGAAAAACCGAGTCTGGCCCGCGCGATTGCGGACGTGTTGCCAAAGCCGCATCGCAAAGGCGATGGTTTTATCGAATGCGGAAATGGGCAAGTGGTGACCTGGTGTATCGGTCACCTGCTTGAACAGGCGCAACCCGACGCCTACGACAGCCGTTATGCGCGCTGGAGCTTAGCCGATCTTCCGATAGTGCCGGAAAAATGGCAGTTGCAGCCGCGTCCTTCCGTGACCAAACAGCTCAACGTCATCAAACGGTTCCTGCATGAAGCCAGCGAAGTGATTCACGCGGGAGACCCCGATCGTGAAGGGCAGTTGCTGGTGGACGAAGTGCTGGATTACCTGCAACTGGCCCCGGAAAAACGCCATCAGGTGCAACGTTGTTTGATCAACGACCTTAACCCGCAGGCGGTCGAACGGGCGATTGAACGTCTGCGTTCCAACAGCGAATTTGTACCGCTGTGCGTTTCGGCGCTGGCGCGGGCGCGCGCCGACTGGCTGTACGGCATCAACATGACCCGTGCGTATACCATTCTGGGGCGCAACGCCGGTTATCAGGGTGTCCTCTCGGTGGGACGGGTACAGACGCCGGTTCTCGGGCTGGTGGTGCGCCGCGATGAAGAGATCGAAAATTTCGTCGCCAAAGATTTTTTTGAGGTGAAAGCGCATATCGTCACGCCAGCCGATGAACGGTTTACGGCTCTCTGGCAACCCAGCGAAGCCTGTGAACCGTATCAGGACGAAGAAGGGCGTTTACTTCATCGCCCACTGGCGGAACATGTGGTAAACCGTATTAACGGTCAACCTGCGGTGGTTACCAGTTATAACGATAAACGGGAATCAGAATCCGCGCCGCTGCCGTTTTCACTCTCCGCCTTGCAGATTGAAGCCGCCAAACGCTTCGGGCTGAGCGCGCAGAATGTGCTCGATATTTGCCAGAAGCTGTATGAAACCCACAAACTGATCACCTACCCACGTTCTGACTGTCGCTATCTGCCGGAAGAACATTTTGCCGGACGCCATGCGGTGCTGAACGCGATCAGCGTCCATGCGCCGGATCTGCTGCCGCAACCGGCGGTCAATCCGGATACCCGTAACCGCTGCTGGGATGACAAAAAAGTCGATGCGCACCATGCGATCATTCCGACCGCACGCAGTTCATCGATAGCCCTGAACGACAACGAAGCGAAGGTCTACAACCTGATTGCGCGCCAGTATCTGATGCAGTTCTGCCCGGATGCGGTGTTCCGCAAGTGCGTGATTGAGCTGGACATTGCGAAGGGCAAATTTATTGCCAAAGCCCGGTTCCTGGCGGAAGCGGGATGGCGCACGCTGCTGGGCAATAAAGAACGTGATGAAGAGAACGACGGTACGCCGTTGCCGGTGGTCGCGAAAGACGATGCGCTTTTGTGCGAGAAAGGCGAAGTGGTCGAACGTCAGACCCAACCACCGCGCCACTTTACAGATGCGACTTTGCTCTCGGCAATGACCGGTATCGCTCGCTTCGTGCAGGACAAAGATCTGAAAAAGATCCTGCGTGCAACCGACGGTCTCGGCACCGAGGCGACCCGCGCTGGTATTATTGAATTACTGTTTAAACGCGGTTTTCTGACCAAGAAAGGGCGCTACATTCACTCCACCGATGCCGGAAAAGCATTGTTTCATTCGCTGCCGGAAATGGCGACCCGCCCTGATATGACGGCGCACTGGGAGTCAATCCTGACGCAAATCAGTGAGAAACAGTGCCGCTATCAGGATTTTATGCAGCCATTGGTTGGAACGCTGTATCAGTTGATCGATCAGGCTAAGCGTACGCCGGTTAGGCGCTTTAAGGGGATTGTTGCCCCAGGCGGCGGTGAGAAGAAAAAGTCTGCGCCGCGTAAACGTACGGCGAAAAAAAGCCCGCCATCAGATGAAGTGGCAGTGGGGCGATAGCGTAAGCGAATGGTGCCGTTTTCAATGAATTGCACTCGTCCGTAGGTCTGATAAGCGAAGCGCCACCAGGCATTTTCACCGGACTCTTGCCGGGGGCGCTGCGCTTGCCCGGCCTACCAAGAGTGCAGTTTCAATGAATTGCCCCCGCTAGTAGGCCTGATAAGCGAAGCGCCATCAGGCATTTATGGTTAAATCACACCCTGACCCAGCATTGCGTCGGCCACTTTGACGAAGCCCGCAATGTTTGCGCCACGAACATAGTTTGTCTGTTTATTTTCACCGCCGTACTCCACGCACGCATGGTGAATATCCAACATAATGTGGTGCAAACGCGCATCCACTTTCTCCGCCTTCCAGCCTAAACGCGCGGCGTTTTGCGCCATCTCCAGCCCGGAGGTGGCCACGCCACCTGCGTTAGCCGCTTTACCTGGCGCGAACAGGACGCCTGCTTCGAGGAACAGATCGGTGGCTTCGATGGTGGTCGGCATGTTTGCGCCTTCCGCCACCGCTTTCACGCCATTGGCGATAAGCTGGCGAGCCGCATCAACATCCAGTTCGTTTTGCGTTGCACATGGCAGGGCGATATCGACCGGAACCGCCCACGGTTGTTTGCCTTCCAGATAGGTCAGACCAAATTCACGCGCGTAGTCCGCGACGCGACCGTCGTGGCTGGCTTTGATTTCGCACAGGCGCGCCAGTTTTTCTTTCGTAAAGCCGCTTTCGTCAACGACGGTGCCGCTGGAGTCCGAGGCGGTAACCACACGGGCACCAAACTCCATCGCTTTTTCAATGGCGAATTGCGCCACGTTGCCGGAACCGGAAACCGCCACGCGCATCCCTTCAAAGCCAAGACCGTGGCGTTTGAGCATCGCTTCAGTGAAGTAGACCAGACCATAACCGGTCGCTTCCGGGCGGATCAGGCTGCCGCCGAAGGAGAGACCTTTGCCCGTAAAGACGCAGGCGCTATTGTTGGAGAGCTTGCGCATCATCCCGGCCATATAGCCCACTTCACGCCCGCCCACGCCGATATCACCGGCTGGCACATCGGTATCCGGCCCCAAATGGCGATACAGTTCGGTCATCAGCGCCTGGCAAAAACGCATCACTTCGCCTTCGCTTTTCCCTTTCGGGTCAAAATCGCTACCGCCTTTACCGCCGCCCATTGGCAATGTGGTCAGGGCGTTTTTAAAGGTCTGCTCAAAACCGAGGAATTTCAGAATCGACAGGTTAACCGAAGGGTGGAAACGCATCCCGCCCTTATAGGGACCGATCGCGGCGTTGAACTGTACGCGCCAGGCCCGGTTTACCTGAACCTGATTGCGGTCGTCCAGCCAGACGACGCGAAACTGGATCACGCGCTCCGGTTCAACAAGACGTTCCAGTAACGACATTTGACGATAACGGGGATTCTGCTCAAGGAAGGGCCATAGCGTGGTCATCACTTCACGGACGGCCTGCGCGAACTCGGTTTGATTCGGGTCGCGCTTTTGAACATGGTTGAGGAAAGACTCCAGAGAACATGTCTGATCCATAGATTTAAAAACCTCTTATATTTTAATGTGGTTGTAATTGTGTTTTATGTGAATAGGTGTTTGCAGATTTTGACTATAACATCAGCAATGTGACGCTAAGCAAGAAAAAAATCATGCTGCTGCGCAAATTAATAACGAAGCGGGCGTCATGACTAAAAGTGATGATAGAAGGGCTAAAGTTTAGGGTGTTTACTACCGTTAATAGGAAAGACGAGTTCAATTTAAAAGGAATGACTATGCGCCGTTTATTGATGGCCGCTGTTGCAGTGGCACTGATGCCTTACGCTGTGCAGGCGAATGACCGTTATCGCCCGGATGTTGACGTTAGCATACCGCCGGAGGTTTTTAGCTCCAGCGGACAGCGTCCTCAGCCCTGTAATCAGTGCTGCATTTACCAGGATCAAAATTATTCAGAAGGGGCCGTCATCAAAGCCGATGGCGTACTGTTGCAGTGCCAGCGTGACGACAAAGCCCTCAGCACGAATCCGCTGGTCTGGCGTCGCGTAAAACCTTAAATGCTTCTAATAGCGGAATGTCTGCCGGGGCGAGTGGATAATTAAGCGCGTCTTCAGGCGAGCACCAGAGCAGACGCTGGTGTTCGTGTGCGCGCAATGTACCGTTAAAGTCCGGGACGTGCCAGGCATGCAGATGAATTAATCGCCCCGACACTTCACGCTGATGGCTGGCGATATACTGCCCAACCACCGCGTCGATCCCCAGTTCCTCCCTGAGTTCACGCACCAACGCCTGCGGCTGGCTTTCACCGGACTCGACTTTACCACCGGCAAATTCCCACATTCCGGGCTGGTCAGCATGTTCCGGGCGCTGAGCCAGTAAAATTTTGCCATCACGCTCAATGATGGCGGCAACGACGTCGAGAGATTTCATTATATTCAACACTGCCTGACGAGAGAAAATGCCATAATATCCGCAGTGTTATCTAACCTGAAGAACTTTACACTTACGGGAGCATGTGTGCTTGATCGCTATCTTCACCCTGGAATTAAACCTCTCCTGAATCGGTGCGCCAGTTTGCTGGATAAACCGGCGATTACGCCGGACGGACTGACGCTGCTTGGTTTTGCCATCGGCATGTTGGCCTTGCCGTTTCTGGCATTAGGCTGGTATCTGGCTGCGCTGGTCGCTATTGTATTGAACCGATTTTTGGATGGTCTGGATGGCGCACTGGCCCGGCGTAGAGGACTGACGGATGCGGGCGGATTTCTCGATATTTCTCTCGATTTTCTCTTTTACGCGCTGGTGCCGTTTGGTTTTATTCTCGCCGCACCGGAGCAAAATGCCCTCGCCGGCGGCTGGCTGCTGTTTGCGTTTATCGGCACCGGCAGCAGTTTTTTGGCCTTTGCCGCGCTGGCGGCGAAACATCAGATTGATAATCCCGGCTATGCGCATAAATCGTTTTACTATCTGGGCGGACTGACGGAAGGGACGGAGACCATTCTGCTGTTTGGGTTGAGTTGCTTATTCCCGGCGTATTTTTCGTGGCTTGCGTGGATATTTGGCGCGTTGTGCTGGATGACCACCTTTACGCGAATCTGGAGTGGCTACCTGACGCTGAAATCGCTTCAGCGTGCCGGATAAGACGTGTTGCCGAATGGCGCTACGCTTATCCGGCCTACACAACGTAGCGCCATCAGGCATTCATGATTTAGAGGCTGCTGTCCGGACCTCGTTCGCCGGTGGCGACCGGATTTTTCGGGTCGCGGCTCCACTCGTACCAGCCGCCGTCATACACGGAGACATTTTTCCAGCCCATCGCCCGGGCATAGATAAACGTTTCTGAGGCACGCCAGCCAGTACCGCAGTAGAAGGAAACCTGCTGATCCGCCAGGATATTCCACTGCTTCCACATGGCGGCGATATCGTCTGCGCTGCGCATGGTGCCGTCCGGGTTGTGGAAGTCTTCCATGTGCGTAGAGTCGCTGCCGGCATGACCCCAGCGCGCGCCGGCAATCTCGCCTTTCGGTTTGATGTAATTGTATCCGCTGGTGGTGCCAATAAACTCAGGCCAGGAGCGAATGCTGACCAGCGAAGCATCCTGGCGATGCAGCAGGGCGCGCGCCTGTTCCATATTCAACATCAGCTGCGGTTGCGCCGGAATGGCGACGCCAAAATCAGGTTCCGCTTTCACTTTTGGCGGCGTGCCGCGTTCAACCGGCAGCCCGGAGTCGGACCAGCTTTGCCAACCGCCATCAAGCACGCGAACATCTTTCACACCGGCATAGAGCATGATCTGTGCGACACGCGCCGCTGCGTAAACGTCGCGACCATACAGAACCACTGTCGTATCGTGACGAATGCCATGTTTCGCCAGAATCGCGTTGTTGCCGCCGCTACTGAGCGCGACCGCTTCGGTGGTGAGTGTGGGATAGCGACCTGCGCCGAGCCAAAGTCCTGGCATATATTGGGCGATACTGACAGAGAATCCGACCGAAAAAGCCAGCAGCGCCGGACGAACAAGCAACGGACATTTTACACAGCAGAATATCTTACCTTTTGTCCAACCCAGCGTTTGCGCCACCAGTATCAGGCGCGGGTCGATGCGTTGCCAGGCCGGACGTAGCGCAAATAGCATCCACGGAATCACCCACAGCAGATGCCCCCAGATAACGGTAGCGTACTGACCGTCCAGTTCCAGTCGCAGCGCGAGGATGTATTGCCCGCTCACCAGCGGTAGCGCCGGTAGAACAATCGGCAACCAGAGCCAGCCATGTCCACGTGATGGGCCCCATTCCAGCCATAACAGAATCATGATGAGTCCGATGGCGCTGGCAGCGAGGCCCAGAGACAGACTGTTGAATAACGCCTCAAGGTTGACTGACGCAGGGTGAGCGATAAGCGCCAGCAGCACAGAGCACAGTACACCCGTTAACGGCAGCATCAGCGAAAGCGTTTGGCCCGGTCGCGTCGATGAGCGGCGACGGCGCACGCCGTTCATCGTGGGGAGGGTACGTTGCCAGGCGCGCCACAGCAGATAGCCTGTCAGCGCGAAGGCAACGAGCAGCCCCACCAGCAGAAAACTGACCAGCGCGCCTTTGATCTGTTGATCGCTATCTCCCTGACTTAACCATTGCCAGCTTAATACCGCCAGCGTAGGTGGATTGCCTGGCCCGAGAATGATCGCCACGTCAACAACCGAGAGTGACCAGGCGACAACCGCCAGCATTACCGCCCCCAGCGCGGGCGCCACAGAAGGTAACAGCAGCCAGTTCAGACATTGCAGACGACTGTAACCGAGCGTATCGAGCACGATAACCTGCTGAGAAAGCTGTTTTTCACTGAGCAGTGCCGCGAGGATCCACAGAATAAAGGCGCTCTCTTTCACCGCCAGAGTTACGCCAAGCCCGATACCATAGCGATCCAATAACGGCGAGAAAAAAGGCATTGTGCGGTACAGCCACCCGCCTTCCGCAAACAGCAGCAACGCGCTGGTGGCAAAGGCCACATGCGGAATCGCCAGCAGCCACGGCAGACGTGCGCACAGACGCAGCCACCTGGCACCCGGCCAGAGGGCGACAATCACCGTCAGGGCAATCGTCAGCGCGCCAACTGCGGCAATGGTCGCCGAGATAAGCGTCGCCAGCAGCGCCTGTGATAGCTGTGGGTCGGCAAACAGCGCCAGCCAGTGTTTGATGGACAGCGCGGGAATGATGAGCGCAAACGCGCCAGGCACCAGCGGCGAGTAGATCGCCGCCATCATGCACCAGAGCAGCGAAATTAACGTGTACCGTAACGGCGTAGCCATTCTTGTTCCAGCGCGTTTACCCATGCGGCGTGAGGTTCAGGCAGTACGGCGGGTAATCCTTCCGGGACTCGCGACTGTAAGACGCGACGTTGCGCATCCGGCAGCTTTTTGGGATCCAGCACCGAAGGGTCGCCCCAGAGTGCGGGATCGGCTTTGCGTAATTGCGCCTCAGGGGAGAGCAGAAAATTAGCGACTACCTTCGCACCCGCGCTGGCACGGGCATTCGCCGGGATCGTGACGAAATGCACGTTGCCTACCATGCCCTGAGTAAAGCCAAAACGGTAGCCGGTCGCGGGGAGTTCGCCGCTGGCGATTTTTTGTTGCGCATGGGCGGGGTTAAAGGTCATGGAGATGCGCAGCACACCGGCATTAAGCAGCGCGTCCAGACGCGCAGGAGATGGCGGAAAATCGGCACCTTTACGCCACAGCCAGGGATGCAGCGCATCAAGATAGTGCCAGAGTGGCGCAGTCACCTCGGCAAACGTGGCGCTATCGGGGGCGATTTTTAGGGCATCAGGCTGAGATGTTAGCGCTATCAGCAACTGTTCCAGAAAGGCGGTGCCGGTAAAATCCGGTGGTCGCGGATAGGTCACGGTCCCAGGATACGTTTTGGCAAATTCCAGCAGCGCCTGCGGGGTTTTGGGTGGTTCGGGCGTGGTCGCGCGGTTGGCAATGAAGGTCAGTTGCGCGCCGCCCCAGGGCGATTCTGCGCCTTCAGTGGGAATGGCGAAGTCCTCGTTCACCGGTTGTTGTGTATCCACGAATCGCCAGTTTGGCAGCGCTTGCGCCCATCCGGTTTGCAGCAGTCCCGCCTCTTTCAGGGTTCGGAAGTTTTCGCCATTCACCCACAACAAGTCCACCGAGCCACCGGTTTTACGCCCGGCGGCAGACTCCGTCTGGATACGTTTGACGGCATCGGCGGCATCGGCGAGACGGACAATTTTAAGGTTTATCGCGTAATGGGTTTTCATTTCGCCGCTCACCCAGTCGAGATACTGATTGACGGCATTATCGCCGCCCCAGGCATTGAACCAGACGGTCTGTCCTTTCGCCTCCTCTTTGATCTGTTGCCAGTCGAGGGCATACGTGGTCTGGGAAAAGAGCGACAGTAACCCCAATAGCCATACACAGTGGCGCATGTTTTCCCCTTATTATTCGGATTTCGCGTCTGATGACGTCCCGCCCGGCAGGCGACACAGCCCCTGCGCAGGAATGTCCATTGACGAGTTAAAACGCGCCGATAAATTTTGTAAGCCGATAAGCGCCGTCAGTTCCGTTAGCGCCTGCACGTCAAAGTGGGCGGTCAGTGTGCGGCGTAGCGCGTCATCAACGCGAGGGGGCGTCATGCTGGCGGCTTCAGCATACTCCAGCGCCAGACGTTCCGACTCGCTAAACAGCGGGCTTTGCCGCCACTCGCTGACCGCCAGTAGTTTGTCCGTACTGCCTGTGCGTTCCGCGATTTTCATGTTGGTGATATCGACACAAAATTCGCACAGGCACATTTGCGCGATGCGGGCGCTGACGACGGCGCGTAACACAGGATCAAGCGGCGAGCGTTTGCGCTCCAGATAACCCACAAACATAGACACCAGATAAAAGAGGAAAGGAATACGCCCCCACCAGCGGATCGGGGTGAGCACTTCTCCGTAATGACGGCGATGCAGCCACGCCTGAGGACGTATAATCAGCGGGATTTTGTTCAGCGGCGGCAACCCCATCAGGATCTCCTCTTTTGACGTTCGCTATAGAATTTTCTGGCCGCAAAGACAACGACCGTGAGGGCGAACAGAATAAACAGTCCGCTCACGAACCAGAATGTCCCGCCGGTTAACAGGCTACCTGCCCATGAATAGACAATGGTTGCCGGTAGCTGACCCAGACCTGTCGCGATGAAAAAATGACGAAAACGGATCGACGTCAGACCGGCGGCGTAACTGATCGGATCGAAAGGGACAAACGGCAGCAGACGACAGATCAGAATAGTATGTTTGCCGTAACGCGCAAAAAAACCGTCCATGCTTTCCAGCACGGCTTTGCCGGTTAGTTTCTCGACAACGCTACGGCCCATTACCCTGGCGATGAAAAAGCAGAGGGCGGCGCCTGCCATCGCACTTGTCCAGGAGAGCAAAGCGCCCCAGAAGGCGCCGAACAGCGAGGCATTGGCAAAGGTGATGAGAAACGCCGGCAGCGGGGCGGCAATGGCCTGCAAGATCATCAAAATGAACGAGACCACTGCCGCCTGCGCGCCGTACGATTGAATAAAACGTTCAATGCCCTGTTGGTCCACGGCGGTAAAGGCCGCAAGACTGTGATGAATAAACGCATGAACACCAGGAATCAGCGCCCATGCACACAGCGCGGCAATTAACAGAAGGATGACTCCGGTGCGGTAAAACCAGAGAATACGCGGTTTATTGTGCATCATCCTGTTTGAACACCACCGTTGAGTTCAGCGATTGCCATAAGCCCTCCTGCCGTTAATCTTATTTTCCATGATGTGCCAGGATGCTGCATAGCGCTATTCTTCCGGATTATTTGACGACCAGCGTGCTGCGCTGCCCGGCGTATCGCCAGCATGCAGATTAACCTGTTTATGTCGGGCATATCGTTTGGCAAGCTGAATTAAAATAAATAACGACAGACCCGCCAGACAAAGTTTCACCATAAATACTGTGGTTATCCCTTCGCTGGAGAGTTCACTGGCCATCAGGGTATATATCAACAGTCCGGGAAACGTGGTGATGGCGGAAATAAACGTAAAAGGCCAGAATGAGATAGCCGTCAGGCCGTATGCATAATTTTGAATATTATAGGGAAATAACGGAATCAAACGCGTAAGGATTAAAAAATCAGTACCGTTGCGAATCATCCCTTTCTCAATCGCCTGAAATACGGGCGTGTGACCGACATATTTCAGCAACAGATCTCTGCCCAACCCGCGGGCAAGCAGAAAAGACAATGATGAGGCCAGTGTTGCCGCCACCAGGGAAAGTAGCGTTCCCCAGAAAGGACCAAATACTACGCCGCCAACAATGACCAGTACGCTGCCGGGCATCAGGCAGAGTGTGGCAATGATAAATAACAGGATATACAGGATGTAGGCGAGCGCGCCGCTTTGGCGAACGATTTCTTGCAGATGGGGTAAATTAACAACGAAATCGAGGAGTCCACGTGAATGAATAGCGTAAATCACAGCGCCAATAAAAAGACAGGCGATCGCTAATTTACACTCGGCTTTCATCACAGGAATTTCCTATATCAAGACTTGATAATAGAGAGTTTGTCGGGGAAACAAAAAACGAGCGTGACAATATAATAAACGGCAGTAAGGAACAAATTCTTACTGCCGCTTTGTTGATTTTACTCAATAATTATCCCGTCCTCGCCCAGCGCAGCTGTCAGGACGTCAGCCTGTTTTATCCGCGAAAGGTGGCCCAGATTGGCGCGTGATCGGAAGGTTTTTCCATGCTGCGAATTTCATAGTCGATGCCCGTTTCCACGCAACGTTCGGCCAGTGGATGGCTCGCCAGCAAAAGGTCTATACGCAGGCCACGGTTATCGTCAAATCCTTTCGAGCGGTAATCAAACCACGAGAATTTGTCGACGGTTTCTGGATTTGCCTGGCGGAAGGTGTCAACCAGGCCCCAGTTCAGCAGCCTTGCCATCCATTCACGCTCTTCCGGCAGGAAGGAACACTTACCGGTACGCAGCCAGCGTTTGCGGTTCTCTTCACCAATACCGATGTCCAGATCGGACGGGCTGATATTCATATCGCCCATGATCAGCACGGGATTCTCCCGTGTTAACTCCGTTTCCAGATAGTTTTGCAAGTTCTGGTAAAACTGCGCTTTTGCCGGGAATTTCAACGGGTGGTCGCGGCTTTCACCCTGAGGGAAATAGCCGTTAATGACGGTGATATTCCCCAGCGGAGAGGGGATTTCCGCCATGATTATCCGGCGTTGCGCTTCTTCGTCATCTTGCGGGAAGCCACGGCGCACGGCAATCGGTGTCTCTTTGGTCAGCAGCGCGACGCCATAATGGCCTTTTTGCCCATGATAGAAAACGTTGTAGCCCAGTTTTGCCACCTCTTCGAGAGGGAACATGTCGTCGTGAACTTTTGTCTCCTGTAAGCCAATAACATCCGGTTGGTGTTTTTCGACAATGGCTGCCAGTTGATGAGGGCGGGCTCGCAGGCCGTTGATATTAAAAGAGACAAATTTCATAGTTGCTGCCACTTTGTAAGGTGAATAGTGCAAGGATGTTAGCAGAAATTAGCCTGACTGACTGCCACTTGTCGTGAGATTGCGGCGATGAGTGTGAATGGTATTAACAATGGCGCAAAAAATGCCCTGTTTTAGGGCGGGCCGCGTCAGAATGAGGCAGTCATTTCCGAGAAATTTCGTATACGATCACAATTCCAGAATTATATTTGGCAACTGAATAATATTGCGTTTTTTCCTCTTCATGCTCATCGGATACGCAAACATATTCACTTTTTATGCAATTAAAGTGAATATTCTCAGGGCGTAACTGTTTGATTTTCCGTTCTCATCTCCCATTTATGCATTTTTAGCACTGGCTGGCACGAACTCTGCAATCTACATTTACAGCGCAAACACTCATATTTATTAACATATAAGTAACTTTTAATTTACCCAAAGAGGTCGCTATGTCTCTGTCAGTTACGCGTGAAAACTTTGATGAATGGATGATGCCCGTATACGCACCCGCGCCGTTTATTCCGGTTCGTGGGGAGGGCTCGCGCTTATGGGATCAGCAGGGTAAAGAGTATATCGACTTCGCAGGGGGGATCGCCGTTAACGCGCTGGGGCATGCGCATCCGGCATTGCGTGAGGCATTGAATGAGCAGGCGGCAAAGTTCTGGCATACCGGGAATGGCTACACCAATGAGCCCGTCCTGAGACTGGCAAAGCAATTGATTGATGCCACCTTTGCCGAACGTGTCTTCTTTTGTAACTCAGGCGCAGAAGCGAACGAAGCGGCGTTAAAACTGGCGCGCAAGTACGCCCATGACCATTTTGGCAGCCATAAAAGTGGCATCGTCGCGTTCAAGAATGCGTTCCACGGGCGGACGCTGTTCACCGTCAGCGCAGGCGGACAGCCGGCCTATTCACAGGATTTTGCACCGCTGCCGCCGGATATTCGTCACGCCGTGTATAACGACCTCAATTCTGCCAATGAACTGATCGACGACACCACCTGCGCGGTGATTGTGGAGCCGATGCAGGGGGAAGGCGGTGTGCTGCCAGCGACAAAAGAATTTTTGCAGGGGCTTCGCGATCTGTGCGAGCGCCACAATGCGTTGCTGATTTTTGATGAAGTGCAAACCGGTGTCGGGCGTACGGGCGAACTTTATGCCTATATGCATTATGGCGTGACGCCGGATCTTCTGACCACTGCAAAAGCGCTGGGTGGCGGTTTCCCCATTGGCGCGTTGTTGACCACAAAACGGTGTGCCAGCGTGATGACGGTGGGCACCCATGGCACGACCTACGGCGGTAATCCGCTGGCGTCGGCGGTGGCCGGAAAATTACTGGAGATCGTCAATACCCCCGAGATGCTCAATGGCGTCAAACAGCGTCACGAGTGGTTTGTTGAACGGTTGAATGCCATCAACGCCCGTTTTGGATTGTTCAGTGAAATCCGGGGCCTGGGATTGCTGATCGGCTGCGAGCTGACGGCCGAATTTGCTGGAAAAGCCAAACAGATTTCACTGGAAGCGGCAAACGCGGGTGTCATGGTGCTGATTGCCGGGGGCAACGTGGTGCGTTTCGCCCCTGCGCTTAATGTCAGTAAAGAAGAAGTGTCTACCGGGTTGGATCGCTTCTCCCTGGCCTGCGAACGTATTAAAGCAGGGGGTTCATCATGATGGTGATCCGTCCCGTCGAACGCGCGGACATTACCGCGCTGATGCAACTTGCTGCGAAAACGGGCGGCGGGCTGACCTCCTTACCGGCGAATGAAGAGACGCTGATTGCGCGAATCGATCGCGCAATCAAAACCTGGCAGGGGGAATTGCCAAAAAGCGAGCAGGGCTACGTGTTTGTGCTGGAAGAGAGTGAAACTGGCGCGGTGGCGGGAATTTGCGCCATTGAAGTGGCGGTGGGGCTGAACGATCCCTGGTATAACTATCGGGTCGGGACGCTGGTACATGCGTCGAAAGAGTTGAATGTTTACAACGCATTGCCGACGCTATTTCTCAGCAATGATCATACCGGCAGTAGCGAACTGTGTACGCTGTTTCTCGACCCGGACTGGCGCAAAGAGGGCAATGGCTATCTGCTCTCAAAGTCGCGATTTATGTTCATGGCGGCCTTTCGCGACAAATTCAACGAGAAAGTGGTCGCCGAAATGCGCGGCGTGATCGACGAGCATGGTTATTCTCCCTTCTGGCAAAGCCTTGGGAAACGCTTTTTCTCGATGGAGTTTAGCCGGGCCGATTTTCTGTGCGGTACGGGGCAGAAAGCGTTTATTGCCGAACTGATGCCCAAGCATCCTATTTATACGCACTTTCTTTCAGACGAGGCACAGGCCGTGATTGGCGAGGTGCACCCTCAGACGGCACCCGCTCGCGCAGTGCTCGAGAAAGAAGGTTTCCGCTACCGGAACTATATCGATATTTTTGACGGTGGCCCGACGCTGGAATGCGATATTGATCGCGTACGGGCGATCCGCAAAAGCCGACTGGTGGAGGTCGTTGAAGGGCAGCCCGCGCAGGGGGAGTTTCCTGCCTGCCTGGTTGCCAATGAAAACTACCACCATTTTCGCGCCACATTAATACGTACCGACCCGGACACACAGCGTCTGGTGCTGACCGCAGCGCAATTAGATGCGCTGAAATGCCACGCGGGAGAAAAGGTTCGTCTGGTGCGCCTTTGCGCTGAGGAGAAAACGGTATGACGCTATGGATTAACGGCGACTGGATAACCGGTCAGGGAGAACATCGCATTAAAACCAACCCGGTGAACGGAGACGTTCTCTGGCAGGGCAATGATGCGGACGCGACGCAGGTATTACAGGCAAACCGCGCGGCGCGGGCGGCGTTCCCCGGCTGGGCGAAGCGCGGGTTTAATGAGCGACAGGCGGTGGTCGAGAAATTTGCGGCGTTACTGGAGAGCAATAAAGCAGAACTGACGACCATTATTGCCCGAGAAACCGGTAAACCCCGCTGGGAGGCGGTAACGGAAGTGACGGCAATGATCAACAAAATCGCCATTTCGGTGAAGGCATATCACATCCGTACCGGAGAGCAGCACAGTGAACTGCCGGATGGCGCGGCGACGTTGCGCCATCGTCCGCATGGCGTTCTGGCGGTGTTTGGTCCGTACAACTTTCCTGGGCATTTACCGAACGGCCATATTGTTCCGGCGCTGCTGGCGGGGAATACGCTGATCTTTAAACCCAGCGAGTTAACACCGTGGACCGGCGAAGCCGTGATGAAACTGTGGGAACAGGCCGGATTACCGCCAGGTGTGTTGAATATGGTGCAGGGCGGGCGCGAAACCGGGCAGGCGCTGAGCGCGTTGGACGACATTGACGGACTGCTTTTCACCGGTAGTGCGAACACCGGTTATCAACTGCACCGCCAGTTGTCCGGTCAGCCGGAAAAAATCCTCGCGCTGGAAATGGGCGGCAACAATCCGCTGATCGTTGAAGACCCTGCGGATATCGATGCGGCTGTGCATCTGACCATCCAGTCGGCGTTTGTCACTGCCGGACAGCGTTGTACCTGCGCGCGTCGTCTGTTGGTGAAAAAAGGAAAAACCGGTGATGCGTTCCTGGCGCGTCTGGTGGAGGTCAGCCAACGCCTGACGCCAGGGGGCTGGGATGACGAACCTCAGCCTTTCATGGGCGGATTGATCTCTGTTCAGGCGGCGCGTCATGTGTATGAAGCATGGCAGAAACTGGAATCACTGGGCGGAACTACGCTACTGGCACCGCGCGTGCTGCAAGAGGGCGCCTCGCTACTCTCACCTGGCATTATCGAAATGACCGGCGTGGCAAACGTGCCGGATGAAGAAGTGTTTGGCCCGTTGCTGGGGGTCTGGCGCTATGACGATTTTGATGAGGCGATTCGGCTGGCGAATAACACTCGCTTTGGATTGTCGTGCGGTCTGGTCTCACCGGATCGTGAACAGTTTGAGCAACTGTTGCTCGAGGCGCGGGCCGGGATCGTCAACTGGAATAAGCCGTTGACGGGGGCTGCCAGTACGGCGCCGTTTGGCGGAGTTGGCGCCTCCGGCAATCATCGGGCGAGCGCCTGGTATGCAGCGGATTATTGCGCCTGGCCGATGGCGAGTCTTGAGTCACCGGCATTAACGTTACCCGCGTCACTCAGTCCCGGACTCGATTTTTCTCATGAGGAGCCGGTATGAAAGCGTGTGAAGTCAATTTCGATGGACTGGTCGGTCTGACGCACCATTATGCCGGGCTGTCATTTGGCAATGAGGCGTCGACCCGTCATCGTTTTCAGGTGTCAAACCCGCGGCTGGCGGCGAAGCAGGGATTATTAAAGATGAAGGCGTTGGCGGACGCCGGATTCCCGCAGGCGGTGATCCCGCCGCATGAGCGTCCGTATCTCCCTGTGCTCCGTCAGCTAGGGTTCACCGGCAGCGACGAACAGGTGCTTGAAAAGGTGGCGCGTCAGGCGCCGCAATGGCTTTCCAACGCCAGTTCTGCTTCACCGATGTGGGTGGCAAACGCGGCGACAGTGTGCCCGTCGGCAGATGCGCTGGATGGTAAAGTGCATTTCACAGTCGCCAATCTGAACAACAAATTCCATCGCGCTCTGGAAGCCTCAACCACCGCCGCATTACTGCGGGCGATTTTTCGTGATGAGACGTGTTTTTCCGTGCACAACGCGCTGCCTCAGGTCGCGCTGTTGGGCGATGAAGGCGCGGCGAACCATAACCGTCTGGGGGGCGATTACGGCGCAGCAGGCGTGCAACTGTTTGTTTATGGTTGTGAAGAGGGAAATAGCGTACGGCCAACGCGCTATCCGGCACGGCAAACCCGTGAGGCCAGCGAAGCCGTGGCGCGTCTGAATCAGGTGAATCCCCGGCAGGCGATTTTCGCCCAACAGAATCCGGAGGTTATCGACCTTGGCGTTTTCCATAACGATGTGATTGCGGTGTCTAACTGGCAGGTGCTGTTTTGCCATCAGCAGGCGTTCGTGAATCAGGGTGATCTCATGAACCGGCTGCGCGCATCTGTGGACGACTTTACGCCGATTGAGGTCGCGTCGTCTGATGTCACGGTACAAGATGCGGTTGCCACATATCTGTTCAACAGCCAGTTGTTAAGCCGTGAAGACGGTTCCATGATGCTGGTGCTGCCGCAGGAGTGTCGTGAACACGCTGGGGTATGGCGTTACCTGAATGGACTGCTTGACGCGGATAACCCGATAAGCGATCTCCGGGTCTTTGATTTACGTGAAAGCATGTCAAATGGCGGCGGGCCTGCCTGTTTACGTCTGCGTGTGGTCTTAACCCCCGAGGAACAACGGGTAGTGAATCCGGCGGTGATGATGAACGAGGCGCTCTTTACGACGCTGAATCAGTGGGTTGACCGCTATTATCGTGATCGTTTGACGGCGGCAGACCTTGCCGATCCGCAGTTACTGCGTGAAGGACGCGAAGCGCTGGATGCGCTGACGCAGTTGCTTAACCTGGGGTCGGTCTATCCCTTCCAGCAATCAGGAGCAAATAATGGATAACTTTCTGGCGCTGACGCTGGCGGGAAAACCACCGGACATCAGGCAGGGGGACGCCAGTGGCTTTCGCTGGCGGTGGTTAGGTCACGGGTTACTGGAACTCACGCCAGACGCGCCCGTGGATCGCGCTCTGGTGCTTTCAGCAGGGATTCATGGCAACGAAACCGCGCCGGTGGAGATGCTGGATGCGCTGCTTTCAGCACTTTTTCAGGGGCGACAAACGTTGCGCTGGCGACTGCTGGTGGTGCTGGGGAATCCGCTGGCGCTCTCGGCGGGGAAACGGTATTGCCACAGCGACATGAACCGGATGTTTGGCGGGCGATGGCAGGAGTTTCCTGAGAGTGAAGAAACGGAGCGTACCCGCGAGCTGGAGCAGTGTCTGGAGAATTTTTTTGCGGGCGGCAGTGAACGGTTACGCTGGCATCTCGATCTGCATACCGCGATTCGCGGCTCTTATCATGTACGGTTTGGGGTATTGCCTCAACGTCCCATTCCCTGGGAGGAGACGTTTCTCAGTTGGTTGGGCGCGGCGGGGCTGGAGGCGCTGGTGTTCCATCGTGCGCCGGGAGGCACCTTTACGCATTTTAGTTGTGAGCATTTTGGCGTGCTGTCCTGCACGCTGGAGCTCGGCAAGGCACTGCCGTTTGGCCACAATGATCTCACGTTGTTTGCGCCCACTGCACAGGCATTAGCGTCGTTGCTTGCCGGTAATATCGCCATTGCAGGAGACATCTCTCCGATACGCTATCGGGTGGTGTCGCAAATTACCCGTCGCAGCGACGCTTTTATCCTGCATATGGATAACCAGACGCTGAATTTCACGCCATTTAAGGAAGGGACGGTGTTAGCGCAGGATGGTGAAGAGCGGATGGTCGTGACTCATGACATTGAATATGTTCTCTTTCCCAATCCGAATGTGGCGTACGGTTTACGTGCCGGACTGATGCTGGAGAAACTTCCTTAGCGATATTTACCCTCGGGTTAACGCCTGAGGGGATTATACCCGCCGGACGTCAGTTCGCAGGATTACGGATTATTCCTGGATAACTGCTTTATTAATCACCACTGTTGCGGTATAGTTTTTCACAATCCCTTCAAAATCAGCATATTGTAATTTTTTATTTCAATTCTCCTCGATTTATTCTTTTTTTCTTCATAATTGGCGAAAAACTGTTTTTTACACTTTCATTGTTTTACCGTTGCTCTGACTTATTGACGAATAAGCCAGTAAAGTTAATCTCGTCAACACGGCACGACCGTATCAGAAATGCCGTAAAATAACTGAAAGGAAGGATAAAGATTATGCGTAAATTAACTGCACTGTTTGTTGCTTCTACCCTGGCGCTGGGCGCTGCAAACCTGGCTCACGCAGCTGACACTTCCAGCGCGGCTACTGCTGACTCTATGCCGATGATGCACCATAAAGGTAAATTTGGGCCGCATCACGATATGATGTTTAAAGACCTGAACCTGACCGATGCGCAGAAACAGCAGGTTCGCGAAATCATGAAAGGCCAGCGTGACCAGATGAAACGTCCGCCGCTGGAAGAACGCCGCGCGATGCATGACATCATTGCCAGCGACACCTTTGATAAAGCCAAAGCGCAAGCGCAGATTGCGAAGATGGAAGAGCAGCGTCAGGCGAACATGCTGGCGCACATGGAAACGCAGAACAAGATCTACAACATTCTGACCCCGGAACAGAAAAAACAATTTAATGCCAATTTTGAGAAGCGTCTGACAGAACGTCCGGCGCAGGAAGGTAAAATGCCTGCATCTGCCGAGTAATCTCGCAGTCAACATTCAAGACCGCCGGCCCTGTTCACAACATCAACACGATGTGGACAGGGTCGGCGGTTTTTCTTTATTTCTCACTAAGGTAAATCCTCACTGCTGCCGATAACGATACCGTGCATGATTTGGCGCACCGCATCTTTCAGGAGTGACGATGGAATACTTTGATATCCGTAAAATGCCGGTAAACCTCTGGCGTAATGGGGCAGGTGAAACGCGAGAAATTTGCTGTTTTCCTCCGGCGACGCGCGATTTTCACTGGCGCGCGAGCATCGCCTCAATTGCCGGCAACGGCGAATTCGCGCTTTTCCCTGGGGTGGAACGCGTGATTACGTTGCTGGAAGGGGGGGAAGTCACTCTGGACGGCGGCAAGACCTTTACCCACACCCTTAAACAGTATCAGCCGTTTACTTTTGCGGGCGAGCATGCGGTGAAAGCGAAACTGACGGAGGGGAAAATGTCGATGGATTTCAATATTATGACCCGCCGTGATTGTTGTCAGGCGAAAGTCAGGGTTGCCGATCGCTCCTTTACAACATTTGGCTCGCGTGGCGGCGTGGTGTTTGTCATTAGCGGAGCCTGGCAGTTGGGTGAAAAATTACTGACGGCCGATCAAGGCGCCTGCTGGGATGATGGACGACATACGTTGCGGTTGTTGAAATCCGAGGGGAAACTGCTGTTTAGCGAGATCACCTGGCTGGCGGGTCATTCGCCAGCGTCGGTGCAATAATTTCACATTGTGTTGTGGGCAATGACAGGCCGAATAGAGGACGCGCTATCCGGCCTGACGTGACGGTCAGATCTCGCTTTTTTTCCAGAAATCATCAAAGACGGTAATCGGTGTGCGGCGCTTATGCTCCGTCTTTAAATACCAGCCTTCAATAATTTTTGCCGTTTCGGCCGCCAGCGTTTTGCCTTCCAGATAATCATCAATATTGTCATAGGTGACACCCAGTGCGGCTTCATCAGGAAGCGAAGGGCGATCGTCTTCGAGATCGGCGGTAGGCGCTTTCTTATATAAATGCTCTGGACAGCCCAGGGCGGCGAGCAGTTGCTTCCCCTGTCGCTTATTCAGACGGAAAATAGGATTGATATCGGTACCGCCGTCACCGTACTTGGTGAAGAACCCGGTCAGCGCTTCTGCCGCATGATCGGTCCCCACCACGACGCCGCTGGTCATTCCGGCGATGCTGTACTGTGCTTTCATCCGTTCGCGGGCTTTCTCATTGCCACGGACAAAGTCACTCAGCTCAATGCCCGCTTCGCGCAACGCCTGCTCGCTGGCCAGCACGGCGCCTTTGATATTAACGGTCAATACGCGGTCAGGTTGAATAAAGGAGATAGCATCCTGGCAGTCTTGTTCATCAGCCTGTACGCCATATGGCAGACGCACGGCAATAAATTGCAGACTCGCGTTACCCGTTTCTTCCCGTAGCTCCGTTATCGCCATCTGGCATAATTTACCGGTTAATGTGGAGTCCTGACCGCCGCTAATCCCCAGAACCAGCGATTTCAAAAAGGGGTAGGTGCTCAGATAGGATTTTAGAAAATCCACGCTGCGGCGAATTTCTTCTTCGGCATTAATGTGCGGTTTTGCGCCAAGCGCCTGGATAATCTTTTGCTGCAGAGTCATTCAACTCCTCCGAAACGATCAAAATAATCACGATGCGTTAAAGCTAACGCTTTGCTGCGTAAACGACAAGGCTCACCGGCACGAGTGGCGCAATTTACGGCCTAAAAAGAGAACATTTGGTTTAAAGAGAATTATCCGAAACACGTATCGTAGGAATAGTAAGCTTGAAAAATGGTTTGATGTATTCCAGGCTTATCTAACACGCTGATAAACAAGAGGACGGAAAATGAACAAGAAAATGGCAGGAATTCTAAGCGCAGCGGCCGTAATGACGATGTTGGCAGGGTGTACGGCGTATGACCGTACCAAAGACCAATTTGTACAACCTGTCGTCAAAGATGTGAAGAAAGGTATGAGCCGGGCGCAGGTTGCACAAGTTGCCGGGAAACCTTATTCCGAAGTGAGCATGACGCATGCTCGCGGTACTTGCCAGACGTACATTCTGGGTCAACGGGATGATAAAATAGAAAGCTACTTTGTCGCGCTGGACGACACTGGACATGTCATTAACTCAGGTTACCAAACCTGTGAAGAGTATGACACCGACCCGCAGACAGGTAAGTAGTCACTCCTGCCTAATGCCAGAGCATCTGAGAGAACCGGCCACTGCGCCGGTTTTTTATGGCGATGATAATCTTATTTATTATCGCGAATTATTTGCCCAAAATGTGAAGGTAGTCATAACGCAAGGTCAATGAGAGACAATTTGCTAGGTCAAGGAAATACCATCCATAGGTTCGATACCGTATACTCATTTCAGCCACCTAAAAAAGTAATTTCGGTTACGCAAGTTACCCAGGGCATGGATGCAGGTTAAGGCTTGCGCAATGTCTGGCTGACAGACAATCGCACATGAGGAACGTTTTTATGGAAAAGAAACACATTTATCTGTTTTGTTCTGCGGGCATGTCGACATCGTTACTGGTATCGAAAATGCGTGCCCAGGCTGAGAAATATGAAGTTCCGGTCGTTATTGAAGCATTTCCTGAGACTCTGGCCGGAGAAAAGGGACCTGTTGCAGATGTCGTTTTATTAGGCCCGCAAATTGCTTATATGTTGCCTGAAATTCAGCGTTTGCTACCGGGCAAACCTGTAGAAGTAATTGACTCGCTGCTGTATGGCAAGGTCGATGGTTTAGGCGTGCTTAAGGCTGCTGTTGCAGCAATTAAAAAAGCCGCTGCGCATTAATTTTAATTTTTCCCGTCAAAGAGTTATTTCATAAACATTCACCGCAATATTTTATTGCGGTATTTAAGGGTATTTTTCTATGAGTAACGCCATTGCTTCACTTGAAAAGGTACTCCTTCCTTTCGCTGTTAAAATAGGAAAGCAGCCGCACGTCAATGCAATCAAAAACGGCTTTATTCGCTTAATGCCGCTGACCCTTGCTGGGGCCATGTTTGTCTTGATCAATAACGTTTTCCTTAGCTTTGGGGAGGGGTCGTTTTTTTATTCATTAGGCATTCGGCTTGATGCATCGACGATTGAGAATTTGAACAGTCTGAAAGGCATCGGCGGAAACGTCTATAACGGTACGCTGGGCATCATGTCCCTGATGGCGCCATTCTTTATCGGCATGGCGCTGGCGGAAGAGCGCAAAGTCGATTCACTGGCCGCCGGACTGTTATCTGTCGCAGCCTTTATGACCGTAACCCCATACAGTGTAGGCGAAGCCTATGCGGTGGGGGCAAACTGGTTAGGTGGCGCTAATATTATCTCCGGTATTATTATTGGTCTGGTCGTGGCCGAAATGTTTACCTTTATTGTTCACCGCAACTGGGTGATTAAATTACCGGACAGTGTGCCTACTTCAGTTTCACGTTCATTCTCGGCATTAATTCCAGGTTTCATTATTCTCTCCATTATGGGGATTATTGCCTGGGCGCTGGCAAATTACGGTTCAAACTTCCACCAGATTATTATGGACACCATTTCTACACCGCTGGCGTCGCTGGGCAGTGTGGTGGGGTGGGCATATGTTCTTTTTGTTCCGCTGCTGTGGTTCTTCGGTATTCACGGTTCACTGGCGCTGACAGCGCTGGACAGCGGCATCATGACTCCCTGGGCTCTGGAAAACATCGCAATCTACCAACAGTTTGGTTCTGTAGATGCGGCCCTGGAAGCTGGTAAGACGTTCCACGTATGGGCAAAACCTATGCTGGACTCCTACATCTTCCTCGGCGGCAGCGGTGCAACACTGGGCCTGATTATTGCTATCTTCCTGGCATCGCGTCGTGCGGATTATCGTCAGGTTGCGAAACTGGCGCTACCTTCCGGTATCTTCCAGATTAACGAACCTATTCTGTTCGGTTTGCCGATTATCATGAACCCGGTGATGTTTATTCCATTCATTCTGGTACAACCGATTCTGGCCGGTATCACGCTGGTGGCCTATTACATGGGGATTATCCCGCCGATTACCAACATCGCGCCGTGGACGATGCCAACCGGCTTAGGGGCATTCTTTAACACCAACGGTAGTGTCGCGGCTTTGCTGGTCGCTCTGTTCAACCTTGGTGTCGCCACGCTGATTTATCTGCCGTTCGTTGTGGTCGCCAACAAGGCACAGAACGCGATTGATGAAGAAGAAAGCGAAGAAGATATTGCTAACGCACTGAAATTCTAAATTGACTCCGGCATGGCGTGCCATGCCGGGACACACCAGAGGACGGATGATGATCGATCTCGAAAATATTGTGGATACACAGTCAGAAGCGGAAGAACTTGAAGAAGTGGTGATGGGACTTATCATCAATTCGGGTCAGGCTCGCAGCCTGGCATACGCCGCACTGAAGCAGGCCAAGCAGGGTGATTTTGAGTCTGCAAAAGCGATGATGGAGCAGTCGCGGATGGCGCTCAATGAAGCGCATCTTGTGCAGACTAAACTGATTGAAGGCGATCAGGGTGAAGGTAAAATGAAAGTCAGTCTGGTGCTGGTACACGCTCAGGATCATCTGATGACATCAATGCTGGCGCGCGAACTGGTCACCGAGTTGATAGAGCTTCACGAGAAGTTGAAATAGCGAGGGGAAATATGATGCAGCTACAGGTTAACGCACCGGAAATTGCGACCGCTTTTGAGCAGCAGCTTTTCAACGGCAAAAATTTCCATGTGTTTATCTACAACAAAACTGAGAGTATCAGTGGGCTGCACCAGCACGATTACTACGAGTTCACCCTTGTATTAACCGGTCGCTATTATCAGGAAATCAACGGCAAACGGGTGTTGCTGGAACGTGGAGACTTTGTTTTTATCCCTCTGGGGTCGCACCATCAAAGTTTTTATGAATTTGGCGCCACGCGTATTCTGAATGTCGGTATCAGTAAACGTTTTTTTGAACAGCATTATCACCCTTTATTACCGTTTTGTTTTGTGGCATCGCAGGTGTATCGGGCAAACAGCGCCTTTCTCACCTATATCGAGACAGTGATTGCGTCGCTCAACTTTCGTGATAACGAACTGGATGAGTTTATAGAAGTGGTCACCTTCTATATCATTAATCGGTTACGGCACTACCGGGAAGAGCAGGTGATTGGCGATATTCCGCAATGGCTTAAAGCCACCGTGGAGGCGATGCACGACAAAACGCGGTTTGGTGAAAACGCGCTGGAAAATATGGTACACCTGTCTGCAAAATCCCAGGAGTATCTGACTCGCGCGACCCAGCGGTATTACAGCAAAACGCCGATGCAGATTATTAATGAAATCCGCATCAATTTTGCGAAAAAACAGCTGGAAATGACCAACTATTCGGTGACAGATATCGCGTATGAAGCGGGATATAGTAGCCCAAGTCTGTTTATTAAAACCTTTAAAAAATTGACGTCATTCACGCCGAACAGTTATCGGAAAAGACTGACTGAAATAAATCAATAACGATTTATTTGTTCTGCTTAATTATTTTAAAGCTTGCCCGAAAATAATTCTGGGACGCCATACGGCTGTCCCATATTGGGCGAAGCATAATACACGCCAGTGTGTTTACACTGAAGGGAGATATTATGAACCAGCAATTAAAGATCGTCACTATTGGTGGCGGGAGCAGCTACACCCCTGAATTACTTGAAGGATTTATTAAACGTTATCACGAATTACCGGTTTCTGAATTATGGTTGGTTGACGTGGAAGGCGGTAAAGAGAAACTGGATATTATTTTTGACCTTTGCCAGCGAATGATCGACAAGGCTGGCGTGCCGATGAAATTATTTAAGACCCTGGACCGCCGTGAAGCGTTGAAAGGGGCTGACTTTGTCACGACCCAGTTGCGCGTGGGTCAACTGAAAGCCCGTGAACTGGATGAGCGTATTCCGCTCAGTCAGGGATATCTTGGTCAGGAGACCAACGGTGCCGGTGGTCTGTTCAAAGGGCTGCGAACCATTCCGGTTATCTTCGACATCATCAACGATGTGGAAGAACTCTGCCCGAATGCGTGGGTGATTAACTTTACCAACCCGGCAGGGATGGTGACTGAAGCGGTATATCGGCACACTAACTTCAAGAAATTCATTGGTGTGTGTAATATTCCGGTTGGCATGAAAATGTTTATTAATGACGTGCTGAAATTATCGGCAGAGGACGACCTGTCTATTGACCTGTTTGGTTTGAACCATATGGTCTTTATTAAAGATGTGCTGGTGAATGGTGAATCCCGCTTTGCCGAACTTCTCGACGGTGTTGCTTCCGGTGTGTTGAAAGCCTCAACGGTGAAGAATATTTTCGATCTGCCATTTAGCGAAGGGTTAATTCGCTCTCTGAATCTGTTGCCGTGTTCTTATCTGCTGTATTATTTCAAACAGAAAGAGATGCTGGCCATTGAATTAGGGGAATATTATAAAGGTGGCGCTCGCGCTCAGGTTGTGCAAAAAGTGGAGAAACAACTTTTTGACCTGTATAAAAATCCAGAACTTAATGTGAAGCCGAAAGAACTTGAGCAGCGCGGCGGGGCATATTATTCCGACGCCGCTTGTGAAGTGATTAACGCAATTTATAATGACAAGCAGACTGAACATTATGTCAACATTCCACATCATGGGCATGTTGACAATATTCCGGCTGACTGGGCGGTAGAAATGACCTGTACGTTAGGACGCAATGGCGCAACGCCACATCCGCGTATTACGCATTTTGACGAGAAAGTGCTGGGTCTTATCTATACCATTAAAGGGTTTGAAGTCGCGGCAAGTAAGGCGGCGCTGAGTGGTGAATTTAATGATGTCTTGCTGGCGCTTAACCTGAGCCCGCTGGTGCATTCTGACCGTGATGCGGAGAGCCTGGCGCGCGAACTGATTCTGGCGCATGAAAAGTGGCTGCCTCGTTTTGCTGACTGCGTTGAAAAGCTCAAAGAACATTAACAGAGGGTGGCTATGGAACGCTTATTGATTGTGAATGCGGATGATTTTGGTCTGAGCAAAGGGCAAAACTACGGCATTGTGGACAGTTTTCGTCATGGCGTGGTCACGTCCACGACCGCGCTGGTCAATGGCGACGCTATCGATCATGCCGTTCAACTAAGCCGTGAAGTCCCTGAGCTTGCGGTAGGAATGCATTTTGTTCTGACGCTGGGGAAACCGTTAACGCAGATGCCCGGCCTGACCCGTGATGGCCGTCTGGGGAAATGGATCTGGCAGTTGGCGGAAGAGGATAGCTTACCGCTGGACGAAATTTCCCATGAACTGGAATGTCAGTATCAGCGTTTTATAGAACTGTTTGGTAAAGCGCCAACGCATCTGGACAGTCATCACCATGTCCATATGTTCCCGCAGGTTTTCCCGCGGGTGGCGCATTTTGCCGCACAGCAGGGCGTAGCACTGCGAATTGATCGCCAGA
Source organism: Citrobacter sp. NCU1 (assembly GCF_010231475.1). GTDB lineage: Bacteria > Pseudomonadota > Gammaproteobacteria > Enterobacterales > Enterobacteriaceae > Citrobacter_D. The sequence goes on along the minus strand of NZ_NRDO01000012.1, from coordinate 17,991 downwards.
CGGTATTTAAAGATACCGATTTACCGAGGGGGCTGCGAAGCTCACAAGGGTTTAGCAGTGCGTTTTATGGTGAGGTGATTTCTGAGTCGCTGTTTCTGCAGGTGCTTGACGCTTCAGCAGAAAAAGGCGAAGCATCTCTTGAAGTTATGTGTCATCCGGCCTTTGTCGATAATACTCTTCGTCAGAGCGCCTATTGTTACCCCCGCTTGACTGAACTTGATGTGCTTACGTCCCCGTCATTGAAAAATGCCATTGCGGAACGTGGGTATCGTCTCGGCAGTTTTCTTGATGTGTAGAGCCTGAGTTTGCGGCGCGAGAAGGCGCCGCATTTTTTTATTTTGCCCCGTTTTATGTTTGCTGCGCGCTATTTCCTCTTCCATTCTCTTGTTGTGATCGCCACGATGCGTGTAACCGCACATGCGGGACAGGACGCCGGGGGGCAAAATCGGCTAAGATAGTGTTTTTCTGATTTTTTGAATTTGCCTTTAGTGAAACAATTGATGATGAAACCTCTTCGCCAACAAAATCGCCCGGTTATCAGCTATGTTCCTCGTGTGGAGCCTGCGCCACCGGAACACGCGATAAAAATGGACGCATTTCGTGACGTGTGGATTTTGCGTGGAAAATACGTCGCATTTGTCTTAATGGGGGAGTCGTTTCAACGATCGCCTGCGTTTACTCTTCCGGAGTCAGCGCAGCGCTGGGCAAATCAGATCCGCCAGGAAAATGAGCTGGCCGAATAATGGGATATAAAAAAACCGCCTGTATGTCCTACAGGCGGTTTTTTACACATCATGGGAATGAATTAGTGGTGAGCCAGTTCGGCATCATCCTCACTGTCCAGAAGGGTTTTATCCGTTTGCTTCAGCCATTGACTGGTCAGGGTACCTGCCGTCATTGAACCACTGACATTCAGCGCAGTACGCCCCATATCGATCAGCGGTTCGACGGAAATCAACAGGGCAACCAGCGTGACCGGCAGTCCCATCGCAGGCAGAACGATCAATGCTGCAAACGTCGCGCCGCCACCCACACCTGCAACACCCGCAGAGCTTACCGTGACAATACCGACCAGCGTGGCAATCCATACGGGATCCAGCGGGTTAATTCCAACGGTAGGTGCCACCATAACGGCCAACATTGCCGGGTACAGACCCGCACAACCGTTCTGGCCAATCGTCGCGCCAAAAGAGGCCGCAAAACTGGCGATAGATTCCGGAACGCCCAGACGACGCGTTTGCGCTTCAACGTTCAATGGAATCGACGCTGCGCTGGAACGGCTGGTAAAGGCAAAGGTCAGGACAGGCCACACTTTGCGGAAATATTTCAGCGGGCTAACGCCATTGACGCCAAGCAGAACGCCATGTACGACAAACATAATCGCCAGGCCGAGGTATGACGCCACGACAAAGCTGCCCAGCTTGATGATGTCCTGTAAGTTAGAACCCGCCACGACTTTGGTCATCAGTGCCAGTACGCCATAAGGCGTTAACTGCATCACCAGACGGACCAGTTTCATCACCCAGCTTTGCAGGGTATCGATAGCGGTTAACACGCGTTCGCCTTTCGGCGCGTCATCTTTCAGCAGTTTCAGCGCTGCAATGCCGAGGAATGCGGCGAAAATGACCACGCTGATGATCGAGGTTGGGTTCGCCCCGGTCAGGTCGGCAAACGGGTTTTTCGGGATGAATGAAAATACCAGCTGCGGTACGCTGAGGTCGGCCACTTTGCCCACATAGTTGGTTTCAATCGCCGTCAGACGTGCGGTTTCTGCGCCACCCTGAACCAGACCTTCAGCAGTCAGACCAAACAAATTAGTCACCAGTACCCCCACCAGCGCGGCAATCAGCGTGGTGAACAGCAAGGTGCCGATGGTCAGAAAACTGATTTTTCCCAGTTGAGATGCGTTATGAAGGCGTGCCACCGCGCTCAGGATAGAGGCGAAGACCAGCGGCATAACAATCATTTGCAGCAGTTGCACATAGCCGTTACCGACAATGTTGAACCACTGAACTGAATCTTTTAAGACCTGGCTGTCAGATCCGTAAATCGTGTGCAGGACAAGGCCAAAGACCACGCCCATCACCAGACCCACCAGTACTTTCTTTGCCAGACTCCACTGTTTGTGACGGGCTTGCGCCAGCACAAACAGCAGTACAACGAACACCACAATGTTCGCAATTAATGGAAAATTCATCCCCGTTCTCCTGATCTTTTTTATCTATGTCGCTTCGTTACAGCGATTCTGTTGACGCAAGATTAGCAGAACTGTGAGTTGCCTCTTATATTCAAATGGAATTGTTTATTCCAAAAGTGACAGTTACGTCGATTTACTAATCAATTTGGTGATTTATAAAACGGTTAAACTGAAATTGCAGCGTATTGATCATATGCGAAGACCAACGTACTGCACTGTTTTCGGGGATTGTTTGCGGCATCCACACGGCCCAGGCGAACAGCGCCATGCAGAGAAAACGCTCCAGCTGGTTGCCTTTTTGCGGAACCAGTATTGGCAGACGAAAGCGCCAGCGACACGGCCAGAGCAGAGGGACGCCTGCCGGCGTTAGCATATCGGCCAGAATATGGCTTAAGTAGCCCAGTACCATGCCCTGCAGGGCGTCAGCCGGGATTATCCAGCTCTCCGGGACTTTCAAATAAAACGTCGTCAACAGCGCAAACACCGCCAACAAACTGTGTGTAAATCCGCGATGACCAAAAGCCCTGGCAATCGGTTTGGAGACCCATTTTAACCGCTGTCCGAGCAATGACTTTGGATGATCAATGTCAGGCAACAGACAGGTCAGAATTGCTGAAGGGACAATATGCCACCAGTCTCCCTGCGCGAGAACGGGCGTGAGCTCGGCATTTTTGGCAAATACCGCACAGGCAATTGAAAAAAGGAGGTGGCCTTCCGCCGTCATGATAGAACCCAATAAACTGTCAATTCATACAGTATAGGGTTTTTGTACAGTAGGCGGAAGAGGTGACGTTGTAACCCTATGTCACAAAAGTGGTGATTAGCGTGCCAGCCAACCACCGTCAACAGCAAGGGTATAGCCGTTGATGTAGGCAGAAGCGTCTGAGGCGAGAAAAACCACCGGGCCTTTCAGGTCGTCAGGTGTGCCCCAGCGCCCGGCCGGAATACGATCGACGATCTCTTTGCTGCGCCCGGCATCATCGCGCAACTGCTGCGTATTGTTTGTGGCCATATACCCCGGGGCGATGGCATTGACGTTGATCTGGTGTGGCGCCCATTCATTGGCGAGCAAACGGGTAAGGCCCAGCACACCGCTTTTGGAGGCGGTATAAGAGGGAACACGGATCCCGCCCTGGAAAGAGAGCATGGAGGCAATATTGATGATCTTTCCGCCATCACCTTGCTGTAAAAACTGACGCGCAACGGCCTGTGAAAGAAAGAAAACAGATTTGAGATTCAGGTTCATTACGTCATCCCAGTCTTTTTCGCTGAAAGAGAGCGCATCGTCGCGGCGAATCGTCCCGGCGTTATTGACCAGAATATCCACCCGCCCGAATTTCGCTACCGTCTGGCTGACGATATCCGCGATAGCGCTTTGCTGGCTCAGGTCGGCCTGAATCGTCATAAACTGCCTGCCCAGCGCCGCAACTTTCGCTGCCGTCTCCTGGGGTATCTTGCGGTTTACACCAACGATGTTGCAACCTGCCTCAGCAAGCGCGACGGCCATACCCTGGCCAAGTCCGGTATCGCAACCGGTAACGATCGCTGTTTTTCCCGACAGACTAAACGTATCCAAAATCATACTTACCCCGGCTACCCATTTTTATCAGCGATAACTTCTAAAAGAAGGATAGAAGAGGTTGTGAGGGAATTCAATAAAAATGAAACGTTGTTTTAAAAAATAATAGGGGCAAAGCGCTATTGCCCCTGACGGTTAGCCACGTAAATGGGTGGCTGTAAGATCGGATAATGAGGCTAGCTTGACGTCGGCGAGCGCAAAACGCGCATCGTGTTGACCCTCGTGTGCGGGAACGACGATGGAGCGCATACGTGCGGCTTTTGACGCCACCATGCCGTTGACGGAGTCCTCCAGCGCGACGCAGGCTAACGGGTCTATGCCCAGTTTGGTTGCGCAGTCGATGTAAACCTGTGGGTGCGGCTTGCTGTAGGGGAGTTTTTCCGCTGAGGCAAGGGCGTCGAAGCTTTCGCGCAGGCCAAACATGGTCAGGACTTTTTCCAGCATATGCAGCGGGGAGGCTGACGCCAGACCGACCAGTAATCCCTGAGATTTACACAGGGCAACGGCCTCACGGACGCCAGGCAGCAGTGGGCGCGTTTCTTCTACCAGTGCGATAGCCCGCGCGATGATTCGGTCAGTGACTTCCTGACGATCAGGTCCCTTCCAGGGCTGTTGTGCATACCACAAGTCGACGACCATATCGATACGTAAACCCAGGGTGTCCGGGAGTTCATGGCGGCGGCCGATATCTACGCCTAAACTTGCGATCACATCCAGTTCAGCCTGATCCCATAGCGGCTCGGAATCAATCAGTAATCCATCCATATCAAAAATTGCAGCAAGAATTTGACGCGGGGTTGACATCACAACCTCTCCTGTTGAGATTAAAACGTAAGGTATTGAGCGTACATTATGGTTACTAACGTATCATAGCGTCTTTAAAGATCGGGCGAAAACAGTTATCAGCAGGTAGACTTAAGGCCAAAACGACGCGTCTTTATCAAGGGGAACTCATGACGTATCAACAAGCTGGACGCATTGCTATCTTAAAAAGGATTATGGGATGGGTGATTTTCATCCCTGCGCTGATTTCTACGCTGGTGTCGGTATTGAAGTTTATGTACGCCCACAGCGAGAAGCAGGAGGGGATTAATGCGGTGATGCTCGATTTTGCTCATGTGATGATTGACATGATGCGCGTGAATACTCCGTTTCTGAACTTGTTCTGGTACAACTCGCCGACACCGGATTTTCAAAACAGTATCAATGTGATGTTCTGGGTGATTTTTGCCCTGATCTTCATTGGTCTTGCGTTGCAGGACTCTGGCGCCAGGATGAGCCGTCAGGCGCGTTTTCTCCGTGAGGGGGTTGAGGATCAACTGATCCTGGAGAAAGCCAAAGGCGCTGAAGGGATATCGCGCGAACAGATCGAGTCGCGTATCGTCGTGCCACATCACAGCATCTTTCTGCAGTATTTCCCGCTTTATATCCTGCCGGTGATTATTATCGTGCTCGGCTACGTCTTCTTTTCTGTGCTGGGATTTGTCGGATAAAAAATGCCGGATGGCGCTGATGCCTTATCCGGCTTACGGTGAGTTGTTGTGGCCCGATATGCGTCGCGCCATCGGGCACAAGCACTATGCTGCCAGCAGCCTGTCCATAGCTTTTTGCGCAATGACCAAATGTTTCCCGCCAAACAGAATCGCCCGGTTGAGTAACGTATACAACTGATAGACAGGCTGGCGATCCAGAAAATCTAACGGTAACGGGGAAACAGACTGGTAGCCATCATAGATCTGTGGAGGTTGATCGGTATGCAGTGGCAGCATCGCCAGATCGCACTCCCTGTCACCCCAGTAGCAGGCAGGGTCAAAGATATAAGGCCCATTCGGTCCCAGTGCACAGTTTGCAGACCACAGATCGCCATGTAAAAGTGAGGGTTGTGGTTGGTGCGAGGAGAGTCGCTGTTGAATATGTTCAACAATAGCGTCGATGTTACCGAACGCTATTCCTTTTTCTGCAGCCAACTCTAACTGCCAACCGATACGTTGTTCTGCGAAAAAGGTTGACCAGCGTCGTTGCCAGGCATTGGGTTGCGGAGTGGTAGAGAGTGCGTTATCGAAATCAAGACCGAATTGCGGTTGTTCGCTCCATGCGTGCAAATTCGCGAGTTGCTGACCCAGAATAAACGCATTATGGGCATCCAGCGGACGGGGCGGGAGATAATCCATCACCAGGAAACTGTAGTCTCTGTCCGAACCGACGGCCCACACTTTTGGCACCGTAACGGTTTTACTGCGAGAGAGCAATTCCAGTTGGTCAGCTTCGGCGGTAAAGCCCGGAAGGAGTTCTCTTTCATCACACTTAACGAAAAAATCACGTCCCGCATAGCGTAAATGCCATGCGGCATGGATCTCTCCGCCAGGCAGTTCATTACGCAGTTCGATTTCGCCTTCACCTAATTGCTCGCTTAAAAGACGACTGATAGCCTGCCACATGATGTCTCTCCCCATGTTGTCTGCCAGATCATAAGGTTAGCGCATAAATGCGGTAAAAAAACACGAACTGACGCACACCTGAGCCGCGTCGTCGCTGTAATGGCACTTATTGCTTGTCTTTTCGCCACTCCTCCCATGTGGCAACGGAAATTCCGGGTTTATTGCCTAACGCACTTTCAGCCAGCCCTGCGGTGAGTGCCGTCACCTCATCTTTACTCAGTGCGCTAATGAGACCAAAGGTGTTTGTGCCCAGTTCATGTACGTTTCCGTCTTCATCCGTCAGGGTCAGTAAGAAACCACCGCGTGTCAGGTGGTTATTAAGCTCATTAATTTCCGTCAAAGAGTGTTCATGAAACGTTACGGTTATGACATAACGGGTGATGTCACCACTGGCCATAATTCACCTCTTTGTAATCACATGACTTTTCAGCATAGACGGAGAATCATCATGCTGACAGATTTGTCGGCGAATCCCCTCACAATTAAGGAGGGGAAACCGTTATGACTGCGTCAGATAAGCATAAATTTTTTGTGTATCCTCAGAAGAGCACAAACGAGTCCCCTGATTGAGCGTTGCTGCGCTCCCCGCGGCAACACCGAACCGCACCATATCTTCCAGAGACGCACCCTCAGCCAGTTTAAGCGTCATGGCGCCAACCATGCTGTCACCCGCACCCACGGTGCTCTGACTTTTGACTGGGGGAGGGACGACCTGAACGCAGGTGTCGGTATCGACTGCCAACGCACCTTGTGGACCCAGAGAAACCACAACCCGATGTGCTTTACCGCTTTTCACAATCTCCAGGGCCGCGTTACGTACGTCATCAGGTTGGGTGAGTTCACGATTGACCAGGGCGCTCAGTTCTTTTTGGTTGGGTTTAACCAGTTCAATATTGCCGATATCTAAGGCAGCGCGGAGCGCTTCCCCTGAACTGTCAACAATGCAGCGGATGCCTTGCTTCTGCGCAGCCGAGAGAAGCTGTGTGAGTTTTTCCAGCTTGACGCCGGGCGGCAAACTGCCGCTGATGACGAGCAACGCCCCGGATTCAATTTCGAGTACCTGTTCTTCAAGCAGTTGAAATTCATTATCGGTAAGCGATGCGCCGGGCATCACGAAGCGATATTGCTCGCCGCTGGATTCGACGTGGACGTGCAGATTCTGGCGGGTCCAGTCTTTGGCTTCAATTGTCGCGACGGGAACATGCTCATCGGCCAATAGGGCGATCAGGTGTTCGCCGGTGGCACCGCCCGCAGGGAAAATGGCAGTGGCGGTACCGCCAAGATGTGAAATTGCGCGGGCGACGTTGATACCACCGCCGCCGGGTTCAAAAACCGGTGACGTGCAGCGGAGTTTCCCTTCGGGATAGATTTGCGGAGTGAGTGTTGCGCTATCGAGAGAGGGCGCAAGTGTTAACGTATAGATACGTACCATCATTACCTCCTGTTAGGCTGAATTCAGTCTGGCACCGAACGCCAGGAAAGTGAAGTAATTAACGATATGATTTAGTGGCTATTTATTCAAAATTTGCATTATGTGTAGATATAAATAATTTATTGATTTAGCAACGCCCTTATTCAAAAAATGAAATAAGAATTCATTGCTATGTTATTCGAGCCTTTTTATAATTTGTTACCTTTCCAGCGATCGTTTGTCTTTGATCCCTAAGAAGGAATCCGGGACCGTCATGGTCTCTTTTTTTGTTGTACGGACTCTTTATAAATGAAGCTTTTGAAGACAGTACCCGCTGCATTAATGCTGGCGGGTGGCGTCGTTGCGTCAATGCATGCCGCCGCCGATGATTCCGTTTTTACTGTCATGGATGATCCCACCACCGCGAAGAAACCCTTTGAAGGTAACCTGAATGCGGGATACCTTGCTCAGTCAGGCAATACCCAAAGTTCTTCCTTGACGGCGGACACCACCATGACCTGGTACGGGCAAACCACCGCATGGTCGCTGTGGGGGAATGCCAGCAACACCTCATCAAATGATGAACGTTCCTCGGAAAAATATGCAGTGGGCGGTCGTAGCCGTTTTAACACCACAGATTATGATTATCTTTTTGGTCAGGCTAGTTGGCTTACCGACCGCTACAACGGCTACCACGAGCGTGACATTGCGACGGCAGGTTATGGTCGTCAGTTTCTCAATGGGCCGGTACACAGTTTCCGTTTTGAATTCGGTCCCGGCGTTCGTTATGACGAACGCACCGATGATACGACAGAAACTCAGCCGCTCGGTTATGCTTCAGGCGCTTACGCCTGGCAGATGACGGATACCACTAAATTCACGCAGGGCGTGTCAGTGTTCGGGGCGGACGATACCACCCTCAATTCGGAGACGGCTCTGGATGTCGCCATCAATGAACATTTCGGTTTGAAGGTTGCCTATAATGTGACCTGGAACTCCGAGCCACCGGAAACGGCACCAGAGCATACGGATCGCCGTACGACAGTTTCATTGGGTTATAAGATGTAAATGCGCGCCGGGTCGTCTACAGGCGATCCGGCTATTATAAAGTGCGTGGTTATTCTTTTCAGAAAGTTATTTCAGTCATCACCGATGAGGTAATATTCGCGCGCATTTGCGTTTTATTATTGCGTAGGGAATAGACAGCACTTAACGCTTCGTCATTTTGCTGAAGTTAACCCCAGATCATCGCCGCCCAGCGCAGCAAAAGCATTGCACCACAGATGGCAATCAATACGACCACCATCTTCCAGTGTTTTTTCGCAAAGCGGTTCGTCGGAATTTTCCTTTTCCTGTTAAATCCACACTGATTTTCTGAGTGTAACAAAGTCGCGGCAAGTCAGTGAGTTGATTTACATCATAGGGATCAGTGTGATTGCGGCTTTGAACGACAGACAATGCCGTGTACACTGTCAAACGGTATTATCAAAAAGCGGACGTAGGTTACGGTATCGCCACGCGGGTGGTACGTGACATATTTCGCAGAGTGAAGCGGGAATCAGTCCATTACTTTTTGATAAATTTAACACTGAAACTTTGTATGTGATCTTTCGTGTAAGTAACATCCGGCATTTCTCTTCATTCTCTTCTGTTCCTTCCCGTTTCACTAATTCCGCACACTGTCTCACTTTCTCTTATTTACCCGTTTCAATTTAGTTCATCTTATCCTTGTTCGTGCCGTAGAATCTGTGTACCAAATCGTGTACCAATTCGCGTTAAAACGAACAGGGATTTCCATGCCTCTTAACGACACTAAACTCAGACGCATTGATGGTAAGCCATATGATGGCCCTTCTGAGATTGCAGATGGCGGCGGATTGTCTGCCAGGATCAGCCCCAAGGGACTAATCACCTTTCAGTATCGATACCGGATTAACGGTAAACCGGCTCGGCTGAAACTCGGCACCTATGGGCAAATGTCTATCAGGGAAGCCAGAGAGGCGATGGAGGAGTGCAAGAAGTGGCTGGAGGAAGGTCGCGATCCGGCAATTCAGAGAAAGATGAACAAAGCTAAGGTGTCTCAGTCACCAAGTATCAGCATGCTGGTCGATGAGTGGCTCGAAAGCCCGTCTGTAAAATCTCTGGTTAAATTCGACTACTGGAAGCGGATGCTGAAGCTTCACGTGACCGACAACTACGGGAAGCTCATCGCCAATGAAATGGATCCGGTTGAGTGGGAGAAAATCTTCCTACGCATTACGAAGGCCGGCTCTCCAGTTCAGGCCGGAAATGTCCTGGTAAAGATGAAGCAGGTGATCCGGTACGCGCTAAGGCGCAAGCGCATAACCTCCAACTCACTCATGCTTCTTGAGTTGAACGACATTGGTTCAAGGCCGGAAGACGGTGAGCGCTTTCTTAACGACGATGAGATTGGCGTGTTCTGGAATGCTATCGACAGAACAAAGATGTCATGGCAAAACAAAATGCTGATCAGGATTGTTGCGCTTACTGGATGCCGTGGCGTCGAATTGCGCCTGGCTAAGAAGGGGGATTTTGACCTGAAGGGCAGGGAGTGGGTTATCCCGAAGGAGAACTCAAAGACGCGTAAGAGGTTTGTTCGCGGGATATCAAACCTTGCCGCTGATTATCTTCAGCAGGTGTTCGACATCTACCCGAACCTGTCGATCGTCTTTCCTCCAACTAAGTTACAGGAAGACAGGCCCATGTCTGCCAGCACATTAATATCACTGGCCGAACAGGTTGAGGATGTTATGGGAGGGGATCACTGGTCTTTACATGATCTTAGAAGAACGTGCAAAACCAAAATGGCAGAGCTTGGAGTTGCGCCCCATGTATCAGAGAAAATACTGGGGCATAAATTAACGGGGATGCTGGCTATCTATGACCAGTACGATTACATCCCCGAGCAACAGGAAGCAGCAGAATTGTGGGCGAAGAAAATTCAGGATTGCGCGGAAAGCAGCCCCTTGTCTTTGCAGAACTGAATGACCTCAACGTAACGAAACAGGGCGCCGCCTTTTGGTGGATGAAGCTCTTCCACTTCCTGTGGGAATGGTGTTCCTGCCTGTTCCCACTGCTTACGCTTGCGATAAAATGTCGTTCTGGAGATACCACCAAGCATCTCCTGAATGCGCTCACGGTTAACCAGAACCGGTTGAATGCTGATTGTTGTTTGCATGCTTTTCTCCAGGCAAAAAGAACCCGGCGCGCGGCCGGGAAAATGATAACGATGGTTGGGCTTTCGCACCCAATAGCCAGCTCATAACTGGCTATCAGTTACGCTCAGTATTTTCCGTACCACCAACCATCATTACCGTCTTCGAGGTCGATTCTTTCACATCCGACTATTTGGAAGACTTTAAGCGAACATGAAAACGTGCCTGTGGCACTGCACGAAACTCCGTCCTTATCAACACCAAGCCGGATACTCTTGGTGTCCTCATCTATCTGAATATCAATTCGCTTACCTCGCAGTGGGACTTTTTTGCTAACGCTTCCTCCTCCGTAACCGGACTTTATTTGCCGGAATCTAACTGATGGCGATTTTGCCCATCCGCGCATATTGCGCTGGCTTATGAATGCCATACTCTCTCCTCATGCCGCCCGCATAGCGCGCAGCGATTTAATGTGCTCGCTCGTCTCCAGTTCGGCGCGTATCTGTGCCGCCTCGTGGTGGTCGAGGTGCTCGAAATTTTGATTGAATCGGTCGATTGACGCGGTGTTGATCCGGCCCTGTCGCCAGTAGCGGACTATTTGTGATGTGGTGGAATGGATTACGACGGGCCAACCTGATTGGTCAGCGTATGTCTGACCGCGCTGGATTAGTTGAAACATGAGGATTACCCATGCTTCATGAGGAATACTGTCATAGCAGCGCGCAGAGCATTAGGGTGCTCATACTCGTATAGAGGACTGGCGGTAGCACCATGAACACCTTCATCATTCCAGTTCCAGAGGATGTTAATTTCGTGTTCTTCAATAATCGGCCAAGCGTCAGCCGGGTTGTTGCATGGATCGAACTTCGTCCATACTGCATCTTTAATTAAAAGTGCTGCCCCATCATGAATTCCGAATTCTTTTATTCCTGATGCCTTGGCTACCTCAACGCTGATTTCACCATCGCTCATCGTGCTGTAATCCATCACATTCCCCTTTGCTTATTCTTCAATTCGATTTCTTCCTGGCAACTGGCGCACGTCTGGCAACCAGCCACGGCAGCGCGTCGTCTCTCGTCGATAGGATCGCCGCACTCAATACAGTGCTCTGCTGATACGGCGTTGCGGTTGAGTCGGTGAGCCTGAATGGTAAGTTGCAGACGTTGCTCGGCCAGTTCGTTGGCCTGATCAATTATTTCGGCTGTCATGGCGATACCCCTTCAAGAATTGAGTTAATTTCTCTTTGTAACTGGCTTTGGCCTCTTTCTTTGTTGGCTTCCACTCTCCGTAAATACTCACATCACGGTAATTTCCTATCCGATACATCCGGCAGTTTCCTTTGTGGTCGTAATCCACGCATGGTTTGTTAATCCCCAACCATTCATGGAATTCGTAACCACAGTCAGCGTCCAGATACTCCTGATAATTGCACTTGGCTTTATGTTTTCTGGCGCTGATTTTTGGTGGCTCATAATCGACAACATCGCCATAAACAATGCCGTCAGTGGGGTGGTAGCGCTCAGGAGACGAATGTGGCGCTGTATCCAGCACAACGCCGATGTAGTGGCCGAAATCCTTAACGATGGTTCCATGCTCTCCATACGCAATAACTCGCCGGCCTACGCAGGCGGTAACGCCATATTGGAAGTTGATGTATTCGAAGCTCATTTTTAGTGCTCCCTGAATTGCTGATTTATTCTGGTGAAGGTGAACGCGAGCAATAAAAAAGGCCGCTGTAGCGACCTGGTGATTCGGTTGGTTAGCGTCATGCAGCGTCCTCAATCTGGTTTAAGCAGGGAGAATGCTGCCGCAGCCACTCTTGGAACTTGTCCATTGCCAAGGGCTTTAATTCTGTCCACCCGATGGGCCACCCCATTAGCCACTCTTCCCACTCCGGGTTCAGCAGGCCACCAACTTGGTCGTTGAGGTTGCGTGAGCGTCGCGGGTCGTTCCATCTCGCCAAAGAGCCTGACCGGTAATCCCTCGCCTGAGGTGTCGCGAACATTTCTCCCGACCACCCACAAACGGTCTCGTTTATGAGGCGCACCACATTCTTTTGCTGAAACACGACTCCACTGGCAATCAAACCCAATTTCGGCAAGGTCACTGATGATTCTTGCAAGTCCTCTTCCAATAAGGAGCGGTGAGTTTTCCACGAAGACGTATTTAGGTCGTACCTCATCGATGATTCTTGCCATTTCTCTCCAGAGTCCAGACTTGTCCCCATCGATTCCTGCACCTCTACCGGCTGAGCTGATGTCCTGGCACGGAAACCCGCCAGAAACGACATCAACAACTCCTCTCCACGGCTTTCCGTTAAAACTGCACACGTCAGACCAAATCGGGAAAGGTCGGAGAATTCTATCGTTTTGTCGTTGCGCGAGAATCTGTGCGGCGTAGGCATCACGTTCAACTGCGCAAACTGTTCGCCAGCCAAGGAGGTGTCCACCGAGTATTCCTCCGCCAGCGCCTGCGAAAAGAGCCAGCTCATTCACGTAACCCCCTAATCACGATTCCACTCCGTACCGGCCATTAAGGCGGCCAGTTTTAACGACGAACTCCAGAAGGCTGACACCAAGCGGCGCAACCTGCCTGTGATGTTTCTGGATGATTGGCTTCACGGTGGCCTCCCAGTTAGGCTTTGGCCTTTTGCTCATTGCCTGCCTGATTTCCTCGGTGCATCGACGGCATGCGGCGCGGCAGGCATTCTCTTGCTCTGGCGTCATGCAGCCTCCCGGCGGGCGAGAAGTTTCGCCCCGAAAGCCATCAACTCGTCCCGATCCACAGTTGCGAAATGGCAGTGTGTTCGCGGGTACGGTCGCCAGATGATGAGCATGCTCCCTTTGTTGTTTCCCGAGACTGGCTTACCGGTGACCGGGTTGATGAATGCCAGGCGCCCGGCAGTGATGAATCGCACCTCGCTGGAAGACTGGATCGCCTCCTTGAACCAGCCAACCGAAGTGTCAGCAGGAACCAGCATGACCGTGCCGATCTGATTGGCGCTCTCGGCTGCAGCCTTCTTCACGAACGGCGTGATGTCGCTATACGGTGGGTTGAGCCAGACATGGCCGGGGATGGTGAGATAGTCACTCCACGGCGTTTCAAGTGTGTTCTGCTCGGCGGTGATGAACTTGCGACACAGCGTGTTATGCGGCGCTGCGTCGGCATCCAGTTGAAAGCAGAACTCAGCATCAAGCGCGGCGAATAAAGCGGGTGGTGTAAGCCACAGATCGCGCTGTTCTGCTGGCGTGTTACTTCCGGTGTAGTCGGTCATGCTGCCTCCTGTCTTTCTCTGTATTCTTCCGCCAGGCGCTGTGCTTTAAGCGGATTGCAAATCACATCACCCCATGGCATTAACCATCCGTTCTGACCGGTAATGAATGGCAGGCGGACGCCGTAAACAACGATGTCGTCGTGAGCATGTGTCATCAGTCGCTCCTTGTATGACCGAAGCGCCCACGGTAATTACGCATCCGATCGTCGGTATAGGTTGGTTGAACCGGCCCGACAATCTGCCAGGCTGGTCTGAATGATGCTTCAAAGTTGTCCCGCCACACTCGCTTGCTCCATAGCTCCTCTGAATGCCGGAGGAGGCGAGCTTCCTTGCTCTCAGGTACGCACGGCTTCCCCAGCGTTTTGTCGAGATGATCGAACAAGCGAGCCAGCACCTCTTCTTTGGTGCCGGATCGCTTTATCGGGCGAAGATATCCCGCCCCGGGAAGAGGTGAAGACATGTTGATGCTCCTGATATTAGTTGGTCAGTTTCTGCCAGATAGCGGAAACGTATTTGGCCTGGTGAATGGCATCATCAAGCGCGTTGTGGCGGGTGCCATCGAATGGCATGTCGCGCTTAGGGTCGAATCCGATTACTTTGCCCATCTCTACCATGGTGCGAACGTCACGGTCATTCCACCATTGCCATGGTGGCTGTTGGCCTGTTAATGCATAACTGTTGCGGAGAATAACGCAGTCGAATGAAGCGCCATTCCCCCATACCTGAACGAACCGCGGATTGGCATGCTTACCGATGAAATCAGACAGACATGAAAGCGCGCTTGAAAGGTCTTGTGTGTCAGTGGTTAATGACTTCCGAGCGTCTTCCCCTTGTTCCATCCACCACAAAATTGTTGAGGCGTCAGGTCTGGCACGGAATCGCATCGATGATTCAAGTGAAACATTAACCTGAAAATCGTCTGCTGTTACTCCGGTGTTCGGATCAAAAAATACGGCACCAATAGAAATAATCGGCGCGTATGGGCCGTTGCCCATAGTTTCGAGGTCAATCATTAAGTGGTTCATATTCTTCCTTAAAATGGGATATCGTCGTCAAAATCCATGGGCGGTTCGTTCTGCGGCGCTGGAGTGCTGCGTTTCTGCTGCTGACGAGTCTGGCCACCGCCTGACTGGTTGCCTGTATGCTGCTGACCACCACCCGCCGGTGCGCCGCCGTTCTGCCGTCCGCCAAGCATCTGCATGACGCCGCCGACGTTGACAACAATCTCTGTGGTGTACTTTTCAACGCCTGACTGATCTGTCCATTTGCGGGTACGCAACTGGCCTTCGATGTAAACCTGAGAGCCTTTTCTCAGATATTCGCTGGCAACTTCAGCCAGTTTGCTGAACAGCACCACACGGTGCCATTCGGTCTGCTCCTTCATTTCGCCTGTCTGTTTATCACGCCACGATTCGGAAGTAGCAAGCGTGATGTTGGCCACTGCTCCACCATTCGGCAGATAACGAACCTCCGGATCCTGTCCGAGATTCCCCACAAGGATCACCTTGTTTACGCCTTTGCTTGCCATTTATGCCGCCTGTTTTAGTTCTCTGATTCGAATGCCGGATACGTCTTTGCACTTCGCCTGGTGATCGGGGAAACCATTCAATCGATTCCAGGTTGCTGCGTACGCTTCCTTGAGTTTTGTGCTGTCATTTTCTGAGCTTGCGTACTGAGTGAACTCGGCGAGGATTTGGTCGGCGCCTGCCGGATTTACGTGATGAACTTCAGCGTCGGCGTCGATCGCAGTTTCCTCAGTAGGAATGCAGAAGGCCTGAAACGCTGCGTATTTGTAGGCGATCGACATGGCCTTGTTGGTGGCCTTGTCACCGCTGTCCATCGCTTCACCGTAGGTTGTCACCGTGTGAATACTGCCGTCTTCAGTGCTGACGAAATCGAAGTCAGCCTTAACGACGACGTAGAACAGGACGCCGCCTTTCTGCGTTGTTCGTTCAGTAACAGTTCGCTCAGTAATCCGTGGAAGGATAAGAAGCCCGTGATTAACAAGGGCAGGGGCCAGCGCGTTGTAGACCTGGTCGATTCCGCGAAAGTTAAATCCCTGCTGCGCGTTTTTTCGATCCTTGCTTATTCCGGTGGTAGCCATATCCTTGGCTACTGCGCTGATTGCTGCGTATACCTTTTTCTCTGTCATTGAAAGTTCCCCGCAAATTCGTCCCAGTTGATTACCGGGTTCTGACGTTCTGCCGCCAGGTTAACCGGCTCGTCTTTGTCATCCGGCGTGATGGGGATAACGTCGCTCATCAGCCGGACAAAAGCATCGTCATCCCATCGTTCTGCTGCGCTCATGCTGCTTGCTCCTGATGGGTGATGACGTATCCCTGCTCAGCCAGCCATTCGAGAACGACAGCGCCGTCCAGTTGATTGAGTACTTCGCGAGTGTTGACGGTGCCGGACAGAACCACGCCTTCAAGTTCAAGTTGAATGGTGTTATGCGGCCCTACAGACGTGCGCATTTCTGCGCATTCGCATGTGATATCCATGAATCACCTCAGTAGTTAATTTTTGCGTGTGGCACCAGGCCATCTTTCAAAGCTGTGAGGACTTCGATCGCCTGTTCACGAGTGATGCTGGTATTGGCAGTCAGTGCGTTGACGATGTCAGTGCCTACAATCTTGCGGTGCTTAACGTCAGCCTCACGTTTCGCTGTTTCATCGGCGATACGCTTCTCTTCTGCCAGTCGTGCGGCTTCCTTCGCTTCAGCTTCACGGCGTACCTTGTCGGCGGCTTCCTGTGCCTTACGCTGTTCTTCGGCAATGGCGGCCTGTTTGTCACGTTCTGCCTTTTCTGAGGCTGCCTTCTTATCAGCTTCCGCTTTCTGCTCAGCGGCGATACGGTCACGTTCTGCTTGCTCGGCTTTCAGTTTCAACTCCGCCTCACGACGTGCTGCTTCAGCGCGTTCACGCTCTGCTTTTTCTTCTGCTTCGCGTTTTGCCTGCTCTGCCGCCTGGCGTTTCAGTTCTTCTTCGTGAGCAATGCGTTGGCGTTCCGCTTCCTCAGCTTTCGCCATGGCGTCACGATCGAAGGCATCGTTCATCAGCAGTGCCATTTCGTGGTCAGTTTCGACCTGCTTCTTGAGTGCCTCGAGGGCTGCCTTTTCCTCTGCCTCGATGCGGAGCCGTTCTTCTTCGGCAGCTTTCTCAGCTGCGATACGCTCCTGTTCGGCTTCCCATTCGGTGAGAGGGCGGCGGACTTCATCTTTCAGCGCGTCGAGTCGCTCACGCACAATCCGGCGGCTTTCGTCGATCTGCTTCGGTAGCGCCTTCAGTTCGGCGACAAGGTATTTGCCAGCGTTATCGATGTACGTTTTTGAGCGGGCCACCTTGTGCGCCATTGATGCGATGGCGTCACGGCCTTTCTTGGTAGATAAGTCCGGCACCAGGCTACGGGCTTCTTTCTCGATCGCCTCAATAATCGGGTCGAGTTGCTCTTTGGTGGTGAACACTGCCATCGCGTTCTGCTTTTCAATGACGACTAAATCCGTTACTTCGCTCATGGGTTCTCCTGAATTTTGATTGCACGAACCTCGTCCGCTTAATGCCAGACTGGTTGGTTGAATGGGGTGGGGGGTTAATGGGTTAGTTTTGAGTTCCAGGACTCAATCGCCGTGATGGGAGAGTCAAAGGTAGCAGGGGCAATCCATCCACAGCACTTAATCTGAAATTTATTTAGGATGTATGGCTCAGGGTTAATCCTGCATCCCTGATTCCACTCAAAGGCCTTTATGGCTGGTTTTTGTTTGCAGAAAGGGCACTCAACCGCATCAGGTAGCGATTCAAAAGAGATATCAGGCATCGTTGAATCATCTTCAGCCCACTGTAGCTCAGCAGGAACATTGATCTTACCCACGTAATGTGGACACAACCCTAAGCGAGATTCTGGTTTTCAAATTGTTCCG
>NZ_NRDO01000118.1 GCF_010231475.1 Citrobacter sp. NCU1 | reverse complement strand
GGCATTCCCGCGTTTGAGGATAATGCTGTCGCCTTCGTCTGTGTAAATAGCCACCTCCCCCGCTTTCAACCCTTTAATGCGGTAGCGGCGATCTGCCACCATCAGGATCACACCGTGAGATCGGTCGCCGTCCGGGAACACAGCCACACCCTCGGCCCCGGAATGCGGAGCGCTGGTAAATCCATAGGGTTCAAGATGTTCAACGTTCTCTTTCTGCTCGTTTGCCAGTAATTCAACCTGGACCATCTGGCATTTACTGGCAGTATTTAGCCCTGTAACCACAGCACGAGCCAGCAAGTTAGAAACAGAACGCTGCAGCCCTCGTAATGCTGCTTTCATCAGAAATCATCCCCGTCGTCGTCCGATTCGTTCTTGTGGTGGCGTGTCATCAGTTTAGGTTCTGGCATGTATGCGGCTTGTGGCCCGACGCGCATTTGGGTAGTGAATCCCGATTTGTCGTCAAGTTGCCAGGTGACTTCTGCCACCACCAGTTCGGTGTTATTAAAGCCCATCACCGGATCCCAAACGACGACGCGCTGGTTAGGCTGCCACAACTGCCCGTTGCCCTGCCGCCAGCCCTGCACCGTGTAGATGGTTTCAAGCGTCTGCCCTTCCCTGTGCGCTTTTTCGTACTGCGCACGAGCTTTGCAGGTGGCAAGCGTGGCATTGCCGCACTGCTTTATCGTCAACGGGCGAAAGCGTCTCACGGCAGCATCTTTCACAGTGGCGGTGATCTTGCTGTTCGTTGTAGAGCCGTAGTCATCATCAGAACCAGCACGCTGGCCTGTCACCGTGATTTCAGAAAACCGATCACTGAAATCGCGCTGACTTCCGGCGTTGATAATATTTTCTCCCAGCACCAACGCTGTAACCGCTTTTTTTGTGCCTACCGTATCCAGCACCAGCTCGCCATCGGTATTGTCGAACGCCAGCACCTGTTCCATCCCCAGCAGGCGATTTAGCGCTTCTTCGACGGTTTCACCATAATCAATCTGGAAACTGGTTAACGTGTTACTTTCCGGTGAGTTACTGACGACATTCACACCAAAGGGCTGCGCCAGCGTGGTGACGATCTGCGCCAACGTCCGGTTTGTGAACTGGCCCGGCTGTGTGGGCGCCGAACAGTCGATCAGGTCTTCGGTTTTACTGCGTCCGTTAACACTGGCACTAATCTGTCTTGCGTCATAGCGCAGCGGCGTTGCATCCACATAACCGGTGATGACTTTGTCGGCACCGATCAGAACTTCCACCAGATCACCTTCAATCACCGGCAATTCCAGTTCAGCCAGGTTTCCGGTCTGGGGCCATTGCCGGGTTATCTCGACGTCAAAACTGCGGGCGATGCGGTCAATTCCTGCCGAAATGGTTACGCGCATCCAGCCAGAAAACTCCTTACCGTTAACACGCAGAGTTACATCATGATCAGTCATTCAGAGGCTACTCGTAGCGGTTCCGGTGGTACAAATCCCGGATGAGGAATGTTATTGAGTGCAACTATCTCGGCACCGCGGCTGGCATCGTCGTACCAGTCAGCGGCCAGCACTACTGCCGGGGTTACATCGTCCGGCGTGCGCGTTACGGTTTTTGCCGTGAGTTGCAACCGTTTTTGAATATCCAGCCAGACGGTCTGGCGTAAATCTTCAATCCTAATAAACGGTTCGTCGCCAGATACCCGGCAGGTTTCGCGGTCAAATAGCTGACTGTAGCTGGTTCGCTGGCGGGTCAGCTGGTCATAACTGACAGGCAACACAGACGGTTCGTTGTTCTGTCTGGGCGAATCCGTGAGCGCTGCGCGAGTGGCTGGCCGGTAGTTGTAATTGCTGGCGGTCGGGGTCGGCAGAGCAGAAAACTGGCGGGTGGATTGCGTGATCGCCGAGCTGCGCATCAACTGAGAAAATGCATTTGTAGCGACGGTCGTTTGTTGCTGCGATGCGCTCTGCGTGGGCCATACACCCCGCGGAGCCAGTGAATCGATACCCGAGATATATTTCAGGTTATCCACGGCGCTAATCGCGCTGTCGGTGTTGTAGTAAATCGATTTGCCTGCCGCCCACATTGCCTGCACACGGCTGATAATTTCAGCTACCTGCGATGGCGGCGGGAACAGCACTGACAAATCCCCCTGCAACAGTCGGGCAAGATCACTAATTCCGCTGTCCACCATTTCAAAAAAGTCGATCACATCGTCCAGCATATCGCTGACGCTCTGAATCACGCCATCGCAGATCCAGTCTGGCCCGGTTAAATCGAAATCATCCAGAAACTTATCGGCAAAGGACTGATCCGCAGCATCGGCAGCATTTTCCACATTCTGTGCCGTTGCACCGCCTGCCGTCGGGTAACTCAGTTGACCTGATTCAATAAATTTCAGGGATATTTCGCACATTCCGCCATTATCGCGGCTGTGACGAAACGTTATGTCACCGTCAACGTTAACCGTGAGCGAGCCGTAAAACGGATGGATCAGCGTACCGGAGCCACCCTGTTCAAGCGCGGTAAGCAGGCGATCGCGCTGCGCCATAAAATCAGAGCCAATGACATACGCCGACACCGAATAACGACGAACTTTGCGTCCCATATCTTCGGTGTATGGCACATCACGTAACGGGTATTCATGTGGCACTGTCCGGCGCCCGAACGTCGCCTCATCCTCGGCTACTTTGAACGGTACCCCGCGGAAGGATGCAGGCCGTATGCTGAAACGCCAGGTATCCATATTTCACCCATAAAAAAACCCGCCTGCGCGGGTTACTGGTTTGTGCGGTAAAGGTTTTGGGAGCTGAAGCGGTTGTATCCGACCTCGGGAGTTAAACGTACCCCCGGTGCATTAGTCTGCCCTCCGGATACACGCATACCCGGTGGCGCACCGTCAAACCGAACAACCAGTTCGCCCTGCAGGTGTCCTTTTGCGCCTGTAAGCATATCCTGCCCGGTCGGTGCGCTGTAATTGTAGGCCGGCCCGTTTCCACGGCTAAACGGGGTCGGTCCTTGCTGCCCGGTGATCACACGAATGTCTCGCAAAAAATCGTTGCCACTCTGTTTGTTGGCGACTTCCTGCTGAACGGCAAGTAGTCCCCAGCCAGGAGTGGCGGCTTTTTTGTTGTAGTCAAAGGCGTTCGCCACCTCCTGCTGTTGTGCCGTCAGAGGTTTCGGTGCCATTGGCTTACCATGTTCCCAGGCATCTTTTATGGTACTCCAGTTGGCCGCAATGAATGTACCCGCAGCCACCAGAGAACCCAGCATGATACCGAGAGGCCCGACCGCTCCAACAATCAATGTTATCGCCGCCAGACCACCAATCGCAGCCAGCCCGGCTGCAGCGCCAGCAGCCATCTTGATCACTTCAGGGTTGGCTTGCACAAAACTGGCGACTTCATCGAGCAGAGGCATAGCCTGTTTTAATCCGTCATTGACGGCAGGCAGCAACGCATCGCCGGTGTTAACACTTATTCTGTTGAGGTTGTTCTGCAGGAGTTCGAGCTGATTCGCCGTGGTACTGGCCCGGCTGGCGTACTCTTTTTGCATGGATCCGGCGTACTGCGCCGAATCTGCCACACGGTTAAAGTTGGTTTTCAACAGAGACAGATTCGCCAGCAGCGGCGCGATCGCCCCCACTGATTCCTCACCGAACAGCGTTTTTAGCACCTCCACGCGCTTATCAGGCGCAACTTTACTCAGTTGTTCGAATACCTGCGTCAGCGCGGCTTTACCATTTTTCTGAAGATCAGACGCCAGTGTTTTAGGGTTGAGGTGTAACGACCTCATCGCCTTTTTCTGGTCTTCCGTCATCTTCTGGCCCGAAGCCAGTGTGGTGAACACCTTTTTAATCGCGGTCGCGGCAACCTCAGACTGAATACCGGCAGAGCCAATTGTTGCCCCTAACGCAGCAACATCCGAAGTGGCAAAACCCGCAATCTTCCCCAGCGATCCGACGCGCGTAACCACATCAGTAATATTGGCGGCAGTTGTCGGCCCGGTGTTGCCCAGGTAGTTGATCTGGTCTGCCAGCTGAACAACCTGATCATGCGTAAGCCCGAGCGAAACACGCCACTGCGCCATTTGCTGCCCGGCTTCGTCGGCGGTTTCGTTGAACGCGATCCCCATTTTTACAGCGGTTGTCGCGAAATCTTTCAAATCACCGGCAGCAAGCCCGGCCTGCCCACCTGCGGCCATTATTTTTGCAATGTCGTTGGCAGCCATCGGCAATTGAGTGGACATATCGAGAATGTCCTGGCCCATCTGCTTAAACTGCTGTGGCGTGTCAAAATTCACCACTTTGCGCACGTCTGCCATAGCGCTTTCAAACGCCATCGCATCGGTGACAGGTTTCGCCAGCGCAAGCGACCAGGCAGTGCCAAAGGCGCCAGCCATCAGCGCTTTTTCTTCAATCCCCTTCCCGGCTTTTTTAACGTTTTTAGATATACCATCAAGCACCGGGGAAAGTTTATCGACTCCGGTAATGATGGCCTTTAATTGAAAGCTGTCAGCCACGATTACGCGCCTCCGCTATTCTGACGGCATGCGATTCCATTTCGAAGAACTCCCCCAACGGTTTACGCATAA
>NZ_NRDO01000117.1 GCF_010231475.1 Citrobacter sp. NCU1 | reverse complement strand
GATCCAGGTTGCTCAGTTGGCTGTACATCTGATCCAGAGCCTGTTGGCCTTCTGGTTTCAGAGTTGCTTTGTTGAAGTTGAACAGAACGTCAGACTTCAGAGTGAAGTGTTTGGTCTGTACTTCTGGAGCCGGAGCCGGGGCCGGAGCCGGAGCCGGGGCTACAACAGGAGCTGGTTCGCCCTGGCCGAAACGGTAAGAAACACCTACGCTCAGCAGGCCGTTGTCCGGACGAGTACCGATGGTGTTAGCGTCACCGATGTTGTTGGTCCACTGGTATTCCAGACGGGTAGCGATTTCAGGAGTAATTGCGTACTCAACACCGCCTGCGAATACTGGGGATACGCCAGTGTCGTGATCTTTGCTGGACGCGCCACCAGGAATGTTAGCCTTGGTGTCTGCACGCCAAACCATACCACCCAGACGAGTATAGATGTCCAGATCGTCAGTGATTGGATAACCCAGTTTAGCGGTCAGTTGAACGCCCTGAGCTTTGTATGCACCATTGATGTTGTCGCCTTTATATGGCATACGACCTAACCAGTCATAACCCATTTCAAAACCGACATACGGGTTAACCTGATAACCACCAAAAGCACCTGCACCCAGTTGGTTTTCGTGGGTCGGGCCATCATTGTTGATGAAGCCAGTGTCATGGAACTGAGACCAACCCAGTTTAGCACCGGTATACCAGGTGTTATCTTTCGGAGCGGCCTGCGCTACGGTAGCGAAACCAGCCAGTGCCACTGCAATCGCGATAGCTGTCTTTTTCATTTTTTGCGCCTCGTTATCATCCAAAATACGCCATGAATATCTCCAACGAGATAACACGGTTAAATCCTTCACCGGGGGACCTGCTCAATAGTTACTCTACCGAATCTGCGGCTTAGGCCGAACACCCCTGGCGATGTAAAGTCTACAACGTAGTTGAAAACTTACAAGTGTGAACTCCGTCAGGCATATGAAAAAAAAAGGCTTGTATACACAATATTTAACATTTTTAGATGAGGAATTGAGCAGTAAAAATCGCTGAAACCGCTTCTGGCAAGCGTTCGCACCAAAAAAGCCTTAGGCTTCAATTCACCGGCAAAGCATGAAAAAAAAATCCAGGATAAATCCTAATTTTACTTAATGATACAAATTAGAGTGAATTTTTAGTCCGGAATGCTGTCTCGGGGCAAGAGCGTGTGCGCGTACCGGACGCATAATAAATCCCATCGCATTTCCCTCATCGGCAGCTTTTACCAGTTGCGCATGCTCTTCTTCGGTCAATTCGTCCGACAACCAACCGATCACGACACTGTAATTGCCTGTGCGTAATGCCCGAACCATTGATTCTAAAGTATGGCACGGCGAAAGCTGGTTTATTTGCATCACCTTGGTGAGGGGAAGTCCTGCTGACTGCACCCATTCCCGGCTGAGTTTTTGCTGTGGCGTCAGCCAGAGCTGCCAGCGCGATTGCTGCCCTAATTGTTGCAGAAGGGGTAAAAGAAGTAATTGGGTCATCATGGGCTGGTCTTCGCGGTAGACCACTTCACTGATAAGCCCTGCGGTAGCATTCTCCGAAGAGACACGCGCAATTCGACCGGAAGTGGAAGAGAGCGCCGAAGAACGATTTGCATAACCTGATGTGTACATAATCAATCCAGCCCTGTGAGTTACTGTATGGATGTACAGTAACCCTGTAACCCGCAAAGATCAACCTTATTTTCGGAAACAGAGTCGCAATTTTTATTCATTGTCGTAGTAAAAACAAAATTCATCTTGCCCCTTGAGACTAAGTTGCCTATTTTCGTCATTAACGGAGCTGTTACTGCAATTTATTCATTTAGTTTATGATTTAAAAGGATTTTTATGAGAGCACTTTCTTATAGTCGAATCTATAAATCTCAAGAATACCTGGCTTCACTGGGCACGATTGGTTATCGCTCGTTGTTCGGCAGTTACAGTTTGAGTATTGGGGATACTGTTTTTGCGATGGTCGCTAATGGTGAGCTTTACCTTCGCGCCTGTGAGCAAAGCGCACAGTATTGTGTGAAACATCCGCCCGTCTGGCTGACGTTTATGAAACGCGGACGTCAGGTGATGCTCCATTATTATCGGGTGGATGAAAGCCTGTGGTGCGACCAGCAACAACTGGTACGTTTGTCACAGTATTCACTGGATGCGGCAGTAAAGGAAAAGCATTCCCGCTTTTCACAACATCGCCTGAAGGATTTACCCAATATGACCTTTCATCTGGAGATCCTCCTGAACGAGGCGGGGATTAAAGATGAGAATACATTACGGAATTTGGGGGCGAAAATGAGCTGGCTGAGACTTCGTCATCTGAATAAGTCCCTGACGGTGAAAATTCTCTATTCTCTGGAGGGGGCGATTCTCGGGGTGCATGAAGCCGCGCTCCCGGCGATACGCCGCCAGGAGCTTGCAGACTGGGTTCAGTCGCTTACGACATAACAGGGGTATTCGACGGCAATTGCGTAATTTGTCGTTGCAGACGCCCGATCTCAGGGAGCAGCGCGATCAGCAGACCAATTTGCTGTACGACGAGCGGTTCTTTGCTGTCCGGGAGAGGTTCCAGATGCTGAATCCGCTGTTTTAGCCCCTCCAGCGCCTGATGCACCCGTTGTTCGTCTGCGGGTTGATGATGAAGTGCATCATCAACGTAACATACCGCATCGTCCAGCAGGGTCAGAACCTCCTGATTGGTTAACTGTTCACGGTGAGCGCCTAACGCGGAAATATAGCTGGTAAAAGTATGGTTGAGACAGAGTAACCGAAACGCCGCCTCACGGGTTTCTGCGGTGACATCGGGCTCGCTAGACATATTTGACACCACTGATGCCAGCTCTGCGTCACGATTGTGCGCATCCCGGCGGGCTATACGGTAGGCCAGCCGATTGTCACGCCCCTGGTGATATTGTTCGAGGATCGCATCCAGGTAGCGACAGTTTGCATCCGTTGCACGTTCCAGAACACGCGGAAGGTTGCGAAAACGCCAGTCTGGCCAGATAAAGCTGACAGCAGCCCAGGCGATAGCACACCCAATGAGGGTATCTATTACGCGGGGCAGAGCGACCTCAAAACCTTCCCCCAGCAAGTTAAAGCACAGCAACACCAGTAAGGTAATGAACATCGTGGCATGGGCATACTGTACATTGCGAAAAGCGAAAAACAGCACGCCAGTAATCACCAACAGGATCAATTGCCCTTCGAGGGAAGGAACAAACCACAATATCGGCAAACCAATGGCGACCCCCACCAGCGTGCCGATAATCCTCAACGCCAGACGATGTCGGGTAGCATTATAGTTTGGCTGGCACACGAACAGGCTGGTAAGCAGGATCCAGTAACCGTGATCCATTCCGGTAACCTGGATCAAGGTATACCCCAGGCAGAGTACTAACGACATTCTTACTGCGTGACGAAACAGGGCGGATTCTGGAGTGAAATTGCGGCTCAACCGGAGCCAGGTATCGCTGAATCCGTGCGGACTATCGTCTGCCAACTGATTCTCTGATTCATTGCGGGGGGCCGCCTGTGCCTGCTCTGATTCAATCGTGGCCAGTTGCGCATCTATTGCGCGTAAGTTTGCGAGTAAAAAACCCAGCGTTTTCAGTAAGTCTGCTGAAGCACCCGCTACCCGCATGCGTTCGAGCGCCGCGTCAAGGTGCGTGAATGCACGTTCAAAATGCGGATCATGCTGATACGGCGTGCGCAGTAAAAGACAGCGCGACAGATGCATACAGGCTTGCCCTTGCATCGACATCAGACGCTGAAAGCGGAACATCACATCGCTGTGACGGAAATGATCGCGTAACGTTTGATACTGGATATGCGATGAACTGGCGCGTTCATGAATATCCTGCGCAACAAAATAGTAGTGGAGCGTCCGGCGCGTACCGCGCTGCCCACGGTCGCCACGCAGACGGGTGAGCAGGGAAATCTTTGTCTGGTTCAGCGTCGCCATCAGTTGCCCGTTGGCCAGTGCTAAATCGTATAAAGGCGCCTGGCTCTCATCTTCAATATCCGGATCATATAATCGGGATTTTAATTCCAGATAATGCGCGAGC
>NZ_NRDO01000116.1 GCF_010231475.1 Citrobacter sp. NCU1 | reverse complement strand
CCGGAACAATTTGAAAACCAGAATCTCGCTTAGGGTTGTGTCCACATTACGTGGGTAAGATCAGGCCGGTTCCCTTTACGTAAGTCGATTGGGCCAAAATCTTGTGCCTGGTTACTGAGTGATCTGCTTTGTTGGATAAACTTCCGATGAGAGGGCATCCTCACTCCCACCATACCAGTATGTCATGAGTGAGGAGGCTACAGCGTAAGATGTGAGTAGCGACATCATTAACCAGAAGGAGACAATATGTCCAGGCGAGCTTCCGTCACGTTTAAAAATGAATCAACATTAGAACTACTTAGCTTTTATTCTAGGCTAACAGGGAGACCTCTTGGTTCAGTAATGTCAGATGCTCTGGATATGGCAGCCCCCATATTTGAGAAAAGCATTCGGCATCAATGCTCAATAAATGAGATCCAAAATGATCTGTTGAAATTCTATATAAAAGAAAAAATAAATCGAGGGAGGGGTTCTTCTGAAATAACACTGGAAGAATATTGTTTATTAATTTGGAATACGAATATCAAAAGTCCTTTAAAAGTTCCTGTATTGGATTTCTTTCAACTGAAGGCCAATGATGAGTTCATGGGGAAAGACGAAAAGACAGTAATACATGAAAGACTTGCTTCGTTAAGAGAATCTTACAACATGGAAAAAGCTATCTACATTTACAATCAGAGGAAATTTGATGTAAAGAAACAAAGTATCTCTGGAGATTCAAATATTATTCTTATCCATAAAACAGCCTTTGAGGGCTATTACTTTGATGTTGGAGAAGTTCAACTCTTTTCCACATCCCAATTGATTATATTTGGGATAAATGAAGTTCTGAAAAGAAAGGAGATTGTGATGCCTTATCCGGTTATTTGCTGGATAGATATTTACCATGTCAATGAGATGGTACTTATGCTGCCAGTGATCCGTAAAACAGATGCTTCCAACCGCGTTAATGCACCGGATGACATCATTATAAACCCATACTCAAAGGAGAGCAGAACCTAAGAGGTAACAAAGAAGGACAAACAATTATGAGAGATAAAATACTACTTTACCAATCAAAGTATCGGTGGCAATCACCCTCCATTTCGTGGTTATTTTTTATGCAGAACGATATTATTCAGGTATCAAAAAATAATTTATGACATCGGAGTGCATCAGATGCGTTCATTTTTTTATACCATGTGCAGTAGCGAACAGCAAGAGATCATAGAAGATCATCACTCTCTTACAGAGATATGCCAGAAATTTAATATTCCACCTGAACATGTTGTGATCGAGCAGGTAGATATTAAGGAGGTTGTTTCAAAACAGCGTTTACTCAGGAAATTGATTAACCATGAAATGAACCGACAGGATACGCTTGTCATTCCAGATTTAAGCTGTCTTGGTAGAACAGTAGAAGATATACAGGAAATTTTATTTTTTTGCCTTCAAAAAGACATTTTTATCTACAGCTACCACCCTGCCTCAAGGATAGAACCTTCTGCAGAAGGTTGCGTGTCTTTTTTGATTGCTCGTCAAGATATGATTGACATCCACAATCTGAAATCAACCAAAAGTAGATATCGGTATATTAAAAAAAAATTAGGACGAAAGGAGGGAAGCAAATACCGAAAAGACATCACAACACTCAGGGCCGCCAAATACACTCAAGCAGAGACAGCGAAGAAATTGGGTATCAGTCTATCGACCGTTAAACGACACTGGAATAATGGAATTATCGGTTAATTCCAGCAGCTAATTGCAGAGTAACTTTTTAACAGCCATCACAGGCTGGGGCTACCTTCGTCTCAAATTCAGATGTTGGATAGGTATTATAATGGCCTTACATACCCTTACTACCTGTATCAGCCAGTAAGAGTAACAATTGGATCAGTATGTCTGTACTAAGATCTGATACCAGTATATACCCCTAACTTTGAATGAGTATATCCCTGCCTGTGTGGCAATAACCAATGCGGTCTGACAAAGACCGTAGGACAAAACACATAGGAATACAAAGATGAAAATGTATAAAGGCTCACATGGGGATCACGTTCTGGAGTATTGGGTCAAGATTAACCAATTACTTTGTTGCTTGACTGGTCGTTACCCCAGACTAACAGCAGTACGTGTGGATCTCAACTATCCGAAGATAGTCGATAACGGTGACAATATCTGCTGCTTCCCAAATCTGGAACCAGGGGTGATATCCCGAATGCGTGAGTCCCTCAAAGCTAAGCTGGAAGCTGACCGTATCCGTAAGAAGCGTGAAGGTAAGCGTATTTACCGCTGCCCTTTATTTATTATGTGGGCTAAAGAGTATTCCGAATCGGGTAAATGCCACTACCACATTTGCCTTCTGTTCAACAAAGACGCTTACTACCACCTCGGGGACTATGAATGTGAAGACAACCTGAGAGGGATGATTACCGCTGCATGGTATAGTGCCTTAGGATTACAACGGGATGATTGCCCTGACTTGGTAACATTCCCCGATAACTGTCGCTACGTACTGAATAACGAAGACTCAGACTTTGAGGAACATTACCAGGCGCTTCTAACTCGGCTGGACTATCTGACCAAAGTCGAATCTAAAGTGTTTGGTGAAGGAGATCGTAACTTCGGCTGTAGCCAAATCGATTTATAACTTGCCAGTGGCCTTCTCTGCGTGAGGAGGCCTTTGAGTCAGGGGTAAGTGAGATGCCCCATAATCACACAGATTAACTGACCTGCTCCCCGTTGATTAGTGTTTCCGCATCTGAATGGTCAGGATTACTGAACTGTGGTAACTGATCCTGTATCGCTTGCGGAAATACAGTACGCCGCTACACCGTGGCTAACATCCGGAGGTGCAGCGTATCATTGAAGAAAGCATCCGTCGGATCCGTGCAGCCGGAAAAGCGGCAGGTTTTCTCGCCGTCGACCCGGCAATGGCGCAAAAGTGTCTGCAATGGGGGGCTAATTTTGTCGCGGTTGGTGTCGATACTATGCTCTATACCGAGGCGCTGGATCGCCGTCTGGCGATGTTCAGGTCTGGCTCCTCCAGGCAAACGATGAAAACCAGTTACTGAGAAAATGCCTGATGGCGCTTCGCTTATCAGGTCTGCAGTTGATATGTTGCCCGGTAAGCGTTGTGTATGACCGGATACATAGGTGACAGATCAGACCGGGAACATAGGTAACACTTTTTAGTCTATCCGCAGAACCCTCTGGGTTTTGCGGTCATAGTACGCAAGTGTTATTCCATTAAAGATGATGGCCTCCAGGCCATCATCCTGTTCTTTCAGCATGATATACTCATCTGTCAGCGCTTCACTCAGGAACACTGTCCCCTTTTTTCCCATATAGAGGGTTCCCCTCGATTTCACCCTGTAGACCATGCCTTCTGCCGGATAAGTGTATTCAGGAACCCTGCCATCCCACTGCCGGCCTGAGGGTTGCTACACCGTTCCGGGCGTTGCGCCAGCCAGGGCTTCATGCGGCCTTTCGTCGTTAAACTCTTCACGGTAGTCACTGAACCACCGCTGCTGTTCTTCCATTGTCATGAAGGTATTGCCATGCCGCAGCGCGCTTTTCAGGGAACGGTGCATTCGCTCATGGCGACCATTTTCTTCCGGATGCCCCTTTCTGATTCGCTCCGGCCTGATGCCCAGCTTGATTAGCCAGACAGCAAGCCGGCTTAATCCGGCTATACCTGTCCCCGCGAAGGGTTGACCGTTATCAGTTTTGAGAACCTCCGGTAGACCATATTCCAGGAACGCATCTGTCAGGCACTCTCTGACGAAGGATTCGCTCTCCCGGTGCGTTCCCCGGCAGCACAGCAGATACCGGCTGTGATTGTCGGTCAGGGTGAAGGGATGGCAGTACTCTCTGCTCAGCAACCTGAACTTACCTTTAAAATCAGCGCTCCAGACCTGATTATTTTCACTGATGGTAGTCAGGGGCTGGCGATTACCCGGTGTTCTGCGTTTTCTCTTTTTATCCGGGACCAGACCTTTACGTTTGAGGATATCGCCGATAGTACTGGCAGCGGGTACGGTAAAATCGACATGATTATTTAGTAACCACACCCGCAGTTTTTTAGGGCCCCGGTCAGGGTGTTTTTGCCTCAGGGCAGTGAGATGCCTGGCGATATAATCAGGAACAGTCCGGGAGTGAGAGTGCGGAGCACGCGGCTGGTCAGAGAGAGATAACAGGTCAGAAGAGTCAAAACGTTCAAGCCATTTGTAGCCGGTTTTTCGGCTGATGCCAAAAAGACGACAAAGAGCGGTGAAGGAGTCCGTACCTGCATGGCAGGCACGGATGAAATCAAGGCGTTGCATCGGTCGGGTCTCAGTCCAGGGCATAGCGAGTCTCCTCTTCTATGACAGTTATAACTGTTACCCATGTTTCCGGTTCATACCGTTGCGCCACCGGGCAACATACTTAACCCAGCGCTTGCGCTAACAGCGTGATCGGATGTTCGCAGCGTTTGCTGGTGGACATCTCGATTTGCCATTTACAGGTTTCGCAGTCGGTGACCACGATATCT
>NZ_NRDO01000115.1 GCF_010231475.1 Citrobacter sp. NCU1 | reverse complement strand
CTGGTGACAGAGCCTTACAGGCGCATATGAAAAACCTCCGGCTATGCCGGAGGATATTTATTTCATAACGTCTCAAATAATATCGTAGAAACGCAACTGCGCGCATGTTTAGTGCCGCTGACGAAAAAAAACGGCAGCGTTTTTTAGCGCGGCGATGTTTGCAACAGCGCTTCCAAAATTATCTCCGTCATCTGTTGCTCAAAATATTCTGCATGCAGATATCTCTTTTCTTTATATTGTTTATCTGTAGCCAGGTAGGGTTGATGCAACGTACATTCCGGTGGTCTACTCGATATAATTGTATTAATGACATCAATGGGCTGCGGGTAATCAAAAAATAGCCGATCATGGGGATAGTTATGTTTAATTTGCCATTCCGACAGTTCGTTAAAGAAACAATCTGATTCTGGTTTTGGCATAGCGCTGGCTTTTTCGCTGCCCCAAACAGCAAAAGCAAGATTATATAGCCCATGCGCATGTGGCCAGAACATTTTATTAAGTTTAGAGACGCCGTACTCCCTCACCTGTGGTACATTTTTACAATATAAATCAAGCTGATTCCCTGCTTCTGTAACATTTCCATCAAGGAGTGCCAGAAGATAACGGATGGTCAAGAGATCGATTGCAGCTTGCTTAGATGCAAGTACCGCTTCCGCTTTTTTCCTGGCATCAGCTTCAAAGTCAGTACGTTTGTACCATAACGCCATGACTAAATTAGTTATCGCTATTGCTACAGGATGACCATTGCCACTCATGCCACACTTTTCAGGCAAAAGAAGTGGAATACGGTTAAACAGACCTGCCGCAAGAATATCCAGAGTTATCCCTATATTAATGCAGTGATCGCATCCTGAATCCACTCCCAGCGTCACATGTTTAATCATGGCTGACTGAAGCAAAGCGGAATGAAGTACCTCCATATTGTTTGATAATATCGCTGTTTTGTATCCCAGAAAATCGGGGGTACGTTTCATTCTCAGCATAAAAAGCCATGACCTCACCTGCTCCTGAAGTGAATCATCTTTATGGCAATTCTCATGAATATCCAGGCATTCAGCTAAATAATCCTCCGAACTCATCCATATACAGGCATTTTTCTCAGCTTCTTTTTCGTACTCTCGTTGATATGTACGTTGATATTTTTCTGAAATATACCCCATGAAATCACCTGTAAAATATTATCGCCACGGCTAATGAGCACTGTTGCAAACAGAAACCAGAATAAACGATTGTGCCGCATTAAGGGTAAAAAAACTGTGATTGCTAACGGCGCGTATCCTCATCAGATCTCGCATTGAAACCTCCCATAAAACACTTATTAAACAAATATATGCAAGCACAGTTAAGAAGTGTCTGATTTAAACGGAAGCTACTATATCTTGTAGTAGTCAGCATCAGGAGCCTGTGACAGCATTAACTATTCTGCAACATGTGGTGGGACCCGCTTAATGCCAGAACGCTCTCAATCCAGCCTGTTTAATGAAGGACTGATCACGCTTCCTGAAGGTTATCAGGACCGTTCAGTCAATATTTTCACTCAGCCTGCCGCTGACGCACCGGCGTTCAATATTTCCCGCGACGCGCTGAACCCTGGTGAAAATCTTTCGACTTACATCGACCGTCAACTGGTGCTGATGGAAAAACATCTTAAAGGCTGGAAGCAAAGCGAACGCCGTGTTGTCGTGCTGGGCGATAACCTGTTGCAAGGCGAAAATGTGCACGCCAGCTACCTGCGCGACGGAAAACGCATCTGGCAGCAGCAGGCCGTTTTTAACATGCAGGATGCGCATATTCTGGTCTTTACCATGACCTCCGCAACAGCGCTGACAGGCCGCGACAGCGATCTGTTTCTTTCCCTGCTCGGGAGTTTTCGCCTCCACGCTTAACGATAAGGATTATTGTTATGTTTGAAGCTGCACGTGCGGGGGATGATATTGGTCACTCCGGCGCGCTGGCCGGGATGATTGCCGGAACCCTCGTTGGCGGCCTAATTGCTGCCGTAGGCGGTATCGCGGCGGGTGCAATGTTTATTGCGGGCCTGGGGGCGTCTTGTCTTGGCGTAGGCGTACTGCTTGTTGGCGCAAGCCTTGCTGTCGGTTATCTCACCGGTGAACTGGCAAGCGCAGCCAGAGACAGCATCGCGGATGCCGGGGCATCCAGTATGACGAAAAAAGGCGTCATCACGACCGGCTCGCCTGATGTTTTTATCAACAGTAAACCCGCTGCACTTACCACCAACAGTATAGTGGCGTGCTCTGACGACGGTTCTCAGCAGATGGCGGAAGGCTCTTCGCGAGTATCAATCAATAGCCTGCCCGCGTCTCGTCTTGGGGATCGCACGACTTGCGACGCCAAAATCATGACCGGTTCGGGCAATGTCCGCGTGGGGGGCAGCCCGAAACAAATGCTGCCCATCCAGTCCGAAGTCCCGGAATGGGTATATAAAGCCTCAGATCTCACCTTGTTGTTTAGCGGATTGCTCGGGGGCTGGGGGGGCGCTGCGGGTAAGGTGGGAGCACTGGCTAAGCTGCTTGACAAAATTCCCGGTATTAACAAACTTAGCCGTATTGCCTGCCGCGCAGGCACGTTGATGACCGGCGTGGCCGCCGCAGGGATCGTTGCCCGTCCGGTGGATATGGTCAGCGGGCAGAAGTTTCTCAGCGGTGATGACGAGCTGGATTTCGTCCTCCCTTCCCGCCTGCCCGTACGCTGGCAGCGATACTGGCGCAGCGGTAACCCCGGCGACAGCGTCCTCGGTCGGGGTTGGAGCCTGTTCTGGGAAACCCGCCTGGAACGTTATCAGGATGGCCTGGTCTGGCGCGCGCCCTCCGGGGATTACGTTTCTTTCCCGAGTGTGCCGAAAGGTCTGCGGACATACTGTGCAGACGAAAAATGCTGGCTGGAGCATCACCCTGATAACAGCTGGTCGGTGTACGACATTAGCGGCGAGCGCTGGCACTATGCCCCACTGGGCGACGCGTCGCCTTCTCTGTTACAGCGACTGTCTGACGCCTGCGGCAATGATATTCTGTTTGAGTGGAACGACAACCACACTCTGCATGCGCTGACCGACAGCGCCGGGCAGCGTGTGGTCTGCCGCTATGATAATGAGCGGCTTGCCAGCGTCTGGCAAGATGAGACAATCTGCCTGGTCAGCTATGCATATGATGAACAGCGCCAGCTCGTTTCGGTAACGGGCCGGGGCGGTAGCGTGCGCAGACGTTTCCACTGGCAGGATGGCCTGATGAGCGCCCACGAGGATGCGAACGGGTTGCTGAGTGAGTACCGCTGGCAGGAAATTAACGAACTGCCGCGCGTGGTCGCGTTCCGGCACAACGGCGGCGAGCAGCTGACGTTCGAATACGATTTTGACAACGGCACCCGCCGTGCCATTCGTGATGACGGCGCGCAAGCGCACTGGCTCATTGACGACGATGATAACGTCGCGCGTTTTACCGATTTTGACGGCCGCCAGACCGCGTTTATTTATCGCGATGGCGAGCTCTGCGATGTTGTCCTGCCAGGCGGCGCCATTCGCCGCAGTTTATGGGACAAGTATGGCCGGATGACGCAGGAGACGGACCCGGCCGGTCGTCGTACCGAATATTACTGGTACCGCCTGACGGACCGGATCACCCGTACGGTTTACCCGGATGGAACATCATCACAAAGCATTTATGACCTCAAGGGTCGCCTGTTGTCGGAAGACGATGTCTCCGGCAACAAAACCACATATCACTACCCTGCTGAAGACGAAATACTGCCAGACAGCATCACGGATGCCACCGGTGGCGTGGTGCAACTGGCGTGGAACCGGCAGGGGCTGCTGACACAACGCACCGACTGCTCCGGCAGCATCACCCATTTCAGCTACGACCACCTCGGGCAACTGGTTGCCAGTGTCGATGCGCAGGGCAATATCACGCGCCGCGAATGGAACGATGCCGGACTGCTCAGCGCAGTGATTCACCCGGACGGCAGCCGCGAATCGCTGCGGTGGAACGCACGCGGTCAACTCGCCGCCTGGTGCGACCCGCTGGAAAGTGAAGTCAACTGGACGTATGACGTGCTCGGCCAGCCGATCAGCCTCACTGACCGTATCAGTCGTACCCGTCGTTGGCACTACGATCCACGCGGCAACCTGCTGCGACTGGAGAATGGCAACGGCGGTGAATACCGGTTTACCTATGATGCCGTAGGTCGCCCGCTGAGTGAAACACGCCCGGATGAAACATCCCGCCAGATGGAATGGGATGCCCGGGGTTTTCTCAGCGCCATGCAGGAAAACGGCAGGCCTGCCGCCGAGGGGGGGATCGTCCGTCGTTTACAGCAGTTCAGTTATGACGACAGCGGCCTGATGACCGGGCGCAGCCACCGCCATGCTGAATATCGTTATTTCCGCAATCTGGGTGGTCAACTCACCCGCATCCTGCGCACCCCCACACCCGATGGTGTCGCGCTGGGTATCGAAAGCGATGAAATTGCCCTGATCCGTGATAGCGCCGGACGTATGCTCAGCGAGTCCGGAGTGAACGGAGAGGTTGGCTACCAGTGGGATGCGCTGAATACTCTGACTTCCCTGACATTGCCCGGTGAGCAGCCGATTTCCTGGCTGCATTATGGTTCCGGCCACGTCAGCGCCATCCGTTTTGGCCAGCAGCTGGTCACCGAATTCACCCGTGACCGCCTGCACCGGGAAACGCACCGGACTCAGGGCGCACGCGGTCAGCTCCGCCGGTACGACAGCCTCGGCAGACGTACCGGGCAGCGCAGTGAAATAAACGCCGAAGTCGCCCTGCCAGAACAGGCGATACTCGGGCGTCTTTATCGCTATACCGCCCGTGGCGAACTTTCTGGCGTCAGCGACAGTTTGCGTGGCGAAGTGAATTACGGCTACGACGCCGAAGGTCGCCTGCTGAAACATTACGAAGCCCAACAGGGGCACAACAGCGCACATTTTCGTTATGACGCTGCGGATAACCTCGCCGCCAGTGATAACGACCCGCCGGTCACCGATAACCGGCTGCAGCACTGGCAAAATCTGTTTATGCAGTATGACGCCTGGGGCAACCTGGTCCGCCGCCGCAGCGGTCTGTATGAACAGCACTATGCCTGGGATGCAGAGAACCGCCTGATATCGGCGCAGGGCACCGGCCCGCAGGGACGTTTTCAGGCGCACTATCAGTATGATGCTCTCGGCAGGCGCACACGAAAACAGGTCGCCACCGCCCACGGCACCACCGAAACCCGCTTCCTCTGGCAGGGATACCGACTGTTGCAGGAGCAGCACGAAGACAGGCAATGCAGCACATACCTTTATGACCCGAACGAATCGTGGAGTCCGCTGGCGCGAATCGACCATCTGCGCGACGATAAACAGGGTGAGATTTACTGGTTCAGCACCGACCTGAATGGCGCACCGCTGGAAGTTACCGACGTACGCGGAAACGTGCGCTGGAGTGGTCATTACGGCAGCTTCGGCGAAGTGCGGCATCAGACGGCAGGCTACACCGGCGCGTTGCAGCACACCGCCCTCACCCATCAGCCCCTGCGCTACGCCGGGCAGTATGCAGACAGCGAAACCGGACTCCACTATAATCTGTTCCGCTACTACGACCCGCAGGTCGGACGGTTTATTGTTCAGGATCCGATAGGGTTAAACGGTGGATGGAACCTTTATCAGTATGCACCGAATCCAATAAGGTGGATTGACCCTTTGGGGTTATATAACGGAGAGGGGCAACGTGAACTTGGAAAATATCATACATTCTATCAGCACACTTTAGATGCTTCAGAATATGGATTATCAGATGCGGAACATTTTAGGCGTGGTAATCAGTCTGCTTATGAACGTATGCAAAATGACCCAGCGTTCAGACGAGAAATGCAGACTAAATACCCAGGTGTTGTGGAGCATATACAGCCAAGCTCGACTGGTAAATTTAGTAAATATTCACCACCAGGTATGACGTGGCATCATGAGAATAGAAATGGGGCTCTTAGTTTAGTTGATTTTAATGATCATAAAACCTATCACAAAATCTATCATCCTGATGGTTCTGGCGGACGTAAGAAGTGGGGTGGTGGTTCTGGGTGTCGTTGAAAATAAGGATTTATATGAAGACTGTTAAAGGTTTTGATGGCTTGCTGGCTATTTATAAAAAACTACCTAAGGTTGGGGGGTTTTATGTGGATAACAACTTCCTCAATAAGAAAGCCATAATTAATAACTCTAATTATTATGTTCCACAGTCAGAAGAGGAAGATGATGATATGGAGGATGTTTATAAAACGTGGTTAGAATTCCCTACATTCACAGCCATAATTGAAAACAAACTTGAACATCATCCTGATGCAACAAAGGATGATTTATTAGATGCTGTAGTTTATTATCTTGAAGAAGATGATTTTCTTGATTAATTATTAATAGTCTATCTGGCCGGAAATATAAAATATCTCCGGCCTTTTATTTTTTAATCCCCGTTCAGCACACTAAACATCCCGTTCCGCATCCCCTTAACCACCTGTTTAACCTGATAAAGTTCCTCCCCCAGTTCCTGTACCTCGTCACTGTCAGCGATGATGGTCAGGCACCCTTCTGATATTTTCACGGAAACACTCACCCGGTATCAAATCCCACCTCAGCCAGTCACCTTTTAAATACAAACCGTCAACGCGTGAATAATACGTGGTCATGCCTGTTGTACTATTTTCGGAGAAGGCCCTGAAAAAACTCATCTGACAATATCGTTGAGTCACTTATTTTATATTTTAGTGTTTAACCCATTGATTAAATAGTAGAATAGCTATCGTGCAGATAGATATTTTATCAGGGTGTGGCGGTAGCTTACGCTACTCTGGCGCAGTCATTCCTGGAATGTAAGAACAACACTACGGGTCTGATTCGCTGTACCGCCTGCTAAAACACTACTAAGCTCAGCAGCGCACATTTTCGTTATGACGCTGCGGATAACCTCGCCGCCAGTGATAACGACCCGCCGGTCACCGATAACCGGCTGCAGCACTGGCAAAATCTGTTTATGCAGTATGACGCCTGGGGCAACCTGATCCGCCGCCGCAGCGGTCTGTATGAACAGCACTATACCTGGGATGCAGAGAACCGCCTGATATCGGCGCAGGGCACCGGTCCGCAGGGACGTTTTCAGGCGCACTATCAGTATGATGCTCTCGGCAGGCGCACGCGAAAACAGGTCGCCACCGCCCACGGCACCACCGAAACCCGCTTCCTCTGGCAGGGATACCGCCTGTTGCAGGAGCAGCACGAAGACGGGCAAGCAAACAGGCCGAATAATGGCGAATATAATATATTCCGTGATTTCTCACTTGATCCTCAATATCAGTATGCAAGTGACTCTGTTCAGTTTAATAGGGCTAATACTGATTTTGTTAATAAAATGAATACCGACCCTGCTTTTAGAAGAGATATGCTGGGACGCTACCCCCAATTAAGAGAATGGGTTAAAAATGGTGATATGGGAAGAAGTCCAACAGGGTTAATATGGCATCATCACGAAGACGTAAATAGACTGGTTTTAGTTGATAGATTCGATCACCGATCAAACCACGCACTGTATCACCCTACCGGGTCAGGAGGGCGAGATATATGGGGTGGAGGTAAGCCAGGGCGGCAGGGAAAACTAAATAGTGCAACAGGTAAAAAATGCTGATATTTATCACTCAGATAGAGGATATATTATATGTTGAAAAGAAATAAAGAATATAGTTTAGCTGAATTTATCACCTACATGAGGGATACAAAATGTCAGGATGATAATTTTTGTCTATATGGTAGTGATAGTGATGATGATTTAATTATTGATAATAAATATTTTATCTCTGATTACCCTATAGTCGAAAATGATAAAGAAATATATCCACTTCCTGTTCAGCAGAAAAAATTTTCTTATATCTATTCAGGAGAGCAGTTTGCAGATGTTATATCATCAATTAGTGATCAGAAATCATCTGCTACAATTGATGAATATGTAAGAGCACTAAATTATTATTTAGAACATGATGACTTTTTAGATCTTTAAAAAACTCGGTAAGAATTAATGATTGTCAATTCTTACCGAATCTTTATTACCCTCTACCGTTTAATATGCTAAACACTCCAACTTTCTGCAGTTTTTTGCTGGTTCAGCACTGACCTGAACGGCGCACCGCTGGAAGTCACCGACGTACGCGGCAACGTGCGCTGGAGTGGTCATTACGGCAGCTTCGGCGAAGTGCGGCATCAGACGGCAGGTTTCACCGGCGCGTTGCAGCACACCGCCCTCGCCCATCAGCCCCTGCGCTACGCCGGGCAGTATGCTGACAGCGAAACCGGACTGCACTATAATCTGTTCCGCTACTACGACCCGCAGGTCGGACGGTTTATTGTTCAGGATCCGATAGGGTTAAACGGTGGGTGGAACCTTTATCAGTATGCACCGAATCCGCTGGGGTGGATTGATCCGCTTGGTCTTAAATGTTGGACGGATAAAAATGTCAATGGGCGTAAAGTATATCAGAGGAACAATTTATTTGATCCTCACAGAGTAGACGCTGACGGTTTGACTAATATTCAAAGAATGAGAGCAGGAAATGCTCCAGTTGGCCAGGATGGATTAGAAATAAACCTCCATCACCTTACACAAGACGAATCCGGACCCATGGTGGAGATTTTAAGTAGCTATCATAGCCAAAATGATCGTGTACTTCATATGTATTCGAATCAGTGGGATAAAAGCTGGAAAGGTCCGAATGGAACACGATACACATACAATAGCGCTCCACCATCAATGAATCGAGGCCCTTTTAATCGATGGAAGAGCAATTACTGGAAAACACGCGCATTGGATTTCACGGAGAGTTGAACCATGAATGATGAATTATTTCTAAAAATTGAAACACTAATCGCAGACAGTGGTGAGACTTACTATAGCAGTGGTCCAGCATCAGAAGATACGATTCTCGCTTATGAAGCGTCGTTAGGTCTTTCCTTTTGTGACTCTTATAAAATGTTCCTCAGAAAATATGGGACTTTGATGTTTAATGGGCTGTCATTTTATGGAATATCGAAACAAGGACTATTTGCTAATTCTGCACCTGATGTTAGATATGTAACTTTAGAGGCAAGAAAACTAGGTGATATCGATGATAAGATGATAAAAATACTATCATCTGGCTATGGCCCTTCATTTTCTCTGGACATGTCCATTATAGGATCTTCGGGAGAAGCGGTTGTTGTAGAAACAGATTTGTCATTTAAAAGAGAAAGAAATAAAAATATTATTTCAAATAGCTTCTCCGAATTTTTATTTCAAGAAATATCTGCATCTTTGGAAGAATAATTTTCGAAATTAAAGCCGGAAGAAACAAAACCCTCCCGGCTTACTTTTATTTATTCTCTGCTGTTTTTGCAAGTATCCAGCATAAGTGATATATTGCCTGCTCTTTCAGATGGCACAAAGATTAAGGTGGATATTAAATAATTAATAATCAATGCGTTTATTTTTATATCAACAGTCAGTTACTGGTTCGTTTGAATATTAATGTGAGTCAAATGGATTCTGAGAAATTTATAGATGCATTAAATATTGTTGTGAAAGATGCCGCAGTGGTGGATGTAGTATCTTTACTGAAGTCACCACCAGGTAAGAAACCATCAAAAGAATTGGTTGATGTATCTAATTT
Organism: Citrobacter sp. NCU1; assembly: GCF_010231475.1. GTDB lineage: Bacteria > Pseudomonadota > Gammaproteobacteria > Enterobacterales > Enterobacteriaceae > Citrobacter_D. The sequence continues at coordinate 2,625 of NZ_NRDO01000115.1, read as the reverse complement.
TTATAATTCCCACACCGATGATATCAAATAGTTTATAAATAAGATAATTAAACGTACTGCTGATGATACTTTATTCTGTGTGCTATGTGTTATCGATGGCGTACGTACGATAGAGGATGGCGAAAAATTAGTTCTGACTTGCCATAAAGGTAACAAGCCATCTGTTGTGCTGAATAAAAACAAAGATCCACATGATATATATAACGCAAGTTAGACAGAAAGCGGAGGATATATAACACGACCCTCCAGGATATTTTATTTAAATCATTAAATGCTGACAATGTATTAGATTCAAGAGATGAAGCGGAGTTTGATTATTACTGGATGAGTGAATTTAATTTACTAAAGAGTGAAAATATTCAGGATGTGGATATGTAATTTATTGATTCCTTACGAGAAAAGGATTTTAAATACTCATTAAGAATGATTAATAACCCTGAAGTATCTTCGAGTATAACCTGCCCGCGTCCCGTCTGGGAGATCGCACCACCTGTTACACAAAGATCATGACCGGTTCGGGCAATGTCGGCGTGGGGGGCAGCCCGAAGCCGATGCTGCCCGTCCAGTCCGAAGTTCCGGAATGGGTCTATAAAGCCTCAGATCTCACCCAGCCGATCAGCCTCACTGACCGTATCAGTCGTACCCGTCGCTGGCACTACGATCCGCGCGGCAACCTGCTGCGACTGGAGAATGGCAACGGCGGTGAATACCGGTTTACCTATGACGCCGTGGGTCGCCCGCTCAGTGAAACGCGCCCGGATGATACATCCCGCCAGATGGAATGGGATGCCCGGGGTTTTCTCTGCGCCCTCCAGGAAAACGGCAGACCTGCCGCCGACAGGGGCATCGCCCGTCGTTTACAGCAGTTCAGTTATGACGACAGCGGTCTGATGACCGGGCGCAGCCAACGCCACGCTGAATATCGTTATTTCCGCAATCTGGGTGGTCAACTCACCCGCATCCTGCGCACCCCCACACCCGATGGTGTCGCGCTGGGTATCGAAAGCGATGAAATTGCCCTGATCCGTGATAGCGCCGGACGTATGCTCAGCGAGTCCGGGGTGAATGGCGAGGTTGGCTACCAGTGGGATGCGCTGAATAATCTGACTTCCCTGACATTGCCCGGTGAGCAGCCGATTTCCTGGCTGCATTATGGTTCCGGCCACGTCAGCGCCATCCGTTTTGGCCAGCAGCTGGTCACCGAATTCACCCGTGACCGTCTGCACCGGGAAACGCACCGGACTCAGGGCGCACGCGGTCAGCTCCGCCAGTACGACAGCCTCGGCAGACGTACCGGGCAGCGCAGTGAAATAAACGCCGAAGTCGCCCTGCCAGAACAGGCGATACTCGGGCGTCTTTATCGCTATACTGCCCGAGGCGAACTTTCTGGCGTCAGCGACAGTTTGCGTGGCGAAGTGAATTACGGATACGACGCCGAAGGTCGCCTGTTAAAACATTACGAAGCCCAACAGGGGCACAGCAGCGCACATTTTCGTTATGACGCTGCGGATAACCTCGCCGCTAATGATAACGACCCGCCGGTCACCGATAACCGGCTGCAGCACTGGCAAAATCTGTTTATGCAGTATGACGCCTGGGGCAACCTGGTCCGCCGCCGCAGCGGTCTGTATGAACAGCACTATGTCTGGGATGCAGAGAACCGCCTGATATCGGCGCAGGGCACCGGTCCGCAGGGACGTTTCCATGCGCACTATCAGTATGATGCTCTCGGCAGGCGCACGCGAAAACAGGTCGCCACCGCCCACGGCACCACCGAAACCCGCTTCCTCTGGCAGGGATACCGCCTGTTGCAGGAGCAGCACGACGGCGGGCAATGCAGCACATACCTTTATGACCCGAACGAAGCGTGGAGTCCGCTGGCGCGAATCGACCATCTGCTCGCCGATAAACAGGGTGAGATTTACTGGTTCAGTACTGACCTGAACGGCGCACCGCTGGAAGTTACCGACGTACGCGGAAACGTGCGCTGGAGTGGTCATTACGGCAGCTTCGGCGAAGTACGACATCAGACGGCAGGCTTCACCGGCGCGTTGCAGCACACCGCCCTCGCCCATCAGCCCCTGCGCTACGCCGGGCAGTATGCTGACAGCGAAACCGGACTTCACTATAATCTGTTCCGCTACTACGACCCGCAGGTCGGACGGTTTATTGTTCAGGATCCGATTGGGCTAAACGGTGGCTGGAATCTTTATCAGTATGCGCCGAATCCGCTGGGGTGGATTGATCCTTGGGGGTTATCAAGTTGTAACGCTAAAGCCAGAGCGTATGAAGAAAAAATACAGAATATGTATGGTGGTAAGTTATCTCAATCATCAAGAGAATATAGTGCTATTGTCAATGGAAGTAAAGTTAATGGGATAGCAGATCATGTCGTTAATATAAATGGAAAAAGAACTGCTATAGAAGCAAAATATGTTGATGATTGGGCTAAATCTCTACGTAACCCTGAAAGTTCAATTGGCAGTGCTCATTTTGCCATTAAAGAGCAACAGACGATGCTGTCCCAAGCGCAGAAATATTCTGCATCATTCGATGATGTTATTTGATCTTACCCACGTAATGTGGACACAACCCTAAGCGAGATTCTGGTTTTCAAATTGTTCC
>NZ_NRDO01000114.1 GCF_010231475.1 Citrobacter sp. NCU1 | reverse complement strand
TAGCCACCTCCTTATTTATTAAATAGATAGTCATTTATTTTTCTCTATTTCATATAGATAACCTTCTCCCAGCCGATTTGTTTCTCCATTATTTTTACAATTCACACGAATTGAGATTATTCCCCATGCCAGCCGCTTTTTAAGTGGTGGTAAAATAGCCATGAGTTCGCAGATGGCCTGGCATTTGTCTTTGCTGTATTTCGCGAAACGTTTATTTTTGAGGTAACACCATGAAAAGATTAATTTCAGTTGCATTGCTCACCGCATTTCTGGCGGGCTGTGCACATGACTCCCCTTGCGTACCCGTCTATGATGATCAGGGCCGTCTGGTTCATACCAATACCTGTATGAAGGGGACCACTCAGGATAACTGGGAAACGGCAGGGGCTATCGCCGTAGGGACTGCCGCCGTAGCAGGTATGACAATGGGGATCATCGCCCTGTCCAAATAAATGTTAAAAGCGCGGCAATGCCGCGCTTTTAACGTCAAAGACAGAATCTTCATATAAGACAAAATGTTGGCTTCATTTTATTCCCTCGTTTTTAATTATTCTTTTTACTTACAGAGCACAGCGACAAATTTAACACTCAACATTTTTCACAACTATCATCGTTTCTTTCCCACATACTTTCTCTGTCAATTTTCACTCCCGAAATCATTATTCAACACCTCATCTAAAATTTAAATATTTTGCTCCAAAATGTGGCTTACGTTTCAATTTCGCACCATTTCAGGGCGCTACATTTATTTTTTCCTGTCTACACTCAGACATATTGCGTTAGAGATTCGAACGCAAAACTTGGCACCACCTTTGCTTATAAAGAGTATGGCCAGAGCCACAGACAGGTAAAAGACGTTTCCAGAACGTCTCTCTATAACGATAATTTCGCCACACAGGATGCATTATGAAAAAGATGATGATAGCCAGCTTTGCTGCAGCCGGCGTGCTGCTTGCGATTGCAAATCAGGCACATGCCGGATCAACTCTGGATGCAGTGAAGAAAAAAGGTTTCGTACAATGTGGTATCAGTGACGGCCTGCCTGGTTTTTCTTACGCTGACGCGAGCGGTAAATTTTCGGGCATTGATGTCGATGTTTGCCGTGGTGTCGCCGCTGCAGTATTTGGCGATGATACAAAAGTAAAATACACCCCGTTAACGGCAAAAGAACGTTTTACTGCATTGCAGTCTGGCGAAGTTGATATGTTATCCCGCAATACCACCTGGACCTCTTCCCGCGATGCCGGCATGGGTATGTCTTTCACTGGTGTGACTTATTACGATGGCATCGGCTTCCTTACCCATAATAAAGCAGGCCTGAAAAGCGCCAAAGAGCTGGATGGTGCGACCGTTTGTATCCAGGCAGGAACCGACACTGAACTTAACGTGGCCGATTACTTCAAGGCCAATAACATGAAATACACACCGGTGACTTTCGACCGTTCTGACGAATCAGCCAAAGCGCTGGAATCTGGCCGTTGCGATACATTAGCTTCCGATCAGTCTCAACTGTATGCCCTGAGGATCAAACTCAGCAATCCGGCTGAATGGATAGTGTTGCCGGAAGTCATTTCAAAAGAACCGCTGGGACCTGTCGTTCGCCGTGGCGACGATGAGTGGTTTTCTATCGTCCGCTGGACGCTCTTTGCCATGTTGAACGCTGAAGAAATGGGCGTGAACTCGAAGAACGTCGATGAAAAAGCCGCTAACCCGGCAACACCTGATATGGCGCATCTGTTGGGTAAAGAAGGCGATTATGGCAAGGATCTTAAACTCGATAACAAGTGGGCTTACAACATCATTAAGCAGGTGGGGAACTATGCAGAGATCTTTGAGCGCAACGTGGGATCGGAAAGCCCGCTGAAGATCAAACGTGGTCAGAATAACCTCTGGAATAATGGCGGTATTCAGTATGCCCCTCCCGTACGCTAATCCGATGTGATGTAACGGGCGCCGCAACCAGGCGGCGCTCAGACAAGAGTCATGGTTTCCGAGGTTTTCTTATGTTCCATCACCGCTCCCCCGTAAAAGGAACGTTATCCTTTTCTAACCCTGCGGTACGCGCCTGGTTATTTCAAATACTCGCCGTCATCGTGGTTGTCAGTGTTGCTATCTATTTGCTGCATAACACCATGAATAATTTGAGCAACAGGGGCATTACCTCAGGATTCGCTTTTCTCGATCGCAGTGCCGGATTCGGTATCGTCCAGCACTTGATCGATTACGAGCAAGGCGATACCTATGGCCGCGTTTTTATTGTCGGATTGCTCAATACGCTTTTAGTCTCTGCATTATGTATTGTATTCGCATCATTTCTCGGTTTCTTTCTGGGGCTGGCTCGCCTGTCAGATAACTGGCTATTACGCAAACTGTCTACCTTTTACATCGAAACCTTCCGCAATATCCCTCCCCTGTTGCAGATCTTCTTTTGGTATTTTGCCGTACTGCGCAATCTTCCGGGACCGCGCCAGGCCGTCAGCGCACTGGATCTTGTCTTTTTGAGCAACCGGGGACTCTATATCCCAACCCCATTACCAGGAGAAGGTCTGTTCGCGTTTTGCCTTGCGATCCTGTTTGCCGCTGCATTATCCATTGGGTTATTTCGCTTCAACAAAATGCACCAGATAAAGACAGGTCAGCTACGCAGAACCTGGCCGACGGCGATGGCATTAGTAGTCCTGTTTCCTGTGATAGCGCACTGGATTTTTGGCGCTGCGCTTCACTGGGACGTACCGGAATTACGTGGGTTTAACTTCCGTGGGGGAATGGCTCTCATTCCCGAGCTGGCGGCGCTGACTCTGGCGTTATCTGTGTATACCTCCGCATTTATTGCAGAAATTATTCGGGCTGGTATTCAGGCCGTTCCTTATGGTCAACATGAGGCCGCGCGTTCACTGGGCCTGCCAAATACGGTGACGCTACGCCAGGTCATTATTCCTCAGGCACTCCGCGTGATCATTCCGCCACTCACCAGCCAGTATCTGAACATTGTCAAAAACTCTTCACTTGCCGCCGCTATTGGCTACCCGGACATGGTGTCACTGTTTGCCGGGACAGTACTCAACCAGACGGGGCAAGCCATTGAGACTATTGCTATTACTATGTCTGTATACCTCATTATCAGTCTGTCTATTTCACTGTTGATGAACATTTATAACCGCCGTATCGCACTGATAGAGCGCTAAGGAATCATGATGACAAAAGCTCTGCTGTCTCATCCCCCGCGCCCAGCCAGTAACGGCGCAGGTCAGGCAATGTTGTGGGCCCGTAAGAATTTATTTTCCAGTTGGTCCAATAGTCTACTGACGATTTTCTGCTTATGGCTCATGTGGGAACTCATCCCCCCTTTACTGAACTGGGCATTTTTGCAAGCTAACTGGGTAGGTTCCACCCGGGAAGATTGCACGAAAGCGGGCGCTTGTTGGGTATTTATTCATGAGCGTTTCGGTCAGTTTATGTATGGACTCTATCCGCATGAACAGCGTTGGCGTATCAATCTTGCATTACTCACAGGCCTGCTCTCCATTGCCCCCATGTTCTGGAAGTCGATACCACATCGCGGACGTTATATTGTGGTTTGGGCCGTTATCTACCCTATCGTAGTCTGGTGGCTCATGTATGGCGGTGTTTTGGGCCTTGATCGGGTAGAAACACGGCAGTGGGGTGGATTGACCCTGACCCTGATTATTGCCTCAGTAGGCATCGCGGGGGCACTCCCATTAGGCATTTTGCTGGCCCTAAGCCGCCGCTCTCATATGCCGGTCGTTCGCGTCCTGTCCGTCATTTTTATTGAATTCTGGCGCGGCGTACCTTTGATCACCGTACTGTTTATGTCCTCAGTCATGCTACCGCTCTTCATGGCGGAAGGTACCAGCATCGACAAACTTATCCGGGCACTGGTAGGGGTGATTCTGTTTCAGTCCGCCTATGTCGCAGAAGTGGTGCGCGGTGGATTACAAGCATTACCAAAAGGCCAGTATGAAGCCGCAGAGTCTCTGGCATTGGGTTACTGGAAAACCCAGGGGCTCATCATCCTTCCGCAAGCATTGAAACTGGTGATCCCAGGACTTGTGAACACCATCATTGCACTGTTTAAAGATACCAGTCTGGTGATCATCATCGGCCTGTTTGATCTGTTTAGCAGCGTGCAACAAGCCACTGTCGATCCCACCTGGCTGGGCATGTCGACCGAAGGATATGTTTTTGCTGCCATGATTTATTGGATTTTCTGTTTCAGCATGTCTCGCTATAGCCAGCATCTGGAGAAACGTTTTAACACCGGGCGTACACCGCACTGAGGAATCTATGAGCCAATTATTAATCCAACCCGCCGACGCGATGATTACGCTGGAAAACGTCAACAAATGGTACGGACAATTTCATGTCCTGAAAAATATCAATCTGAATGTGAAGCAAGGCGAGCGAATTGTTCTTTGCGGGCCATCCGGGTCTGGTAAGTCAACGACCATCCGCTGTATTAACCATCTGGAGGAACATCAGCAAGGGCGTATCATCGTCGATGGCATTGAACTCAATGAAGATATCCGCAATATCGAGCGTGTCAGACAAGAAGTTGGGATGGTGTTCCAGCACTTCAATCTGTTTCCTCATCTGACGGTTTTGCAAAATTGCACACTCGCGCCGATTTGGGTTCATAAAATGCCGAAGAAAGAGGCTGAAGCGCTGGCGATGCATTATCTGGAGCGGGTACGGATTGCTGAGCATGCGCAGAAATTTCCAGGACAAATATCGGGTGGCCAACAGCAACGCGTGGCGATTGCGCGCTCACTGTGTATGAAACCGAAAATTATGCTTTTTGACGAGCCCACTTCAGCTCTGGATCCTGAAATGGTGAAAGAGGTGCTGGATACCATGATTGGACTGGCGCAGTCCGGGATGACAATGCTGTGTGTGACGCATGAAATGGGGTTTGCCAGAACAGTAGCTGACCGGGTGATCTTTATGGATCGTGGTGAAATTGTTGAACAGGCACCGCCAGAGGAATTTTTCTCTCAACCAAAATCAGAGCGTACCCGTGCATTTTTGTCGCAGGTACTGCACTAATTTTGCGTTCCTTAATGCCTGGCAAAATCTGCAGGCCGGATAAGGTGATTACGCCGCATCCAGCAGTTTCCTGATACGTTAAAACGCAAAAAGGCCATCCTTTCGGATGGCCTTTTCACTTATTTGATGTCTGGCAGTTCCCTACTCTCGCATGGGGAGACCCCACACTACCATCGGCGCTACGGCGTTTCACTTCTGAGTTCGGCATGGGGTCAGGTGGGACCACCGCGCTAAAGCCGCCAGACAAATTCTTTTCTAAGCGCCGAACTTTAACCGAAAAACTGGTGCTGATACCCAGAGTCGAACTGGGGACCTCACCCTTACCAAGGGTGCGCTCTACCAACTGAGCCATATCAGCACACTAAATTTGATGCCTGGCAGTTCCCTACTCTCGCATGGGGAGACCCCACACTACCATCGGCGCTAC
>NZ_NRDO01000113.1 GCF_010231475.1 Citrobacter sp. NCU1 | reverse complement strand
CCAGAACATTACGCCGCCTTGCGAACATCCAGAACGTTCGATAATGTCACCATATCGGATCTTGGTTGGCTTGGATTTGTAAAAGTATTGCAGCGTTTCTAATACACGCTTTCCAGCGTCGTTAATCTGAATACGGTCAACACCGTATTTCACTAAGTATTGGATCATAAACCTCCTGTTATTGAATATTCATATTTTGCTGTGACGTGTGTTTATCAAGATAGGCCAAGGCGTATTCGTTCGTTAGTTTCCCGTCACGCTTAAAGCGTTCCAAATCCGGTAGCTGATACTCAGAGAATTTATACCAATGCCCAGCGCTCTCGAATTGCCGCAATTTGGTAGAATACTCCTTATCGTCACTTGGTGCGGCTGGCGGTGTTACAGGTTTCTTTATCTTCGGCTTAGATGTTGTCTTCACTTTTTCCGGTGCTGGTGCTTTCTCTTCCGGCAATTCGTCAAACTCGCACATCGGATCGGCTTCTGGAATAGACTGCTGCTTTTCTTCCTGCACTTCTGGCGCTACGTCTTCTTTGGCATTGCCAAAAACTGGATATTTCAGACAATCCACCCAGACAGGCTTTTTTGCCGTCCCGGTGTTACGTTCGAGAAGGAATAATTCTGGAGTGAGGTCGAAAACAGTCCATTCGTAAGTTTTACCAAACTCTTTTTTGGTCAGCAGTCCGGCGGCTTCCAATCTGCCAATTGCACTGCTCACTGTACCAACGTCAGAAACACCGATTGCCGCAGTGATACTTTCAATAGTGTCGTAGTGCTTACCAGTTGTATAATATTTATTGTCTGTTGATTGGTCGGTGAATAAGTGAAATCTCTTTCGCAGGATCATATATGCTAATTTGGCGTTAGCGATTAGCTTTACTGACTCACCTGTTTTGAGATTTGTAATTCGGGTTGCTGATAATAATGCTTCTTCGATTGAGGCGTATTTGTATACTTCCCCGTCGATATAGTTGTTCTTTGCCATTGTTGTTTGCTCCTGTGTATGCTCAGTAATTTACGAATGCTCTTCATTTGGTTTTCTCCGCTTCTCATTCGTGGGGTGGGTGTTAATGCTGGAACGTGGTTATTACGCGCCAGCTTTCGAATATTTGACCGCCAGACTTTGACATTCTTCAAGAAGGAGTGCGCTTACGCTCATTTTTCGGCGCTTTGCTTCTTTGAACAGAATCTGAAATGTCGCATCCGGGATCATTAACGATGTGGACGGCGGTAATTTGGTTTTCTTCTCGATCATT
>NZ_NRDO01000112.1 GCF_010231475.1 Citrobacter sp. NCU1 | reverse complement strand
GACAAAGTCATCGGGCATTATCTGAACATAAAACACTATCAATAAGTTGGAGTCATTACCAGATATATAGATAATACTGATAATGGCATATCGAAAAAATCTATTATCCTTATGCAGCATATGGATATAGTATTTTTTTAACTTAAATAACAGACTTGAGAGAATTTAACAAATAAACAACAGAGAAATAAAAAAAAGCCAAAAGCGCATACAAAAAAAATAAAACCATACTTTTTCACTAAATTTTTGTCATATTTTCCTTATAAGCCAGCACGAGGTGAGTGTTATTAATACTTCGTTCAATGATGACATTGTCGTAACATCTGATTGCATCCGAAATAAAAGCCGGAGAGTCGAATGTCGGCTATGCATAGACGCATGTTCATCAGGCGCTCTGTCTATTACCAGCAGCGGTACGGTCGAGATTATCCCGGATGCCTGCTCAGGCTGTGGCGGATGCACCGCGGCATGTCCAGTGATGGCGATAACAGGCCCATTTCCCGAACGTCAGACGGCTGATGACCAGTTATATTTGGATGCGATTACCGCCCCGTCTGTAAAAGAACTTTTACTCTATTATCGTGCAGGGTACCGTACGCTGGTTGTAGATGAGAACCATTTCGCATGGCGTGATGTTGTCGAACGCACAAATAGTCTGCTACATGCATGCCACCAAGTGCCCTTCTTAATGAATTATTACCGCCATGATGATAATCATGCCAGTGCAGAACAATTAGACGTGGTTATCGCACGGCGTCGTTTTCTGCATATTGGTACCGTGCAGCGGTATTTAGGCAAAAAAACATCACCAACAAACAGATTAATCAGCGATATTTTCCCTGACTATCAACTGTTCAGTATCAATATCAATAAAAACGCCTGTTCATTATGCAGTAGCTGTTTGAAATTATGTCCAACAGGCGTTTTCCATTATCAAAACAAGCAATTGGTTATTGAATCTGGCGAGTGTGTCGGGTGCAAACTCTGTCAGGAAAGTTGCCCGGAATCCGCCATTGAGGTGAGAGAAGAAATAGCGAAAAAAACACAGACACATTATTCCTTTAACGTTGCATTTTGTCCTCGCTGTCAAAATCCGTTCCCATCGTTGAATCCGGGTGAACATCTGTGTCCCGCCTGTTCCATGCAAGAAAAGCTCCGCTTCACCGGGGATCGTATCGGCATGAAAAGCCTGAATTTCTCTGCGTAACGGAGGATGAAAAATGAACATCATCAATAGCACAACCTTTCCGTGTATTAACGATCCTGATTTCGCACAGTATGCTCAACGCTATATCGAGATCGAGCAAAAGACCTTACACGCTATCGCACAGTACGGTCTGCCGTTTGAATCCTCCTCCGAAAACAGTGATAACGCGCTTGCCCTAAAACACCAACTGCGCGCCAGGGGTGCCCGGTTTTCCAACAATGACAAAAGCATTCACATCAACTGGATTTCTGATGCATGCGTTGCCTGCCGCACGGGAGAAGGAAGTTACACGGCATTCATTTCGCTAAAATGCCATCGTCAATGCTATTTCTGTTTCAATCCCAATCAACAGGATTATGACTACTACCAACATCATCTGCGTGAGGCAGCAACGGAAATTGAACAGATTGCTGCCAGCGGAGAGCCTTTGCAATTTGCGGCGTTAACCGGGGGAGAACCGTTATTACACAAAGCGGAAGCGACCGGTTTCTTTAAACGACTTCAGCACCATTTCCCTGATATTCACGCTCGGCTCTACACAGCAGGCGATCCCCTGGACGAGAAAACCGCACAACAACTGCAACAAGCTGGGCTGAAAGAAATCCGGTTTAGCATCAAAATTGACGATCCGGCAGAGAAGCAAGCTCGCATACTGCGGCGCATTCGCCTGGCAAAAAAATATATTCCCACGGTAATGGTGGAAATGCCGGTTATTCCCGGCAGCGGCGAACAGATGAAAGCATTATTGTGCGAACTCGATGCCCTCGGCGTTGACGGTATCAACCTGCTGGAGTTTTGTTTTCCTCTGGCGAATGCCGCCGCGTTTCGCGAACGCGGTTTTACCCTGAAATATCCCCCCTATCAGGTGTATTACAATTATTGGTATGCAGGCGGGTTAGCCATTGCCGGTAGCGAAACATTGGCACTGGAATTGATGCTGTTCGCGTTAGAGAACGCGTTGAAGCTGGGCGTACACTATTGTTCTTTGGAAAATAAACATACTGGGCAAGTGTTCCAGCAAAACCATCTCAGCCCGGTTGATAAGACCTACTATTTTTCTCCCCGGGACGCTTTTTTCAAATGCGCTAAAGTGTTTGGCTCGGCCATTACTGCCGTGGAAGCCCTTCTGGCCCAACACCACATTCCCGTCAGACACAGTCAGCAGCATCACTATATTCAGTTTCACCCCTCGGCCATTTCCTTGCTGGGTGCATTGCCCGTTGAGGTTTGCCTTTCACTCAACGTTATCGAACACCTTTCAGAAACCGAGCGTGACGTGAAAGAAGTGCAGTTACAACACGTGACGCCATCCACCTTCTCGCTGGCCGACATTTAAAGGATATGACGATGACCTCTCATCAATTCCCGGAATACCTTATCCAACGCACCGTGGGTTACGATCTTTTACGCCGGTTGCTGATCGAAGAACCCACGCCTGCATTGTTGAATTTTCTACAGCAGCAGGATCTGGCGACGCTGTTCCCTGCGATCGCTGACGCGAATTTCTCTTCCGCATTAGAACGTGTACAACACGCACTGGCAGGGGAGCCCTTTATCACCGGTGACAGCGCCTTTGAAAATCTGCATTGGGATTTCACCCGCCTGTTTATCGGCCCCGAAACACCCCCTGCGCCACCGTGGGAATCCGTCTATGTGTCGCGCGATAAGCTGTTGTTTCAACGTTGCACCCAAGAGGTAAAGCAGGTTTATCAATCCTGCGGGCTGACCATGTCTGACGATGACGGTGAGGCCCCAGACCATATCGGGTTCGAGCTCGATTTTCTTTATCAGCAAAGCCAGTCCGTTGCCGAAGCGTTGCACAGCGGCGCTTCGCTTCAGAGCGTCATGCTTTCTCTGCTCAGGCAACGTGATTTTCTCCAGCAGCATACGCTGGCGTTCTGTGATGCGTTTTCCCATAACGTAAAAACACACGCAGAGACCGATTTCTATTGCGGCATCGCTCAGCTATTGCCAGTGTTTTTAACCCACGATGCACAACAACTCAATCAGGTCGTTGGCATGGAGACTGTGCAAGCAACGTCATAACAAAAACGATAACACGCTATGCCCACCGCCATGTCGGCAATGCCGTATTGGCAGGCCGACGGCGGCAGGGTTTTTATGCAATGTGAAAGTAGGAGTATTACATGATCAATAATTTACTTTCTGGAATCAGTCGGCGGGCGTTTATCCAGATAAGCTCCGCGGCAGCCGCTATCGCAGCGTTGCCAATGAGCCGCGGATTGCGCGCTGAACCGACTGCCGTACAGCCAGCAACGGCTGTGGCGGACAAAACAGGCGTCTGGAAACCTGCGGCATGCTGGCATAACTGTGGTGGCCGCTGCTTGAACAAGGCGTTGGTGGTAGATGGCGTAGTAGAACGTCAAAAGACGGATGATACTCACAGTGACACCCCTGATAATCCTCAACAGCGAGGATGTCTGCGCGGCCGCTCTCAGCGTAAGCAAGTCTTTGGTGCCGACCGTATCCGTTATCCAATGAAGCGTAAAAACTGGGCTCCCGGCGGCGGTGATAAATCACTCCGCGGGCGCGACCAATGGGTACGCATCAGTTGGGACGAAGCGCTGGATATTGTGGCAAGCGAAACCAAGCGCATCAAAGAAAAGTATGGCAATGAGTCAATCTGGCTCACCGGCTCTAACGGCACGCATTATCTTAATGTTTACGCCAACTACGGCGGCTATACCTCAGACTGGGGGACGACATCCTGGGGTGCATGGAAAGACACACCGGAATATATCGGCGTTCATGATGGGTGGGTTCGTTTTGGCACCAACGATCGCTTGGATTTACGCAAATCTCAGCTTATCGTCTTGTGGGGAGCCAACCCGGCCTGGAGTAGCCCGGGCAGCCCGACCTATCACTATCTGCAAGCGAAAAAGGCGGGAGCGCGCTTTATCTGTATTGACCCGAGCTACCATGCAACCTGTGAGCTGCTCGATGCCGATTGGGTGCCGGTTAATCCTGGCACAGACCATGCGCTTGCATTAGGCATTATGTATGCCTTACTGGAAGAGGACGATCCGCAAAACAACCCGCTGATAGATTGGGATTTCCTGAACCGTTGCTGTGTTGGCTTCGACAGAGAGCACATGCCTACTGGTGCTAATCCCGATGATAATTTCAAAGATTATCTGCTGGGCACCTTTACCCACGAACCCAAGAATCCTGAGTGGGCCTCCGAAATCTGTGGTGTTGCGCCAGACACTATCCGTGGCCTGGCAAGACAAATCGGTGGCACTCGCCGCGTTGCCCTGCTCACTGGGTGGGCTCCTGCCCGTATTCACAATGGCGAAGGATGGGTTCATGCATTTTCTACGCTTGGTTTTATGACCGGGCATATGGGCCGTTCTGGCCGAATGACTGGCGTATGCTGCCATTACACCGCTGGCAACGGCGGCACGCGTTTGGTTAACGGCGGCGGCACAGGGCTCCCCAACTTCCCAAACCCGATCAGCAGCACCATTAACCACAACGAAATCAACAGGGCATTGACGGAAGGAAAATTTCGCCAGCGCGGTAAAGGCGAAAAACAGGTGGATATCCAGATGATGTTCCACACCTTCAATGCCACGATGCAAACGCGTGCCAATATTACGCAAGGCATCGCTGCGCTGAGGGAGAAGGTTGAGTTCATCGTCTCTCCCACTTATGTGTTGCACACCAGCGCCAAATATTCTGATGTGGTCTTGCCCGTCACGACCGAATGGGAACGGGAAGGCACCATTTTAAACCCCAGCAACCGCGACGTGCTGATTGTGGCAGTGAACATTGTTAAACCGCTTTATGAAGCGAAAAGCGATCAATGGATTGCGAAAGAGATCGGCAAACGACTGGGTGTTGATGTTGATAAAATCTTCCCGATTTCTGAAAAGCAGCAGTTTTTCAATACGCTGCAAGGGGCTAACGTCATTGATGAAGACGGTAAGACCAAGGTTCCCTTATTAACCATCACTGAACAAGATCTGGCCGCGTGGGGCGTTAAAGGGAAAACGCAGCAGGGCAAAATCTCGCTGAATGAATTCCTGACTCGTGGCACCTATCAGGTAGAACGCACCGAAGGGGATAATTACGGCTATATCGCCTATAAAGACTTTGTCCAGGACCCTGAGAAGAATCCGCGCGACACGGATAGCGGGAAGTTTGAAATTTATTGCGAGAAACTCACACGGATCAGCCGTGAGTATGGTTGGAATGAAGTGCCGCCTATTCCTGCCTATACCGCCAAGCCCAAAGGGTATGAAGAAAGCTTCTCAGATTGGAAAGGCAAAGTGAAAGGTGAGTATCCCTTCCAGGTTTACAATCCGCACTATTTAAGACGTTCACACAGCACGCTGGATAACGTGCCCTGGCTTAGAGAAGCCTGGCCCTCCCCTGTCTATCTCAATAAGTCTGATGCCACTCGCCTTGGCATCCGCCACGGTGAAACCGTGCTCATTACCAGCGCATCAGGGAAAACGCTGCGCCCGGCCTGGCTGACCGAAACGTTGAAACCCGGTGTTGTCGCACTGCCTCACGGCAGTTGGTTCGAGCTGGATGAGGCCAGCGGCATTGATTTGGCGGGGGCGGATAACGCCATATCGGAGCAGGTCGCGACCGGGTTTGGGACATCAGGCTGGAATACCGTGCTGTGCGACGTGAAAAAGTGGCAAGGCCCGGCATTGATTCCTGATGTAGACAGACCACAACGTATCATTTTTGGTGAGGAGCGATAACGATGGAACAGGTTGGATTCTATTTTAATGCCGCCGCGTGCATCGGTTGCAAAACATGCGTCATCGCCTGCAAGGATAAAAATGATCTGGAAGTGGGACGTAATTTTCGGCGGGTCTACGACTTTGAGGAAGGCACGTTTCCCAAGCCCAGACGTTGGCATCTTTCTATCGCGTGTAATCATTGCGACTCGCCTTCCTGTGTCAGCCATTGCCCAACCAAGGCAATGCATAAGCGCGAAGAAGACGGAGTGGTCGTGGTCGATCACACGCTGTGCGTCGGTTGCCGCTACTGTACCTGGGCATGTCCTTACGAAGCACCGCAGTTTGATGAAGCGTCTGGCATGATGACGAAATGCGATACCTGCCTGAATCTGCGCGCCAAGGGGGAAAACCCAGCCTGTGTGGATGCCTGCCCCATGCGAGCGTTGGATTTCGGTCCCATCAGTGAACTACGGAAAAAATACGGCAACAATGCGGATATCGCAGGTCTGCCCGACTCATCGCTAACCCGACCCAACTTGATCGTGGGTACTAAAACACAGCGAGGATACTGACATGCACGAATGGCCATTGATCATTTTTACCTTGCTGATGCAAATCACTATCGGTTGTGTCGTCACCGTTTGGTATTGCCATACGTTCATTTTCACTACGTTGCCCGATGACAAACGACTGAAGCTTGCCAGTCCCGCACTCTTGTGTGCGTTACTGTGCGGCGGCATTGGCTTATTGGCATCCGTTGCGCATCTGGGTAATCCGTGGCATGCGCTATTTACACTTAGCCATGTCGCGTCATCCTGGATGAGCCGCGAAATTCTGTTCACGGCGCTGTTTATGGGCCTGCTATTTTTGACACTGGTTTATGCACTGGTGAAAAAACAGCTACCTACCATCCTGCTGGGGCTCACTGCGTTGGTCGGCGTGGCGGATATCTTCGTCATGTCAGCCATTTACGACCATAGCCGTTTTATCCTTTGGCAAGGATGGGGAACCTATGCGGGCTTTTATGGTTCAGCGTTTATGATGGGCAGCCTGTTGTATGCGCTGTGTCTGTGGCCCCGGTTACACCAACTGGCAGAGAATGAGAGCGCACGCGTCATGACGCCTTTGCTTCGCCTCTACCTGCTGGGTTTTGTGCTGGCTACGTTTGCGGTCATTGTCATGTTTTCTGCTGTTGCCCCCAACCTTGCACAAGGTATCAGCATTAAAACCGCTGCAGTGAATGTCGGCACATTGACGCTGTGGCGTTACCTGCTGCTGGGCATCGCACTGGCCCTGCTTGTGACCTATGTGGTCCGGCTGCCACGAAAATCATTGCCCGCATTACTGTCACTGGCGTTGATGATAACCATCACCGGCGAATTCTTAGGGCGCTACGCGTTCTTTAGCGTCGGAGGGTGATCGTGCGCTAATCATCAATGGGCTGGCTAACAGCCTATTGATATTGCTGACAAACGCCCTTTCGTCATCCTCGGCGAAAGCCGGGGATCTCTGGGGAAGGAATGCGTTTCTTCTGTAAGAGATTCCCGCCTTCGCGGGAATGACGGCGTGGGCTGGCTAACAGCCCATTTTTTATGGCACAGAAGGCGCGATTATGCGGTTTTTTGTTTACGGATGAAATCTATCAACATTTCAGCGCTGGGCAGCAAAGGACGCGCCTGTAACCACACAGCCCCAATATCCATCGAAGGGATCACGTTACTCACATCTCGCCGGACGATACGATTGCCTTCCAACGACCAGGGGCGATACACAAAATCAGACAAAATGGTGACACCGTGGCCTTGCGCCACCATACCTCTTATCGCCTCAATGGAGGTCGATTTAAATTTGATGCGCGGCTGCAAATTTTGCTCAGTCCAGTAATGGTTGACGATAGGGATATGGTCATCCATATCGAGAAGCAAAAAGTCCTCTTTCGCAATGTCTTGCAACGTAATCGTCGGTGCATCCTGTAACGGATGGCCTGCGCAGGTCCATAATCGCCGGGTCGATCGAATGAATATCTCTGTTGCAAAATCCTCTGGCAGCATAATGTTGGACACCAGCATCAACGCCAGATCAACCATCCCCTCCCTTATCGCCTGACATAAGCGAGGAGAAGGATATTCAACCAGGCTAAATTGCAAAGAAGGAAAGCGCGCCGTAATCGCGCTCAGCAGCGCAGGCAGCATGTAGGCTGAGAGGGTTTCAGTAACACCAATGCGCAGCGTTCCACTCAGATCGTTAGACGGAATCAGCATATCATCCGTTGCAAGCTGAACGGTGTTTAATACCTTTTTGGCATGGCGTAATAGACGCTCTCCCGTTTCCGTCAGGCGTATTCCTTTAGCATGCCGGGTAAACAGCGGCCTTCCGCATTGCTCTTCCAGATTTTGCAGCGCAACCGTCATTGACGATTGGGAAACATTGCAAAACAACGCTGCCTTAGAGATTTGTCCGGCATCGGCAATAGCGACAAAAAATTCAAGTTGGCGCAGCGTAAATAACATCGAAAATCCATAGCATAAACGTGGATAATTCATATTATCATTCATCAGCCGCTATGAATGTCGATGAGATCAGATCATTCCAGCAAAATGACCTTATGCTGCCCCTTTAACAGCGGCTCACTTAAAATCTTGGGTAATGACTCCAACTTATTGATAGTGTTTTATGTTCAGATAATGCCCGATGACTTTGTCA
>NZ_NRDO01000111.1:7665-8650 GCF_010231475.1 Citrobacter sp. NCU1 | reverse complement strand
GTGGCTGCTTTGGTTGCGCTATACACGCTCCAGGCAGGGTGCCCAATTTCACCAAAGATCGAGCCAATGTTGAGGACGATGCCCTGCGGATTAAACTTATCCAGCATGGCACGGGTCAACAGTGTGGGGATTTCGATATTGGTTCTAATCTGTTCCCGAATATCGTCAAAAGACTGTTGTTCAAACAGCGCAAAACGGCTGGTCCCGGCATTATTGATCAGGATATCCAGTTTGTTCTCATCTTTGAATCTGCTGGCCAGCGCGATGATTTCGTCATCGGTATAACTGTTCATTAATGCAATATGATGCCGTTCCGGATTGGGAAGCATCTCTTTCAGAAGCGTCATTGCCTGCGCATTGCGTCCAACCAGGCAGAGTCTGGCCCCTTTTTGCGCCAGCGCCTGTGCCAGCGCTTGTCCGATACCGCCGCTGGCACCGGTCAGCAGGACTGTTTTATCATGCAGGTTCATGCGTGGTCTGCCCCAGTTGGTTAAGCATCTCTGTGTACAGGCGATAGACGCGACGTGCGGCATAGATAATGGCTGCCTGATCGGCTTCGTCAGTCACAGTGTCCATGAGTGAGGCGAAAAATTTAAGATGTCCCTGATCAAGTTCGCCGTGTGAACGCAGGTAGGTTGTCGCCTGTTCTGGCAGCCCCAGCGTCCGTTCCACCTGGGCTGCAATCGCGGTAGCAATAGACACGCTGGTACCCTCCAGAACCTGCACCATGCCAAAAATACTCATAGGATTGACACGTTCAATGCGGTAGTAGAGCCAGGCAACCATCATTTCTATCGGTATCCCTGGGGTGCCATTGCGAACGCTTTCCACATCACCACCGCAAGCCCGAATGTCGTTCAGGATCCATTCCTGGTGCCCGTACTCTTCATCAATATATTCAGCAATCGCGCCCCGAACGGCTTCATGTGAGGCTGGCAGGCGGCTGCCCGCACTCATCAACAACGGTACGGTATGGCTGACGTGA
>NZ_NRDO01000111.1:0-7597 GCF_010231475.1 Citrobacter sp. NCU1 | reverse complement strand
GCCTCTGTCTGTTGTTGTAATTTGTTATAAAAGCTCATGATGACTCCTCTTCACTACAGGTGAGAATGTGTTGCCAGAGAGATTGCCGGATGAGTTCCCGGCGTGGGCGACCATTTGCCGTGAGCATGCCTGGCTCTGAAATGGCTGAAGTGAATAACAAGCGATGGAACTGCGCATAATCAGGCAGGCGAGCGGAAAGGGCCTGCAGCTGTTCGCGGGCCTGCGTCTGTTGCCCGTCAAAGGCATCGACAAGCGCAACGTTATGCCTTAAGCCTTCTCCAAAAATCACGACCCGGCGTACAGCCGGACAGGTCATGGCCTCTGCCTCAGGCCATTCAGGTGAAAAATTACGACCAAAGGCGTTTATCTGCACATTCTTCAGGCGTCCCTGAATACGAACGAACCCGTGCTCATCGACACTGCCAAGATCGCCGGTGGCAACCGTGGGTGAGGCAGGCGCGGCTCCCAGATAGCCCAGAGCGTTGGCCGGGCTGGTGACACACAGTTGCTGCTGGTCATCAACATGGACCTGGATACCAGGCAATGGTCGACCGACGCTGTTCTCTTTTGTGGCACTGGGCAGATTGAGGGCAACGACAGAACCGCATTCAGAGAGGCCATATCCTTCATATACCGGTAAGCCACTCGTTGTCGCCATTGCCAGCAATGAAGCCGGAACCATGCCGCCGCCTGCGGCGACAAACCGTAAAGATTGTGTACTGCCCGGTACCTGCTTGTGCAGATGCAGTAACACCCGTAGCAACTCCGGTACCAGCACCAGGCTTTGTGGGCACCAGTTGGTCAGCGCCTGAAGAAACTGGTCTGGATTAAAGCGGCTGGAACCTTCAAATCCAATCCGGGAGGGTGGGAGTATCACCGTCTCAGCGCCAAGCAGCAGAGGGATGTAAACGCCGCACAGATTCTCCAGCAGGATACTGAGCGGCAGTGTCACCAGGTGCTTTTCCAGATTCAGGGGGTGCAGTGCGGCCGCTAACGTTTGGGCCATCCATACCATACCATCCAGACCCAGGCAGACGCCTTTTGGCTCTCCGGTTGTACCGGAGGTATACGTTATCTTTGCTGTTCCGGCTGGCAGAGTCACAGGGTCCTCTACTGCACGGATTTGCAGTCTTCCGAGTACAAAATTGTGTTCCTGCCAATCCGCCAGGATTTCTCCGCCGATTTGTGCATCCACAGAGGCTGATGATCGTACCCAGGCTTTCTGTTGCCCGCTGAAAAAGGAGGGGACAGGGATGATCACCACTTCACTTACCAGGCATGCGAGATCGATAATGGCCCATTCAGGGCAGTTATCCATTTCAAGTGCCAGCCGTTTTACCCTGAGGGAAGATAATTGTTCGGCCACTGCCTTAACGGCTTCATGGTATTGCAGCCAGCTCCACGAGCGAGAATCCCCCTGCAGGGCGATGGCATCTGGCTGAAGCGTAGCCTGTTTCTCAAGCGTGTTCAGAAACATAAGATTCTCCGGAAGGGGTTATCCAGGGAGCAGAAGGCGAATCAGCAAACATTCCCAGCAACAGGCTGGTCTGACTCAGTGTGGTTTGCCCACCATGTAACTCCCCCGCCATAATTTGTGGGTCATGTTCGTAATAGCTCCCCCATTCACGCGCAGCTTCGCCAAGCCTTGTCGGGTCAGCAGGCATCAACGTGACTGGTTGCAGATTCAGGCGGAAAAAGGTATTGCGTATTTTTTTAGTTCCGGTAAAGACAATCCACGAATAGCTGTATTGATTGAGAAGCAGGCATAGCGCCGCATACATTATTCGGGCGCTTGCCCCGTCGCTCGCGGCAAAATTACCAATTTCAACAATCGAGTCGCGTGAAACGGGATGCGGCAATCGTGCAGACAGCACGGCTTCAACCGGGGCATCAAGATAGTGTTCGAGGTATATCGCACCCATTGAGGCTGGCTGGACGCCACAGGCTGCTTTTAATTCTCCGTTGGCATCGAACATTCCAAGTAACCATGGCATGCAGCGCGGAAGCGAAGCATGATAAAACTGAGAATAACTTTCACGAATAAACACTGAAATATCATTCTGCTCATGTTCACCAGGAAACCAGCGCAACGTATAGGGGGATAAAATTCGCATAGGAAGACCTCTTTTAGCGTCTTACCAGTCTGGTGGGTCAACATTATGTCAACATTAAGTTGAGTATGAATCAGGTAATTTAAATCCGATGAAACAACCGTCACGGGAAAAATATTTGCTCCCGATGTCACTTGAAGCTCCAATGGAAAAGACGTAGCTGCACATCGCATCTTTCAGGAGGAACCTGGCAAATGTGCAGTGAAAGGAACAAAAAAATCAGTCTGAGGTTTAGACATAAAGGCCCAGAGATAGGCATGATTTCGTGCTTTTATCGTCCCTGCTATCGACCGCTCCACTCAATCCTTACGCAATTGTTGCACACGTAACGTCATGAGAATGTGGAGTATCCCCATTGCACCATGAGCCCAGAAGTAGGTTTCAATAAATACAGTTAAAAACTTATGCAAATGTAAAACCAGGCGCGTAAGGGAGGCATCAGGGCCATACATCGTATTCAGGATAAACCAGAGCCCACCACATGCAGCAGTCCCCAGCAGCGACACGACGCCAAGTCCTTGCACTATCGCAGCCATTCCGCCGGAATGAGCTTCGGGTAAACGGAACTTCTGCAGTGTTCTCACATCGTCCACGATGCCGCGAAAATCCATGAACATCCACGAAAAATAGTACCGAAAACTTCTCCGGGTCATCATCCAGGCCAACATGAGAAAGCTACAAAGCAGTAATCCAAATCCTGAAATGATGTGCAGCCAGGTGACAATACCTGTCGGAGTTAATTGTCCCATAGCCTCACGCTCGGTCAGGTTCGAATTGATGATTTGAACCATAACCAATACCGCGACAACAATGTGCAGGACCCGAAAGAACGGACTGTCCTGATGTGGAAGTACATTACGTAAATGGGTAGTCATGATTTCAGTGCCTTTACCTGTAAGATATTATGTCAGGCTGACAGGAAATGATTAACGGAACCTTAATCTCCTGGTTACAGGGGGGAAGTAGCTTCCAGGCTTTGTCCACCTTAATAGAAACGTAAAATGTCTGCTCATGGCACGTAGCGGACTGGCACGTGGAACTATAGGCCCGCTTTGAGCGAAGGGCGGACGTTGGACTTTGTAACCATACAAGGTAGAGTAAGGCGACCTTGCACGGCTGGTATAACAAGCTGTTATCCCCATTGAACCCTCGTTTGCTCGAATGAACATAGACATTGGATAGGAATAAAAGGAATGCAATTCATCACCCACGGCCCTGATATTCCGGATGAACTTTTGCAGGCACACGAGGAAGGCCGCGTGGTTTTCTTCTGCGGAGCAGGAATTTCCTACCCCGCCGATTTGCCGGGTTTCAAGGGTTTGGTGGAGCAGATTTATCGGCTGAACGGCACAATACTTTCCGAAATTGAGCGTGAGGTCTTCGAGCGCGGTCAGTTCGACGCCACACTGGATCTGCTTGAACGGCGTTTGCCGGGGCAGCGTTTGGCCGTCCGTCGCGCGCTTGCAAAAGCCCTGAAGCCAAACCTCAGTCGCAGGGGGGCTACCGATACCCAGGCGGCGCTGTTGCGCTTAGCGCGTAGCCGCGAGGGTGCCGTACGATTGGTCACTACCAACTTTGACCGCATCTTTCATGTGGCAGCCAAACGCACGGACCAAGCATTCCAAGCCTATACAGCGCCGATGCTGCCTATTCCGAAAAACAGCCGCTGGGATGGGCTGGTTTACCTGCATGGGCTGCTGCCAGAAAAGGCGGACGATACCGCCCTGAATCGTCTTGTAGTCACCAGCGGGGACTTTGGCTTGGCCTACCTCACGGAGCGCTGGGCAGCCCGCTTCGTGAGCGAGTTGTTCCGCAACTACGTTGTCTGTTTCGTGGGCTACAGCATCAACGACCCGGTACTGCGCTACATGATGGATGCGCTGGCGGCCGATCGGATGCTCGGAGAGGTCACTCCTCAAGCATGGGCACTGGGCGATTGTGAACCGGGGCAGGAGCACCGGAAAGCCATCGAGTGGGAAGCCAAAGGCGTCACACCTATCCTTTATACCATACCGGCGGGTACTAATAACCATTCAGTGCTGCACCAAACGTTGCACGCTTGGGCAGATACCTATCGCGACGGTGTGCAGGGTAAAGAAGCCATTGTTGTCAAACATGCTCTTGCCCGTCCGCAGGACAGCTTACGGCAGGACGATTTCGTTGGCCGGATGCTATGGGCCTTGTCAGATAAATCAGGTTTATCGGCAAAACGCTTTGCGGACCTCAATCCCGCCCCACCGCTGGACTGGCTGTTGGAAGCCTTCTCGGACGAACGCTTTCAGTACACCGATCTGCCGCGCTTCCATGTGCCTCCGCACGTAGAGGTCGACACCAAACTTCGATTCAGCCTGATTCGGCGGCCTGCCCCCTATGACCGTGCTCCGCAGATCCTTCTGGCCTCTGGCGGCGTCAGCGGTAGCCAGTGGGATGACGTGATGTTCCATATAGCCCGCTGGCTGGTTCGTTATCTGGACGATCCAAGACTGATCATCTGGATTGCAGAACGCGGCGGGCAAATACACGACCGTTGGGCGTTACTGATTGAGCGAGAACTGGAGCGCTTCGCGGCGCTGGAGCGAGATGGCAATACCTCCGAGCGGGATGATATTCTCTTGCATGCCCCCAAGGCTATTCCCGGTCCCCTGATGTCCACCTTGTGGCGGCTTCTTCTCAGTGGCCGAGTGAAGTCGCCATGGCGTGATCCCAACCTGTATCGCTGGCAAGGTCGCCTCAAGCGCGAGGGCTTGACCACCACATTGCGCCTGGAGTTACGCGAGTTACTTTCTCCCAAAGTGGTGTTGAAGAAACCGTTTCGCTGGGGCGACGATGATTCGAGCAACACCGACGAGCTTTCACGAATCAAGCAATTGGTGGACTGGGAGTTGGTGCTGGCCGTCGATCATGTGCATTCAACGCTGCGCGACCTTGACGACGATCCATGGCAATCGGCTTTGCCGTACCTGTTGGAAGATTTCCAGCTGTTGTTGCGTGATGCACTGGACCTGTTGCGGGAGTTGGGCGAGGCAGACGACCGTAGCGACCGATCGCATTGGGATCTACCGTCCATCACTCCGCACTGGCAGAACCGGGGTTTCCGCGACTGGGTGAGCCTGATTGAATTACTTCGCGATGCATGGCTGGTAGTTCGCTCCAACGACAGCGCTCACGCTACGCACATAGCTCTGAGTTGGTTTGAATTGCCATACCCCACCTTCAAACGTCTGGCTCTGTTTGCAGCGAGTAAAGACGACTGCATATCGCCCGATCGGTGGGTCAATTGGTTGCTGGTGGAAGGAGCGTGGTGGCTGTGGTCCACAGATACCGGACGGGAGGTATTCAGGCTGTTTGTTTTGCAGGGGCGACATTTGGCAGGAACAGCACAAGACCGTCTGGAAGCAGCCATCTTGGCGGGACCTCCGCGCGAGATGTATAAGGATGACTTGGAACCAGAATACTGGCAATACTTGGTGGCACGCTCCGTCTGGCTACATCTGGCTAAGCTCAGCACATCTGGCCTCGTTTTGGGTGCGCCTGCGGCGGCACGTTTGACGGAAATATCCTCTGCCTACCCAGAATGGCAGTTGGCAACCAACGATCGTGATGAGTTCTCTCATTGGATGAGCGGCACCGGTGACCCAGACTACGAGGACAGCCGAAATGTCGACATAGCGCCCCGTAAGCGGCAGGACCTGGTGCAATGGCTCGCAAAGCCGATGCCAGAACGGCGGCCTTTCTACGAAGACACGTGGCGTGACGTTTGCCGCACGCGCTTTTTTCACAGTTTGTCCGCGTTACGTGAGCTATCACAAGATGGTGTGTGGCCTGCGGGCCGGTGGCGTGAAGCTCTGCAAACTTGGGCTGAAAAAGGGAGGGCGTTGCGTTCTTGGCGGTACGCTGCACCGCTGGTGCAGACCATGCCTGATGCAGTACTTCAGGAGATTGACCACGCTGTCACTTGGTGGATGGAGGTGGCCTCAAAGTCCATCAGCCGTCACGAGGACATCCTGCTGAACCTTTGCAGCCGCGTCCTGACGCTGGAAAGAGACTCAGAGTCTCGCATTATCCGAAACGAAATCGAGACCAATGACCCTGTTGGGTCGTCGATCAACCATCCCATCGGGCATGTCACACAAGCACTGATCAACCTGTGGTTCAAGCAGGACCCGAATGACAATGATCTGCTTCCTGCTGAGCTGAAGCCCATCTTCACTATACTGTGCGACGCGCAGGTAGATCGATTCCGCCATGGCCGGGTGCTGCTGGGTTCGCAGCTGATCGCATTTTTCCGCGTGGATCGCCCTTGGACCGAACAGCACCTGTTGCCCTTTTTTGACTGGAGCAACCCCGTCGAAGCAAAAGCCGTGTGGGAAGGCTTCCTCTGGTCGCCGCGCTTGTACCAGCCGTTGCTGACAGCCTTCAAGTTGCAGTTTCTGGAGAGCGCAAACCACTACGCTGATCTTGGAGAGCACCGCCAGCAATTCGCTACCGTCCTGACTTACGCTGCATTGGGCCCGACCGAGGGATACACCGTGGAGGAGTTCCGAACGGCAATTAGCGCGCTTCCACAAGAAGGTCTGGAGGAATCCGCGCAGGCGTTCTCCCAGGCCCTTGAAGGTACGGCCGATCAGAGTGAGGACTATTGGAAAAACCGTGTCCAGCCATTCTGGCAACAGATCTGGCCAAAATCCCGCGACTTGGCCACTCCGCGCATCTCCGAGTCCTTGGCTCGTATGGTGATTGCCGCACGAGGTGAATTCCCGGCGGCTTTGACTGCGGTGCAGGACTGGCTGCAACCGATCGAACACCCGTACTACGTCGTTCACCTTTTGCTCGAATCGGGTATGTGCAGCCGGTATCCAGCTGACGCACTGGGCCTGCTGAATGCCATAATTGCAGACCAACAGTGGGGGCTCAGGGAGTTGGGGCCGTGTTTGGAACAAATCGTGCAAGCTGATACAAAGCTTGAGCAAGATGCTCGCTACCAGCGACTAAGTGAATATTGTCGAAGGCATGGATTGTGAAAGTAACGGGTCTCGAGCCATATAAGCAGCGAGGTCTAATCAGGCAAATACACACGGACAGACAAAAACTGTGTCGCTCGCGCCTCGCTATGCAACTTTTGTCTGTCGGTGATTTGCGGCGTTAAAAGTCCGCTCCTGGCACTAAGCAGACCATTAGAATCGATCACCAAACTGCCAAATTAAGCGCGACCTTGTCGGATTCTAACTCTCACTCCAAATAATTTCAGACAGATATTATCTCCGTGAATACACCCGCATCCTTACCGGATTGCGGGAATTTTTGTTTTCACGCTGAGATCTCTGTATGAATAAAACTGAAGGCCTCCTGGCCATTGAGAAACCACTGGTTTCCCTGCCCCATACTCTCCGTAACCACATTCTTGAACGACTTCGCAGCCTGACACAATACGAGCCGGTGATCGGCATTATGGGTAAAACCGGAGTTGGTAAAAGTAGTCTTTGCAA
>NZ_NRDO01000110.1 GCF_010231475.1 Citrobacter sp. NCU1 | reverse complement strand
TATTGGTGAGCGCATCGGACGAACCGAGGCCCGCCTGATTGTTCAGGGTACTGGCACCGGCACGCCGCAGCAGCCGAAAGGCCTGGCAGCATCTGTAACGGGTATCGTTACAACCGCATCCGCGGGAACCTTCACCTGGAAGGAAATGAACAAGCTGAAACATGCGGTTGACCCTGCATACCGCCGCGGGAATAAGTTCCGCTGGGCGTTCAACGACAATACCCTGGAGCTGATCGAAGAGATGGAGGACGGGCAGGGGCGTCCACTGTGGCTGCCTTCTGTTGCGGGTGGTACTCCGGCGACGGTGTTGCAGATACCGTATGAGATTGATCAGGCGATCGCCGATGTGGGCGTTGGCCAGAAATTTATGTTCTGTGGCGACTTTAACCGCTTCCTGATCCGCCGGGTGCGTTATATGGCGTTGAAACGTCTGGTTGAGCGTTATGCGGAATACGATCAGGTCGGTTTTCTTGCGTTCTACCGCTTCGACACTCTGCTGGAAGACACCGCCGCAATCAAAGCGCTGGTGGGGGTTGGTAGCGCCAGCAGCTAACAGCCTGCCAGCACGTTACCCCGGATGCCGCGAAAGCGGTTTTTTTGTGCCCGTCACCCGGCGGGCATGGAGTATCTACATGCTTCTGACGCTTGACGAAATCAAGCAGCAATGCCGCATCGAGCCGGATTTTACCGAAGACGATGATCTGTTGAATCAGATAGGCAGCGCTGTGCAAATCCGCACAGAAACCCGCATCAACCGGAAGCTCTACGCCGATGAAGTGCCAGTGCCCGACCCCGACGGTCTGATACTGCCTGACGATATTAAGCAAGCCATGCTTTTACTGGTGGGGTACTGGTACGAAAACCGCCTGGCAGTGAATGACTTTGAGCAGTCCGAAGCGCCGCTGGGCTACAACTGGCTTGTCGATCCCTACAGGCATATACCGCTATGAAACGCACGCTGACGGACGTCAACGCAACATACCGCTTGCCGCAGCCGGGTGAGCTTAGCGAACGGCTGGCTTTTCGCACCCGACAGGATGTACCTGCGGAGGGCGGCGGCACGCTGCCGGTATATACGGATAATTTCGAGTGCTGGGGGCGGGTCAGGCAACTGTCTGGCACCGCTTATCTTCACTCGATGCAAACCGACGAAAAAATCACGCACACAATCGTGATCCGCAAGCGCACCGGCATTAATACCGATATGGAAATAGTCACTGGCGGCGTGGTGTATCGCGTGATCCGGTCCGGGCCACTGAACGATGGTCGCCGCTTTACGCGCATCGATGCTAAAGCGCTGCACACAGAAGAGATGGACGGCCAGCCGCCGGGCGGCTCTACATTTTACGGGGGGTATCATGGCAACGCTGGGTAATCCGCAGGGCGGCTCGTATGTCCACGTGGATTTTCAGGGAATGAAAACCATCGATTTTAACCGCCGGATCGTGCACCGGGCGTTCAGCAAAATCGGGCAGGTCATTCAGAAGGATGCCCGCAACCGTATCAGCCAACGGCACGGCTCGAAGCCGGGTGAGGATCCGGGTTACTGGTCTGGCGCCACAGCGCGTTCAATCGGCTATTACGTACCGAGGGCAACGGGGAGCCGTCCGGGATTCATGGTTAAAATCGCCCCTAACCAGAAACGTGGTCGTGGTATGACCCCACTGAAACTGCATCAAGGGCCGGGCAGCAGTGGTTTTTATCCGGCTTATTTGTTTTACGGCGTTCGTCGTGGCGCTGTGCGCACCAAATCACACCATAAAGGGGCATCGGGGGGCAGCGGCTGGCGCATAGCACCACGCGGTAACTACATGACTGCCGCCCTTGCCAATAAGAAATACTGGACTGAGCGCATGCTGTTTAACACATTGCGCCGGGCCGTGAAACCGAAGCCAATTTAATGGAATTACGGAAAATTATTCAGGCTCTGCGTGAGCGGGTGCCAGCCTTTGGCGAGCGCGTCAGCGGTGCCGCAGAATTCAGGCCACTGCCGGAAGTGGGGAAATTGTCTTTGCCCTGCGCCTACGTTATTCCGCTGCATGATGAAACCGGGGAGCAGAAAAGTCAGACAGACTACTGGCAGGAATGCACAGATGGTTTTTCTGTCGTGGTGGCGCTGGATAACCGGGCGGGTGAGCTGGGGCTGGAATCTGTAGACGATGCTGTGCACATCGTCAGACGCTGGCTTTGGCGTGCGCTGCTGGGCTGGAGCCCGGCAGAAAATTACACGTTCGGCATTGAGTACCGCGGCGGCGTGCTGCTCGATATGAACCGTGCGATCCTCTATTACAAATTCGACTTTCAGGCCACGTTTGAGATTGGGCCGGAAGATACCTGGCACCAGCAGGAGCTTGGCTCCCTGCCGTGGCTTGAAACCGTTCACATCGATGTTGACCTTATCGATCCCGGCGCTGGCCCGGACGGCCACCCTGAATTTCAGGCAGATATTCACCTGTCACCCCC
Organism: Citrobacter sp. NCU1; assembly: GCF_010231475.1. Classification (GTDB taxonomy): domain Bacteria; phylum Pseudomonadota; class Gammaproteobacteria; order Enterobacterales; family Enterobacteriaceae; genus Citrobacter_D. The sequence continues at coordinate 1,641 of NZ_NRDO01000110.1, read as the reverse complement.
TGAATCCACCTGATAACGGAGTCTCACCATGACCGTTAGTTTTAACACCATCCCGTCTTCCGGGAATCTGGTGCCGTTGTTTTATGCCGAAATGGACAACAGCCAGGCAAATACGGCGCAGAGCGTGCAGCCGACAATTATATTCGGCTGTGCATTGCCAGACAGCGACATACCGCTGAACGAGCTGACGCTGGTATCCAGTGTCGGCGATCTGCGCATGCAGGCGGGCGCCGGTAGCCAGCTGGCGCGTATGGCTGCCGCGTACCGCAAGGTCGATTTAAGCGGGCAGCTTTGGGTGATTGCCATTCCTGAGCCTGAAGGTACCAGGGCAACCGGTACGATCACGCTCGGCGGTAACGCTATTTCTGCAGGCGTTATCTCGCTGTATATCGGCAAAACGCGTGTTCAGACGGTCGTTGCACTGAATGATCCGGCGGCCACCATTGCCGGGAATATGGTTGTAGCGATTAACGCGAATACCGACCTGCCGGTGACGGCCACTATCGGTGATTCTGACGGCTCGTCTGTTACGCTGACGGCGAAAAATACAGGGCTCTGCAGTAACGAGATACCGTTAAGCGTGAACTATTACGGCAGCGCAGGCGGTGAGGTTTTACCGGGTGGTGTAACCGTCTCGATTTCGGCTATGTCCGGCGGTGCCGGTGCGCCTGTGTTCAGCGATGCCGTGACAGTGCTGGGGGATGAGGATGGTGATTTTATCGCGTTCCCGTTCAACGACAGCGCGAGCCTCGATGCGATTGGTCTGGCAATGAACGATTCGACCGGTCGGTGGGCGCCGGGCCGACAGAGTTACGGGCATGCCTACAGCGCGAAGATGGGTGATCTTGCCAGCCTGCAGACGTTTGGCGCCACCCGTAACGATCAGCACGTCACAATCGATGGGATGGAAAGTGATACACAGACCTGCGCCGATGAATGGGCCGCGGTGTTTACAGCCCGTAACGCGGTATTTATTCGCGCTGATCCTGCCCGACCGACGCAGACAGGCCAACTTGATGGCGTACTACCGGCGAAAGCCGGGAAGCGCTTCCAGAAAACGCAGCGCAACACGCTGCTGAACTCCGGGATCGCCACCTGCTATGCGCAGGGTAGCAATGCGTTTATTGAGCGTGCCGTTACCACGTACCAGAAAAACAAGTATGGGGAAAAAGACAACAGCTATCTCGATAGCGAAACCCTGCACACCAGCGCCTATGTTCTGCGCGCACTGGAAACTTGTGTCACCAGTAAGTACGGGCGCCACAAACTTGCCAGCGATGGCACACGTTTTGGTCCGGGTCAGGCGATTGTCACGCCGTCCGTTATCAAGGCGGAGATGTGTGCGCAATACCAAATCATGGAAGAAGCCGGGATCGTTGAAAACTTCGACCTGTTTAAAAAACACCTGGTTGTCGAACGTGACGCGAACGATCCGAACCGCGTGAACGTGCTGTTCCCGCCTGATTACATCAATCAGTTGCGCATCTTCGCTCTCGTTAACCAGTTCCGCTTACAGTACCAGGAGGCAGCGTAATGGGCCGCATCGCAGGAACTACTTTTTTTAAAATCGACAGTGAACAGCTGTCGCTGACGGGTGGCATTACGGTGCCGATGAATACGAGTATCAATGACGATGTAATT
>NZ_NRDO01000011.1 GCF_010231475.1 Citrobacter sp. NCU1 | reverse complement strand
TGGCTCAAAGCTGAAAGCTTTACTGAACCCCCAGCCTAGCTGGGGGTTTTCTATAGACAATAAGAGCCGCGTCACTGACGCGGCTTTTTTTATTCATTCCCCCTGGTAAATACCTGCGTCATTTCACCTTTTATTATTTCCGTTCCGTGTTTTATTGCTTCACGCATCCGCTAATTGTTTAATTCATGTAACAACTAAATAATTAAATTGTTAAAACAGAAGTGACAAGTCTTGACCCTACAGCGTGATTACAACAACAGGCCAATGCCAAATACGGGCGACGACGCCCAGGAGATCACCCATGTTGAGCAATGTAAAAAAGAAAAAAGATGTGCCGCTGATCGCCATCAGTTTAGTGGCCATTCTTTTTATCGCAGCAGCATTAAGTCTCTTCCCCCAACAGTCTGCGCAAGCAGCAAACAGCATTTTTAACGGCGTTACCCGGATGCTCGGTTCCGCGGTTCAGGTGCTGGTGCTATTGGCAATGGGACTGGTCATTTATCTGGCGACCAGTAAATACGGCAATATTCGCCTCGGGGAAGGAAAACCGGAGTACAGCACCCTTTCCTGGTTATTCATGTTTATCTGTGCCGGATTAGGTTCATCCACACTCTACTGGGGCGTTGCGGAATGGGCGTATTACTACCAGACGCCAGGGCTGAATATCGCGCCAAATTCACAAAAGGCTCTCGAATTTAGTATCCCCTACTCCTTTTTCCACTGGGGGATCAGCGCGTGGGCAACCTATACACTGGCCTCGTTAATCATGGCCTACCATTTTCATGTGCGTAAAAATAAAGGGTTAAGCCTCTCGGGGATTATTGCCGCCATCACCGGCGTGCATCCGCAAGGTGCCTGGGGCCGTCTGGTCGACCTGATGTTCCTGATCGCCACCGTCGGCGCATTGACCATCTCGCTGGTCGTCACCGCAGCCACCTTTACTCGCGGGTTGTCTGCGCTGACCGGATTACCGGATAACTTCACGGTGCAGGCTTTCGTTATCCTGCTTTCCGGCGGTATTTTCTGCCTCAGCTCCTGGATTGGTATCAACAACGGCCTGCAACGTTTGAGCAAAATGGTTGGCTGGGGCGCGTTTCTGCTGCCGCTGCTGGTGCTTATCGTGGGCCCCACGGAATTTATTACCAACAGCGTGATCAACGCCATTGGCCTGACCACGCAGAACTTCCTGCAAATGAGTCTGTTCACTGACCCGCTTGGCGACGGCTCGTTTACCCGCAACTGGACCGTGTTTTACTGGCTGTGGTGGATCTCTTATACCCCAGGCGTAGCGATGTTCGTTACCCGCGTGTCGCGCGGTCGTAAGATTAAAGAGGTCATCTGGGCGCTGATCCTCGGCAGCACCGTCGGTTGCTGGTTCTTCTTCGGCGTAATGGAAAGCTACGCCATCCATCAGTTTATAAATGGCGTGATCAACGTCCCGCAGATTATGCAAACGCTGGGTGGCGAAACCGCCGTGCAGCAGGTCCTGATGTCGCTCCCGGCAGGCAAACTGTTCCTGGCGGCATATCTGGCGGTGATGATTATTTTCCTCGCATCCCACATGGATGCGGTGGCCTACACTATGGCGGCGACCAGCACGCGAAACCTGCAGGAAGGTGAAGATCCTGAGCGTGGACTGCGTCTCTTCTGGTGTGTCGTCATTACTCTCATTCCGCTGTCGATTTTGTTTACCGGCGCCTCGCTGGAAACAATGAAAACTACCGTGGTACTGACAGCGCTTCCGTTCCTCGCCATCTTACTGGTGAAGGTCTTTGGCTTTATTCGCTGGTTAAAGCAGGACTATGCCCACATCCCTGCCCATCAAATTGAAAGCAGTCTTCCCGAAACGCTGGAGCACGCGCCCGTATCAACGCCCACGCTGCCCGCCGGGACAATACTCAAAGGCGACCACTGAGCGCCACGAGCCAACATCCTCTTACTGACAAAAAAGAAAAGGTAACCCTATGAGCAATCTGAGCCCTGAATTTGTTTTGCCTGACAACTTTTGTGCAAACCCGCAGGATGCATGGACCATTCCGGCACGCTTTTACACCGACCAGCAGGCCTTCGAACATGAAAAAGAGAACGTGTTTGCCAAAAGCTGGATTTGCGTCGCGCACAGTAGCGAGCTGGCGAAGCCGAATGATTATGTGACCCGCGAAATCATCGGCGAAAATATCGTCCTGGTGCGCGGTCGCGACAATATTTTGCGCGCCTTCTATAACGTCTGCCCGCATCGTGGTCATCAGTTACTGAGCGGCGAAGGGAAAGCGAAAAATGTGATTACCTGCCCGTACCACGCCTGGGCCTTCAAACTGGATGGCAATCTCGCGCACGCCCGTAACTGTGAAAACGTGGCCAATTTCGACAGCGAAAAAGCCCACCTTACCCCCGTTCGCCTTGAAGAGTACGCCGGTTTTGTCTTTATCAACATGGACCCGAATGCAACCAGCGTTGAGGAACAGTTACCGGGGCTGGCAGCGAAAGTGGTGGAGGCATGCCCGGAGGTTCATGACCTAAAACTCGCGGCGCGTTTTACCACTCGCACCCCGGCAAACTGGAAGAATATCGTCGATAACTATATGGAGTGCTACCACTGTGGCCCGGCACACCCTGGCTTCTCGGATTCCGTACAGGTGGATCGCTACTGGCATACCATGCATGGCAACTGGACGCTGCAGTACGGTTTCGCCAAACCTTCCGAACAGTCATTCAAATTTGAAGAGGGTGTGGATGCGGCCTTCCACGGTTTCTGGCTGTGGCCCTGCACCATGCTCAATGTCACGCCGATCAAAGGGATGATGACGGTCATCTATGAGTTCCCGGTCGATGCGGAAACCACCCTGCAAAACTACGATATCTACTTTACCAACGAAGAATTAACCGATGACCAGAAATCGCTGATCGAATGGTATCGCGACGTGTTTCGCCCGGAAGATTTACGCTTGGTCGAAAGCGTACAAAAAGGGCTGAAATCACGCGGCTATCGCGGCCAGGGGCGCATTATGGCGGATGCCAGCGGAAGCGGCATTTCCGAGCACGGAATCGCCCATTTCCATAATCTGGTCGCCCAGGTGTTTCAGAATTAATCGCGCAGGGAGAGAGCCATGTCCGTATTTCAGTCTTCACTTTTTCGTCAACAAGCGTTCATTGCTGGCGTCTGGCGAAATGCCGATGATGACGCCACGCTGACGGTAACAAACCCGGCAACGGGCGCGACGCTGGGGAGAATCCCCAATATGGGCGCTGAAGAGGCGCGTCAGGCGGTTGACGCCGCCTCGCAGGCATTGCCGGCCTGGCGGGCGATGACTGCCGCTCAGCGTGGCATGCTACTCAAAGCCTGGCATCGTCTGATCCTCGACAATACCTCCGCGCTGGCGCAGATCATGACCGCCGAGCAAGGCAAACCGCTGGCGGAGGCTGAAGGAGAAATTGCCTACGCCGCGTCGTTTATCGAGTGGTTTGCCGAGCAGGGAAAACGCACCAACGGTGATGTTATCCCCACCCCGTCAACCGATAAACGGTTGATGGTGATCCGCCAGGGCATTGGCGTCTGCGCCGCGATCACCCCGTGGAATTTCCCTGCGGCGATGATCACCCGCAAAGCCGGGCCTGCGCTCGCGGCGGGTTGTACGATGGTGCTCAAACCGGCGAATGAAACGCCCTTCACCGCGCTGGCGCTGGCGGAACTGGCGCGACAGGCTGGGATCCCGGCGGGTGTGATTAACGTCGTGACGGGGAAATCCCGCGATATCGGGGCCGTCCTCACGGGTGATGAGCGCGTGCGCAAACTCTCCTTCACCGGGTCAACCGAAGTGGGCCGCGTCCTGATGCGCCAGTGTGCCGACAGCATTAAAAAGGTGTCGCTGGAATTAGGCGGCAACGCGCCGTTTATCGTTTTTGAGGATGCCTGTCTCGATAAAGCCGTAGAAGGCGCGCTGGTGGCCAAATTCCGTAATGCCGGGCAAACCTGCGTTTGCGTCAACCGCTTTTATATTCACCACGCCATTTACGACACGTTTTGCGAGAAATTCGTCGCCCGCGTCGCAGCACTGCGGGTGGGTGATGGCAGTCAACCCGGCGTACAAACAGGCCCGCTGATCAACAGTGATGCCGTGCAAAAAGTGCAGTCCCTGCTCGACGATGCGCTAACCCGTGGCGCGACGCTGTTAACCGGCGGGCAACGTCATGCGGCAGGCGGAAATTTCTTTACCCCCACGGTGATAGGCAACGTGCAGCCAGGTTCTCAGCTGTTACAGGAAGAGATCTTTGGCCCGGTCGCCGCGCTGGTGAAGTTCGACGATGAACAGGATGTTATCCGCCAGGCTAATGACACCATTTATGGCCTGGCTTCGTATTTCTACACCAATGACGCCGCGCGGATCTGGCGCGTATCAGAACAGCTTGAGTACGGGATGGTGGGGATCAATACCGGACTCATCTCCAATGAAGTCGCGCCATTTGGCGGCGTCAAACAGTCGGGGCTGGGGCGTGAAGGGTCTGAATACGGGATCGAGGATTACCTGGAGATGAAGTATCTCTGCCAGGGGCTATAACGATGACACACCCTGGCGCTGCAGATAACGGCAGCGTCGGGATGATTTTTAAGGGAGTGCAGCGATGTCTGAATATCAAATGCATCAGGTGCGGGTGAGTCAGGTTGAAACCCTCACGACGCATGTAAAGCGTTTTACCTTCGTCGCCGCTGAAGGCGGCGCGCTACCCGCTTTCAGCGGCGGCAGCCATATTATTGTGCAACTGCGCGATGGCGATCATCTCTACAGCAATGCCTATTCGCTGATGAGTTCACCGCTGGATACCTCTCACTGGCAAATTGCTGTCCGGCTGGAGGAGAACTCCAAAGGCGGTTCTCGCTATCTGCATCAGCAGGTGAAACCCGGCGACACGCTGACCGTTTCTACCCCGAAGAATCTCTTCGCTCTCGCGCCGCAGACGCATAAACATCTGCTGATCGCCGGGGGGATCGGGATCACCCCATTCCTCTCTCAGATACCCGAACTGGAACAACGCCAGGCGCAGTGGCAGCTCCATTATTGTGCCCACAGTCAGGAAAGCTGCGCGTTTTACAGTGAATTATCTCAGCATGCCAACTCTTCCCGTATTCATCTGCACCTTTCGTCAGAGGGCACGCGGCTGGAACTGGCGCGGCTGCTGGCGGATGTTGAACCGGGCACCCATATCTATACCTGCGGGCCTGCGGCGCTTAACGACGCGGTAAGACGCGAGGCAGCCACCCTTGGTATCGACAATAATACGCTGCATTTTGAACAATTTGCCGTTGAAGATAAGGCGGGCGATGCCTTTACCCTCGTGCTGGCCCGTTCAGGGCGCGAGTTTGTGGTCCCCGAAGCGATGACGATTTTGCAGGTTATCGAAAATAACAAAGCGGCGAAGGTGGAGTGTTTGTGCCGTGAAGGGGTGTGCGGCACTTGCGAAACAATGATTCTCGAAGGGGAAGCCGATCACCGGGATCAGTATTTCAGCGACGATGAAAAAGCCAGCCAGCAAAGCCTGCTCATCTGCTGCTCGCGCGCCAAAGGTAAACGGCTGGTACTGGACTTATGATCACGCCGTCGAACAACGGGAGTACCAGACTCCCGTTGTCGTCTGACTTAGCGGGGATACTCTTGCAGCAGACGGTTGAGCGGCTCAGCCATCAACTCTGCGCGCCATCCGGAGATCATCTCCGGCAGCGTCGCCTGCGGTTTTAGCTTCCAGTGCCAATTGAGCAGCTGGTTAATCTGGCGGCGGGAAGCGAGCAGCTCGGCGCTGAGGTTATGCGTCGCACTGACGTCGGCAACCAGCGCCTTAATGGCTTTGAATGCCTTGCGATAACCCGGCATATCCATCAGGTTCAGTAACGGTTCCGGGAGACTCTCTTCCGGGAGCGCCTGTGCCTGCGCCACCAGCGAAATCAGCGTCTTGCCGTGAAAACGAATTTCACTGCCGGAAAGCCCAAGACCATCGAGTTCCCCCAGACTGCCGGGCATATAGCGGGCAACCGCCCACAGATGTTCTTCGCGCACCACGAAATTGACCGCCAGATCGCGCTCACGCGCTTTACGTAATCGCCAGTCGGCCAGTAATTGCAGACAGGCCAGTTGACGGGTACGTAACTGCCAGGCGTTGGTAATTTCACGCCAGGCGTCTTCAGGCGCCAGGATCTCCTGACGGCGTTGCTGCATCAAACGACACTCGTCCAGCGCGGCAGGTAACCAACCGCTCTCTTGCGTTTCCGCCATCAGCTTTGCGGTGATCGGTAATAGATACCAGACATCGGCCGCCGCGTATTCGCACTGGCGCTCCGTTAGCGGCCTGGCCAGCCAGTCAGTGCGGGATTCGCTCTTGTCCAGCGCGATGCCAGTGTACTCTTCCACCATTGACGCAAATCCCCAGGACAAGGGACGTCCGCAAAACGCGGCGAGAATTTGCGTGTCGATCAGCGGCTGCGGCAGTTCGCCAAAGGTATTCAGAAACACTTCCAGATCTTCGCTGCCCGCATGCAGAAATTTGGTGATGGCAGTATCACGCAAAATGGCGCGCAGTGGGGACCAGTCGGTGATCCCGTGCGGATCAATCAGCGCAACGTGTTCGCCATCAAACAACTGGATAAGACCCAGTTGCGGATAATAGGTGCGCGTGCGGACAAACTCGGTGTCCAGGGCAATGGTCTTAAACGCACGGACCGCTTCGCACAGGGTTGCCAGTGCGTCATCCGTCGTGATCATTTGGTAATTCAAAGCGTACTCTCTTAGGTTTGCGCCAAAAAAAACGCCGGCTTAACCGGCGTCTGACGACTCATTTAAAGCTTATGCCTTATTGTCCACTTTGCCACGCGCTTCGTCACGCAATTCTCGTCGCAAAATTTTTCCGACGTTAGATTTTGGCAATTCATCACGGAATTCCACCAGCTTAGGCACTTTGTAGCCCGTCAAATGGCGACGGCAGAACGTGACCAGTGCCTCATCGGTGAGAGAGGCATCTTTTTTCACCACAAAAATCTTCACCGCCTCGCCGCTGCTGCCGGACGGCACGCCCACCGCCGCCACTTCCTGAACGCCAGGATGCTGCATGACCACATCTTCGATCTCGTTCGGATAAACGTTGAAACCCGAGACCAGAATCATGTCTTTTTTACGGTCAACGATGCGCAGAAAACCTTCTTCATCCATCACCGCGATATCGCCGGTATGCAGCCAGCCCCCTTTGATTATCTCATCTGTCGCGTCGGGACGTTGCCAGTACCCCAGCATCACCTGTGGGCCTTTAATACACAACTCGCCCGGTTCGCCCGGCGGCACTTCGTTGTCATCATCGTCCACCAGTTTGACCTCGGTTGAGGGAACCGGTAAGCCAATACTGCCGCTGTGATAGTCAATATCATGCGGGTTAACGCTCACCAGCGGTGAACATTCGGTCAGCCCGTAGCCTTCCAGCAGGTATTGTCCGGTCAGCTTCACCCAGCGATCCGCGACGGCTTGCTGGACCGGCATTCCGCCCCCCGCCGACAGATGCAACGTCGAAAAGTCGAGCTGCTGGAACTCTTTGTTATTCAGCAAGGCATTAAACAGCGTGTTTACGCCCGTCATGGCGGTGAACGGGTATTTCGACAATTCTTTTACCAGACCGGGGATATCACGCGGATTGGTGATCAGCAGGTTTTGCCCGCCCAACTCAATGAACAACAGGCAGTTCATGGTCAGGGCGAAGATGTGATACAGCGGCAGCGCAGTGACCACCAGCTCTTTACCCGGATGTAACAGCGGCCCGTAGGTGGCATGTACCTGCTCGAGGTTTGCCAGCATATTGCGGTGCGTCAGCATCGCCCCTTTAGCCACCCCAGTCGTGCCGCCGGTGTACTGCAGGAAAGCCAGATCGTCAGGCACCACTTCAGGCTTCACATATTGCATGCGATAGCCGTTCTGTAACGCGCGACGAAATGAAATCGCATCCGGCAGATGGTACTTCGGCACCAGACGCTTAATGTATTTCACCACGAAGTTAACCAGCGTACCTTTCGCCGTCGAGAGCTGATCGCCCATACGGGTCAGGATCACGTGTTTTACCGCCGTTTTCTCAACCACTTTTTCCAGCGTATGGGCAAAGTTGGAGACAATCACGATGGCCGTTGCGCCACTGTCGTTGAGCTGATGTTCCAGTTCACGCGGGGTATATAAGGGATTGACGTTGACCACGATCATCCCGGCACGCAGGATGCCAAACAGGGCGACAGGGTATTGCAACAGGTTCGGCATCATCAACGCAACACGATCGCCCTTTTTAAGCCCGAGTCCTTGCTGCAAATACGCCGAAAATGCCCGGCTACGCTCTTCGAGTTTGCGGAAGGTCATCACCTCCCCCATATTGACGAACGCAGGTTGGTCGGCGTAGCGCGCCGATGCCTGTTCAAACAGTTCCACCAGGGATTGATAACGGTCAGGATTGATCTCCGCCGGGACATCGGCGGGATAACGGTTAAGCCAAACCTTTTTCAAAACATCACCTCTAAAATGCGTGTTCGTCGTCATCACAACCCCAGTAAATAAACAAGTCGTTAACATAATATTAACTCAGCGTACCAGTTTATTAATTACTCAACTGAAAGGTTGCGAAGCGCGTCACTATTTATTTTTCTTCTATCCGTATTAATGCAGAAACAGCGGACGAGCCGCTGTTTCTTTTATCGATAAAACAATGAGTTACTCGGTTACTATCGTCTGAACCTGTGCGGGTCCGGGGTTATACCATCCGCCATAACCATAGCCGTAGCCATAACCATACGGTCTGGCGCGTACACCGTAAAACCACGGATCAATCGGCTGTGGCGGCATCACCACCTGCTGCGTCACCCGCCAGCGCTTATAACCCGTCACATTCATCAGCATATATTTATACGGGGTATTGCCGATTTTACCGTCGACCGTTCCGCTGATCGGGCCGACGACGGTGACCAGTTGACCGCGAAAATCAACCGGATCAAGGAATCCGTTGACGTCCGCCATGATGCGTCCGCGTGACGCTTCGCCCAGCACCGGTCGCGCGCCGCTATCCAGAGACACAGTGGCTATCTCCAGACGGGTTTTCCCCTGCTGGTTTTGCACGTCCACCACTTTGCCGCCAAAACGCGCTTCCTGGCCGACATACAGTTGCGGCGCGTTCATCACCCGCGCCAGATCCTGTTGCGGCGTGGGACTTGAGCCTTTGATGGCATCCGGAATGGTGACGCAGCCACTCAGCATCAGCGCAACGGCTCCCGCCAGCATTCCTTTCACGATCTGTTTGTGAACCGCCATAGTGCGACTCCTTCTTCTCAGCGCATATCACTGCATCAGACTCATACTACTGAGATTCATTCTTTACCGGGAAGTTTCTTCCACGCCACGTTGTTACGCAAATAAACCGGCTCGGCATGTTCAACCGCGACCGTTTTTCCTGCGGCCAGCATTTGGCAGGCTAACGGCAGCATATCTTCCGCTGCGGGCAGCAATACATCGCCATCACGCAGCGTCAGACCACTCTCTTTGGCCAGTTCCGGCCAGGCTGGCCAACCCGTTCCCACCGTGGCCCACTCGCCGGAAAGTTGTGTTAACCGCGCGCTCACGGCCTCCGGCTTTAACACCGCTTCCGTGTCTTCACCGTGCCATACGCCATTTTCGTCGCGCTGATACTCTGCCCAGTAGACTTCGCCCATCCGGGCGTCAATCGCCGCCAGGACGCGGGTCGCGCCCGTTTTACGCCAGGCGCCCTGCGCCATCGTTGCCAGCGTTGAGACGCCGATCATCGGAAGAGAGGCCCCCAATGCCAGACCTTGCGCAATACCGATACCAATGCGCACGCCGGTAAAACTCCCCGGCCCACGGCCAAAGGCCAGCGCGTTGATGTCGGCAAGCGTCGTGCCGCTGGTAGCCAGGATATCCTGGACCATTGGCAAGATGCGTTGGGTGTGTTCTCGTGGGCAAAGCTCAAATTGAGCATTGATATTACCGTCATTCCACAGGGCAACAGAACACGCTTCTGTGGCGGTATCGATAGCCAGAATTCGCATGGGTCTTCGTGCTTAGATCAATAAAATGGCGCGTATCTTACCATACTCCGTAACAAATTACTTAACCGATGGGAGGGCAAGAAACCTGACGGCGCGAGCAATATCTCGGGTACGCGGCGCGGGCGGGAGACTGGCCAGAAACGTCGCGCCATAGGGACGCATGACGAGCCGGTTATCGCAAATCACCAGCACGCCACGGTCATCAGCGTCACGGATCAAGCGCCCCACGCCCTGCTTCAGAGTAATGACCGCATCCGGTAACTGGACCTCATCGAACGGATCGCCGCCGCGCAGTCGACAGTCTTCCATCCGCGCTTTGAGCAACGGATCATCCGGCGAGGTAAACGGTAACTTGTCGATAATCACCAGCGACAAAGTATCGCCTCTTACATCGACGCCTTCCCAGAAACTGCTGGTTGCCACCAGCAGCGCATTGCCCGCACTGACAAACTGTTGCAGCAGTTGGCCTTTGCTGGTTTCGCCTTGCAACAACACCGGCAACGTCATGGTGGCGCGAAACTGTTCGGCAAGGTCGCGCATCATGGCGTGCGAGGTACACAACATAAAGCAGCGCCCGTTGTTCGCTTCGATAATGGGTCTTAGCATTGCGGCCAACTGGCGCGCCGCGCCGGGCTGATTGGTCTGCGGCAGGTTTCGCGGCACACACAGCAGCGCCTGCTGCGTGTAATCGAACGGGCTGGGAAGCAGCATGGATTCTGCCTCTTCAATCCCCAGTCGCGCGGTAAAGTGGTGAAGATCGTCATTCACCGACAGCGTCGCTGAGGTAAAGATCCAGCTGCCGGGTTTCTGCGCCATCACCTCTTTGAATTTATCCGCAACGGTCAGTGGCGTCAGCGCCAGGGTAAAATGACGCGACGTACATTCATACCAGTAGCTGTAGCCTGGCTGGTTGATCTCTTTTAGTCGTTTGAGACGCGTGCGATACAGCGTGGCTCGCTCAAAAGCGGCGTCCAGAAGCGCCGAGCGCCCCAGAGAGAGTTTCGCGACGTCGTAACACAGTTCGAGCGTGTCATCGAGCAACAGAAAGGCGCGCTGGACGCGCGAGTCGGCAAGAAGCTCACGCAGGTTTCCGCGATAGCCCGGCTCGCCTAATTGCAAACGAAAATCTTGCGCGCTCTGGGCAAGCCGATCCGCGCATTTTTGCAGTTGTTGGGTGTCTTTAAGTTCTGTGCGATAAGCAATCGTAAAATCTTTCGCCAGATCAAGAAGCTGTCGGCTGGAGAGTGACTGACCAAAATACTGGCTGGCGATGTCGGGAAGTTGATGGGCTTCGTCGAAGATCATGACCTCGGCTTCGGGTATCAGTTCACCAAAACCGCTCTCTTTCACCACCATATCAGCCAAAAAAAGATGGTGGTTGACCACCACGACATCGGCATCCATCGCTTTTTTACGCGCTTTAACGACAAAACACTCTTTGTAGAGCGGGCAATCGCTGCCCAGACAGTTGTCATTCGTGCTGGTGACCAGCGGCCAGGCCTGGGAGTCTTCCGCCACGCTGACACAGGTGCTGATGTCGCCATCCAGGGTTTGATTGGACCAGGAGCGCAGTAAGATGACATCACTCAAAATTTGCACCGGCAAATCACCGCCGGCCAGCGCCTGCTGTTCAAGACGTTCCAGACACAAATAGTTCGAGCGCCCTTTTAGCAGCGCCAGTTTACCGGTGAACTTCAGGGCGTTTGCCACCGTCGGCAAATCGCGGCTGTAGAGCTGATCCTGCAACGCTTTCGAACCTGTTGAGATGATAACTTTCTTTTTGGTGCGCAACGCAGGTGCGAGATAGGCGTAGGTTTTGCCGGTGCCTGTTCCCGCTTCAACGACCAGAGGCCTCGACGTTTCAATCGCATGGGCTACGGCAACGGCCATTTGTCGCTGGGGTTCACGCGGCTTAAAACCCGGTATCGCTTTAGCTAACTGACCGTCTACAGCAAAATCGTCCGACACACTACCCCCTGTTCATTTGAACAGGGATTATGTCAGGCCAGACGATCTTTCGCCAGTTGAAGAGGTGACGACAGCAAAACTCTGTGGCAGTCTTGCCGCGTAAAAATGGAACCTTAACGCTAACGAGGAGTAATTGATGACTATTGTCCGTATTGATGCCGAAGACCGTTGGTCTGATGTGGTGATCCACAATAATACCCTGTACTACACCGGCGTACCCGAGAACCTGGACGCTGACGCCTTCGAGCAGACGGCCAATACCCTGGCGCAAATCGATGCCGTGCTGGAAAAGCAAGGCAGCAATAAGGCGCGCATTCTGGATGCAACGATTTTTCTTACCGATAAAAGCGATTTCGCGGCGATGAACAAAGCCTGGGACACATGGGTTGTTGCCGGACATGCGCCTGTACGTTGCACGGTACAGGCGGGGTTAATGAACCCGAAATATAAGGTTGAGATTAAAATTATCGCTGCGGTCTAAATCAGCGTTATTCGTCTTCATCCTCAAAACGCGCCACGATTCGCTCGCCGGTATGGGTGGCGCGTAACTCTTCCGCCACCAGCGCAATCGCCTGCCCGCTACTCATTCCTTGTGACATCAGTTCCTGAATGCGTTCTACCGCTTTTTGTTGCTGATCGTGCGTGAGTGAAGGTAAACCTGCAAACATGATGAACTCCTGCTAAATTGTTAACGCTAATTATTTCATGCTACCCGGCACATAGCCAGTAGAGTCGTTACGAGTCAGGACTGATGAAGACGTTATCTCCCGCTGTAATTCCGTTACCCTGGCGTCAGGACGCCGCTGAACACTATTTTACACCGCTGAGTCATACCCCCTGGGCCATGCTTCTGCACTCCGGTCACGCGGATCATCCGCATAACCGCTTTGACATTTTGGTGGCCGATCCGGTAACGACGCTGGTCACACATGGAGAAAAAACGCGTGTCTGCGATGCGCATCATCGCATTACGACGACCGATGATCCGCTGAAAGTTGTACAGACAGCGCTGGCGTCTCTGGCGATAACACCCTCACCCAACGACGATTTGCCGTTTCAGGGAGGGGCTCTGGGGCTCTTTGGTTACGATCTGGGGCGCCGTTTTGAATCGCTACCCACAATTGCCCTGGGCGATATCACGTTGCCGGATATGGCGATCGGCATTTACGACTGGGCGCTGATTGTCGATCATCAGCGACAAACCGTGTCGCTGCTCAGTCATTCGGATGCTCCCGCCAGACTCGACTGGCTGGAAAGCCAGCAGACGCCCGTGCGTGAGCCGTTCAGGTTAACCTCCGCCTGGCAATCGAACATGACGCGCGAGCAATACGGTGAAAAATTTCGCCAGGTGCAGGCCTGGCTGCACAGCGGCGACTGCTATCAGGTGAATCTTGCCCAGCGTTTTCAGGCTGACTATCAAGGTGATGAATGGCAAGCCTTTGTGCGTCTCAATCAGGCCAACCGCGCCCCCTTCAGCGCCTTTTTACGGCTGGAAGATGGCGCTATTTTGAGCCTTTCGCCAGAACGCTTTATTCAACTCGCGGACGGTCACATTCAGACCCGGCCTATCAAAGGGACGCTTCCGCGTCTGGCGGATCCGGACGATGACCGCAAGCAGGCGCAAAAACTCGCCCGTTCGCCAAAAGACCGCGCGGAAAATCTGATGATTGTTGATCTGATGCGCAATGATATCGGCCGCGTCGCCGTACCAGGGTCAGTCAAAGTGCCTGAACTGTTTGTCGTTGAACCGTTTCCTGCGGTACACCATCTGGTCAGTACCATCACCGCTCAGTTGCCCGACAACCTGCATGCCACTGATTTGCTGCGTGCCGCCTTTCCTGGGGGGTCGATCACCGGCGCGCCGAAAATCCGCGCGATGGAAATCATTGATGAACTGGAGCCACAGCGCCGCAATGCCTGGTGCGGCAGCATTGGTTATCTCAGCGTTTGCGGCAATATGGATACCAGTATCACCATTCGAACTCTGAGCGCGACTGGGGGGAAACTCTCGTGTTCTGCGGGTGGCGGGATTGTGGCGGACAGCCAGGAAGCGGCGGAATATCAGGAAACGTTTGATAAAGTGAATCGTATTTTGCATCAACTGGAGAACTAAGACGTGGAAAACAGCAGCCTGACGCTCGATGATTTTTTATCACGGTTTCAACTTTTACGCCCGGAGATGACTCGTGAAACGCTGAACAACCGTCAGGCCGCCGTACTGATCCCCGTCGTTCGCCGTCCGGAACCTGGACTGCTGCTCACCCAGCGTGCCGTCCATCTGCGTAAACATGCCGGTCAGGTGGCCTTTCCCGGCGGCGCGGTAGACAGTAGTGATGCGTCACTTATCGCCGCTGCGCTACGCGAAGCCCAGGAAGAAGTGGCGATTCCGCCCGAGGCCGTTGAGGTGATTGGGGTCCTTCCTCCGGTAGACAGCGTCACCGGGTTTCGGGTAACGCCTGTTGTTGGCATCATCCCACCAGACCTTCATTATCACGCCAGTGAAGATGAAGTGTCTGCCGTGTTTGAAATGCCGCTGGCACAAGCGTTGCAATTGAGACGCTATCATCCATTGGATGTGTATCGCCGTGGTGACGCTCATCGCGTCTGGCTTTCCTGGTATGAGCATTATTTTGTCTGGGGGATGACGGCCGGAATCATTCGCGAGCTGGCGCTACAGATTGGCATGAGACCCTGACTATACTTAACTTTACACGCCCCGAACACGACTTGAAACTCCACGCCCAATATTAGTAAAAACGCGGTTATCTATTAGTTTAATTCATGTGAATAGTTAAGCTGATAGCCCTATTCCCTCTTACACTATGCAAAGTTATTACATCGTTACTGGAACCCCAGTTACCCTGTCAGGAGTATTATCGTGATTAGTCTATTCGACATGTTTAAGGTGGGGATTGGTCCCTCATCCTCCCATACTGTAGGGCCTATGAAGGCGGGTAAACAGTTCGTCGATGACCTGGTCGAAAAAGGATTATTGGAAAGCGTTACCCGTGTTGCCGTGGATGTATACGGCTCACTGTCATTAACGGGTAAAGGTCACCACACCGATATTGCCATTATTATGGGTCTGGCGGGGAATGAACCTGCCACCGTCGATATTGATAGCATCCCAGGTTTTATCCGCGACGTTGAAACGCGCGGACGTCTGTTGCTGGCTCAGGGCCGGCATGAGGTGGATTTCCCGCACAATAACGGGATGCGTTTTCATAATGACAATCTGTCATTGCATGAGAACGGAATGCAGATCCACGCGTGGAACGGTGAAACCGTCATCTACAGCAAAACGTATTACTCCATCGGCGGCGGTTTTATCGTTGACGAGGAGCATTTTGGTCAGGACGCAACGGGTGATGTGAGTGTGCCTTATCCGTTCAAATCAGCCACCGAGATGCTGGAATATTGCAACACCACCGGCCTGTCGCTTTCTGGCATGGTGATGCAAAACGAACTGGCGCTGCATAGCAAAAAAGAGATTGAAGAGTATTTCGCCAATGTCTGGCAAACCATGCAAGCCTGTATCGATCGCGGCATGAATACCGAAGGCATACTGCCTGGGCCGCTGCGCGTTCCGCGCCGTGCGTCTGCGCTACGCCGGATGCTGGTATCCAGCGATAAGCTCTCCAGCGATCCGATGAACGTTATCGACTGGGTGAACATGTTCGCCCTTGCCGTGAACGAAGAGAACGCGGCGGGCGGCCGGGTGGTGACAGCGCCAACCAACGGCGCCTGCGGCATCGTCCCTGCGGTGCTGGCCTATTATGATCATTTTATTGAGTCAGTCAGCCCGGACATCTATACCCGTTATTTCCTGGCGGCTGGCGCTATCGGTGCCCTGTATAAAATGAACGCTTCTATTTCTGGTGCTGAAGTCGGTTGCCAGGGGGAAGTCGGCGTGGCCTGTTCCATGGCCGCTGCCGGTCTGGCGGAACTGCTGGGGGCGAGCCCGGAGCAAGTCTGTGTGGCGGCAGAAATCGGTATGGAACACAACCTGGGCTTAACCTGCGATCCGGTTGCAGGTCAGGTGCAAGTGCCGTGTATTGAACGTAACGCGATTGCCTCAGTGAAAGCGATCAACGCCGCGCGTATGGCGATGCGTCGTACCAGCGCACCGCGTGTCTCACTGGATAAAGTCATCGAAACCATGTACGAAACGGGCAAAGATATGAACGCGAAGTACCGTGAAACGTCGCGTGGCGGTCTGGCCATTAAAGTGCAGTGTGACTAATACTTGATCTTCGCCCATCTGCAACGGATGGGCGAATTTTACCCCTCTTCCTCGTCTACGGTAATTTTCCCCACTACACTTGCTCTGTCGCGGTTGGCTTTTGTGGCCAACGGCTTATCGGGCAGCTCGTATGCAAACAGCTCAACGGATCATCAAAAACTACCGTCGTAACCGTTTCATTGTTTGCACAATTTGTGCGCTGACCACGCTCATCCTGACGTTATGTGTCCGTTTTATGTCAGAGCGAAATTTTAATCATCATCGAACCGTGTCGTTCGCCAATCATGCGGTTAACGCACTGGATGATGTCCTGCGTCCCCTCAAGTCCGGGCGGGATGTGATGTTGCCATTGATTGGCCTGCCCTGCTCAGTGACCCATTTAGCGCTGCGTAAACAAGCGGCGAAACTGCAAACGGTTCGTTCCATTGGTCTGGTCGAGGGAGGCGTGTTGTACTGCTCCAGCATCTTTGGCTATCGCAATGTGCCGGTCAGTGAACTGCATGCCAACCTTCCGTCGCCAGAGCCTTTACTGCTTCTCTCCATCGATCGTTCCCTTATCAAGGGCAGCCCTATCCTTGCCCAGTGGTATCCATCATCATCCAGTGGTGAAGATGGGGTACTGGTGATCGTGAACATCGATTTGCTGGCGGATATGCTTCTTGAACCTGAACAACCGCAAATTACCAGCGCGAGTCTGTCCGTCGGCAATCGCCACCTCCTGTATGGCCGGGGGGTCGTCGACACGTTACCGCCTCTCAATGGTGAACAACGCTACCAGCTTTCCTCACACTCTTTTCCGTTCACCATTAGTGCGACCGGTCCAGGAGCAGGTGAACTGGCGCTAAAGCATTTACCTTCTCAGCTCCCGCTCGCCATGATGCTCAGTCTGTTGGTGGGATATCTCACGTGGCTGGCTACCGCCAACAGAATGAGCTTTTCCTGGGAGATCAATCTTGCGCTGGCCGAGCGGGAGTTTGAGCTGTTTTGTCAGCCATTAGTGAACGCCCGTACACAGCAATGTATTGGCGTAGAAATTCTGCTGCGCTGGCATAATCCCCGACAGGGTTGGATCTCTCCGGAAGTGTTTATTCCGATCGCCGAAGATCACCATTTGATTGCTCCACTGACCCGCTACGTGATTGAAGAGACGGTTCGCCAGCGGCATTTTTTTCCGATGAGCAGTCAGTTTCACATCGGTATCAATGTGGCGGCCAGTCACTTTCGTCATGGCGTATTGTTAAAAGATCTCAACCACTACTGGTTTAAAGCGCAGCCCATCCAGAAGCTCGTTCTTGAACTCACTGAACGGGATGCGTTGCTTGATGTGGATTATCGCATGGTACGCGAACTTCACCGTAAAGGGGTCAAACTGGCGATTGATGATTTTGGGACGGGAAACAGCTCGCTGTCGTGGCTGGAAAAACTGCGGCCAGATGTTCTGAAGATCGATAAGTCGTTTACCGCTGCTATCGGCACCGACGCGGTGAATTCGACCGTGACCGATATCATCATTGCCCTCGGACAGCGGTTGAATATCGAACTGGTGGCGGAAGGGGTGGAAACGCAAGCACAGGCGCAGCACCTTCGCCGACACGGCGTACATATACTGCAAGGGTTTCTGTATGCGAAACCAATGCCATTACGTGATTTTCCACAGTGGCTGGCGGGTAGCTCACCGCCGCCCGCCCAGCATAACGGGCATATGATGCCCGCCATACCGTTTCGTTAACCCCGTTTATTCATCTTCATCATGAGCGGGTTGCTCTTTAACAATACGAACCAGATCAACCCGATAGTCATTGGCTTCAACGATCGTAATGCTCAATGGCGCGACGTCAATCACATCGCCCACACGCGGAATATGACCATTTACCGCGATGACCAGTCCCGCAACCGTGGCGATGTCGTCGTCTTCGTCCACCAGATTATCGACCGCAAGCGCCTGTTGCAGAGCGTGGAGATCGGTTCCCCCTTTCACCAACCAACCGTCAGCGTCGGTAATAATTTCCGGTGTTTCATCCGCATCCGGGAACTCACCGGCAATCGCTTCCAGAACATCCAGCGGAGTGACAAGCCCCTGCACCACGCCAAATTCGTTGGTGACGATAACAAAGCTACCGCGAGCACGACGCAATACGCCTAACAGATTAATCGGGTCCAGCGTTTCCGGAACCACAATCGCCGGTGATGCAGAGGCAATAGCCGCAACATCAACACCCTCTTCCAGGGCAACCAGCAGTTCTTTCGCACGGACGATACCGATAATTTCATCGAGTTCGCCACGACAAACCGGGAACAAACTGTGCGGGGAGGAAAGTAATTGCTCGCGGATTTCATCCACGCTCAGACTCGCATCAACCCAGCTAATCTCACCGCGTGGCGTCATAATGCCGCGTAACGAGCGTGACGCCAGCGTCAGCACACCGTTAATCATGTAACGTTCTTCATCGGCAAAGGCGCCTTCCAGCACGGGAACCACCGCCGGGATATCCGATTCACTCTGCACATTCGCCTGACGTTTTCCGCCCATTAAGCGCAGAATCGCATCAGCGGTACGCGCACGCAGCGGTAACGTCGACTGATGGCGAATAAAATTACGTCGGGCAATTTGGTTAAACAACTCAATAATAATGGAGAAGCCGATCGCCGCGTACAGATAACCTTTCGGAATGTGGAAACCGAAACCTTCAGCCACCAGACTCAAGCCAATCATCAGCAGGAAGCTCAGACACAGCACGACCACCGTCGGATGTTGGTTCACGAAACGTGTCAGCGGTTTAGAGGCCAGCAGCATCACTGCCATCGCAATGACCACCGCCGCCATCATCACAGGCAGGTGGTTAACCATCCCTACCGCGGTAATGACCGCATCCAGCGAGAAGACCGCATCCAGAATGACAATTTGCGTCACCACTACCCAAAAACTCGCATAGCCTTTACCGTGCCCGGAATCATGTTCGCGATTTTCCAGCCGTTCATGGAGCTCCGTGGTGGCTTTAAACAGCAAGAATATCCCCCCCAGCAGCATGATCAGGTCACGCCCTGAGAAGGTTAAATCCCAGACGGTAAAGAGCGGTTTGGTTAAGGTCACCATCCACGAAATGACAGACAGCAACGCAAGACGCATGATCAGCGCCAGTGACAAACCGATAAGACGTGCTTTATCTCGCTGTTTTGGTGGCAGTTTGTCAGCCAGAATCGCGATAAAGACCAGGTTATCAATACCCAGAACAATTTCGAGAACGACAAGCGTGAGCAGCCCCACCCAAATTGAGGGGTCCATTAAGAATTCCATGACAAGCTCCTGCTTAGGGAATAGCCAGACGGCGCACTGAACAACTCAGGCGATAAAGCAATGTGCAAATTCAGGTTGTGGCAATCGTTGCCAGAATGGCAGGCGCAAAGCGGCCTAAAGGTGAAATGACGTCGGTGACGATCCATACATCGGGCTACTGCCCTATACTCCTTAGAAATTAAACAGATCATAAACATAACAGAGACACTATCTTTTTGGCAAAGATTTACGGTCCTTTGCAAAGAGATGTGACAGAGATATTTTACTCCACGAAATTTCTCGTAACCGAAACCTAAATTACGGATCTTCATCACATAAAATATTTTTTTCGATATCTAAAATAATTCACGAAAATCACAAATTTTCTATTGTAACCCTTATCTGAATCGATTCGATTGCGGACGGCGATTCAAACTACATCTTTGCGTCGATGTGTTAACGATAATAAAGGAGGTAGCAAGTGACCATTGCTATTGTTATAGGCACACATGGTTGGGCTGCAGAGCAGTTACTTAAAACAGCCGAAATGCTGTTAGGCGAGCAGGAAAATGTCGGCTGGATCGATTTCGTTCCAGGCGAAAATGCCGAAACGCTGATCGAAAAGTACAACGCTCAGTTGGCAAAACTCGATACCAGTAAAGGCGTGCTATTTCTCGTCGATACATGGGGAGGCAGTCCGTTTAACGCTGCCAGCCGCATTGTCGTTGACAAAGAGCATTATGAAGTTGTCGCAGGCGTTAACATTCCCATGCTGGTGGAAACGTTTATGGCCCGTGATGACAATCCGAGCTTTGACGAATTAGTTGCTCTGGCGGTAGAAACCGGACGTGAAGGCGTGAAAGCGCTGAAAGCAAAACCGGTTGAAAAAGCGGTGGCCGCACCGGTTGCAGCAGCGAAAGCAGCCGCGCCGGCAAAACCAATGGGTCCTGATGATTATATGGTTATCGGTCTGGCCCGTATTGACGACCGTCTTATCCACGGCCAGGTGGCAACGCGCTGGACCAAAGAGACGAACGTGACCCGTATTATCGTGGTAAGCGATGAAGTGGCTGCGGATAACGTTCGTAAAACGCTGTTAACACAAGTCGCACCTCCGGGCGTAACGGCACATGTTGTCGATGTCGAAAAGATGATTCGCGTTTACAACAACCCGAAATACGCCGGTAATCGCGTCATGCTGTTGTTCACCAATCCTACTGATGTGGAGCGTATCGTCGAAGGTGGCGTCAAAATCACCTCCGTGAACATTGGCGGTATGGCCTTCCGCCAGGGCAAAACGCAGGTTAACAATGCGGTTTCCGTCGATGATAAAGATATCGCCGCCTTCAAAAAGCTCAACGAACGCGGTATCGAACTTGAAGTTCGTAAAGTATCCACCGATCAGAAACTGAAAATGATGGACTTGATCGCCAAAGTGGCGAAGTAATCCGTCGGCGTTTCATTAGCTTTCACACTTAAGTCTGTATAGCAATAGGAGAAGTACAATGGAGATTACCACTCTTCAGATTGTGCTGGTGTTCATCGTCGCATGTATCGCGGGTATGGAGTCGGTACTTGATGAATTTCAGTTCCACCGTCCGCTGATAGCCTGTACGCTGATCGGTGCCGTTCTCGGGGATATGAAAACCGGTATTATCATCGGTGGTACCCTGGAAATGATCGCTCTGGGCTGGATGAACATCGGTGCCGCCGTTGCACCCGATGCCGCACTGGCGTCCATTATCTCAACCGTTCTGGTTATCGCCGGCCACCAAAGCATTGGGGCAGGTATCGCGCTGGCTATCCCGCTGGCGGCGGCAGGCCAGGTTTTGACCATCATCGTGCGTACTATCACCGTCGCATTCCAGCACGCCGCGGATAAGGCGGCCGAAAACGGCAACCTCACGGCGCTTTCCTGGATCCACGTCTCCTCCCTGTTCCTGCAGGCAATGCGTATCGCTATTCCGGCCGTTATCGTGGCTATCTCTGTTGGGACCAGCGAAGTGCAGAGCATGCTGAATGCGATTCCGGAAGTCGTTACCGGTGGTCTGAACATTGCGGGCGGTATGATCGTCGTCGTCGGTTATGCAATGGTCATCAACATGATGCGCGCGGGCTACCTGATGCCGTTCTTCTACCTCGGCTTTGTGACCGCAGCATTTACTAACTTCAACCTGGTCGCGCTGGGTGTGATTGGCGCAGTCATGGCCATCCTCTACATTCAGTTGAGCCCGAAATATAACCGCGTAGCGGGTGCGCCAGCTCAGGCTGCTGGTGATAACTCCCTCGATAATGAACTGGACTAGCAGGTGAGCGAAATGGTTGATATGACTAAAACAACTACCGAGAAAAAACTCACTCAGAGTGACATTCGTGGCGTATTCATTCGTTCTAACCTGTTTCAGGGTTCATGGAACTTCGAACGTATGCAGGCGCTGGGCTTCTGCTTCTCTATGATACCGGCCATCCGTCGTTTGTATCCTGAGAACAACGACGCGCGCAAACAAGCGATTAAACGTCACCTGGAGTTCTTTAACACCCATCCTTACGTTGCGGCTCCTGTACTGGGCGTTACGCTGGCGATGGAAGAACAACGTGCTAACGGCGCGGAGATTGACGATGGTGCCATCAACGGGATCAAAGTCGGTCTGATGGGACCGTTGGCGGGCGTCGGTGACCCGATCTTCTGGGGTACTGTTCGTCCGGTGTTTGCCGCACTGGGTGCCGGTATCGCGATGAGCGGTAGCCTGCTGGGTCCACTGCTGTTCTTCATTCTGTTCAACCTGGTACGTCTGGCAACCCGTTACTACGGCGTGGCCTACGGTTACCGTAAAGGTGTCGATATCGTTAAAGATATGGGCGGCGGCTTCCTGCAAAAACTGACTGAGGGGGCATCCATTCTCGGCCTGTTTGTCATGGGGGCATTGGTTAACAAATGGACGCACGTCAACATCCCGCTGGTGGTTTCCACCATTACTGGTCAGGATGGTCAGACACGTGTCACGACGGTACAAACTATCCTTGACCAGCTGATGCCGGGTCTGGTTCCGTTGCTGCTGACCTTTGCCTGTATGTGGCTGTTG
Organism: Citrobacter sp. NCU1; assembly: GCF_010231475.1. Taxonomy (GTDB): domain Bacteria; phylum Pseudomonadota; class Gammaproteobacteria; order Enterobacterales; family Enterobacteriaceae; genus Citrobacter_D. The sequence continues at coordinate 10,195 of NZ_NRDO01000011.1, read as the reverse complement.
CGTAAGAAAGTCAACCCACTGTGGATCATCGTTGGATTCTTTATCATCGGTATCGCGGGTTACTCTGTAGGTCTGTTGGGTCTGTAATAACGTTGTACTTTACCGGGGGCCTGCCCCCGGTTTTTATTTGGAGGATTCATGACAATCACGGACCTGGTGCTGGTTCTCTTTATTGCCGTGTTGCTGGCATTTGCCATTTACGATCAGTTCATCATGCCCCGCCGTCACGGCTCCACCCTGCTGTCTATTCCCCTGTTGCGTCGCAGTCGTGTGGACAGTGTTATCTTTATTGGTCTGGTTCTCATTCTTATCTATAACAACACCACCAGCCACGGGCCACAAACCACCACATGGTTATTATGTGGTCTGGTATTAATGGGGTTGTATCTGTTCTGGATCCGGGTGCCCAAAATTATCTTCAAGCCAAAAGGCTTCTTCTTCGCCAATGCGTGGATAGAATATAACCGGATTAAAGAAATGAATTTATCCGAGGATGGCGTGCTGGTCATGCAATTAGAGCAGCGCCGATTACTGGTCCGCGTACGAAATATAGACGACCTGGAAAGGATATACAAACTTCTCGTTTCCTCTCAATAAGTTAATAATATAGCCTGAACTATATCCTGCTATATCAGCCAGCGATAAATATAGCTCAGGCTATATTTTAATAGCTAAAATTATTATTCTCTTTAACCTTTTATTGATATTTAAATCTAAATGAAAATCGTTTTCAATTAGAGGTCAAATAGTATTTCCTCTTTGTTGTTTTATATTCTCAAAATATGTTAAGGTTGCGCCGTCATTTGGGGAGTAGCCGATTTCCAGACTCCGGAAATGTACGTGTCAACATACTCGTTGCAAAACGTGGCACGTACGGACTGATTGCTTTCAGTCAGGCGAGACCATATGCACATCAACTGCTATGCCATCCAGAATGCGAATCCTGTGAGAACAGATGAGCACCACGGGGCATATTTGCTGGGGGCGGTGATGTGTTTTATGGAAACCCCGGTCAGGACGCTGTCATGCATTTTACCGCTACAATTCTTCTCGCTTTTGGCATGTCGATGGACGCCTTCGCTGCGTCGATTGGTAAAGGCGCCACCCTGCATAAACCCAAATTCTCCGAAGCTCTGCGCACCGGCCTGATTTTTGGCGCCGTCGAAACGCTTACCCCACTGATTGGCTGGGGCATGGGGATGCTGGCGAGCAAATTCGTTCTCGAATGGAACCACTGGATTGCCTTCCTGCTGCTGATTTTCTTAGGCGGGCGTATGATCATTGAAGGCTTTCGTGATAACGATGACGAAGATGCAGAGCCTCTGCGCCGTCACAGCTTTTGGCTGTTAGTGACAACGGCTATTGCCACCAGTCTGGATGCCATGGCCGTTGGGGTCGGTTTAGCCTTCCTGCAGGTGAATATTATCGCCACTGCGCTGGCCATTGGTTGCGCGACGCTGATTATGTCAACGCTGGGAATGATGATTGGCCGATTCATTGGCCCGATGCTGGGCAAACGCGCGGAAATTTTAGGCGGGATCGTGCTGATTGGCATTGGCGCCCAGATCCTCTGGGCCCATTTTTACGGCTAACTGTCGCGCTGCCAGAGGTGAAGACTGAAATCGGTCTGGCAGTCAAACACGTCTTTGGCGGACAGCGCGTCCCATACCTCGGGTTTCGCCCGCCATGCAAAAGGCGTCATCTGTAGTAATGCCACGGCCTCACTGCCATGAAGACGCATCGGATAGTTCAACGCCACGCTCTGCTGTAACGTAAAACCGTCGATCTGCTCCGTGTGTGGAGCGTGCAGCCGAATCTCATCATAAATCAGCCCTTTGAGTTCCATTAAATGGCGTGGCCCCGGCGTGGCGGTGAGAACCCACCCTCCGGGCTTGACGACTCTGGCTAACTCTTCTGCTTTGCACGGCGCGTATATCCTGATAATGGCATCCATTGACGTATCCGCAAATGGCAGACGGTGACTTGAGGCAACGCAGAACGTCACCTGCGGATAACGCTTCGCCGCAGACTTAATCGCCACTTTTGCCACATCCAGGCCAAACACGGTAATTCCTGGCTGTGCATCGGCAAACGCATGTGTGTAATACCCTTCGCCGCAGCCAATATCGAGAACCGCAGTCGCATGGGGACTCAAACGTTCACTAAGAATAGTGACGATAGCGTCACGTAGCGGCTGGTAATGCCCGGCGTCAAGAAACGCCCGTCGCGCTTGCATCATTTCCGCACTATCACCAGGGTCGCGCGAGCGTTTATGCTGTACCGGCAGTAAGTTGACATATCCTTCTTTCGCCACATCAAACTGATGTCGTTGCGGACAGATAAAGCTGTTTTTTACTTGCGCAAGAGGGTGGTGGCAAAGAGGACAGGAAAACGACATGACAACTCCGGCTGATGACTTCGGGGCGCAAGTGTAACGCGAATTGCGCCCTGGGAAAATATACTCTCCATAATTCACGTTACGGGAGAATGCGCGCTAACACCCTGATGCCGGCTTGTAGGCCAGCCACCCTGGCTCTCTTAGAGTACAGGCGTCAGAACGCGGCTGCCGTGCATCACAAGCAAATGGTCAGAATCAGCGGGCATACCGTCAGGCTTGACGTTTTCAAGGCGTAGGACGTCCCCCATAATTTGGCTAAAGACCGGAGCCGAAACCGCCCCGCCATAATAAGCGCCATTTTGCGGTTCGTTGATCACCACCACCAGCGCAAATTGTGGGTCACTCGCCGGGGCGACGCCTGCCGTATAGGCCACATATTTGTCGACGTACTTTCCATCATCGCCTATTTTTTTCGCCGTGCCGGTTTTCACCGCAACGCGATAATCTCTCACCGCCGCTTTGGTTCCCCCGCCTCCGGGCAACGCGACGCTCTCCATCATATGTTCAACTTTATGGACCAGATTTTCAGACATCACCCGGGTGCCAATCACTGGGGGATCGATACGGGTAATAGAGAGAGGCCGATAAATACCAAAGCTGCCAATCGTCGCGTAAACATGCGCCAACTGCAGCGGCGTCACCATCAGACCATAACCGAAGGCGAATGTTGCCCGATCGAGATCGCTCCAGTAGCGTCGTTGGGGCAGTAAACCGTGACTCTCCCCTGTTAATCCCAGTCCTGTCGGCGTACCGAATCCGAAGTTTTTATAGGTATCCAGCAATTGCTTAACCGGCATCGCGAGTGAAAGATGCGAAACCCCTGTATCACTCGATTTTTGCAAAATACCGGTTAGAGAGAGTTCAGGGTAGAAGCCCACGTCCCGAATACGATGACCATCAAGATTAAACGGATGCGTGTCGACAACGCTGTCTGGCTGCACAATACCCTGCTTTAACGCCGTCATAATGACCAACGGTTTGACGGTTGAGCCAGGTTCGAAGGTGTCGCTAATGGCGCGATTGCGAAAATCGTCCAGCACGGCCCCTTCACGATTGTTTGGGTTAAAATCCGGGAAGCTGGCCATCGCGAGGATTTCGCCGGTAGCCACACTGACCAGCACCGCTGCGCCCGACTCCGCTTTATTCCAGGTGACGGCATTGTCTAAGGCATCTTCCGTCACGGTCTGCAAACGCTCATCAATGCTGAGTCGCAACTCATGTGCCGGAACCGGCGTGACTTCGGTGATGTTCTCAATCACATGCCCGAACTTGTCTTTACGCACAAGACGCGAGCCCGGTTTCCCCGTCAATTGCGCATTAAAACTTTTCTCAACCCCTTCAATACCCTGTCCGTCAATATTGGTAAAGCCAATCAGATTCGCCGCAACATGTCCGGCAGGATAAAACCGACGAGATTCTTCACGCAGATTGATCCCCGCAAGGTTAAGTTTGTCTATCCATTGTGCTTGTTGTGGCGATACCTGGCGCGCCAGATAGATAAATCGCCCCGCTGGATTGCTGTTAACCCGCTTTGCCAGCGTACTTAATGACAGATGCAGTGTACTCGCCAGGGCCTGCCAGCGTTCGTTATATTCCACACCGCCCTTGCTGATGATGGTTTTAGGATCAGCCCAGACCGCATTCACTGGCACACTGACGGCTAACGGACGCCCTTCCCGGTCAGTAATCATACCGCGTGGCGAGACCGTGGTGACTTCACGTAGAGAGCGCATGTCCTCTTGCCTGACCAGGTTCGTCGGCGTGACAATTTGTAACCACGCAAGGCGCCCAAGTAATAACCCCATACTTGTCAGTATTGCCGCACACAGCAGCGCGAAACGCACAGGGGGAACATTAGCCATTGCGCCGTCGCTTTTCTTTTTCACCTGCTCTCCAGCAAACTCACTTTTCAGGTGATTGATTTAACGAAAAATAGTGACGAAAATCGGGAAAAACAATGCTACGAACTTCGCGGTTTTGCAACAAAGCACAAACAGAGGGGCATTCAGACATGTTTTGACGCAAGTTGAATTAAAAAGCCCCGCATCTGCGAGGCTTTATATCTGAGGTTGATGCGCCTGAACGCTTCAAATCAGTGGTTTCGATCAGATAGCTGTTACGTTAACAGCAGCCGGACCTTTCTGGCCGTCCTGAATTTCGAACTCAACGTTCTGGCCTTCAGCCAGAGTTTTGAAGCCATTACCCTGGATAGCGGAGAAGTGTACAAACACGTCTTTGCTGCCATCAGCCGGAGTAATGAAACCAAAACCTTTGGACTCGTTGAACCACTTAACTTGACCTTTAATCTTTGCCATTTGCAAAATTCCTTAGATTGTTTTCTTCGCCCGCAGGCATAACATAGATGAAACTGAGACATTACTGCTTGAGGCACTAATATAAGGTTCGGCAGAGAAGCGGTATTCAACGACAACGTTTTTACTCAGGACTTCTTTACTGAAAATGCCACACATAAACAGAATTGCACCTCGTTTAACCCAAGCCGTGTTATCACATACAACGTAAAATATGGCAAGCCATTTTTAAACGTGTCTCGATCAGTCGCACAAATCCCGAAAGTTGGCAAAGTGCAACTGCACAGTTATGCGTTAAATCCGCTAAAGATATATTTTCGCCGCTCTGCGTCCAGGCTGACAAACTGCGCTCAGGACAGACGCTTTTCTACCATAGCTCAATAAATTCAGTTGTTCCAGGCGAACTGCTCAACTTATCGCCACTAGTGACAGATATCACTTTTTATGCTTTGTAATGCATAAATTGTCACATAACAAAAACATACCAATTGAAAAAAAACAGATATGAATGACTGATTTTTTAATGGACTAATGAACCAAAACTCTCCGACGACGTTGTGCACCAAAATAATGAAGATACGATGACAATGCACAACAAAAGGGAGAGAAACGTTTCGTTATTGATAATAACGATCGTCATCACAAAAAAAGAATAATCATATTTTAGTTGTAGTGAATAACGTTAATTAATGCGTAGAAGGATAAGATATTCATTGTTCGATAAAATATTATCGGTGCCGGGGTCTGACAGCAGACGATAATCAAAACGCGCACTCGCACCAAAAAGGTGCATCAAAAATGACAGGATGCCGTGCCTCAGACAGTGCTGGCAAACTCGCATCCTGTCAATCCGACTACCTTTCCGCTACCAGACGGATGATATCATCGTCCTCTTCGCGATCATTTGCTGCGGGAGTCGCCTCAGCCGGTTTTTCAGGTTCATTTGCTTCACACAGACGGCGCAACAACGCATTTTGACGTTTTTGCTGATCTAACAAGGATTCGAGCAGTTCAATCTGCTCATTGGTGCGCGAGCTTGCGCGATTGACGAAAAACCACAAGGCAAGTCCAACAACCAGAACCACCACCGATACCATTAAAGACGCGAAAGTTAGCGCGCCTGAGTTCAAAACTTCGTTCATTTTACCACCTCAATGTAGACGGTACATTTTAGCACTGCTACACGAGAAGGTAATCACCTGTTGTAAAAATGCGTTTACCAGGGAATAAATTTGTTGATTGCGCAAATACCGCTGAAAAATTGTACATCCTGATCACACATGATGTTGAACACCTGCGCCCAAAGCAATAGGCAGACCAGCACGCCAATAATCAGGAATACCCACCGAAACTTTTTCACTCAGTTCTCCGAATCTACATCTTATGACTCTAAATTATCATGCGTTACCTAAACCGGGGCTAACTGTAGTGGCATTACGTATTTTTAGGAATCATTCACTTGTGTCAACAGATGTAGAGGCTACTCTTATTATAACGAAATAAGAAAAGAGGTTGTAATGCGTTTGCTCATTCGCGCGATTGTCTTGCTTGCTCTGGTATGGATAGGTTTACTACTCAGCGGTTATGGAATTTTGATTGGGAGTCAGGAGAATGCAGCAGGTCTGGGCCTGCAATGCCACTATCTGACCGCCCGCGGCACCAGCACTGCACAGTATATTCACACTAATAGCGGTATTATTGGTCTGACAGATTGTCCTGTATTGCGAAAAAGTACAGTTGTCGTTGATAATTGATAAATCTGTTTGTCGAGTATTTCCCCAAGGCATAACCCTGTTATGCCTTATTTATTGTTCCGTACATCATATTAAGCCCTGCTAATATGTACTTATCTAATATTGAACTATCCTGGCGATATACGGTTACGCCCTGGTTAAAAAGCCAGTCAGCAGTCTGTGCCGTCTGGCTTTTTAATATCAGGAAGCGAACGCTACTCAGAACGGGTAGTCGTTATAGCCCATTTGTTCGGAGATCTTACGTGCCGCCGTGTGTAGCATTGCTACATACTCGTGCAAACGCTCTTCTGAGAAACGCAGCGTCGGGAAGGAGATACTCAGACCCGCAATGACAACCCCAAAGCGATCGAATACCGGTACGCCAATGCAGCGTAAACCTTCTTCCTGCTCTTCGTTATCTTCGCCATAACCCTGTTCACGGACTTTATCCAGCAATGTCAGTAATTCATCAGTAGAAGTTATAGTACGGTCAGTGCTGCGTTTATACTCAACCCCTTCCATAATCTGTTTAACTTCTTCATGATCGCGCCAGGCTAAAAGCACTTTACCAATCGCGGTGCTGTAGAGCGGGTTACGACGTCCAACCCGCGAGTACATACGCAGATTGTACATAGAATCTATTTTGTGAATGTAAACGATACTGTCTTCGTCCAGCGCACCGAGGTGTACTGTCTCTTTCGTCAGACGCGATAGCTCACGCATCTGAATATCAGCACTGCGGATTAAATCAACATTCTGTAAAGCGCGTGCGCCTAATTCAAACAGTTTCAGAGTCAGAGAATATTTTTCTGATTCGCCTTCCTGAGCCACATATCCCAGCGTTTTCATGGTCTGCAAAAAGCGATAAACGGTGCTTTTCGACATCATGACGCGTTGCGACAACTCGGTAATACCAATTTCGCGCTCTTCCCCCAGCGCCTGTAAAATGCCAAACACCTTCAGCACAGAAGAAACAGAATCAGGTTGTTTATCCAGATCTGTAATAGCCATTTATCACCTCATTGCGAGTGTTTTATAAAAATCAGAACAATTTTTTATTATAATTTCACGTTACATTGGCCGCAATCCATCTTTGCTGACTTAGTGATAAATCTGCGACATAAGCCTGAATATCAATGCTAAAATAATTACTCTGATCATAATCCCGAAAGACTTTGAATTCATATGGAAAAATGCCAGACAGATGGATTGCCCGCTCCTCAACGGTACGGTGCCATTCTGACCATCGTTATTGGTATTTCGATGGCCGTTCTCGACGGTGCTATCGCTAACGTTGCACTCCCAACGATAGCCGCCGATCTTCAGGCTTCACCCGCCAGTTCAATCTGGGTGGTTAACGCCTACCAGATAGCCATCGTGGTATCCCTGCTCTCTCTGTCATTTTTGGGGGATATGTTTGGTTATCGACGTATCTACAAATGCGGGTTAGTTATTTTCCTGCTGGCATCCCTGTTTTGTGCGTTGTCTGACTCATTGCAAATGCTAACGATGGCTCGCGTCATACAGGGGTTTGGCGGCGCAGCGCTGATGAGTGTCAACACTGCGCTCATTCGCCTTATCTATCCCCAGCGCCATCTTGGCCGTGGGATGGGCATTAACTCATTCGTCGTCGCAGTATCCTCAGCAGCAGGACCCACAATCGCTGCCGCCATCCTCTCGCTCGCCTCCTGGCAGTGGTTATTTCTGATTAACGTACCGTTAGGCATCCTGGCATTGCTATTGGCAATGCGCTTTTTGCCGCCCAACGGATCGCGCAGTAAGAAACCGCGCTTTGATCTGCCGAGTGCCGTGATGAACGCCTTAACGTTTGGACTGCTGATCACGGCCCTGAGTGGATTCGCCCAGGGGCAGTCACTGCTGTTGATTGGCGCCGAGGCAGGCATCATGCTTGTTGTCGGATTTTTCTTTATTCGCCGCCAACTTTCACTTCCGATCCCTTTACTGCCAGTAGACTTGCTGCGGATCCCGCTCTTTTCCCTCTCGATTGGTACATCGATTTGTTCCTTTTGTGCGCAAATGCTCGCCCTGGTGTCGCTGCCCTTTTTCCTGCAAACCGTGTTGGGTCGAAGCGAAGTGGAAACCGGCCTGTTGTTAACGCCCTGGCCGTTGGCCACCATGGTAATGGCGCCGCTTGCGGGTTATTTGATAGAAAAGGTACACGCAGGTCTGCTGGGCGCATTGGGATTGGTGGTAATGGCGGCAGGTCTGTTTTCCCTGGTGTTGTTGCCGGCCTCCCCCTCTGACATCCGTATTATCTGGCCAATGATGCTTTGCGGCGCCGGTTTCGGTTTATTCCAGTCGCCAAATAACCATACGATTATCACCTCAGCCCCCCGCGAGCGTAGCGGAGGTGCGAGTGGCATGCTGGGAACGGCGCGTTTACTGGGGCAAAGTTCGGGAGCCGCACTGGTAGCACTCATGCTGAACCTGTTCGGTGATGGCGGAACGCACATCGCGCTGATGGTGGCGGGCATCATGGCCACGCTGGCGGCCATTGTGAGTGGTTTGCGTATTACACAACCCAGGACGGGTGCATAAAAAAGCGCGTCATCAGACGCGCTCAATATACAGTCAGGTTTTACGTTTTGCCGGGGAGAAGATTCCGCTCACCGGCATACTCATCCCTGTTACTTCAGATATTCCCCACTGCGCAACGCTTCAATACGCTTATCCAACGGTGGGTGAGTCATAAACAATTCGCTCAGCGATTTCGATTTGCCGTTGATACAGAATGCCATCATGCTGCTGGCCTCCTGCGGTTCATAGCTGGTTTTCAGACGCTGCAGCGCGGCAATCATTTTTTCGCGACCGACCAGTTTCGCCGAACCGGCATCAGCATGGAATTCACGATGACGAGAGAACCACATAGTGATAATGCTCGCCAGGATACCAAACACCAGCTCCAGCACTGTCGCAACCGCGAAGTAGATCAACGGATTACCATTACCGCCCTCACCTTCTTCTTCGCGGTTACCGCCCATAAAGCCTGCGGCGACCTGCGCAAGAATACGCGAGATAAAGATAACAAACGTGTTTACTACCCCCTGAATCAGGGTCATCGTCACCATATCGCCATTCGCAATATGACTGATCTCATGCGCAATAACGGCTTCAGCTTCGTCCGGACTCATGTTTTGCAGCAAACCCGAGCTCACAGCAACCAAGGACGCATCACGACGAGCACCGGTTGCAAACGCATTGATGTCTGGCGCATGGTAAATAGCCACCTGCGGCATAGCAATCCCCGCCTGGCGGGCCTGCGTTGCGACCGTGTTCATCAGCCAGCGTTCTCTTTCATTACGTGGTTGCTCAATGACTTCACCGCCAACGGATTTCAACGCCATCCATTTGGACATCAGCAGCGAAATGAAGGAACCCCCAAAACCAAACAGCAGCGCCATGATCAGCAGGCCTTGCACACTGCTCGACTGTATCCCCGTCAGGCTCAGCACCAGCCCGAATACGACCATCACTGCCAGGTTCGTCAGCAGGAAGAGCGCGATTCGCATCATAATTTTCTTTTAACCTCAACTTAACAAAACGCACTATGCGATTACCCACATCGTATGGGTCTTATTGCTATTTTCAAGCATCAATGGGCTGTAAGTCACCAGAAAGACACAACTTTACATTTGATAGCCATAGCCTGACGACCAACCACATTTGTTAAAATAAATATCCTCCGGCATAGCCGGAGGTTTTTCAAATGCGCCTGTAAGGCTCTGTTACCA
>NZ_NRDO01000109.1 GCF_010231475.1 Citrobacter sp. NCU1 | reverse complement strand
AATTTGGCCACCTGAACAGAGGTGATATGCTCACCTCAGAACAATACAGGTGTCCCAATGAAAAAAAGAAATTTCAGCGCAGAGTTTAAACGCGAATCCGCTCAGTTGGTCCTTGATCAGAACTACACCGTTGCAGCTGCGGCCAGTGCTATGGATGTGGGTCTTTCTACCATGACGCGATGGGTAAAACAGTTGCGGGATGAACGACAGGGCAAAATACCTAAAGCCTCCCCTATAACCCCGGAACAGATTGAAATACGTGAGCTGAAGAAAAAGCTACAACGCATTGAAATGGAAAACGACATATTAAAAAAGGCTACCGCGCTCTTGATGTCAGACTCCCTGAACAGTTCTCGTTAATCGGGAAACTCAGAGCGCAGTATCCTGTGGTCACACTTTGCCACGTGTTCGGGGTTCATCGCAGCAGCTACAAATACTGGGGAAAAAGCCCCGCAAAGCCAGACGGCAGGCGGGCTGTGTTACGCAGTCAGGTTCTGGAACTGCATAACATCAGCCATGGCTCTGCTGGCGCAAGAAGTATCGCGATTATGGCAACCCTGAGAGGCTTCAAAATGGGACGCTGGCTTGCCGGAAGGCTCATGAAAGAACTGGGTCTGGTGAGTTGTCAGCAGCCAACCCACCGATATAAACGTGGTGGTCATGAACACATCGCTATCCCGAATCGCCTTGAGCGACAGTTTGCAGTGACAGAACCGAATCAGGTGTGGTGCGGCGATGTGACGTATATCTGGACAGGCAAGCGTTGGGCTTACCTTGCTGTTGTTCTCGATCTGTTCGCAAGGAAACCGGTGGGCTGGGCAATGTCATTCTCACCGGACAGCAAGCTGACCATCAAAGCGCTGGAAATGGCGTGGGAAGCTCGCGGTAAACCAGCCGGAGTGATGTTCCACAGTGACAGTAATAATGCCGGTGTCAGTCTTTACCACCACTCAGTTTGCCGTTTAACCCGATTGGTGTGATTACTGATGCAGTGAAGACCTTCCCGCATCCTGACTCACACAGCGATCGACCTTTTGTGTCCTGCCCTGGACCCGTCGGTTGCCGGAAGCGCCTTCATGCGAGGCATCTCCTCACCGGTGCGCGTGACTCAAGAAGGGCCTGACGGCTTGTCTCATTACTGTCCTGTCCGGGGTATCTGTCTGGAGATTCAATTCTGTTTCCTCACAGGAGCTCTGTCATGGCTGATAAAGTTACCGAAGCCGCCGTTGTGGGTGGCGTGGATACACATAAAGATCTGCACGTTGCCGCTGTCGTTGATCAGAACAATAAAGTCCTGGGGACCCAGTATTTTGCCACAACACGACAAGGTTACCGGCAGATGCTGGCCTGGATGACCTCATTTGGGGCATTAAAGCGAATTGGTGTTGAGTGTACAGGCACCTATGGATCGGGTCTGCTTCGCTATTTGCAGAATGCCGGGTTAGAAGTTCTTGAAGTGACCGCACCAGACCGGATGGAACGACGCAAACGGGGTAAAAGTGACACGATTGATGCTGAGTGTGCTGCTCATGCCGCATTCTCCGGAATAAGAACCGTCACACCCAAAACGCGCAATGGCATGATTGAGTCTCTTCGGGTGTTAAAAACTTGCCGCAAAACAGCGATATCGGCCCGAAGAGTCGCTCTCCAGATTATCCATTCCAATATTATCTCTGCCCCGGATGAATTACGTGAACAGCTCAGAAATATGACGCGCATGCAGCTCATCAGGACTCTGGGATCCTGGAGACCTGATGCCAGTGAATACCGCAATGTTACCAACGTTTATCGCATTTCATTAAAGTCCCTTGCCCGACGCTATCTCGAATTACATGACGAAATCGCTGATCTGGATGTCATGATTGCGGCAATTGTCGATGAGCTGGCACCTGAACTGATTAAACGTAATGCTATTGGATACGAAAGCGCTTCGCAGTTGCTGATCACTGCCGGAGACAATCCCCAACGGTTAAGATCCGAATCAGGTTTTGCGGCACTGTGTGGTGTCAGCCCGGTTCCTGTCTCTTCTGGAAAAACGAACCGTTATCGACTTAATCGGGGTGGAGATCGTGCTGCAAATAGTGCACTTCACATCATCGCTATCGGACGTTTACGAACTGACGATAAAACGAAGGAATATGTTGCCAGGCGAGTAGCTGAAGGACATACAAAAATGGAAGCAATACGCTGTCTGAAGCGCTATATCTCACGCGAAGTTTA
>NZ_NRDO01000108.1 GCF_010231475.1 Citrobacter sp. NCU1 | reverse complement strand
GCTCAAAGCTGAAAGCTTTACTGAACCCCCAGCCTAGCTGGGGGTTTTCTATAGACAAAAAAACAGGCACAATCTCTTGTGCCTGTTCAGGGTTATTGCGTGACTGCGGGTTGTTCCGCAGGCTTCTCTTTCTCAAGATGGGCCAGGTCCAGCGCTATTTTCACCGTCTCATCAAGATACGGATCGGGCTCCTGGTAATCCTTCGGCAGATCGTCCAGGTTCTTCAGCGGTGGTTTGCCTTCACGTTTAAAGCGGTCGTTGATACGCGCCAGTCGCATTGCATCATCTTCGTTATTCTCTTTTTCACGTTGCGCAAAATTGAGAGATACGATGTTGCGTTTATCTTTCATGGCGTTGTAACGGGCAATATCCTTCATGATGTACTGGAATTCAGGATCGCTGGCGATACGCGCAGTGTGATCTTTGAGCAATTCAGGACCAAATGGCGTTAAATCCTCTGACTTCACATAGGTTGCCGCGTCAACACTGTCCCACGGCAACGCGTTATCTTCGAACTTCTCACCGGTTTCAGTCTCTTCATTACCTGTCGGCATGAGGATATCGGGTGTAACGCCTTTACGCTGAGTACTTCCGCCATTGACACGATAGAACTTCTGGATTGTGTATTGCACGGAACCCAACGCTGGCCATTCAGGACGCAGCATCTGATCGTAAATGCGATTCAGTGAACGGTACTGCTGCACGGTGCCCTTCCCGAAGGTTGGCTCACCCACGATCAGCGCACGCCCGTAATCCTGCATTGCTGCGGCAAAAATCTCGGATGCGGATGCGCTAAAGCGGTCGACTAACACCACCAGCGGACCTTTGTAGTAAACAACGCCGTCGGTGTCGCTGTCTTCGCGAACCTTACCATTGTTGTCACGCACCTGAACAACCGGGCCTGACGGAATAAACAAACCGGAGAGCGAAACGGCTTCTGTCAGCGCGCCGCCGCCGTTGGTACGCAGATCGATAACGACGCTGCTCACGTTCTGTTTTTCCAGTTTCTGCAGTTGGACTTTGACATCATCCGTCAGACCAACATAGAAACCTGGAATATCCAGAACGCCCACTTTTTCTTTGCCAACGGTTTTCACCGACATTTTGACTGCACGGTCTTCAAGGCGAATACGTTCACGCGTCAGCGTAACAATTCGGGTCTTCGTGCCTTTACCGGCAGGCAGGATCTCAAGACGAACTTTACTGCCCTTCGGTCCTTTGATCAGCGCAACGACATCATCCAGACGCCAGCCAATCACATCCACCATGCCTTTACCGTTCTGGCCCACGCCCACAATGCGATCGCCAACGCTTATCGCTTTGCTCTTCGCCGCCGGACCACCGGCCACCATGGAATTGATGACCGTGTAATCATCATCCATTTGCAGCACAGCGCCAATACCTTCCAGAGACAGGCTCATTTCGGTATTGAATTGTTCCGTGTTACGCGGGGAAAGGTAATTGGTATGCGGATCGATTTCGCGAGCGAAAGCGGTCATTGCCAGGGAGAAAACGTCTTCACTGTTGGTCTGCGCCAGACGGCGAATGGCAAATTTGTAGCGACGCGTTAGCGTCTCACGAATTTCTTTGTCGGTCTTGCCTGTTAACTTCAGGCTCAACTCGTCAAATTTTACCTTTCCATCCCACAGCGCATTCAACTCGGCCTCATTCTTCGGCCAGGGCGCTTTGCTGCGATCAAGGTTAAACGTATCGGTACCGGTGAAGTCCATCGGCCGCTCCAGTACGCTTAACGCATACTGATAACGTTCAAATCGACGTTTTTGCGCCAGATTATAGAGATCGTAGAAGACATCCAGTTTGCCCGAGCGCAGTTCATCGCCCAGGACGGTTTTCTTTTTAGCAAACTGCTCGACATCGCTCGCCAACAACACATTGTGGCTAAAATCGAGTAAATTCAGATAACGATCGAAAATTTTCGCCGAAAACGACTGATCCAGATCGAACTGACGATAGTGAGAACGTGTGAAACGGGACGTCACACGTTCACTCACTGTCGCATGCTGTGTTTCTTCCTTCAGTACAGGAATTTGATCGGCACGCGTAATGTCGTCCACAGCAAATGACTGGCCTGCTATTGCAAGCAGGCCAGCTAATGCGGTAAGCCTAAAAAAAGTGTTCATGCCCGGCCTGGCCTCCGTTTCAGAACACCAGGTGTTCTGCGCGTACTATCAAAGACATACCCGAATTCAGCTGTACACGGACGCCATCTTTGGTGATTTCTAATACGGTGGCATCCATCGCATTATTGCCTGCTTTCACCTTCAGAGACTGCCCTACCGTGAGGACTGAAATGTCAGAAACCGGGGTGTGCTGCTCTTCGCGAGGTGCACGAGGTGCTTTCGCTGCCGGTTTCTCAGCGCGAACTTTACCTTCAGCGCCTTCTTTGCGGCGTGGTGCAGGACGCGGCTTACGTTCGCGACGCGGAGCGTCTTCTTTTTCGCCTGCGGCAGCGGCAGCTTCGCGTTTTTTCGCTTGCTGTTCTGCGCGCTGCGCCTGAACGCGAGCTTTTGCTTCTTCAAGCTGCTTACGTGCATGCTCAACGTGCTGCTCATCCAGCTCACCACAAGGGTTGCCATCGAGATCGACACGCGTTGCACCCAGTTTGACACCGTACAGGTAACGCCAGCTTGAAGTATAAAGACGTAAAGCGGAGCGCAGTTGCGTCTTGCTAAGGTTCATTTCGCCTTCAACGCGCTCTACCAGATCCTGAAAAATGCCAATTTTCAGCGGGCGCGCTTCGCCTTCCGCACTAAAGCAGTGAGGAAAACGTTCGGCCAAAAATGCGATAACTTCTTTACTGCTATTCAACTTAGGTTGATTTTCCATGAAATTTCCTGATTACAACGGACGTAGCCAACTAGCCGCAGGCATGAACAGGCGTCATTATAATGACGTCATCAGTAATTGCTACGTTATCCGTTGATTATCCTGCGTCGGCCGCAAAGAATTTTTTGTAATCCGTCATTGCAAGCACCGCCTCAAGCTGTGCGACAAGCTGACGTAGCCCCTGTTCATCTTCTTTAGTGAAGCGGCCGAATGCCGTGCTATCAATGTCCAACACCCCCACGATCCGATTACCGACCGTCAGCGGCAGTACGATTTCGGAATTGCTGGCGGCATCGCACGCGATATGCCCGTCAAAGGCATGAACATCTTCGATACGCTGAATACGGTTCTGGGCGACTGCCGTGCCGCAGACGCCGCGCCCAACCGGGATACGCACGCAGGCGATTTTCCCCTGGAATGGGCCTAACACCAGCGTGTCGTTTTCAAGCAAGTAAAACCCCGCCCAATTCACTTCTGAAAGACGTTCATACAACAGCGCGCTCGTGTTCGCGAGTGTTGCCAGAAAGCTCGTTTCACCTGCCATTAATGCCTGAAAGTCGCGATTAAGATCCGCGTATAACTCTGTTTTGTTCATTTTATAATCACTTGGTTGTCTTACTTTAAACTGCAGCCTATTAAAATAAGCATTAAATGCGTTAATGCTCAAGATCATTCCCGTCATGAGTTAAGATTACATAAATCTAACACTTTGATTCGCGATACATGGCTCTTAATACCCCACATATCACGCCAACGAAAAAAATAGCGGTCAGATCCATCGGCGAGGCATTGCCCCGAGCACATTATCAACGTTGCCCTCAGTGCGACTTGCTGTTCAGCCTGCCCAAAATGCGTTCTTACCAGAGCGCGTATTGCCCCCGCTGTCAGGCCAAAATCCGTGACGGGCGCGACTGGTCGCTGACGCGTCTGGCGGCAATGGCCATCACGATGCTGTTGCTGATGCCTTTTGCCTGGGGTGAACCGCTGCTGCACATCTATTTACTCGGGGTACGCATTGACGCCAATGTCATGCAGGGTATCTGGCAGATGACAAAACAGGGTGATCCGATTACCGCCGCAATGGTGCTCTTTTGTGTCGCCGGTGCGCCGCTGGTGCTGGTGACGTCCATCGCCTATCTGTGGTTTGGCAACATTCTGGGGATGAACCTGCGTCCGGTGCTGTTGATGCTGGAGAGGCTAAAAGAGTGGGTCATGCTGGATATCTACCTGGTCGGCATCGCGGTGGCATCGATTAAAGTGCAGGATTACGCTTTTTTGCTGCCGGGTGTCGGGCTTATGGCCTTCATCGCGCTGG
The DNA here is from genome assembly GCF_010231475.1 of Citrobacter sp. NCU1. Taxonomy (GTDB): domain Bacteria; phylum Pseudomonadota; class Gammaproteobacteria; order Enterobacterales; family Enterobacteriaceae; genus Citrobacter_D. Next base: position 8,606 of record NZ_NRDO01000108.1, on the reverse strand, counting down.
TGATCCTCAGTATTCTGACCTTATCCCACCTTAATGTAGAGCAATTATGGGATCGTTTTTACCCGCAAAAGCCAGCCCGGCGCCCAGACGAAAAACTTCGCGTTTGTCTGGGATGTCACTTTACGGGTTACCCCGATCCCCGTGGGCGTTGCCCTCGCTGTCATATCCCACTGCGGTTGCGCAGAAGACAGAGCATTCAAAAATGTTGGGCCGCCCTATTAGCCTCTATTGTCTTTTTGCTACCCGCCAACCTGATGCCCATTTCAATTATTTATGTCAATGGCGGGCGTCAGGAAGACACGATTTTTTCAGGTATTATGTCGCTGGCTAGCAGCAATGTTGCGGTGGCTGCCGTGGTCTTTATTGCCAGTATTCTGGTGCCATTTACCAAAATAATTGTGATGTTTACACTGTTGATCAGCATCCATTTTAACTCTGTGCTGGGGCTGCAAATACGTATCCGGCTTCTGCGCCTGGTCACCTGGATTGGTCGTTGGTCAATGCTGGATCTCTTTGTTATTTCATTAACGATGTCTCTGATTAATCGCGATCAGATACTGGCTTTTACTATGGGACCGGCTGCGCTGTATTTCGGCGCAGCGGTAATATTGACTATTCTTTCAGTCGAATGGCTGGATAGCCGCTTACTTTGGGATGCACATGAGTCAGGAAACACCCGCTTCGCCGCCGGAAGCGCAGATTAAAACAAAACGCCGTATTTCGCCCTTCTGGCTGCTGCCGCTCATTGCCCTGATGATCGCAGGATGGCTGGTATGGGGAAGTTATGAAGATCGCGGTAATACCGTCACCATCGATTTTATGTCGGCGGATGGCATTGTTCCTGGCCGAACTCCCGTGCGTTATCAAGGGGTTGAAGTCGGCACGGTGCAGGATGTCAACCTGAGCAAAGACCTGCGCAAAATCAAAGTTCGCGTCAGTATCAAGGCCGACATGAAAGATGCACTGCGTGAAGATACACAGTTCTGGCTGGTTACACCTAAAGCGTCGCTGGCGGGGGTTTCCGGTCTGGACGCGCTGGTCGGCGGTAACTATATCGGCATGATGCCTGGAAAAGGCGAACCCAGCGATCGCTTTGTGGCGCTGGATACACAGCCGAAATATCGCCTGAACAACGGCGAATTAATGATCCATCTTCAGGCGCCGGATCTCGGTTCTCTCAACAGTGGCGCGCTGGTTTATTTCCGTAAAATTCCTGTGGGGCGCGTCTATGACTACTCCATCAACCCCAACAAACAAGGGGTCACGATTGATGTGCTGATTGAACGCCGGTTCACTAACCTGGTGAAAAAAGGCAGCCGTTTCTGGAATGTCTCGGGGGTAAATGCTGACATCGGTCTTAGCGGCGCAAAAGTGAAACTGGAAAGTCTGGCGGCTCTGGTGAACGGCGCTATCGCGTTTGATTCCCCGGATAACTCTCAGCCCGCTGCTCAGGATGATACTTTCGGGTTGTACCAGGATCTCGCGCACAGTCAGCGTGGCGTACTGGTGAAACTTGAGCTGCCCAGTGGCGACGGTCTGAAGGCCGGTTCGACGCCATTGATGTATCAAGGGCTGGAAGTGGGTCAGTTAACCAAACTGCATCTCAACCCCGACGGTAAAGTGACCGGTGAAATGACGGTAGATCCCGCCGTGGTGACGCTACTGCGCGATTCAACACGTATTGAACTACGCAATCCGAAACTGTCGCTCAGCGATGCCAACCTCAGCGCATTACTCACCGGAAAAACCTTCGAACTGGTGCCCGGTGAAGGCGAACCGCGTAGCGAGTTTGTGGTGGTGCCAGGTGAGCAAGCCCTGCTTCATGAACAGAATGTGATGACTTTTACCCTCACGGCGCCGGAAAGCTACGGCATTGATGCCGGACAACCGCTTATTCTGCACGGGGTGCAGGTGGGCCAGGTCATTGAGCGTAAACTCACCAGCACAGGTGTCACATTTATTGTCGCTGTCGATCCACAACACCGCTCTCTGGTTCAGGGCGACAGCAAGTTCGTGGTCAATAGCCGCGTCGATGTCAAAGTCGGTCTGGACGGCATTGAGTTTCTTGGCGCCAGCGCCAGTGAATGGGTAAGCGGCGGCATTCGCATTTTGCCTAGCACAAAGGGTGAGATGAAGTCCAGTTATCCGCTGTATGCCAATCTGGAAAAAGCGGTAGAAAACAGCCTAAGCGACTTGCCAACAACCACCGTAAGCCTCAGCGCCGAAACGCTCCCGGATGTGCAGGCCGGTTCCGTCGTGCTGTACCGTAAATTTGAAGTCGGTGAAGTGATCACCGTGCGTCCGCGCGCCAATGCCTTTGATATTGATCTGCATATCAAACCTGAATACCGCAATCTGCTGACCAGTAACAGCGTGTTCTGGGCCGAAGGCGGCGCGAAAGTACAGCTCAATGGTAGCGGCCTTACCGTGCAAGCCGCCCCGCTTTCCCGTGCGCTAAAAGGGGCTATCAGCTTCGATAATTTGAGTGGAGCCAGCGCCAGCCAACGTAAAGGCGACAAACGGATCCTGTATGCATCAGAAACCGCAGCCCGCGCGGTCGGCAGCCAGATAACCCTACACGCCTTCGATGCAGGTAAACTCGCTGCCGGCATGCCGATTCGTTACCTCGGCATCGACATTGGCCAGATTCAGACGCTGGAGTTGATCACTGCGCGTAATGAAGTTCAGGCCAAAGCGGTACTCTACCCGGAATATGTGCAAACCTTCGCCCGGGGCGGCACCCGTTTCTCAGTGATCACCCCGCAAATTTCTGCCGCGGGCGTCGAGCATCTGGATACGATTTTGCAGCCTTACATCAACGTTGAACCGGGACGCGGCAACCCACGTCGCGAATTCGAGCTACAGGAAACCACCATTACTGACTCACGCTATCTTGATGGCCTGAGCATCGTGGTTGAAGCCCCTGAAGCCGGTTCGCTGAACATCGGTACCCCCGTCCTGTTCCGGGGTATTGAAGTGGGTACGGTAACGGGCATGACCTTAGGAACGATGTCTGACCGAGTGATGATTGCTATGCGCATCAGCCAGCGTTATCAGCACCTCGTACGCAATAATTCCGTCTTCTGGCTGGCTTCTGGCTACAGCCTTGATTTTGGTTTGACCGGCGGGGTCGTGAAAACAGGCACCTTCAACCAGTTCGTCCGCGGTGGTATCGCGTTCGCCACCCCGCCAGGCACGCCGCTGGCACCTAAAGCACAGGCGGGCAAACACTTCCTGCTGCTGGAGGTCGAACCCAAAGAGTGGCGCGAATGGGGTACTGCGCTCCCTCGCTAACCGCTTCGCTCCGGCGTGCCCGCGCCGGAGCGTTTATGCTACACTGCGCGCCTGTTTTACTGCCGGTGGTATATTCTTGTGGCTCAACACGCCGTTTATTTTCCTGAGGCCTTTCTGACGCAAATGCGTGAGACAATGCCTTCTACGCTCTGCTTTGATGATTTTCTCGCCGCCTGTCAGCGTCCACTACGCCGCAGTATTCGCGTCAACACCCTGAAAATCTCCGTTTCCGCGTTTCTCGAGTTGACGGCCCCTTACGGCTGGTCGCTGACGCCTGTCCCCTGGTGTGAGGAAGGTTTTTGGATAGAGCGAGATGATGAAGAGTCACTGCCGCTGGGCAGTACTGCCGAGCATTTAAGCGGTCTGTTTTATATTCAGGAAGCAAGCTCAATGCTGCCGGTCGCCGCACTGTTTGCCGACGGAAATAAACCGGAACGGGTCATGGACGTCGCCGCCGCCCCAGGTTCTAAAACCACGCAAATCGCCGCCAGAATGCATAACCAGGGCGCGATTCTGGCGAATGAGTTTTCTGCCAGCCGCGTCAAAGTGCTGCATGCGAATATCAGCCGTTGTGGGATCAGTAACGTCGCGCTGACCCATTTTGACGGTCGCGTGTTTGGTGCCGCAGTGCCAGAAATGTTTGATGCCATTCTGCTGGACGCGCCCTGTTCAGGCGAAGGCGTCGTGCGTAAAGATCCTGACGCGCTCAAAAATTGGTCTGTAGAGAGCAATCTTGACATTGCCGCCACTCAACGCGAGCTGATTGAGAGTGCATTCCACGCGTTGCGCCCCGGCGGAACGCTGGTTTATTCCACCTGTACGCTCAATCGCGATGAAAATGAAGCCGTCTGTCTGTGGCTGAAAGAGACCTGGCCGGAGGCGGTTGAATTTCTCCCGTTAGATGACTTATTTCCTGAGGCAACGCGCGCATTAACACCGGAAGGTTTTCTGCATGTCTTCCCACAGATTTATGACTGTGAAGGCTTCTTCGTCGCGCGTTTACGCAAAACCCAGACTATCCCTGCGTTACCGGCGCCAAAGTATAAAGTCGGCAATTTTCCATTTACGCCAGTAAAAGCTCGTGAAGCTGCGCAGATTACCCAGGCGGCTAACGCCAGCGGTCTGCAATGGACGGAGGATCTGCATCTCTGGCAGCGTGATAAAGAGATCTGGCTGTTCCCGGCGGCAATTGAAGGGCTGATTGGCAAAGTGCGCTTCTCCCGACTCGGTCTCAAATTAGCGGAAACCCATAATAAAGGGTTCCGTTGGCAGCATGAGGCCGTTATTGCTCTGGCCAATCCTGAGCACAAAAACGCCTTTGAACTTTCGCCGCAAGAAGCAGAAGAGTGGTATCGCGGTCGCGATGTTTATCCGCAGACCTCTCCTGCCACAGATGATGTTCTGGTGACATTCCAGCATCAGCCGATAGGTCTGGCAAAACGAATTGGTTCGCGCCTGAAAAATAGCTATCCCCGCGAACTGGTGCGAGACGGCAAACTGTTTAGCGGTAATGCGTAGAGGCGCATAAAAATAACGCACTTTTTTACTGGCGCTTTTGCCGTCGTTGACTACGCTGAAAATTGGGCGATCGAACTGGTCGTACCACAATCAGCAAATTTCAACGGAGAGCAAATGATGAAAACCAGTGTGCGTATTGGCGCTTTTGAAATTGACGACGGTGAGTTGCACGGTGAATCACCGGGGGATCGAACGTTAAGCATTCCGTGTAAATCCGATCCCGATTTATGTATGCAACTGGATGCCTGGGACGACGAAACCAGCATCCCCGCCCTTCTCAATGGAGAACATTCCGTTCTATTCCGCACCCGTTACGATCGCCATTCCGATGCCTGGGTCATGCGTCTTACCTGACCCAAAAAGAACCCGTCGCCAGACGGGTTATTTATTTCTTCCTTTCCCTCATACGATAACCTCTCCTACACTAACGGTACGGCAGTACAATTTGAGGATGGAATGTTCGCACTGGTACTTTTTGTTTGCTACCTGGATGGCGGTTGCGAGGATATCGTAGTGGATGTCTACAATACTGAGCAACAGTGCCTGTACTCAATGGACGATCAGCGAATTCGCCACGGAGGCTGTTTCCCTATAGAAGACTTTATTGATGGATTCTGGCTGCCGGCCCAGAAATACAGCGATTTATAATTACTGCAACTGTACCAACGTCAGTTCACCACCAAATACGGCGCCGGTATCAATATAGTGCAGGTTATCCATATCCACGCGATGACGTAACGGGGTATGACCGAACCAAAAGTGATCCGCTCCACGTATACCACCACCGCGTCCCGCCAGTCGTTCACTCAGACGTGAGCGACTCCACAACACCTCATGCAAGTTAACCGGTTTTTGCCACTGATACTCATCGTCCGGATAATCAGCATGCGCCACAACATGCGTACCCTTCTGGCAATGCAGTTCCAGAATCCAGGGGAGTTCGTGGCACCCTTCCAGCGCGCGCCTTGCCTGCGCCTGCTGCACTGCCGGTAATGCCATAAACCAGTTCCCGCCATTCATCGACCATAACGAAAATTCTTCTGATTTCAGCGCATCCAACGCCATTTGCTCGTGGTTACCTCTGATAGCCACCACCCAGTTTTTACGCAGCAACCGAAGGCAGCCTGGGCTGTCCGGGCCACGATCGATCACGTCTCCCACCGAGACCAGCAGATCCTGCCAGGGATCAAAATGGCATTCGCGTAATTTCGCCATGAGCAAAGAAAAGCACCCGTGGAGATCGCCCACAATCCAGACGTGCCGCCACTGGTTTCCTTCAATGCGCTGGTAGACATTATCAGGCTGTTTCATCTCTCCTCCTCCCCCATACGACACACCCTAAAAATTTAGCAACAGAGGCAAAAAAGCCTGGACGTTTGAGAGGCAGAGTATGGCGTGGTTAAAAAGAGTACAGCGTGTGGCGCAGGTTTGTGCCAGAAAATGACAGCGTATTTTGTATATAAAAAGAGAACGGGTACGATTTCCGCGTTGCCCTGAATTTTATTTTTTCTTTATAATTTATAGAAATACAACCAACTCAGTCTTAAAAAGACCGTTCTACGGAGTGTATTTAAAACCGCTGTAAACGTTGAAGCATCAACTGAGCGCAACGCCTTTTTCAGTCAGGCTTCAGGCTGAAAAAGGCTATTCCCAAATACCCATTCACGTTTTGTCTCCTGAATGGGCAAAGCGTCTTATTGCGGCTACCAGCTCAACGGTTTAGAGGTATAGTCCACGAAATGATGGCCCCCTTTTCCTTGATAGCTTTCAAGAACGTTAGCCAACCCTTTTACGCTTTCTTCAACCGTAAGCGGTGCCTGCGCGCCCCCCATATCGGTCTGCACCCAGCCCGGATGCAGTGACAGAAGCGTCAGACCACGAGAATCTGCCTCAGGTAACAAGGCTCGTGTCAGCATGTTCAGTGCAGATTTGCTTGCCGAGTAGAGAGGTATATCAGCCTGCGTATTTTCGTTAAGGCTGGCAAGTCTTGAACTGGTAAAGGCCAGAATCCCGGATCCCGGTTTAACGGCATCAAGGACTAAGTTTGCTAACCTGATTGGCGAGAACGTATTGGTCATAAATAATGACAAAAGATCTTCTGGTGTAGCAGAACAAACTGACTGATGCTCCGGCCCTTGCACGCCAGCATTAATCAAAATGACATCATATTGCCCAGGCTGCAGCAACTGACTGAAAGCCGTGCTTTGCTGCACATCATTAATATCGAGAGTCAGCCACTGAATTGCGGGAAAGGCCTCTGCTCCAACAGTCTGCCTGCGTGTAGCAGAGACAGCCCATCCCCGGTGGTGTAACTCCTGACTCAGGCCAAGCCCGATCCCCCGAGATGCGCCAATAATTAGTGCCTGATGTTGCTTACTCATATCTCCTCCGTTTGAGTATGGTCGGAATATGCCCTGCGCCAGAACTCAATGGCAGCGTGCGATCTTCCAAGGTCCTGATTGAATTGATACTGCTTCGGTAAGCATCTTGTACGTCGGCAGTTTTACCCCTAAAGATGATACCCAATTTTCCCCTACTCGCCAGAACCTGCTGGCACTCTTTCGAACGGCAGTTGAGTGCCAGGAGCGGAAGTTGCCTGCTCGTTGTACTTCGTGTTTTCAGGATAGAATACATGAACATATCACCATGATAATCATGGCAACATTTGGTACTATTTCCTTACTTTTATAAGGGAAGAGGATTTTTTAAATGGTCCTGGGACTAGCAATAGCGGTAGGTGTTCTTGCTGTTTTATTCGTGGTTATGATTGCGATGCATATTTTATTGAAGAAAAAGCATGCAATCGATCTTTTACGTTATAGCACGATTGTTGATCTTGAAGAAGAAGCACGAAAAATGAAAAAGGCTATGGATGATGAAGAAAAGTCCAGCCGCAATGCTATTGATAAAGAAGTGAAAGACAAGCGTACTGAAATAGATAGTGAAGTGAATGAAAAACGCCAAGCGATAGATAAAGAGGTTAAAGATAAAGATGCAGATATACAGAAGCGTGAAAAAATAGCGAGAGAGCTTATTGCGTCTCAGGAGCAAGAGCTAACCAGCTTAAAAAAATCGTATAATGAAAAGCGCCAGCTCTTGTTGGATCTCTCTGCAAAATTAGCAGAAGTTAGTGATTCTGTTGATATGATTGATTATGGTATATATAAACCGCATTTCGACTATCATGATTCCAAAGCTTTCCAGGAAGCCATTAGTTACAATAAGGAAAGGCAGAAAAGTCTAATTCGACAAGATGCTGCTTGTGACTTTAATACTAGTTGGGAGGTGAATGGTAGTAAGTCGGAAGGTAAAAAAATGATCAAACGTTATGTGAAATTGCTCGTCAGAGCATTCAATAGCGAGTGTGATGCCGCGATAGGCAAAATTAAGGCAGGCAATGTTGAGCAACTTAAAAAACGTATTGAAAGCGCTTTTGATGCACTCAATAAATTTGGACAATCAATGAATATAAGTATCACTTATGATTATCTTAATTTGCGGCTAGAAGAATTACTGCTTTGCCACGAAAAAGAACTTAAAATTCAGGATGAGAAAGATATCCTTAGAGAAGAACGTGAATTGCAACGAGAGGAAGAGAAAGCACAGCGTGAATACGAGAAAGCTATTCGCGACGAACAAAAGGCAGAGAAAGACTTCCAGATGGCAATGGAAAGAGCAAGAAAAGAGCTTGAAAAGGCAAATGCTGAAGAAAAATCCCGTATTGAAGCTAAAATGATCCTACCCGCGAATAGTGGACACGCGATTAAGTGAGTAAACTCTCAACCAGAGGTGAC
>NZ_NRDO01000107.1 GCF_010231475.1 Citrobacter sp. NCU1 | reverse complement strand
GTCATCATCACGTTCTCCGGATTTAGGTCAGGAACGTGTCAACGCTATTCAGGATGGGTCACACTAACAAAAAAGCCAGTTCATTTGAACTGGCTTTTTTTGTGTCGGGTGGCGGCCTCGCTTACCCGACCTACGAGGACATTTCTCATTGTAGGCCGGATAAGATGCGTCAGCATCGCCATCCGGTACAGCAACTAGATATGTAGCTCCTGCAGCTTCTCTTTTGGCAGGGCCAGCTCTTCGTTGCTGTTCACGCGAACATCGCGCTCCAGAATATGACGCGCGATCTCCTGCGCTTCGCTCAGAGAGTGCATCTGGTACGTACCGCACTGGTAGACGTTCAGTTCCGGGATCTGGTTTTGATCCTGCACTTTCAGCACGTCTGCCATTGCCGCTTTCCAGGCATCCGCCACGCGCTGCTCGTCCGGCGTACCAATCAGGCTCATATAGAAACCTGTACGGCAGCCCATCGGGGAGATGTCGATGATCTCAACACCGTTCCCGTTAAGATGATTACGCATAAAGCCCGCAAACAGGTGCTCCAGCGTGTGAATACCTTTTTCCGGCATCACTTCTTTGTTTGGGATGCAGAAACGCAGATCAAACACGGTAATGGCGTCGCCATGCGGGGTGTTCATCGTTTTCGCGACCCGGACTGCAGGTGCTTCCATCCGGGTATGATCGACAGTGAAGCTATCTAACAACGGCATTTAGCCACCTCCGAGAATTATTTTAAAAATAAACTGAACTCTTTGTTCCGGGGCGAGTCTGAGTATATGAAAGACGCGCATTTGTTATCATCATCCCTGTTTTCAGAGATGAAATTTTGGCCACTCCCGAGTGGCCTTTTTCTTTTCTGTCAGGCGTGCTTTTTTAGCCACTCTGTAAACGACTCGGTATCTGCCGCTTCAACATCCTGCTGACGACGTTTCGATGCCTCACGTTCAGCAATAAAGTCCTGCTCCTGCAAGACTTCCAGCGGTTCTTCACGCAGCAAATTACGATAAGCCTCGCCCAGTGCTTTGCCTGTTCCGCCAATCCCTGAGTCAATCATAGACCGCAGGATACGCGCTGAGAACGTCAGTTCCGGATTATCGAAGCAGGCGACCAGTTCATCGCAGACTTTCTGATATTCCTCTCCGCCGTGGATGCTGTCCAGCGTTTGCGCCACGCGTTTCAGATCGTGGAACAGATCTTTACCGACTTTCGGCAGCGGGAACTGCGCCGTTTGACAGCCAATACCTAACGTCAGTCCCGGCTTACGTCCTTCCAGAATCACCCGATTCCAGTTAGTACGCGTACACAGAAGTTCGTCGCTGCTCATTTCCGGCGCATCAGCCAATACGCACCAGACCATAAACAGATCAAGGAATCGTACCTGCTGCTCGTCAACGCCAATCGGCGAGAACGGGTTAATATCCAGCGAACGCACCTCGATGTACTCAATACCGCCGCGCAAAAGCGCATCTGACGGCGATTCACCGCTACGCGTCACACGCTTCGGACGAATTGGCGCATACAGTTCGTTTTCAATCTGCAGAACGTTGTTGTTAATTTGCAGGCGCTTACCGTCTTTCTCCAGGCCAATCTCCGCATACTCCTCGGAAGGCGTTTTGATCGCGCGCTTTAATCCTGCCACATACTCATGCAGATCGTTAAACGTAATACCGAGATTGCTTTGCGACTTATTGGTATAACCGAGATCGCTTAAGCGCAGAGACGTTGCATACGGCAGGTAGTACATGCCGCAGTCCGTTTTCTCAAACGGCAGCGTGGTCGGTTTTCCCTGTAGGAACGAAGAGCAAATCGCCGGAGACGCGCCAAACAGGTACGGGATCACCCAACCAAAGCGGTAATAGTTACGAATCAGACGAAAATAACCGGCAGAGATTTTTTCTTTCGCGTCTTCGCCTTCCGTTACGCCACACTTCGCCTGCCAGAACGCCATCGGCAGCGAGAAGTTATAATGCACACCAGAGATGGTTTGCATCAACGCGCCGTAGCGGTTTTTCAGCCCTTCACGGTAGAGCGTTTTCAAACGACCGATGTTAGAGGTGCCATACTGCGCCAGTTCGATATCCTGCCCTTCAGCAATATAGCAAGGCATGCTCAGCGGCCACATCCGCTCATCACCCAGGTTTCTGGCCGTGAAGCGATGCAGATCGCGCATCAATGTCAGCATATGTTGAATATCGCCATCGACCGGAGTGATAAACTCCAGCAGCGCTTCGGCAAAGTCGGTGGTTATCCATTTATGTGTCAGCGCAGAGCCTAACGCCTCTGGATGGCCCGTTGTTGCTAACGTGCCATCAGCATTAACACGCAGTGTTTCGCGCTCCAGCCCACGCTGAATCCCCTTCAACGCCTGAGGATGCTTTTCCAGCCAGGCCAACGCCTGTGATACGTCCGGGATCAAATTGACCTCCCGCCTGTCAAAATCGTTTTAATTAGCATAATTGTAATGGTGACTCTACGTGTCTATCTACAATTAGTGCCACCACATCATGCCCTGAAGAGTAGCCGCTGCGACCACAACATAGCGCAACGTTTTACCAAGACATAAAAAAAAGAGCACTGGTCCCCACGAGATGCGCATCCACCCCGCCAGTAAGCACAGTAAATCCCCCACGACCGGCATCCAGCTTAATAGCAGTGTGACTGCGCCATACCGCTTAAGCCAGCCTGTGGCCTTTTCTTGCCAGCGCGACGTTTTACGTAACGGGAAGAAATGCCCAAGGATAACGTTAGTTAACCCCCCAAGGCTATTACCCATTGTTGCTGTTAAGACTAAGACCCAGGGATGACTTACCCCGGACACTAGCATCGCAGCTAAAACAACTTCTGAATTTCCGGGCAATAGCGTGGCGCTGAGAAAACTACTGGCAAACAGGGACAGGAGCGACAGTCCATCACTCACAATAATCGAACATCCACAACATCCATTCCCGCCGCACGTGCCGCCTGCAGACCGAAATCAGCATCTTCAAACACCACACATTGCGCAGGAACCACACCCATCCGTTCCGCGCACAGCAAAAACGTATCCGGGGCTGGTTTGTGATGCTGAACATGATCAGCCGCGACGACCGCATCAAAATAACGACGTAAGTCGAGGTGTGCCAACAACGCTTCAGCGATAGCGCTTTCGCTACCGGTTCCCACTGACATCGGGCGACGGCCATACCAGGCCTTCACCACCTCGACCAAAGGTAACGGGTCGGCGCTGTCCAGCAGCATGCTTTTTACCGTATCGGTCTTTTCTCTCGCCAGCGAATAGGGGTCAAGATCGGCATGATTGAGTTCAATGATCGACTGAGCAATGCGCCAGGTTGGGGAGCCGTTAAGTGCGACCATTGCCTGAAGATCAAAACGAAGGCCGTAGCGCCCTAATACTTCACTCCACGCCTTACGGTGCGTCGGTTCAGTATCCAGGAGGGTGCCATCCATATCAAAAATCAATCCCGAGTAACGTTCGTACATTGCGTTCTCACATACCTAATGACCAGACGTTACTTTATCGTAATTGATTGATTTTGTCGCTGATGGAGAGAGTGAGGATTGCTCAGTGTGTGAAGCAAGGAAGTGTTTGTGCAAAGAAGCGAAGTGTTTTGTAGAAGAGGAGCATCCGGGAGGATTACTTCGGAGAAGATGGTGCATCCGGGAGGATTACTCGGCTGCGCCTCGCCCTGAGGGTCGTTGCTAAAGCAACGTTATCCTCCCTGGTTCCTGCGATATTCTCGCAGACCATGAAACAACAAACCGGTTGTTATTTCTGAGAAGATGGTGCATCCGGGAGGATTCGAACCTCCGACCGCTCGGTTCGCAGCCGAGTACTCTATCCAGCTGAGCTACGGATGCATCAGGGAAACTTACTTTACTGCAGATTTTGATACCGCTGCTAAAGCCGTATCAAGTAAGAGATGGTGCATCCGGGAGGATTCGAACCTCCGACCGCTCGGTTCGCAGCCGAGTACTCT
>NZ_NRDO01000106.1 GCF_010231475.1 Citrobacter sp. NCU1 | reverse complement strand
ATGAAATTAAACTTCGTAATGAATTACGTGTTCACTCATAAGACTTGGTATTCATTTTTCGTCTTGCGACGTTAAGAATCCATGTCACTTTGAGTGCCCACACAGATTGTCTGATAAATTGTTAAAGAGCAGTGCCGCTTCGCTTTTCTCAGCGGCGCGGGGTGTGCATAGTACGCCATCCCGCTACAGAGTCAAGCATTTATTTTTGCTTTCTCTGCCGGTGTTCTCAGTGGAACCCCGCTGACCCGGCGGCTTGCGTGCCGTTGTTCCGTGTCAGTGGAGGCGCATTATAGGGAGTTATTTCCGGCTGACAAGCTAAAAATACAAAAAACTTATCAGGTGATTACTTTTCCATCAAAAATCATAATAAGCACCTATATTCGCCTGGTTTTCAAACAAAAACGAGCCCCGCAGGGCCCGTTTATATCGTTTTGTGACTTTATTGCACTGCCACGATGCGATCGTCATTTACTTCCAGACGAATCGTTTTTCCCGGAATCAGCTCACCAGACAAGATTTGCTGCGCCAGCGGGTTTTCGATCTGTTGCTGGATAGCACGTTTCAGTGGACGCGCCCCGTAGACTGGATCGTAACCGTTCGCGCTCAGCAGTTTAAGCGCCTCGTCAGAGATGTGGATTTCATAACCACGATCTTCCAGACGGTTGTACAGACGTTGCAGTTGGATCCGGGCAATAGATGCGATGTGTTGTTCTCCAAGCGGATGGAATACCACAACTTCATCTATACGGTTAATGAATTCCGGGCGGAAGTTATGACTGACTACTCCCAGCACCAGGTCTTTCATATGTCCGTAATCCAGTTCACCGAAACGTTCCTGGATCAGATCGGAACCGAGGTTAGAGGTCATGATGACCACCGTATTACGGAAATCGACCGTTCTCCCCTGCCCGTCCGTCAGACGACCATCGTCCAGCACCTGCAACAGTATATTGAATACGTCCGGATGCGCTTTTTCGACTTCATCCAGCAGGATCACGGAATAAGGACGACGGCGTACGGCTTCTGTCAGGTAGCCCCCTTCTTCATAACCCACATATCCCGGAGGCGCACCGACCAGACGAGACACGGAGTGTTTCTCCATAAACTCGGACATGTCGATACGCACCATTGCGTCGTCGCTATCGAACATAAAGTTGGCCAGCGCTTTACACAGTTCGGTTTTACCAACACCGGTTGGCCCAAGGAACAGGAACGAACCAATCGGGCGATTCGGATCGGACAGCCCAGCGCGGCTACGGCGAATCGCGTTCGATACCGCTTCAACCGCCTCGTTTTGACCAATCACGCGGCCATGGAGTTCTTGCTCCATACGCAGCAGTTTCTCACGCTCGCCTTCGAGCATTCTGGCAACCGGGATACCGGTCCAGCGTGCCAGCACTTCGGCAATTTCCGCATCTGTCACTTTATTACGCAACAGGCGCATGGTTTTACCTTCAGACTGAGTGGCAGCTTCAAGCTGTTTTTCCAACTCTGGAATTTTGCCGTACTGAAGCTCGGACATCCGCGCCAGATCGCCGACACGACGCGCCTGTTCAATGGCAATTTTCGCCTGTTCCAGTTCAGCTTTAATAGTTTGCGTTCCGGAGAGTGATGCTTTCTCGGCTTTCCACTCTTCTTCCAGCGCCGAATACTGGCGTTCTTTGTCGTCCAGTTCTTCGTTGAGCATATCGAGGCGTTTTTTGCTCGCCTCATCAGACTCTTTCATCAAAGCTTGCTGCTCCAGCTTTAACTGGATGATACGGCGATCGAGTCTGTCCAGCTCTTCCGGCTTGGAATCAATCTGCATACGAATGCTGGATGCAGCTTCATCGATAAGGTCGATAGCTTTATCGGGCAGCTGACGATCCGAAATATATCGATGCGACAGCGTCGCCGCCGCCACAATAGCCGGGTCGGTTATCTGCACATGGTGATGCAGCTCGTAACGTTCTTTCAGACCACGCAGAATCGCGATGGTATCTTCCACTGACGGCTCGGCAACAAACACTTTCTGGAAACGACGCTCCAGCGCAGCATCTTTTTCAATATACTGGCGATACTCATCCAGCGTCGTCGCGCCCACGCAGTGCAGTTCACCACGCGCCAGTGCTGGTTTAAGCATGTTCCCGGCGTCCATTGCGCCGTCCGCTTTCCCCGCCCCTACCATAGTGTGCAATTCATCGATAAACAGGATGACGTTGCCTTCCTGTTTTGAGAGGTCATTAAGTACACCTTTCAGACGCTCTTCAAACTCACCGCGGTATTTTGCCCCGGCCACCAGCGCCCCCATATCCAGCGCCAGTACGCGACGGCCTTTTAGGCCTTCAGGGACTTCACCATTAACGATGCGTTGTGCCAGACCTTCAACAATCGCAGTTTTACCCACCCCAGGCTCACCGATGAGTACCGGGTTGTTTTTGGTACGACGTTGCAGTACCTGAATGGTACGACGAATTTCTTCATCACGGCCAATAACCGGATCGAGCTTGCCTTGCTCAGCTCGCTCGGTCAGATCGACGGTGTATTTTTTCAAGGCCTGGCGTTGGTCTTCAGCCCCTTGATCGTTCACGCTTTCACCTCCGCGCATTTGTTCAATTGCCTGAGTGATATTGGCGGTTGTCGCCCCAGCCGATTTCAATAAGTCGGTCAGCGTACCGCGAGACTCAAGCGCAGCCAGAACAAACAGTTCCGACGAAATAAAGTTGTCCCCACGTTTTTGCGCCAGCTTGTCGCAAAGATTCAGCACACGCACCAAATCCTGCGACGGTTGCACGTCGCCGCCAGTACCTTCCACTTGCGGTAGACGGCTTAGCGCTTGATCAATCGCGGTGCGTAACTGGCCAGCATTAATGCCAGCAGACGTTAATAAAGGACGAACTGATCCCCCTTCCTGATTCAGCAAGGCGCTCATTAAATGAAGAGGTTCGATGAATTGGTTGTCGCGCCCAAGTGCGAGTGACTGGGCATCGGCAAGCGCAAGCTGGAATTTATTAGTAAGACGATCCAGACGCATAACTCCTCCCATAACAGGTCAAAATTGCTACTGGAGATTAAATGAGGTCATCCCTCAATTATTCAAGGTGAATGACCTGAATTATGTGAAAAGAAAACGGCGCGTTCCGGATCGTCTTGATTCTCTAGGTTATATCAGCCAAATAAAACTTGCCATCCGACCAGTAGTCTTGTCGCGGCGATAAGAGAAGAATGTCTCACTTTCACTAAATGTACAGCGGTCGCCACCATAAATGTAGGTGATCCCAACGTTCGTCAGACGTTGACGTGCAAGCTGATAAATATCAGCCAGATATTTTTCTCCGCGTGGCAAAAAGGCAGCCTGTGCCTTCGCATCTTTCGCCATAAACGCGTCACGAACCTCAGGCCCTACCTCAAAAGCCGCAGGGCCGATGGCTGGGCCTAACCAGGCCATAATGTTTGCCGGTTTATCAGCAAAACAGGCAACGGTTTCTTCGAGTACGCCTTCACATAATCCGCGCCACCCCGCGTGGGCTGCCGCCACTTCCG
Source organism: Citrobacter sp. NCU1 (assembly GCF_010231475.1). Lineage (GTDB taxonomy): Bacteria > Pseudomonadota > Gammaproteobacteria > Enterobacterales > Enterobacteriaceae > Citrobacter_D. Next base: position 2,545 of record NZ_NRDO01000106.1, on the reverse strand, counting down.
TTCCGGCGCGATTACAAAACAGTACTGGCAGGCAATCCGCAGTCATCACCGCACAAACGGTGCCCGGCGTGTCGCTGTACGACGCATCCGCCCTTTTAGAATCATAGGGCGCACCGGTCAGTTTCAGCACATCCTTACCGTGCACCTGTTCCAGCCAGACCGGTTTCGAAGGCAGATTGCCCGCAGTAAACAGACGTTTTCGGTTCTCTTCGACATGTTCCGGGTTATCGCCACAATGAGCGCCCAGATTCAGCGAATGGTAAGGAGGCAAACTGACGCCCCCAATACGTGTCGAACTACAGGCCGCAACACCTTCAGGTATGGGCCACTGCGGGACAATTAGCTTACTCATAACCAGGCAACATCATCCTTATGTTCTTCAAAATCGGCGCGCATGGCTTCAATAAGTTCGACCATATCTTGCGGAATCGGCGCATGCCACTCCATTTCGATACCGGAGATCGGGTGATACAGACGCAGCATAGTGGCATGCAGCGCCTGACGATCGAACTTACGTAACGTCGAAATGAAAGCCTCAGATGCCCCTTTAGGTGGGCGCGGACGACCGCCATAAACCTGATCGCCTACCAGCGGATGGGTAATATGCGCCATGTGCACGCGGATCTGGTGCGTACGTCCGGTTTCCAGACGCAGCCGCAGACGCGTGTGCACACGGAAGTGTTCCATAATACGGTAGTGAGTCACCGCCGGTTTGCCCATGGGATGCACTGACATATGCGTACGTTTGGTTGGGTGACGGCTGATCGGTTCTTCTACCGTTCCCCCCGCCGTCATATGACCAATTGCCACGGCTTCGTACTCACGCGTGATTTCACGCAGCTGCAATGACTCCACCAGACGCGTTTGCGCCGGGACGGTTTTTGCGACAACCATTAATCCGGTGGTGTCTTTATCCAGACGGTGCACAATACCCGCACGCGGGACATCCGCGATGGGCGGATAGTAATGCAGTAGCGCATTCAGTACCGTGCCATCAGGATTACCCGCACCGGGATGCACCACGAGGTCACGTGGTTTGTTGATGACAAGAATGTCATCATCTTCATAGACGATATCCAGCGGGATATCCTGCGCTTCAAAACGAATTTCTTCGTCAATTTCAGCATTGATGGAGACACGTTCTCCGCCCAATACTTTTTCTTTCGGTTTATCGCAAATATTCCCATTTACCAGCACGCGCTGGTCGAGGATCCATTCTTTTATGCGTGAACGCGAATAATCAGGGAACAATTCGGCCAAAGCCTGATCTAAGCGTTGACCGAGCTGATTTTCGGAGACTGTTGCGGTGAGTTCTACTCGTTGTGCCATAAACTGCTTCTTCGTTTAACGTTGGGTTTTACGGCTTTGCCGTTTAATATAGTGTGCTATTGTAGCTGGTCTTAACCGGGAGCAGGAACAGAGAATCTCCCGTATTACATTTTGAGGAAAGTCAAAACGTCATGACGCGCATGAAATATCTGGTGGCAGCAGCCACGTTGAGCCTGTTTTTGGCGGGTTGCTCTGGTTCAATGGAAGAGGTGCCCGATAATCCGCCTAATGAAATCTACGCGACTGCTCAGCAAAAGCTGCAGGACGGTAACTGGAAACAGGCAATAACGCAATTGGAAGCGTTGGATAACCGTTATCCATTTGGACCATATTCCCAGCAGGTGCAGTTGGATCTCATCTACGCCTACTACAAAAACGCCGATCTGCCATTGGCTCAGGCTGCTATCGATCGTTTTATCCGTCTTAACCCAACGCACCCAAATATTGATTATGTCATGTATATGCGCGGCCTGACTAATATGGCGCTGGATGACAGTGCCTTGCAAGGCTTCTTTGGTGTTGATCGCAGCGATCGCGACCCACAACACGCGCGAGCTGCATTCAACGATTTCTCCAAACTGGTGCGTGGCTATCCGAACAGCCAATACACAACCGATGCGACCAAGCGTCTGGTATTCCTGAAAAATCGTCTGGCGAAATACGAATACTCTGTTGCCGATTATTACACCGCGCGCGGCGCATGGGTTGCCGTCGTGAACCGCGTAGAAGGAATGATGCGCGATTACCCGGATACCCAGGCAACGCGTGATGCTCTGCCGCTGATGGAAAATGCCTATCGTCAGATGCAGATGAATGCTCAGGCTGACAAAGTAGCGAAAATTATTGCCGCTAACAGCAGCAACACCTGATTCATCTCCGAATGCAAAACGGCAGCCCAATGGCTGCCGTTTTTTTGTCTGTCAGCGCCGCAACTGAAGTGGTTTGGCGGCTACGCATCCTATCAAATATGGCCTGCTTAAAGGTATTCCTCAAGTAAAAAATCCCCTGTTCCTGCGATGCCTCACAAAAAGATATCCCTGACAAAAAGTGACAAAAAAATGTGATTTAAATCACACATTTTGACATTAGGAACGGTATGCTGGGTTCACCAAGACGGGAAAGACAAGAGGTAAAATTTATGACAATGAACATGGATGGCGATGCCGACTCCCGTTTTCGCACCTTGCGCAGCCATAAGAACCGTTTTGGCGCGGTG
>NZ_NRDO01000105.1 GCF_010231475.1 Citrobacter sp. NCU1 | reverse complement strand
TGAACGTGTAATTAAAAAATAGGTATTTGCGGCACTATTGCAACGTTTGATTTTCCCGAAAAATAGGGAATTGCAGCCACAAATTATTGTGCCAACTCCCGTATTGGTCCACAAAATATGCCAGGGAAATGTTCTGCGATAAAACGTTGCAACAGTGCCAACATGATCAGGTAGCATCAAGAAAACAGCAGATTACCTGACACTGCCTTAATGCGACACAACCGGCCCGAGGGGGCGCTTGCAAGACCACGCCGTCTTNNGCCGTCTTGCGGCCTAGGGTGCCAACACCTGTTCCTCCTCCGCCGTGATAACCTCCCCCAGCAGTTCGCGCACGTCACCCACGGTAAAGATGGTCCGGCCCTGGGCGTACTGCTCGGCCAACAGCTGGTTGCAACGGGTCAGCCGCTCGCTCGGTTTGGCCCACTGTTCGGGTGGCAATGGCTCACTCCAGGCTGCCTGCTCGGGATGGGCAGCGAAGTAGCGCTCGGCAAAGCGCTGCTGCAAACGGCTCTGGATATTGATGCGCAATATGCCAAAGCGAGTGCCGTTAAGTTCCCACCAGAGCCGGCGCAACGGGGAGAAGGCGCAGCGGGGTATCTTCCGCTCCCGGCAAAACTCCTCAATCATGCCGTCAAAGGTGACCGGGGCCGGCTCGTCGATGGCTTCGGGCCCCTCTTCCATATAGCGGCGGATCATCTCCCACTCGCCGGCTCCCACCTCCTTGCTAAGGGTGCCGACGTTCATGCCGGACCAGAAATAACCGGGCCGCTCGTCCGAGTTGATACCGAAAAACAGGCTCGCCATGGTCATGACACCGCTGACCGAAACGGCTGAGCCCTCTCCCACCATGGCGCACATATCTTCCCAGGGGAAAATCCGGACCTCGGTGCGTCTGGTGCGTTTGTCCCAGCGCGACAGCATCACCTCGCGGCGCTGGCGGTGAAAGCGAAAAGGCAACACCCGACGTAGCTGCTGCTGATGCTCCCACAACATTTTTATGGTTATGAATAAAGCAAAACCTGGCCCCATACCTAGTAATAGAACTGTACCAAGGAAGTTCATCCAACTAAATTCCATCACCCATTGGTTCGGGCCAATCCAGACCTCCTGATAATGTCCGGCCCAAACGCCGGCCCACCCCTGTCCGTCACTCAAACCAGAACCAGGCGGCCCCCAAAAAGCTGAAGCAAAGAGAAGTAATCCGAGCACCCAGAACGAATAGAGAATTTGGGTTTGAAAGAGGGAACCTCCAGCTCCCCCCAGCTCGATATAGTGGGAGTGCTTCCTGGTCAGCCAGTCGGTGCGGCGCACCGGCGGCACATTGGTCATCACCGGCAGGGGGCTGAATACGGTGCGGGCACCGAGGCGCTCCTGCCGGTGATGACCGGCAAAAAATGGCAATGCAGAGTGTTTCATGGGTCCTCGTTATCAGGTCAACAGGGGTTGCA
>NZ_NRDO01000104.1 GCF_010231475.1 Citrobacter sp. NCU1 | reverse complement strand
AGTCACCTCTGGTTGAGAGTTTACTCACTTAATCGCGTGTCCACTATTCGCGGGTAGGATCAGTACACATCGTATAGCTGCGGGTGTTTTCTGTTTGTTTTACCTATCCGCGCGACTGCCTTACATGTTGGGCAGTACATTTTCATCATCTTCATCGTTTTATCCTTTTGCCCGCCAGAAGAAGGGATTCTGGTTCCCTGCCTCTTGTTCTGAACGTGTAACACTGGTAACACGCGTAACATCATTGATTTAAATGAATTTAATCCGTTACCAGTTAACTAAATTAAGAGGTAACGCGTGGTAACACACCGCTTTTTGTTACCACTGTTACCAGTAAGTATTTTTGACTGGTAACAGTGAAGAACCGCATCAGTAGCGGGTGTTACCTCTGTTACCAGTGTTACCTCATAAAAATAAGACTCACGCGATAATTACTCGGGATCGGCGCTTCCCAGTACCTGTGTATTGAACTGATACACTCGCTTAACCCCTATTTCTGGCAGGCGTATGCTGTTTTGTGTCCGCCCGTCCTCACCGGCTTTCAGCCACCCAGCATCCACACACAACCTGGCCACCTTACGTGAATCAAATCCTTTACAGATTTCCTTCCAGCCGGACGGCAGCACATAAAACGTCACCACCGGTTCTGTGGTGTTGTCGCCTTTGTCCACCTTCCTGAACCCCATCATTGAAAGCGGCCGGTTCCTGTCGTCGTGCCAGTCTGCAAAACGGCTGAACTGGTTTCGCGTCATGAAGTCGCGCACCTGTTCAAGCGCGGTTTTGTCTTCCTGATTGGCCGCATGACCACGATCGGCCATCCACGACGCCAGGCAGCATTCAGCCGCCCGGAATGCCTCACCTTCCGGCCAGCCGGTTATCCCGGCCTGAGTGGCCAGCTCCCCGGCCATCGCCACCAGAGCAAAACGGGTAACCGCACGGCCAACCTGATTCCCGGCATTTTCTGGTGTCAGTCTGCGGGTATATTCTTTCAGCAGGGTTTTCGCCTGGCGGGTCAGCTCAGGCAGATCCCCGGTCAGACAGTGCAGCCAGTCGCGAAAAGGCGTGCCGTGATAATGCACCACCGACTGTTCCAGATGTTCTGCCAGGGTCTTCCCGCCACTGAAACCGTGCAGCTCCTCAAACACACCATATTTACCGGAATCACTGGGGATCTGGATCATCCTGACCTCCACACCGGCATAGGTTCGTTCACCGGCGCTGGCCGCATGTTCCACCAGTGACAGCTCCCCGGTGGACAGAAACAGCAGATTCCAGCGGTTGGTTTCTCTCACAGAACCATCTGTTCTGGCTCTGGCTTTCCCCTGCCCGTTCGCCAGCATATAGGCAATATTTCCCGCCTCCCTGCCGTCAACCTCCCGGATCTCATCGAGCATCAGGGTCGCATCATTGCGACGGCTCGCCGTTCCTTCCAGCGCATTGCCGGTAGCCCGCCATGTGTGCCAGAAGTCCGTACCACCGCAGACCGATGCAGCCACTTTCATGGTCGTGGTTTTACCGTCCGTCGATTCGCCTTTCAGGTGATAGCCGCCGCCACTCATGCCAACCAGCGTCAGCAGCGGTGCAGCAAAGGCCAGACTCACCGCAAACGCCAGGCGGGCATTGCTGACACAATAGCGCCCAATATTTTCCCGCCACTCGTCAGAAGTACCGCTGACGCGAAAGTCCCGCCCCTGTACACTCGACGTCTGCAAAATAACCGACTGGGCTTCACGGCCAATCACTTCGTCCTGCAGGACATACACGCCGCCATGCCAGCCGGTTTTGTTCACACAAGTGACTTTTCTGTCTGGTTTACACAGGGACAGGTACTCCATCAGGAACGCCCTGGCCATCCCGTTGATGTTGATATAAGAAAGACCATTAACCAGTAACACGCGGCGCAGCTCTTCCCCGCTGCCGCCCAGCATTTCCATCGGCATAGCCCACTTGCGGCTGTTACCGTTTGTGTCCTCCCACTCCAGCAGACGTCCATAATTACTGCCGTCTGCATCACAGGTGATCGCAGTCACCCGCAGCGGACTGCAAATCTTGATATTGCGGATTTCCGTATCGCCATCAGACTTGTTAACCAGTTTGTCATACCACAGGTATTCCTTGGTCAGCCTGAATCCCTGCGGCAGTCGGGTCTGCCCTTTACCGTGTAGCGTCATTTCCTCACGGAAGGCTTCACGCGCCCGATCTTTACCCACCTCCTGCCGGTAATCATCCCAGTCCGCCTTATGGCGTACCGGGGGAAGTGTCACCCAGCCATCCACCGCTTTAGCGGCTTTCTCTGCCTGAATACGTCCGGTATTTTCCTTCCCGTCAGCCAGATCATTATCTCCGGCCAGAATGATCCGGGTTTCCGGCCAGCGCTTTCGGACTTGCTCCGCCACTTTCAGCAAATTGGTGGCCGCAACAGCCGCCACGATCCACCCTTCAGCCAGAAGGCTGACGGTCAGCGCCGTGGCATAGCCCTCCGTGATGATCACCTGTTCAGGTGTTTCAGCGGGTATATCGTTAAGGGCAATGAATGCGCCGGACAGCTGGCTACCGGGAAGAAGGCTTTTATCCCCGTCAGGGTTGATAAGCTGACCTCCGATAATAGTCCCAGCAATATCCGTCAGTGGTAGCAACAGAGAACCGGCTGAAAATGTCATCCCGGCCAGATTCAAAGACTGCGCCAGCAGGGGAAGTGAATACCCGTGTAAGCCCTTATTTGTCAGATAGATCGGCTCACCGTTGTGGGACTGCTGTCTGAGTCGGGTATACCGCTCCGCGCCCGTTTCTTTTCCTGCCGCCTTTTTCCTGGCGGGCAAAGCGGGTTTCTCCAGCATTTCAGGTAATGCAAGCACCTCAGATACCACATCTGCGGCTTCCTTTACCTTTCTCCCGGTCACCAGACGAACCAGATCCAGACCATCACCATGACCGCACTGATTACAAAACCAGGTACCCCGTCCCTCTTTATCGTCGAGACGAAAGCGATCTTTGCCGCCACACGCCGGGCAGGCTCCATGACGCCCCGCTGGCGGTACTTTGATACCTAAAGCAGACAGAATATGTGGCCAGTGCCCGACAGCAGCACCTGAAACCACAGACACAGGTTGATTCCTCACAGCTGCCCCCCCTGGTCTTCCGGCTTCACAAACGCAAAACCTTCAGGGAGATCTCCATCAGGGGCACCAAAAATAATATCCCGGTAAATCTCCCGCATCTCTGTGACACCAAAAACTGACAGGCAAATGTTTTCTGACATGAAGCCAGGTTTAAGCATTTTTTCCAGTTGTTCCCCGGCCAGCATGCAACCAACTTCGGCACCAAATTCAGTCACCCACGGCATTTCAATATGATAAATAATATTGCTCACGACTTTTTCGTAGGTGAGTTCTATTCGTTCGCCATCTTCGATATAAACCGGTTCATTATGGACACGCATCATCAGAGAAATGAACGCATCAGCAATGTAGAAACGTAATACTGCTGTACGTAATGCATGTGTCTTAAGATTTTGATTATTGCTCATCATGCATATCTCCCTTGATTGTGCTTGTTTCCTTAACCACCCCGTCCAGCTGGTCAGCAATACAGGCCATAATGGCCGCAGCCCCTTCTGCAGAAACAGTTCTCGATCCACTCACAGCGGGGACAGACAATACATCTGCAAGAAACTCACTGGCCAGCGCAGCCCGCAACAGACGGCGCTCACCAGATTCACTCAATGTGCAACCATTTTTTACGTTTGTTAAACAGCTCATGCGGCAACCTCCCCAGGATTTTTTACAGGGACGCGGGCAGCAAAGCTCAGGACAAATTCGGAGACGAGTTTAAGGCGTGCAGTATGTTCGCAGTCTGCTATGACACGCACAGAACAAGGGCGAGCGCCATAGTCAGTACGGCGGACGGCAAGAAAGACAAAGGTAAATTCAGGGTGAGATAAAACCGGGACTGTAGCCATGATGGCAACCTCCTTCAGATAGCGGGTAACGCTACCACCGGAGTTCCTACGCTCATGGGTGGTAGCCCAGACGGGGGTAGGAATACCGGCTCTGAAGGATACCGGCCAGCCCGAAAGCTGCCCCGCCTGGACTACCATAATTCTGACGATGTGGCGTAAAAAATAAAAAAATACAGTCAGCCACCACACCATTAAATTTAGGTGAGTCAAAGCTGCGACACAAAAAAACACGCCTGGCGCGTGTAGTATCGCCTTCAGATAACACGGGTTCCTACGCCCGGTTGCCGATTTTGCGGCAACCTTTAAACTATATCCCGTGCATTCCTGGCGAGGCAAGAAGTTTATAACCGAAAACTGATGATTGCCTGAATTAATTAGCGCTGGCATGCTTAAGCCTCTGCTTAAAAATAGTTTTTCATTTTTCTGATACTGTTAACGTGACCCGCTTCTGAGCGGGTCTTTTTGTTTAAGCAGTGTCAGTCCGCGAACGTCAGGGCGCTCTCATCAACAGCGGCGTACAGTTCCGGCTCACCCAGGGCATAGCCTTCATTGCGCAGGTAGGAATGCACGTATTCGCTGTTTTCATCATCAAACTCAGCACGGAACCAGCGGCTTATCGCCTGAGTGTAAATATGCAGGTTATCCAGCGTCGTTACTGCCAGACGCTTACCCGGCATAAACGGGGGAATAAACGCAAAGCGGCCAGCCACTGAACTTGTAGCCATCTGCGCGGCATTCACATCAGCCGGACGGTCTGTGGCATTGAATAGCTTCAGGCGTTGGTGTGCTGCCAGCTCCGCCCCAACCAGCACAACCAGACGGGGATCTTCACGAAACGGCTCTGCAATCAGCTCAGTAATAAGATGGTTGGCCAGTACATCAATATTCTTCCACGTACCAGACTCTCCCAGAGTCACAGGCTCAGAAATAATTTGCTTCCCCTTCCCGTAGGATTTCGCCAGTGCATGCCAGCCAATATTGACGTCCTCTCCTTTTTTATTGATATCCGGATCTGTCGTATTCGCGATGGACACACCATTGAAACCTACCCGCAGCATATCCAGCGCATACGTCTGGCTAAAAAAGTCTTCAACCGTTTTCTCAAACTCATCCGGCACACCGGTATGATAGATGTGTGACATATCGGAATAACTGATCCGGGCGCAGGTATCCGTCTCTGCCAGAAAGAACTCCGTACCATTAATGGCTATTTTTTTGTGGAAACGACCACCGTCCACACGCCCGGTATGCAGCTCACTGGCGCCAATATTGATGGCATTGCCCGACACGGCGTTAACATCGCGCAGAGTGATATTCTTCATTAACCAGCCAGACTCCAGGATTGAAGCCCGTAAAATATTCTCGCCCGGCTCACCTAATGAAAAACGTCGGTTCGTATCAGGTTTATAGTCTGAGCCAGACGTAAATTTTTGATGGTAGCGACGTGCCGCATCCGGCCTTTCTGTTTTAAAGGCATACATAGTTATCACCTGTTTTTTATAATTAAGAAAAGAGTTTATTTTTGTACTCAGTAACCCGATTGCATTTCATTACATGCTCAATATAATCCCGGTCACTTACGACAGTACGCAATACAGTATTGTCAGCGCGGTAATACTCCCTGTAAGCCATAGTCCTTACCATGCCACCGTTATTTAATTCATAACGATCAGTTGGCACACTGCAACAATTAATAATTGAGCTTACGGCCTCAGATAAAAATTTAAGTGCTTCAATAATAAAATTAACATCCCGGACAATACCAACATCATGAAACACAGAAACAAATTCAGCAGAGATCTGTACTGAATGAGGAAATATATTCAGAAGCCGCTTATCGATTCCTTTCCCAATATAATCGGCCTCATCTGCCAGCAAACCCGGTAAAAGCCTTATCGTACTCAGTCGGCATTGTTGCTCACTCAGTCGGGAAGCTGCCAGCTGGTAACGGCGTTCTGCGTCCGCACGTTCGACACGCCCAGGTTTTTTCGTTTTGGCCTCAGCAATGCTACTGGCACTGGTTTTCGAGGATGCACTTTTCCATACAGCTTCCGCGTTTGTGACTTCGTGCTGCCGGAAAGATAATTCTTCCTCTTCACGGCGACACAGCTGGGCATAGCGACTGAGTAGCAGATTGATCTCATTCGCCACAGCTTCCGTATCAGGTACTGTCAACCCCGTCAGTGAATACAGCTTTTCACCTTTAGCGCGCAGCTTATTCAATGAATAGATTTCGATAATACGCACAATACAGGCTGTGTCGCTATGAGTTTCTTTAAATGGGCTTACTTTGTAACTGTCTAACACCGACACATGTTCGTTTTTAATTGATGCCAGTTTTTTCTTAAAAACATTGTCAACCATATAATTACCACCTCAATTTAGGAGTTTAGTTTTCTATTGAGAATATTCTTCTCTATCCATTCATTAACTTCATGCTCCACCCATGCAACAGAACGAGAACCGATAGAAACCTGGTTTGGAAACTCATCATTCTTTATCTTTAGATAAATTGTTGACTTGGGTAAGCCAGTCAAATTAATCACTTCTGATATTCTCAGAAGCCTATAGTTTTTTTGGGGTGTGTTTTCCCGAGGCAATAAGCTCATGGCTATGTCCTTCACATTAGATATTTATATCTAAGACTTAATTAGTCTCTATTGGGTGTATATATACTTGCACAGAAGAATTAATACGTAAAGAATGACACTTTCAAACTCATTCAAAAAATTAGAATAACGAATATCGATTAATAACAGTGAATATTAGGCAATATGTCTAAATGGCAACCTTCGCCAGATGTTGCTAATCGCTGATAACGATGAAATTTGATGAACAAAATATGTAACAATTTGTAAACTTACAGATTGGGCTGGGCTGGGCTGGGCTGGGCTGGGCTGGGCTGGGCTGGGCA
>NZ_NRDO01000103.1 GCF_010231475.1 Citrobacter sp. NCU1 | reverse complement strand
GCAGCGCGAACCCCTGACCGTCATATTCCGTTAAACCTCCCCATTCCTGCCAGGCCATAGCGCACACACAGGCCACTCAGAACCCGGCACAGCCTCCCGGAGGGCGCAGTTAGCGCGTGAGCCTGCGAACGGTACGCCATCGCGCTTAAGGCGCGGTGGGGCGCTGTACTGCGGGTGCTGGCTTTGCCAGCTTACCAGGCGGCTACCACATGGTGTATATACACTTAAATAATTACAATGTATATACGGTGTAATTATCAGCGTTTTGTTAAAATATATTCAGGGTGCTCGCCAGCTAACAACAACAAAAACTCAAACTTAACGCCAGGCAGCTTTTGGATGCAATTCTTCGAAATGAGGTTATCCCATGATTTAAGAGACATGGTTAGCCGCTCTGCTAACTCAGTTTTAGTCAGACCGGTTTTAGCTTGCAATTGTGCCAGAAATTCAGGGGTTTGCTCTTTAAGCATTCTTTTGTGACTCCAAAAATTCACGGTGCAGGCTGGTAAAACACTCAGCCAGTGGTTTGAACTTTTCATTTTTAGGGATCAATGGAAGGATCTCAGTGTCAATATCATTAATAGAATCAAACTCATAGGATTCATCAAAAATGATGAAACGCTCCCGTTTCCCGCCCCCAGGGGGATTTGTGCGTCCCAGGGCAGTAAAGTTGAGACAGCATGAATCTGAATCAACATAAACAGTCAACTTGCACTGTTTATTTCCTTTTGAAATCATCTTGCTAAATATTTCTTTCATGGGTTGCCCTTCGTTAAATAAGCAACCTAGCCCAGGTAGGGGCTAGGTTTCAGTTTCATGCCAGCAATTTGCTTTTCACGCACCTGGCATCATAAAGCGCATTCGGAGTGATTTTTCTTACCCAAGCATTGCGCGTCCTGCTCCATTTGAATGAGTTGGAACCGAGCAATTTACGGATCTCAATTTCCGGTTTTCCTGGGAAAATAAACATTACTCGACTATCTGCACTATCTACACGATAGATAAAACCATCATATTCTTCTTTTAAATCAGTAATATGCTCTTTCATCGCTTGCAGTTGAGTGATTCTCTTCCGCAGCCGCGCAATCTCTGCATTGTTATTCTGAAGGGAATAGGGCGCAAAACCTACGTAACCAAAGCAATCCCCTTTTAACAGCGTTCCGGCCTGAGTATCATCAAGCCCTAACGCTAAAAGCGCCGCAAGTTGGGTATTAGGCGTTTTGTGCTTCTTAATCGCCTTATTGCAAGCTTTCATTAGCTCCTGGTTATTTGTCAGTCTGGTTAGTTTAGCCGTGAGTTTTTGCACTGCTGCCGGGTCGTCACTCGATACACCGCCAGTTCCTACAGATGCCGCTTTTCGCTCGTAATATTCAGCTTTCTCCTGTAACTGAAATGAGCGGTTAAAAGTACCTGTAATTTTCTCACGGTAGCGGCGATCTCGTTTTTCGCTGTGATGGCCAATCAGAATAGGCTGACCAAATGGGATTACTTCAGCCATTCTGTGAGCATTTCTAAATGCGCTAGAGCTATCGGTGCGGGCCTTTGATGCCAGACCTTGATAACGTTCTCTACGGGCGTTTAAACGCTCTTCATAGGCGTTAACTTCCGGCGCTTCCGGCGCTTCCGGCGCTTCCGGCGCTTCCGGCGCTTCCGGCAGGGCCATTTTTTCGTTAGATTCAGGGTTGTCAAGCTTCGCCGTCTGGCTGATGTGGAAGACGGTTGTTGCTTTGGTTTTCAACACAGGTACTTCTTCGCCCGTCACTTCATCTTTTTTCGTGCAGGCTATGCGGGTGATGACTTTGATGCCCTTTTCACCTTTCAGGACTGTACGACCTAAAGCCTTCCAAGCATTGAACGTGAATACATTCTCGCGCGGGATAATGTCATTTTCGCAGATCCCTTTATCCATGAAACCGTCAATAATAGCCTGATAATTTGCGATAGAGTTATTGGATAAGGCGCGGCTAAGAGCTTCCTGCTGAATATTTTCTTTGGTGGCTGATTTTTTCACTTTAAATCTCCTGCCCTTAAGGGCTGTTGGATGATGAAACAGGCCGTTCCCCGTTTCAATGAA
>NZ_NRDO01000102.1 GCF_010231475.1 Citrobacter sp. NCU1 | reverse complement strand
GAAGCCACTGGAGCACCTCAAAAACACCATCATACACTAAATCAGTAAGTTGGCAGCATCACCGAAGAGGGGGTTATTATTCCATACAGGCTGAGCACCATTGCCCCAGACAAACTCTGAAATCCTTGGCTGCTGTGACTATGTTGCGAAAATTTGTTTGATGTAAGCGTTCGATAATTCTCCCGGCAAAGCTGTAAACGGGTGTGTAAACGCGAAGCCAAAAGTGATAATGCTTTGGGAGAGTCATCCCGGTATGCAGGTGATATGTAGGTGTTAATCAAAAAAGAAATGAAATGGATCACAGCACGAACTCTAACTGTATGAGTTAAGCTATTGGCTTTTGTGACTCTCGTTAAAGACAACACATTTGACTGGACGTTGTGGCCATTTTCTAGATACATCCAAAATGCGGGCATTTCACCGACAGCAATGTCTGGATTGTGGTCAGATGAATAGAAGCTGTAGCAAAACGAGACACCATACTTTTGCCTCCAGAATTCGTAAAAAAACTTCACAGATTGAAGTGAAGCTGACTGTGTGGACAATGAGCGGAAAGCCAAATGGTCAATATGGTACCTAAGGGGATACAGCAACGGCAGAGAGGTTTCCAAGTCCATCAGGATCCATCGCCTTTTACGGCCTGAGATAACCAACTGCTTTAGTGAATACACAATATTTACCTCAAAATTATCATGGATATGAAGAGAATGTACTCTGTACCTAATGCAAGAAACGAGAGGGAGATCAGAAATCCTAACGTATTGATTTATCAGTTAGTGGGAGTGTCATATGAACTTATTTACCACAGTAGGTGATAAAACGTAACGCATGTTACACGCAAGGCCGCTGGCGCGGCCTCGAAGCTTTGCTATATACGGTGAAACGAAACAAGTTATTTTTTATAAACTTTAATTTCAGCAATTTTAGTAGAATGTAACACATAAACTATTAATATCAAATTAACAGCGCACAGAAAAAAGACGACTGGTAGCGCAGAAATATATTCTTTGTATGTACCAGGTGCAATCATAAGACTAGCTATAGTTGCTATCGTAATCCCTAACAGCACGCTCAGATTCCCAAATTTTACTTTAAGATAATATATGCCGCATATTACCACTAAGAATATCCCGGATATATAATCGAACGCATAGAAAAATTTGTGTAGATCAGAGAACGCCAGAGTATGTTCCTTAGATAAAGTAACCCCGAATACTATAAATAAAGAATAAGGGGCTAATAAATAAAAAAACACATGATTAGCCACTCTTATTGCTTTCGGGCCAAAAACATCAATCATTTTCGCTTGAATCTTTTGTTCATGATTCATTATATTAACCTTGTGATTTTTTACGCTTTAATATTGCATCAAGCAGAACAGAAAAGCATGCTCCAATAAAACCACAACCAATTGCAATAGCTATTTGTAAAGACAGAAATTCGTACTTTTGCAAGAAAAATAAAATTGGTAGACCAAAAACTATCATTAACCATTGCCAAGAGGCTCTATTTACCCACCATAGGATTAAAGAAATCGGTACGAACACTACAACTGCATATTCAATGCCAAGCAAAAGGCCAAGAAAACTCAGCGTAAAAGCAAACAAATAATATAGCGCCCCATTAGTTACAATCATGAAATTCCCTCTTAATTAACAACCACCAAGCTTCAGGTTTTCATCTATAAAAGCTAAGAATTAACCCAAAGGTTAGTACTATTTCCCCGACAACTCATGACGCGCAGCCGTAGCAAGAAAATGGCTTCTGTCTTTATAAATGCTCCGCTCACTAATATAACCATCAATACGCTTAACCAGTACGTCAGGCAGCGTAATATTTACCCGTTGTTGCTTACCTTCAAAACCAGTCAGATCTACGTCAATGACAAACCAGGTATCACAGTGCGCATAGTCCGGGCTGGCGGCATACACCATAAATCCGGCATCTTTTATATCCTCCACAGAATGCGAACCATTCACCATCATTTCTTCAATCACACTCAGAATAGCTTCACGCGCCATAACGGGAATATCAGCCTGTTCATCAGCAGCCGACACACAGCCATAATCCGCACCGTCCAGGGCAGGTACACTGATACCGTAGGCAGTCCCGTTATCTTTTGGAGTTTCAACCCCTACCGAAAAAAACATAGTTACCTCCAGAGTCGGCGGGGATCAGATCCCCGCCATTTTTTTGATAGACCTGACAGTGCCAAGAGGTAAATCTTTCTTCGGATGCGGAACCGGGAAGGTTTTCCCGGTAATGGGCGACCACCATATCTGGTGACTCCCTCCGTTATGCCGTTTCAGTTCACACCCGACAGCTACCAGTTCTTTAATCAGGTCAGCAGATTTCATTTATCCTCCCTAACCTGAAAATAATTATACACACATATGCGCACAACAACAAGCAATATACACACATGTACACATATATTTAGTTGGACAGAAAACGCGGTATGTCTAACTGGCGGGGAAATTAAACCGGAGTCATTTTCTTAAAGAAAAACCCCAGAATCATTTGCATGAAACTGGGGCTGATATCCTTACGCTTTATGTCGAGGAACTAACACCACAACTTAGATGGGAGAAGAACGCTCGACTAGCTACGTCCACTAAAATACTCCCTGTGAAAGGTAGCGTCAATAATACCAGGCAGTTGAGATCTGCCCGGAGTGATGCCGCCAGTGTCCCGGATACGTCGCAAAGTTAATGCTAATGTACGCATACGTTAGCATTAACTTTAAGCAATGACAACTGGACAGAATGACCTGTATGTCTAACGGCGCAGGGAATTAATGACGGGAGTCCGGGGGCTGGAACAAACCGGGACGCAGCCCCCGGAGCGTCAGCGAACTGGCGCGGGGTGATCGTACCGCAACCAGCACCGGAACGCACCGGAATCTTGTTCAGAATTACTGTAGAGGTCGCAGCAGAGAATCAACATGGCCAACGCGCTCGATGCGCAACCGGTGCGAACGTGAATTGTTGTTTTACAGTCACTTAGGTTTTTTGCGGCGCGAATAATATCGGTTAGTATTTTTGATGGATTCAGTAACGGCGGTGCGCTACGTGAAATCTGCGATTTTGCGGGAGGGGTTTACCGGGGAAAATTTACGGGAGAACGGGCAAAGAAAGGCCGCAATTGCGCTGAGGGATCCCCACAAATCAGCGCTAATAAACCAGCACCATATTTCGATAGGTTCTGGCGAGGTGGTCAAGAACGTCATTCAGTGCCGTTCGCTTTAATATCAGCGGAGAGTGTCTCAGGACATTCTCCGCTAATGTCAGATACGAGATTACGCGCCTTGATTTAATACTGTTGGCCTGGTATCTCAGATGTAATCCTTTATTTTCAGCGTGATAG
>NZ_NRDO01000101.1 GCF_010231475.1 Citrobacter sp. NCU1 | reverse complement strand
AGTCATCATCACGTTCTCCGGATTTAGGTCAGGAACGTGTCAACGCTATTCAGGATGGGTCAATTAAATAAAAAAAGCCTCTCGTCGGAGAGGCTTTTTACTTTCTGGGATCGGGAAATTACTCGACGGTCAGAATACGGGTTGTGTTAGTTGAACCGATGGTGCTCATCACGTCGCCCTGGGTAACAATCACCAGATCACCGGACACCAGATAGCCTTTGTCACGCAGCAAATTCACCGCTTCGCTTGCCGCCACAACGCCATCCGCCGCGCTGTCGAAATGCACCGGCGTAACGCCACGATACAAAGAGGTCAGGTTCAGCGTGCGCTCATGACGAGACATCGCGAAAATCGGCAAGCCAGAACTGATACGCGAAGTCATCAGCGCAGTACGACCTGATTCGGTCATGGCGATAATGGCCGTTACCCCTTTAAGGTGGTTTGCAGCATACATTGCCGACATGGCGATGGCTTCTTCGACATTATCAAACTGCACGTCGAGGCGGTGTTTAGAGACGTTAATGCTTGGGATTTTTTCTGCGCCCAGACATACGCGCGCCATTGCAGCTACCGTTTCAGCCGGATACTGACCGGCAGCGGTTTCAGCCGACAGCATAACGGCGTCGGTGCCATCAAGCACGGCGTTGGCCACGTCCATAACTTCTGCACGGGTCGGCATGGGGTTGGTGATCATCGACTCCATCATTTGCGTGGCAGTAATAACCGCACGGTTCAACTGACGAGCGCGACGAATCAGTGCCTTCTGAATACCGACCAGCTCCGGATCGCCGATTTCAACGCCCAGATCGCCACGAGCCACCATCACAACATCGGAAGCCAGAATGATGTCATCCATCGCATTCTGGTCGCAAACGGCTTCTGCACGTTCTACTTTCGCGACAATTTTTGCATCGCAACCCGCATCGCGTGCGAGGCGACGCGCATAGTTCAGGTCTTCGCCACAGCGCGGGAAGGAGACGGCCAGATAATCAACGCCGATTTGCGCTGCAGTGACGATATCCGCTTTGTCTTTTTCGGTCAGTGCTTCTGCAGAGAGGCCGCCGCCGAGTTTGTTGATGCCTTTGTTGTTAGAGAGTGGACCGCCGACGGTCACTTCGGTGAAGACTTTCATGCCCTGAACTTCCAGGACTTTTAGCTGTACGCGACCATCGTCCAGTAACAGGATATCGCCAGGAACCACATCAGCGGGCAGTCCTTTGTAATCGATGCCGACTTTTTCTTTATCGCCTTCACCTTTCTCCAGATTTGCGTCTAACAGGAATTTATCGCCGATGTTCAGGAATACTTTGCCTTCTTTGAAGGTCGACACGCGGATTTTTGGTCCCTGGAGATCGCCCAGAATGGCTACATGACGCCCCAGTTTTGCGGCAATCTCACGAACTTTATCAGCACGTATTTTGTGATCTTCTGGCGATCCGTGAGAGAAGTTCATTCGTACGACGTTCGCACCCGCAGCGATAATTTTCTCAAGGTTGTTATCGCGATCAGTTGCCGGGCCTAACGTGGTAACGATTTTGGTTCTGCGAAGCCTTCTGGACATGTAATACTCCGTTGACTGAAACAACTTGGTGTTGCGTGAACATTGATCCGGATATAACGCCGGATGACGAAAGGGTGTGCTTGTTATTGCTTTTAGCGGTCATCGCTCCTTATGAGCAGTTCTTTATCAAAACGCGATTCCTTAAGCGCTTCCTTGACGCGCTTCAAGTTATCTCTGAATTTTGCCCCACGACGCAAAGTAAATCCGGTTGCCAGCACATCTATCACGGTCAGTTGAGCAAGTCGAGAGACCATCGGCATATAAATGTCAGTATCTTCCGGTACATCAAGTGTAATCGCTAATGTGGCTTCGCGCGCCAGCGGTGTTCCGGCGGAGGTCAGCGCAATCACCATGGCATCGTTTTCGCGCGCCAGTCGCGCCAGTTCCACCAGACTTTTGGTTCTGCCCGTGTGTGAAATGAGCACAACGACGTCGTCATCGCTACAATTCATACAGCTCATGCGTTGCAGGACAATATCATCGGAGTATATGACCGGAACGTTGAAGCGGAAAAATTTGTTCATGGCGTCATGCGCCACGGCGGCAGAAGACCCGAGGCCGAAGAACGCTATTTTCTTCGCTTGCGTCAGCAGGTCGACCGCGCGATTCACGGCGGATTTATCAAGCGACTGACGGACATGGTCGAGACTGGCCATCGCGGATTCGAAGATTTTTCCCGTGTAGGACTCAACGCTGTCATCTTCATCCACATTGCGATTAACATAGGGCGTTCCATTTGCCAGACTTTGCGCCAGATGCAGTTTAAAATCAGGAAAACCGCGCGTGTCCATACTGCGACAGAAGCGGTTTACGGTCGGCTCACTGACATTCGCTTCCAGGGCCAGCGTCGCAATACTCGAATGGATGGCCTGGCCAGGGGAAGCAAGAATAACATCGGCGACTTTGCGTTCTGACTTGCTCAGATGTTCCAGTTGTACCTGGATTTTTTCCAGCATATTCATGATGTAGAAAACTCATGGTAACGACGATTTCTGAGATACAGGAAATCGAGAGGCAATTTTGTTAGATATTACCCCCGGGTGCCCATTAAGGGGGAAAAATGGATAGAATAGTTGTTGTTTTTTTTCATTACATGATCAGCGTCTGGTTTTAGCTGTTGGTTACGTGTGTGAAAACGACGACTTTTTTATCTGTTTTGCGGCTGAATATGCCGAAAAATGGCTGACCAGAGGGAATCGCACCGGTGGACACGTGTTTACGGTTTCCGGAATTACGTAAAAGCAGTACAGTGCACTGTAATAAAATTACAACTATAACCTGGCAGAAGTACCAGGATAGTTAACTGAGGAGAATGACATGGCGGTAACGCAAACAGCCCAGGCATGTGACCTGGTCATTTTCGGCGCGAAAGGCGACCTGGCGCGTCGTAAATTGCTGCCTTCCCTGTATCAACTGGAAAAAGCCGGTCAGATAAACCCGGATACCCGCATTATTGGGGTTGGTCGTGCTGACTGGGATAAAGAAGCCTACACGAAGGTAGTGCGCGAAGCGCTCGAAACCTTTATGAAGGAAAAAATTGATGAAGGTTTATGGGATACCCTGAGTGGTCGCCTGGATTTCTGCAATCTGGATGTCAATGATACGGCTGCCTTTGCCCGTCTGGGGAGCATGCTGGATCAAAAAGAGCGCACTACCATTAACTATTTTGCGATGCCGCCCAGCACCTTTGGCGCAATCTGCAAAGGACTAGGCGAGGCGAAGCTGAATGCGAAGCCTGCGCGCGTGGTCATGGAAAAACCGCTCGGCACATCTCTGGCCACCTCCCGCGAAATCAACGACCAGGTGGGTAAATATTTTGAAGAGAGCCAGGTTTATCGTATTGACCACTATCTCGGCAAAGAGACCGTTCTGAACTTACTGGCGCTGCGTTTTGCCAACTCCCTGTTTGTCAATAACTGGGACAATCGCACCATTGATCACGTAGAAATCACCGTGGCGGAAGAAGTGGGGATTGAAGGTCGTTGGGGCTACTTTGACCAGGCCGGTCAGATGCGTGACATGATCCAGAACCACCTGCTGCAAATTCTGTGCATGATCGCCATGTCACCGCCGTCTGATCTGAGCGCTGACAGTATTCGCGATGAAAAAGTGAAAGTGCTGAAGTCGCTGCGTCGTATTGACCGTTCAAACGTCCGCGAAAAAACGGTTCGTGGTCAGTACACAACCGGTTTCGCGCAAGGTAAAAAAGTGCCCGGTTATCTGGAAGAAGAGGGCGCGAATAAGAGCAGCAATACCGAAACGTTCGTCGCTATTCGAGTCGACATTGATAACTGGCGCTGGGCAGGCGTGCCGTTTTACCTGCGTACCGGCAAACGACTGCCGACCAAATGTTCTGAAGTGGTCGTCTACTTCAAGACGCCGGAACTGAACTTGTTCAAAGAGTCATGGCAGGATCTGCCGCAGAACAAATTGACGATCCGTCTGCAGCCGGATGAAGGCGTGGATATTCAGGTTCTTAATAAAGTGCCGGGTCTGGATCATAAACATAACCTGCAGATTACCAAGCTGGATCTGAGCTACTCCGAAACCTTCAACCAGACGCATCTGGCGGACGCGTATGAACGCTTGCTGCTGGAAACCATGCGGGGCATTCAGGCGCTGTTTGTTCGCCGTGACGAAGTGGAAGAGGCATGGAAATGGGTAGACTCCATCACTGAAGCCTGGGCGATGGATAACGACGCGCCGAAGCCGTATCAGGCGGGGACGTGGGGACCGGTCGCCTCCGTGGCGATGATCACCCGTGACGGTCGTTCCTGGAATGAATTTGAATAAAACTTCATCTATTACGAAGTTTTCATTTTACCGGTAACATGATCTAACACAGATTGTAGAATAATTTTTGCACTTTTAAGCCCCGCGTGGATTCACCCGCGGGGCTTTTTTTATTACACTGACTGAAACGATTTTGCCCCTGAGCTCCGGCTTATCAACGTTTCAGCATTGTTTAACTCCAATGAAACACTTTGATAATCCTGTAGCCCGGACAGATAAATTTTAGGAGCCTCTATGAATCCGAATTTGTTACGCGTAACACAACGTATTATTGAACGTTCTCACAAAACTCGTTCTGCCTATCTTGCGCGCATTGAGCAAGCGAAAATGTCGACGGTTCACCGCTCCCAGTTGGCGTGCGGAAACCTGGCGCACGGGTTTGCGGCGTGCCAGCCCGACGATAAAGCGTCGCTGAAAAGCATGTTGCGTAACAATATCGCGATCATTACCTCCTATAACGACATGCTTTCTGCGCATCAACCTTATGAACATTACCCTGAGATCATTCGCAAAGCGCTGCACGCGGCGAATGCAGTTGGTCAGGTTGCGGGTGGCGTGCCTGCGATGTGCGATGGTGTGACCCAGGGCCAGGATGGAATGGAACTGTCACTTCTGAGCCGCGAAGTGATCGCTATGTCGGCGGCGGTCGGGTTGTCACACAATATGTTCGACGGGGCATTATTCCTCGGCGTGTGTGACAAAATCGTTCCGGGACTGGCGATGGCGGCGCTCTCCTTTGGTCATCTGCCGTCCATTTTCGTGCCGTCGGGTCCGATGGCCAGTGGCCTGCCAAATAAAGAAAAAGTCCGTATTCGCCAGCTTTATGCCGAAGGGAAGGTTGACCGTATGGCGCTGCTGGAGTCTGAAGCTGCCTCTTACCATGCGCCAGGCACCTGTACGTTTTACGGTACTGCCAACACTAACCAAATGGTGGTGGAATTTATGGGGATGCAATTACCGGGCTCCTCCTTTGTGCATCCCGATGCGCCGCTGCGTGAAGCGCTGACTGCGGCGGCGGCCCGTCAGGTGACGCGTTTGACCGGCAACGGCAACGAATGGATGCCTGTCGGTAAAATGATTGATGAAAAAGTCGTGGTGAACGGCATTGTCGCGCTGCTCGCAACGGGTGGTTCAACCAACCACACTATGCATCTGGTGGCGATGGCGCGCGCCGCCGGTATTGTGATCAACTGGGATGATTTCTCCGACCTTTCAGACGTCGTCCCGCTGATGGCCCGTCTCTACCCGAATGGCCCGGCGGACATTAACCACTTCCAGGCGGCGGGCGGGGTGCCTGTCCTGATGCGTGAACTGCTGAATGCGGGACTGCTGCATGAAGATGTCAACACCGTGGCGGGCTATGGTTTATCTCGTTATACCCTGGAACCCTGGCTGAACAAGGGTGAGCTGGACTGGCGTGAAGGGGCGGCGAAATCTCTTGATAGCAATGTTATCGCCACCTTTGATAAGCCGTTCTCGCACCACGGCGGAACAAAAGTGTTGAGCGGCAACCTGGGGCGTGCAGTGATGAAAACCTCTGCGGTACCGGTCGAAAATCAGGTCATTGAAGCACCAGCCATTGTCTTTGAAAGCCAGCACGACGTATTACCGGCATTTGAGGCCGGGTTATTGGACCGTGATTGCGTGGTGGTCGTGCGCCATCAGGGACCAAAAGCGAACGGAATGCCAGAATTGCACAAACTCATGCCGCCACTTGGTGTATTATTGGACCGTTGTTTCAAAATTGCGTTAGTTACTGATGGACGGCTTTCCGGTGCTTCAGGTAAAGTGCCTTCAGCAATCCATGTTACGCCGGAAGCTTACGACGGCGGGTTACTGGCGAAAGTACGCGATGGCGACATCATTCGTGTGAACGGACAGACAGGTGAGCTGACGTTGCTGGTCGATGAAGCGGAACTTGCCGCTCGCCAGCCTCACATCCCGGATCTGAGCTCGTCAAGGGTAGGGACAGGACGTGAGATGTTCAGCGCGTTGCGCGAAAAACTCTCAGGTGCGGAGCAGGGCGCAACCTGTATCACTTTTTAAAACGAAAAATTTTGTAATCAGGCGAGAGAAAAACTCTGATGAAAAACTGGAAAACAAGTGCGGAAGCAATCCTGACCACTGGCCCGGTTGTGCCGGTGATTGTAGTGAATAAACTGGAACACGCGGTGCCGATGGCAAAAGCGCTGGTTGCAGGGGGTGTGCGCGTTCTGGAAGTGACTTTACGTACCGCATGTGCGATGGATGCTATCCGCGCTATTGCCAAAGAAGTGCCGGACGCGATTATCGGCGCGGGTACCGTACTGAACCCGCAGCAGCTGGCGGAAGTCACTGAAGCGGGCGCGCAGTTCGCAATCAGCCCGGGTCTGACCGAGCCGCTGCTGAAAGCGGCAACGGAAGGGACGATCCCGTTGATTCCGGGGATCAGCACCGTTTCTGAACTGATGCTGGGTATGGACTACGGCCTGAAAGAGTTTAAATTCTTCCCGGCTGAAGCTAACGGCGGCACCAAAGCGCTGCAGGCGATTGCGGGTCCGTTCTCTCAGGTGCGTTTCTGCCCGACTGGCGGCATCTCTCCGGCTAACTACCGTGATTACCTGGCGCTGAAAAGCGTGCTGTGCATCGGTGGCTCCTGGCTGGTTCCGGCCGATGCGCTGGAAGCGGGTGATTACGACCGCATTACTCAACTGGCTCGCGAAGCGGTAGAAGGCGCGAAACAGTAAGCGAAAAAAAGCCCGGTCGAGTACCGGGCGTTGACAGAACGGGCCATATGCGCCCGTTTTTTTATGCCTCAACGTTTATCTGAGCGGCGGCGTCTTTCGCACGGGCAATGGCCTCTTCAACGCTCACGCCGGTTGCCAGCGCCACACCCAGGCGTCGGGTTCCCTCGATCTCCGGTTTACCGAAAAAGCGTACCTGCCGGCCGGCACCAACAGCTGCCTGCACATTATCAAACGTCACATTCTGGCTGGTGAGTTGTGGCAGGATCACGGCCGAGGCGGCAGGGCCATATTGACGAATCGCCCCAACAGGCAGGCCGAGGAAGGCACGCACGTGCAGCGCAAACTCCGACAGATCCTGAGAAATCATCGTGACCATCCCGGTGTCGTGTGGACGGGGAGACACTTCGCTGAAGATAACCTCGTCGCCACAAACAAACAGTTCGACACCAAATAGCCCGTGGCCGCCTAATGCCAGTACTACTTTACGGGCAATATCCTGCGCTCGCTTAAGGGCCTGCGGCGACATGTGCTGTGGCTGCCAGGACTCGCGGTAATCGCCGTCTTCCTGACGATGGCCGACGGGGGCGCAGAAATGGACACCATCAACGGCGCTGACGGTCAGCAGCGTAATTTCAAAATCGAAATTCACCACGCCTTCGACGATCACCCGGCCTGCACCCGCGCGACCGCCTTGTTGCGCGTACTCCCAGGCCTGCGTCAGTTGCTCTGCGGAGCGAATAAAACTTTGCCCTTTGCCCGAAGAGCTCATCACTGGCTTAACGATACAGGGAATACCGATTTCTGCTACGGCTTCACGGAAGGTCGTTTCACTGTCGGCAAAGCGGAACGTGGACGTCGGCAATGCCAGGTCTTCCGCAGCCAGGCGACGGATCCCCTCACGGTTCATGGTCAGTTGGGTCGCGCGAGCGCAGGGCACGACGTTCAGCCCTTCCTGCTCCAGCTTTACCAGCATATCGGTAGCGATCGCTTCAATTTCCGGCACGATATAATGCGGTTTTTCAATCTCGACCACGCGACGTAACGCTTCGCCGTCCAGCATATTGATGACATGCGAGCGGTGAGCAACATGCATCGCTGGCGCGTCGGGGTAGCGATCGACGGCGATCACTTCGACGCCCAAACGCTGGCACTCAATTGCCACTTCCTTACCCAGTTCGCCTGAACCCAATAACATCACCCGCGTCGCTGCCGGACGCAGCGCTGTGCCTAATAACGTCATAACAAAGATCCCCTGATTTATCCGGGCGCAGTATATACGAAAACGTTTGCGTCTGTCTGTATTGCCTGCTTGATTTTAATGCCAAAAAGTAATATACTGTACATAAATACAGGTATATTGAGAGGCTGCAAAAATGGCGGTTGAAGTTAAATACGTAGTCATTCGTGAAGGTGAGGAGAAGATGTCGTTTACCAGCAAAAAGGAAGCCGATGCATACGACAAAATGCTCGATACAGCAGATCTGCTCGACACATGGCTTGAGCAGTCGCCGGTAGCTCTGGCAGACGAACAGCGCGAAGCGCTGTCTCTCTGGCTGGCTGAACAGAAGGACGTACTGAGTACGATCCTGAAAACCGGCAAATTGCCTTCTCCGCAGGCCGTCGATAATGCGGCGTCCGTAGAGGACGATACCCAGGCCGCCTGAATCTGACTTGCGCTCCTGGCGTTTTGTACCATGCTTTTCCTGAACATTGTGCTAAGGAGAAAAGTATGAATAAGAGAGGAGCGCTGTTGAGCCTGCTGTTGTTATCCGCCAGCATGTCGGTTTTCGCCGCGAATAATCCCGACAGCAAATCGGTTACGTTTCCAAAGTGTGAAGGTCTGGACGCTGAGGGGATTGCCGCGAGTGTTAAGCGTGATTATCAGCAGAACCGTATTGTGCGCTGGGAAGATGATCAAAAAACGCTGGGGCAAATCGATCCAGTGGTGTGGGTCAATGCGCAGGACATCGTGGGCAAAGAGGGCAAATGGTCAGTGCCGCTGACCGCGCGCGGTAAAAGCGCCGATCTTCACTATCAGGTCAACGTCGATTGTGGCGCAGGAAAAGCGGAGTACCTGGTGCGTTAATCACCGAACTTGCGCATCTTTTGCTTGACCTGACACTTCCTGACATCCCCTCGGGTACGCTTTGACGACAAATCGTCTGTACTTGAGGGGGCTACATGGCTAACTGGCTGAACCAATTACAATCTCTTCTCGGGCAAAAAGGGTCTTCTTCATCCTCTTCTGGTGATCAGGGCCTGAGTAAACTGCTGGTTCCTGGCGCGTTAGGCGGCCTGGCGGGTTTACTGGTCGCCAATAAATCTTCGCGTAAACTTTTGTCCAAATACGGCACCAGCGCGTTGCTGGTAGGCGGCGGTGCAGTCGCCGGTACGGTGTTATGGAACAAGTACAAGGATAAAGTCCGTACGGCGCATCAGGATGAACCGCAGTTTGGCACACAAAGTACCCCCCTTGATGTGCGTACCGAGAGGCTGATTCTGGCGCTGGTCTTTGCGGCGAAAAGCGATGGGCATATTGATGCTAAAGAGCGGGCCGCCATTGAGCAGCAACTGCGTGAAGCCGGTGTGGAAGAGCAGGGACGGCGACTCATTGAACACGCCATTGAACAACCGCTCGACCCGCAGCGGCTGGCGCAGGGGATCCGCAATGAAGAAGAGGCGCTGGAAATATACTTCCTGAGCTGTGCGGCTATCGATATTGATCACTTTATGGAGCGTAGCTACCTGAATGCGCTAGGCGATGCCCTGAAGATCCCGCAGGACGTCAGGGAAGATATTGAGCGGGATCTGCAACAACAAAAGCAGGCGTTGCCGGACTAATACACGGTGCGAAGTCGCATGTTTCGCTTGCATTGCGCGTAACTTTTGCCACACCTTATAGAGTGTATATTGCAAAAGAACAATGACATGCTACCAAAAGCTCACAAAATGCCTCACGCCATGACCGTGCATGGTGACACCCGTATCGACAACTACTACTGGCTGCGCGACGATTCCCGTTCGCAGCCTGATGTGCTGGATTATCTGCATCAGGAAAATGCCTACGGGCACAAGGTCATGGCTTCTCAGCAGGCGCTACAGGAGCGCGTGCTGAAAGAAATTATCGACAGGATCCCCCCTCAGGATGTCTCTGCGCCTTACATTAAGAATGGCTACCGCTACCGACATCTTTATGATCCGGGGTGCGAATACGCCATTTACCAGCGACAATCCGCGTTCACGGAAGAGTGGGATGAATGGGAGACGTTACTGGACGGCAACCAGCGAGCGGCACACAGTGAATTTTATACGCTGGGCGGGCTCGCGATTTCCCCCGACAACACCCTCATGGCGCTGGCAGAAGATTATCTGTCCCGCCGCCAGTATGGGATCCGCTTTCGCAACCTGGAAACCGGCAACTGGTATCCGGAATTGTTGGATAATGTTGAGCCGGAGTTGGTGTGGGCGAATGATTCACAAACCTTCTATTACGTGCGTAAACACGCCGTCACGCTGTTGCCGTACCAGGTATGGCGTCACACCGTTGGAACGCCGACATCCTGCGATGAGCTGGTCTACGAAGAAAACGACGATATGTTTTATGTCAGTCTGCATAAAACAACGTCCCAGCATTATGTGGTGATCCAACTTGCCAGCGCGACAACCAGTGAAGTACGCCTGATCGATGCTGAGCTGGCAGACGCTGAACCGTTTGTTTTTTTACCGCGTCGTAAGGATCATGAATACAGCCTCGATCACTACCAGCACGCGTTTTATCTGCGTTCAAATCGGCAGGGTAAAAACTTTGGTCTGTACCGTACACGGGTACGCGATGAAAACGCCTGGGAGGCGCTGATCCCGCCGCGAGACGCTATCATGCTGGAAGGGTTCACGCTTTTCACCGACTGGCTGGTGGTGGAGGAACGTCAGCGCGGGTTGACCAGTCTGCGGCAGATAAACCGTAAAACAGGCGAGGTGGTGGGGATCGCCTTTGACGATCCGGCTTACGTGACCTGGCTTGCCTATAACCCGGAACCTGAAACTTCACGCCTGCGCTATGGCTACTCGTCAATGACGACGCCGGATACGTTATTTGAACTGGATATGGACACCGGTGAGCGACGGGTTCTTAAACAGACGAATGTCCCTGGATTTGATGCCGCGAATTATCGCAGTGAGCATGTGTGGGTAACTGCGCGTGACGGCGTCGAGGTGCCGGTTTCAGTGGTCTACCATCAAAAACATTTTCGCCGGTATCATAATCCGCTACTGGTGTATGGCTATGGTTCCTACGGCGCCAGTATGGATGCCGATTTCAGCAGCAGTCGGCTCAGTCTGCTGGATCGGGGCTTTGTCTACGCCATTGTTCATGTGCGCGGCGGTGGTGAACTGGGGCAACAGTGGTACGAAGATGGCAAATTTCTGAAAAAGCGAAATACCTTTAACGACTATCTGGATGCCTGCGACGCCCTGGTTAATCTGGGGTACGGTTCGCCTTCACTGTGCTATGGCATGGGGGGAAGTGCAGGGGGAATGCTGATGGGCGTTGCGATTAATGAACGGCCTGAACTTTTCCACGGCGTCATTGCGCAGGTTCCGTTTGTGGATGTCGTCACCACCATGCTCGACGAATCGATCCCATTGACGACCGGAGAGTTTGAAGAGTGGGGCAACCCGCAGGATCCGGAATATTACGCTTACATGAAGCGTTATAGCCCTTACGACAACGTTCGTGCGCAGGAATACCCGCATCTTCTGGTCACCACCGGACTGCATGATTCCCAGGTTCAGTACTGGGAGCCTGCCAAGTGGGTTGCAAAACTGCGGGAACTCAAAACCGACGAGCACCTGCTGCTGCTGTGCACGGATATGGATTCCGGGCATGGCGGCAAATCCGGGCGCTTTAAATCGTATGAAGGCGTGGCGCTGGAGTTCGCTTTTCTGATTGCGCTGGCGCAGGGTACGCTGCCCGGACAGGCAGACGGTTAAGCGTTATTCAGATAATGTTTTAGCGTTAAGCGCAGTTCCGGGCTCATGCTGTCAAGATTGTTGAATAACCAACGCAGATAACCCGGATCGCGTTCTGCGACCTCAGAGACGGCCTTACCGCGATACTTACCGAATGTGAAGGTGGTGAGAAGCGCAGGGCGACCGGTAATATCGGCCATCTGTTCTGCTGACCAGCCTGAGGTATTGATGATGTCGATAAGCAGAGCCGCGGTGATGTAACAGTCATACAGCGCACGGTGATGGTGAAGTCCCGGAGGGGTCTGCACACTCAGTTTGCGGGATTTATACAGCGCCATGTTGCTGTATTTAATTCCCGGCCATAATCGGCGGGAGAGCTTCATTGTGCAGATCCACTCGCCAGGCATCTCCGGCAGAACGCGACGGTCAAAGCTGGCGTTGTGCGCGACATACCAGTCACTTCCGTGATAGAGCGGAATAATATCTTCAATCCACGGTTTGTCAGCCACCATCGCCTCGGTAATGCGATGGATCGCCATAGCCTGCGGGCTAATCGGGCGGTCAGGGCGCACCAGGTGGCTCATGGGATTCACTATTTTGCCGTCAACGACGTCAACTGACGCGATCTCAACAATTCCACCCTGCAGGCCACAGGTTTCTGTATCTATAATGCGCAACATGGGAGGCTCCTGACCAAAACGCTAGCGTAATGGAATGATATCACCTTGCCAGCCCTGTGCGGTACGCTGACCTGTTAACAATAACGAACCGCGGTCAGCGCGGACGATCAACTGACCGCTTTCATCCCATAATGCACTGCTTCCACGCGCATTTGCCATTAAAACGGCGATGGCGAATTGATGCGAGAAGCGTTGTAGTTGGAAGGTGGAGTCCTGCAGGTTGGGTTCACTCACGCTTTGCCCGGTGGTGAACAGCGAAAATTCAGGGTCCATATCAATGCCTTCAGGTTGCTCGTCGACAACTCTGATGGTTTTGAGATGCCGGGCAATGCAGGCACCGTGGCTTTGATGAAAGGTTAACGGTGAGGACATCCACGGACTAAACACCGCAATACCTTTCACGAAACGAGAGTGATGCTCCACCGGTAAACCCGCGATGATCGTCATACGGTATGTCGTGGCGGCGTGAGCCAAAGGTTGTAATAACGTGTTATCGGGTGGGGCTGGCAGTGAATCGTCCCGATCGGTGCACCCCAATAGCGAAAGGGAAGGAAATACCAGCAGTTCACATCGATGGCTGGCGGCTTTCTCAATAAATTTCAGGTGGTGCGCGACGTGTTCCGTCAGGCTGGTTTGTAGGGGTTCATACTGTGCAGCAGCGATTTTCCAGTGTGACATAATGACTTCCTTTTCATAGTGTCTACAATCATCCTTAAATCAGGGTTTAAGAATGCTCTTATACTGTAGCAATTGTCATGTAAGGAAGTGTAACGTTATATAAGCTTTATTTAACTTTAGGCTCGTAAGGTAAACGTGAAAGCGAAACGGAGGCCAGACGGTGTGCAATCAGCCGCTCGCGAAACCATCCGCGTAAATGTTCTGGTTGCTCGCGCTCAACGACTTCAGCAACGACTGGCATGTTGTAGCGCTCTTTAAACGCCACGCCTGCAGCGGCCAGGTCGACGTTGACCTTATCCATTTCAGCCTGTTCAAGTAACGCCAGATTTGTTTTCATGTGTTTCTCCTAATCCAGGTGCGCGCAAAAGTTACTAACTCCTAACCGCAATGGCAAGCCACAAATGATGATTCTCGACTCAAACATTATAGAGGGTTATTCTCATGGGATTAAACATAACAAAAAGGAATAATTGACATGGTTTTTGCTGCACCATCGCTGCGTTATGCCTTCATCTTTCTTGTCTCAATGCTGGTCGCTCCTGCTGTTTGGGCTCATGCGCATTTAACACACCAATATCCTGCTGCAAATGCTGTGGTTGACGACGTTTCGCAAGCGATCACGCTAAATTTCTCCGAGGGTATTGAGCCGGGATTCAGCGGGGTGACGCTCACGGGATCAAAACAGGAAATCATTAAAACGCAAAAAGCGACGCGCAACGAACAGGATGAAAAACAGTTGATTGTCCCGCTTGAGCAGCCTCTTAATCCAGGAATTTACACGGTGGACTGGTATGTCGTCTCGGTAGACGGGCATAAAACCAAAGGACAATACTCATTTAGCGTGAAGTAACCATGCTGACATTCACCTGGATAGCACTTAGATTCATTCATTTTACCGCTCTGATGCTGGTGTTCGGCTGTGCGTTGTATAGCGCCTGGCTGGCGCCACTCTCGATTCGCCGTTTGATGGCGCGTCGTTTCCTGCGCCTGCAACAACATGCCGCGGCATGCAGCTTTATTAGCGCTGCGCTGATGTTTACCGTTCAGGGCGGATTAATGGGATCCGGCTGGCAGGATGTTTTTTCCGCCGCCGTGTGGGGTGCGGTTCTGAAAACGCAATTCGGCGGCGTCTGGCTATGGCAGATTATCCTGGCTTTCGTCACGCTGGGCGTGCTTCTTATTGTGCCGCGTAATTTGCCACGTTTGCTACTTATCCTCACGCTGGGTCAGCTCCTTTTTCTCGCAGGGGTGGGGCATGCTGCCGTCAATGACGGCGTACTGGGAGGGCTGGTGAAAACAAACTACGCCCTGCACCTCATCTGTGCGGCGGCCTGGTTTGGTGGGCTGCTGCCCATAATCTACTGTATGCGCATTGCAAAAAGCCGTTGGCGCGAGCAGGCCATTGACACCATGATGCGTTTTTCCCGTTATGGTCATGTATTCGTGGCTGGTGTGTTACTGACGGGGATTTTTAATATCTTGTTTATTAACGGGTTTAACGCGCCGTGGCATACCGCATACGGGCAGTTACTGATACTAAAAATGGCGCTGGTACTGCTAATGGTGGCAATTGCGCTGACGAATCGGTATGTTCTCGTACCACAGATGCGCGAAGAAAATCACCGCGCGAATCTCTGGTTTATCTGGATGACTCAAATTGAATGGGGAATTGGGGGCGTTGTGTTGGCTATTGTCAGCCTGTTTGCGACCCTGGAACCGTTCTGATGGACAGGCAAAACGTATGAAAAAAATGATTCTTTCTCTGCTACTACTGACAAGTTCAGCAGCGGCACTGGCAGCCCCTCAGGTGATCACCGTAAGCCGTTTTGAAGTTGGTAAAGACAAGTGGGCCTTTAACCGCGAAGAAGTGATGTTGACGTGTCGGGCGGGGAATGCCTTGTATGTCATAAACCCCAGTACGCTGGTGCAATACCCGCTCAATGATATCGCGCAGCAGCAGGTCAGCAGCGGAAAAACCAATGCTCAGCCTATTACCATTATTCAGATTGACGATCCCGCGAAACCAGGGGAAAAAATGAGCCTGGCGCCGTTTATTGAAAGAGCAGAAAAACTCTGTTAATTGTCAAAAATATCTTTCTGATTTCCAATAAAAAACCGCAAGTTTCGCGTAGAAGAGCTTGCGGTTTTTGCGTTGTAGCGGGTGACAAGCGTCCTTTTTTTCCGGCCTCTTTAGCCGCAGACTGGAAAACCTGGCGTCGTCATCTATTCTTAAAGGGCAGGGCGACTTAGCCTGCATTAATGCCAACTTTTAGCGCACGGCTCTCTCCCAAGAGCCATTTCCCTGGACCGAATACAGGAATCGTATTCGGTCTCTTTTTATCTGTCTTTAATTTCAGGTGGTTAAGGCGTCACGCCCGAAAAATCCCGAAATTTGCCCGGATTTCAATATCCGGTCATTTCCCGTTATACCACCCGCCATTAACATTAACAATTCATTTACGCCGAAAAAAAACAGATCATCACAGACTCATTTTTTCTGACGTCCAGGTACTGCTCTGTCATTTTTTCCGACTGATGTCCCAGCCGCTTTTGCGTAAAATCGTTCCCGGATTCTTTCTCCTGCCTGCACCAGAACGGTTTTTTTGATTTCATGAAATGATAGTTAATTTAATAAAAATCAAAGTATTAAGAATTTATCGCTTTCATGAAGACTTCTCCCTGGAATCTATGGCTTTTTAACAGGCAGTTCTTTACTGCAAACTTGCTTTATCAGGGCATATTGATGGCTGATGACCAGCATTCCTAACGGACGCTGAGAACATAGCTCAAGAAGGTACGTCCAGATATCTCTCTGGATAGCAGGATCGAGTTGTGCCGTTATTTCATCCGCAATGAGAAATCGGGTTCGTGGATCGAGGGCTCGAAGCAAAGCAATACGCGCCAGTTCCCCACCGGAAAGTTGCCCGGGACGGCGAGTTAACCATTCCGCATTGATATGAAGCCGCTCTACGATTTCCTTATCCGGATGCCAGGCATCGTGAACAGAATCACCGGTGTTTCGCCAGGGATTAAACGTGAGTTCAGGATGTTGTGGCACAAGTTGCACCGGGCAGTATTGATCAACCGGCAATGGCTTCTCATCAAGGAGAATCAGACCCGCCGTCGGTTTTTGCCAGCCCGCCAGAACGCGTCCTAACGTTGTTTTTCCCGTTCCACTCGGCGCAAAAATACCTATACGCTCACCCGCAGAAACTGAAAATGTCAGATCCTGCCATAACACCTTATTCCCCTGACGAATTACGAGGTCGCGACAACACAGCATTCGCTCAATTCTCCCGATCTATGTAAAAAGCAGATTTCGCTCAGGTAATGCCTGCCACTGATGCTTTAACTGTTCGCTCATCTCACCGTGGAGGAGTTGTTCTTTACTGAGATCATCTGAGACACG
The DNA here is from genome assembly GCF_010231475.1 of Citrobacter sp. NCU1. GTDB lineage: Bacteria > Pseudomonadota > Gammaproteobacteria > Enterobacterales > Enterobacteriaceae > Citrobacter_D. Next base: position 16,662 of record NZ_NRDO01000101.1, on the reverse strand, counting down.
TCCTTGATGTAAAGAGACAATACGGTCTGCATATTGTGCGGCCAGCATAAGGTCGTGCGTGACCCACAACACACCGCAACCCTGTGTACATAAATCACGCAGATGATTCAGCAACTGCCCGGCCAGGGGGATATCAAGCCATGCTGTAATTTCATCAGCAAGAATATAGCGCGCATGGCTCAGTGAGGCGTGACAGGCCAGAACACGTTTCGCCATTCCGCCAGACAACTGTCGGGGAAAGTGTTTGAGTATAGAGGTATTTAGTTGATTTTTTTGGAGTAAATGCGCGATTTGCCTTTCATCCCACTCTCGTCCAGAAAGCTGACAGGCTCTTTTCATATGTTTTTCGACATTCAGGACAGGATTCAGCGCCTGGACGCCCTGGGGGATATAACAAATATTCTCCCCGCGAAATTGGCTAATAGCTTTATTATCAATGCGTTTTCCATCGAGGCTAATGTCGCCACGAAAGCGTAAATTTTCTGGCAAGAGGTCGAGCAGACACTGCAAGAGCAAGCTTTTTCCCTCTCCGCTGCCTCCAACCAGAGCCACGATTTCACCTGGCGCAATGTCGAACGAAATATCCTGTAAAAGAAGTGACCACGCTTTCGCGCCATACCAACGGTAACGCGCAGCCTCAAGGGTCACCTGTCTCAAACTTAGCATGATGCGTTCCTCAGCCATAAACGCTGTATGGCTCTCGCAAATTGATCAAATAACATCACCAGCATAAAAAGCATCAGTCCGGGAAACAACACCAGCCACCAGTTACCGTGGCCGAGGAACCGCAAGGCATCTGCCAATAGCAACCCTAGTGAAGGCTCATGAGGCGCCAGGCCAAAACCAAGAAAACTTAACGCTGCAGAATGCAAAACAGCATGAGGGAACATCAGAAGTGTTCCCGTAAGCCATTGCGGAAACAAAGCCGGTAGATAATGGTTTCGCCAACAGTAAAAATGCCTCCGTCCTAATCGGTGCGTTAGCATGAGATAGTCACTCTGCGCGACGCGTTCAGCTTCGGCTCGCAGAATTAATGCCAACCGGGGCCAGTGAGTGAATGCCACTGCAAGAATAACGCCGCTTTTACCGCCCCCCAGAGTGAAACAAATCAGAATGAGTAAAAGAAGATGCGGCATAGACAACATGGCGTCTGTCATGAGTCGCATAAGGATATCCATGCGCGGGTGCAGGCGCGAAACAGCCGCCATCAGTAAGGCAATCAACCCGCTACATAAGGCGGCACCCGTCCCTATTTGCAGACTGGTTAATGCCCCCTGAAAGCAGCGTATCCACAAATCACGTCCCAGGTTATCTGTCCCGAACCAGTGCGCCGAGTCCGGCGGTAGATGCCTTGCCAGAAGATTGACGGAAAGCGGATCATGACAAATGGCAAAACCATAGATCGCAATAAGCGATAAACACAGAGTGGAAAACAGCAAACGCGCTAAGGTGGGTGCTGGGTTATAGAGCATCAGGACGCTCCATTGCATGATTCAACACGTTGACCAGCCAGGTCGACAGCGAGTTACCTATAAACACCAACAATGTACTGAACAGAACGATTCCCATGAGCAACGGTACGTCACCACGCAAACCCGCATCTATCGTTGCCTGACCGAGCCCCGGATAGGCAAAAACTTTCTCCGCCAGCAATGCACCCCCCAACAACTCCCCAAGCGAGGCAAACTGAAGACATAGAGCAGGTGTAATGGCATGTCGCAGGACCTGATGACGCAAAAGCGACCATCCTTTGTCCCCCTGGGATTGCGCAAAACGAACAAAATCACTGTTCATCACGCTGGCAATTTTTTCACGCGTATGAAGGGTTATCTGCCCCATCCCCAATAAACTTAATGCGCATACCGGAAGAACCAGATGACGCAACCGTTCAGAGATCGTCGCCATATCTGCATTATTGCCGGGTTCCCACGCACAACAGACGGGGAGAACCGGCCAGCGAACAGCAAATAATGACAGCAGCAACATACCAATCCAAAAGGTGGGTAATGAAGAAAGCAAGTAGCTAAACCTGCAGATCATCTTATCCGGCCAACGGTTCAGATATCGCCCGGCTAAAAACCCCAATGCCATTCCCAGTATCCCTGACATCAGCCAGGCACCCGCCAGAAGTGCAAATGAGGTTGCAAAACGTTCACGGATAACGCTCGCGACAGGCGCGTTAAACAGCATGGAATAACCCAGATCACCCTGTATTAGCTGTAAAAACCAATGAACAAAGCGCTCCCAGAGAGGCTGGTCCAGACCCCAACGTGCAGCTATCCGTGCATATTGTTCTGGCGGAACATGTAGCAGGTCATTACCAATATAAGCACGTATAGGATCAATCGGCGAAAAGCTGAGCAGGGTGAAAGTGCCGGCGGCAACCAGCACTAACAGTATCATCAGCCTGAGCATATGACCGAAAACATGTCTCATTAACGGCAAGTCCAGGTCCAGTCATCAAGGTTATTCAGAAGCGACCAGCTACCGTGAATTTCCGGCGCCCCTTTGCCCAGGTCGATACATGGATTGGCAAGATAGGTATGTTGAATATTGAGTAACCACGCCCAGGCCGCATCTCCCTGAACACCGGCCCCCTGTTTTCCATCCCATTCCACCTGCTGCCAGAAGGGAAGCGCTTTTTGCCAGTCTGGCGCATCAAGCGCCTGTTTGAGGTGTTGTTCTACCACAGGGTTGCTGTAATAACCCGGGTTATAATATTCCAGACCCGCCGCCTGACCACTGTAATGATGGACGAGCTCCATCGGGTCAAGGCTTCCCCAGCCGAACAACGTCGGGTTAGCGTGCATATGACGCTCTACGGTTTCCCAGCTACCCGATTGCAGCGAGACGTCTATTCCTATCGGTTGCAGCATTGCGCGTACAGCTTCCGCCAGATCTCTTCTGCTGCTATCGCCGCTTGCATACCATAAGGTTAACCGAGCTTCTTTGCCTTCTTTCGCACGCACGCCGTCTTTGCCTGTTTTCCATCCTGCGTCGTCGAGAATTTTGCGCGCTTTATCTAAATCACCATCTTTGAAAACGACGGCTGGATTCTGCCAGGGAAGTCCCTGAACGGCACTGTATGCAGGAATAGCGTGACCTTCCATCACTTGCTCAGCCAGTTGCTCACGATTAATGGCATAGTTTATGGCTCGCCTGATGGCAATATCTGCTGTCACATCATTACCGATGGGGTATCCGTTGGCATCATGTTTGCCTGCGGGAACCATTGGGAAAACAATCCCCCGGTTCTCGACACTGTCGCGTATCCAGAGCTTAAGATTGTCCTGTTGAGGCGCAACGGCCATTGAAGGCGCAATGCGAACTAAGCCTAACTGACCACTTCGCGCCGCCGCATAAGCATTATCTTCATCAAGGAAAACAAAGACGAGTCGGCTGAAGTCATTTTTTTTACCGGCATACCAGGGATTCGCTTCAACGATCAACTGCTGGCCTGGCTGAAAACTGACAAGACGATACGGGCCTGCGCCAATGGGTTTTTTGGCGAATGTTTTTTCATCATATTTTTTCGCAGGGACAATGCCTAAAGAGCCAAGTACGTTGACGAATGTGCTCTGGGGATTACTCAGCGTGATTTCAATGCGGCGAGCATCAAGCTGGCGGGCATGGTTAAAATTACCCATGTCGATTTTGCCACCACTTTTAGCCGCTTTATTATAAGTAAAAACAACATCTTCAGCGGTTAAAGGCGAACCATCGGAAAACTTAAGATCCGGTTTTAGCGTGAGGGTCCAGGTTTTACCATCGGCACTGGTTTCAACTTTTTCTGTGAGCAGATTTCCCCAGCTCATATCCGGGTGTTGTTTTAACAACGGTGCATGCAAAAGGAGGTAACTACCGTGGCTCCAGCCGAGCATCGGATCAAAACCTTCAGTAGGCTCTGAACCAATTGCCATTTTTAGTGTTTGCCCTTCATCAGATTGCGGTGACGCTAATAGTGGGGAGGTTACAGCGAGAGATAGAGCACATGTAAGCAGCGCCAGCTTGTTTTTTATCATCATCTTATCCCAGATTAAGCATTGTTTTTATTCCTCCCAACGACGTTCATCGCAGGGGATTCCAGGGGAAGGAATTATGGTGGACTCACGTGGGGAATAATATGACATAGAACAGAAAAGTATGATCATTCAATAAAATTATCATACTTAAATGTGCCACTGGCTCTCTGGAAGGTTGATTTCTGTCGGCGATAAGCAAAATAGGGGCATTCGCAATCTCTGGGGGATTGGTGTCCGCGTCAATCGACTCTCCAGCATGTGTGCCAGTTGCAAATGCGTTGAGGATGTTGTGCCACGCCGCAGACATGGCACAACATCCTTGTGTTACTTCATCGTTTCAATTTTGGGTGGTTGCCAGGTACCATCAAGAATTGGTTGTTCCCCCCAGTAGGCCCGAATATAAAGCGAGAATGTGCCGTCAGGAGCAGGAAGCCAGTTGTTAATTTTATCCTCAGTTGGCCGGGTTTTACTGACATATAAAGTCAGTGAACCGTCATCGTTATAGGTCAGATTTTTGTTCTTTGTGCCCAGCGAGTAGCGGTTCATTTCGTTGGGACTGAAAAGATGTTTACTGTTATAGAGCGTTAATGACCAAAAGCCTTTCACCGGCGGAAGTTCACCTTTCGGGAAAGTGACGGTGTAGTCGCGTTCACCAGAAAGCGGGTTCCCCGTTGCATCGTTATCCGTATAGAAATACTGGGTTTCGTTCGGTTTATTATCGAACATGTTTGATTTGGATGTGCCGGTCCGGTTGTAGTAATCCACCCCGAATTCAGCATTGTTTTTCGAACGGTTCCAGCCGTTACCGGCAGGTACACCGTTATTCTTCCACATAAAGAAATCGGCAATGACCGTTTTATCTGTCTCGAGGGCGGCTTCATCCATCCATTTACGAATTTCCGGGTTTTTCTTTCCGGCTGTAACCAGGTGACGATACTGCGCATACATTGCTTCTTCACCAGGGAGCGGCGGAACTTTATCGAGCACATTGGCGAATTGGTCAAAGAATTTCTCAGGAATCACCCATTTCGTTTCACCGGCGCTGGCATCGGGTTTGTCGCCGATTGCCGGGATTTTTGCGTATTCGAAGGATTTCATTTTTCCGTCGAATTGACTTAATGGATAGGTCATTATTTCTTTTATCGGTGCCTGAATCGCCGCTCTGTCTTCCGGCGTATCATCCATCTGAACGCGAGGGATCACGTTCGCCATCTCAGTGGATGACTGGATAACACCGTTAAATCCTGTTGGCGTTTCGCCTTTCCAGCCCGGCCCGACTAACAGATAAAAACCGGGTTTCGTGCCATAAGGTTTACCCACGTTGCCAATTTGATTCGTCCGGGCGTCGTAGATGGCATATACCCAGAATCGCTCACCAAAATCAGGCACCTGCACAACAATCGGCTCTTTATCCAGTTCAAAAAAGCCCAGCCCGTAGGCGACGTCCTGGTTTGGGCAGGTCACGAATGTCTCTTCGGGCTTGATGTAATCTGTCAGCATACTGAGCTGTCCCATGGGCGCCACCGGCACCATCCCACCATTCAGTGCCGGATAAGGCGCTTTGGTGATCGTCTCACGGCGATTGAACTGATTCACCATCGGCCAGCCCCAGATATAAGCCTGCTGCGCGATCGCTTTTACATAGGCTTTTGGCATAGAGACATCCGCAGAAGGCTGCGTCAGTTGGTCAAACTGAACGGGCTGGGGAATCGTCAGCGGAGCAGTCTGTGCAGATGTACCGGCACTTAACGTCAGCGCAGTAAAAAGCGCAAGGTACCTTTTTTTCATCTCGTTCCTCACTGTTATTTATTCGTTTGCACCAGGTCGTCCGGTGTCCAGGTCTGGTCGTAAAAACCGTCTTCCGTGCCATAGAGACGCAGTGCCACCAGGAAGTTACGGTTGGGCACTGTTTTGATAAATGCGCTGTCTGCCACGTCTTGTGGTTTGTCCGGGCCAAACCACAGATCGATGGAGCCATCGCTGTTTTTGGGAATGTTGTAATAACCATTGGTGGAAGGAAGCAGTTGATCGGTTTCCGGCATGGTGCCATCAGTGATGTTATAGGCAGTGACGGCCCAGAACAGCGCTGCTGGTGGGTTTGGCGGCAGATGCAATTTATAGGTGTTGCTGCCGTCGAGGAACTTGCCGGTATTGTCTTTCGTGGCAAACGGATATTTCGACCCGGCCCCCGTCGTGTGCATCACCATGGCCGCTGCGCTGGAGTAGGCAATCTGGAAGAACGCCGCGCGCTGGTTAGCATCCAGCGTACCGTACTGCATCCATTCGGCTGTTGCGCCCGCCCAGGAGGTTTCCCACTGTCTGTCTTTATAGTAGAGCTGGCGCTGATCGTCGCGTCCAACCTGGCGGCGCGCCAGGATCATTCGCGGCGCGGTTTCCACTGCCTTGTTCAGTAATTCCTGTTGCTTCGCCGTTGGCGCGAAAGGTTTACCTTTCACAATCCCGATGCTTAGCAGGGCGCTGCGGATTTCGTCAGGTATGGCCGTTAAAGGCTCATAATCTACAAAGGCTTTCAGTTTTTGCCAGTAGCTGGCGTCGGTGGGGTAGACCATATTGACGCGTTTACCGCTGGCGTCCGGGAACTGCATCGGTTTCACGTCTTTCTCGACATCCCACAGCGGATAAACGCGGGTGGTTTCGGCATTTTTCACCGCCGGTGTTGGATCAGGCTTACCGTCACCTTTACCCATAATGGTTCTAAAGAAGAGGAACACGTTATAGGTGGTGGATTTAAAAGCGTAATAACCCTGTGGCACCGGTCCCTCATAATCCGGCGGCAAGAGCAGATAGAGACCGCCACGCGCACGGTCCGGACCGATAGCACCGACATCCGTAATGGTTTTCTGAAAGAAGTCCGTAAACATTCCTATGACGTTGGCCGGTGCTTTCACAACGAGCGGGCCAGTCTCTTTCAGGTCGAGATAACTCATGGAATAAATCACATCACCGTTGGGCGTGGGTACCACAGCACGGCTGTCCATGCGTTCTTTCCAGATGGGAAGAACATTATAACCTTTGCCAAATGCAGCTTCGGAACCGTCGCGTAATCCGATGGTATTAAGCAGAGGAAGCGACTGAATGTAAGCCTGAATTGCATCCTGATAATAGAGTTCATCACTTAATAACTGCGCTTCCTGCTCTGGCAACCAGTTGCCGTTATTAAGTTGTTTCATCAGCGGTGAGAGTGGGGCGTCTGCAGCAGATGCTGGCTGAGAAACCAGCAATGCCAGTAAAATGGCAGAGGTTATTACGCGAAGTTTCATAAGGATTTCCTGACGTAAAAGGAAAAATCGACCCGGAATGTATCGCTTTCTGATTACCTGTAATAAACCGCAGCGCCAGCGACTGATATTGCAGAAAGCTCTTAGAAGCATAGTCAGTTTTATAAAATAGTTGCTTATTTATAAATGTTGAATTGGCTCTACTTACTGGACTTAAGCGTGTAAAAGTACCTGCTTTATTCCATGCAAATATTAAGGTTTTTGGTTCGCCGAGCGGCTCCCCAATCATTAACACGCGGTGATGTTTTTAACGCTGGCTTCCGGCACGGCTCTGCCAACAACAATGCGACAATTGGGGGTGACTGAATCAAGGGTATCTTTCTGAGGATTGCGTGGTCTAAGGCCACAGTTCACGGAGTGACCACAATTCTCTCGCAGCAGAACGGGGTCAGCACCGGTCACAAATGAGAGAGAAAAGGCGCTGGCCATTATCTTCCACTCTCTGACCAAGGCGTTTGAAAGGTTCACCCTGTGTTGGGCTGTCATAGAGTTGGGCTGTGTCAGCAATAACGTCGAAGTCGAGTGTGATGCAAACAGCTTTAACCCAGGTCTCAGGAAGCTGCTGTTTTACCAACAGCTCAGCCAGCAAAGACGTGTAGCGGCGCGCGATATCATTTAGCAGGACAAGGTGGGGGCTGCATGTCTGCGCGGGAAATGAAAACTTCACCGGAGTGAGCCTTCTTTTGATAGCGAATAGCTTTAACTGACCAACAGACCCGTATCCCCCGGACTCATTGTTTCAGCTGACAAAGCTTCCATTAAGTGAGTTAGCTATTCCTTTTTTTATAATCAATCTATTTGGCTGAGTATGTTTTTTTATAACAGCGTTATAAGATTAAAAAATCTGCCATATAATGACAGATTTCTTTAATATATAATTAGAGGTTTGCAACGTTATGATATACTTTTTGAACATCATCGTCATCTTCAAGGGCATCAACAAGTCCTTCAAAGATTTCTAAATCTTCTGGTGAAAGTTCAATTTCTGATTGAGCAATCATTTCTAATTCTGTTGTTGAGAATTCAGTAATTCCAGCTGCTTTGAGAGCGGCAATTCCTTTGTGTAGGTCTGTAGATTCAGTATAAATAATGATGTTTCCTTCTTCTTCGGTTACATCACGAACCTCAACTTCAGCATCAAGCAAAATTTCAAAAATATGGTCAGGATCTGTTCCTTTAAATACAATCACTCCAGTATTGTCAAACATATAGCTGACAGCACCAGCCGCACCGATATTTCCGCCTTTTTTATTGAAAATTGAGCGTATATTAGCAATCGTACGGTTAACATTTGACGTTAATGTTTCAGCGATGATCATCGAACCACTTGGTCCAAAGCCTTCATAACGGCCGGGCACGAACGTTTCATCTCCGCCACCTTTGGCTTTATCAATCGCTTTATCAATAACGTGTTTGGGAACTTGAGCTTGTTTCGCACGTTCAATAACGAATTTTAAAGATGAGTTTAATTCTGGATCTGGTTCACCTTGTTTAGCAGCAGCATAGATTTCTACACCGAATTTTGCATATACGTTAGACGTTGCACCGTCTTTAGCCGTTTTTTTAGCAACGATATTGGCCCATTTACGTCCCACTGGAATGATCTCCTCGAAAATTTATTTACATTACTGGCTGGTTATTAACCTGCGCATTTTTCCGACATATTATATCATGATATGTAAATCTTCGTCTATGAGAAATAAAAAATCACAATCTTACGAGATGTTACTTTAATTTTACCAATAGTTAATATTATGGATACGCTGTTTACGAGTTTATTCGGGTTCTTTTGTTTTTATTCTTAATAATTGAACCGCAGCAATAATACATAAGACCAGAGAAACAAAAGTGATAATTTAACCGCCTACTATTAACGTTGCCGCCGCACTGCTTACAGACCATAGGCGAGCCCGGATTCTGGAGGTTGTCATTTCAAATGGTATTCATGCAAAGTCCTGCCTTCGCCTTTTATATAGCTTTTGATACATAACCGTCCACAGTGAGAGCAGGGCAGCTACGAACGAGAAGCGGGCATTCTGACCGCCATTCCATTCATTGATGCCGCGTTGGCCGTCATCCACTCAGCAAGAGAATCCAGTGTCGGACGCAGTGATTTACCCAGCTCGGTTATTTGATACTCCACTCTCGGTGGAACTTCAGCAAACACATTTCTGTTAACCAACCCACGGGCTTCAAACTGCCGTAGCTGGCGAGTCAGTTCTTTCTGAGTGATAGGTTTGATTGCGCGTTGTAATTCACTGAAACGAACCGGTTCGCCTATGACAATCAGACGATAGAGGATTGGGATCGCCCACTTACCGGCTATCAGATTCACAAAACTGACCATCGGGCATCCTGCATTACTCTCTGCTAAATCTGAAATATTTTGTGCCATTGGACCTCCGGTTTTACGTCATTGCATCCCATAGGGTTCCTTAGTATCTATATGGTACCTACTTCCCAAAGGATACTAAAGGATAAATAATCACTCCACGAATAAAACGTGGAGTAGAAAAATGGGCAGACTTGAGGGGAAATACGCACTGATTACTGGGGGTACTAGCGGTATTGGTTTAGAGACTGCACGTCAGTTTCTGGCGGAAGGCGCAAAGGTAGCCATTACGGGTCGTAGCGAACAAAAACTGCTGGAGGTAAAAAAAGAGTTAAGGGACGTTGTACTTTTTCGAATTGAGGCAGGTGATATCTCTCAACAAGCTAACCTGGCAGCAGCGTTGCAGGAGCGATGGCCGAGACTTGATATTTTATATATCAATGCAGGTGATGTTACGCATAAGCCGCTGGAATCCTGGGATGAGCAGTCTTACGATGCTTTGATGAATACAAATCTTAAAGGCCCATTTTTCCTGATCAAGGCATTACTTCCAATGCTTTCTAACCCATCCTCTGTCATTTTGTGTGGCTCAGTTAGCGCTCGTATCGGTTTTCCACAAAGTAGTGTTTACGCGGCGAGTAAAGCCGCAATTCTCTCCCTGGCGCGAACACTTTCTGCAGAACTTCACCCGCGTGGGGTCCGTGTAAATGGTTTAAGCCCCGGACCGACGGAAACACCGGCATTGAACAAAGTGGGGGGCGGAGTGGACGAAGATAAGCTCAGGGAAAATATCCGGGCGTTGGTACCCATCGGGCGTTTAGGAACACCCTATGAATTAGCGAAGGCCGCCGTTTTCCTGGCTTCTGATGAATCTTCATACGTCGTCGGTACTGAGCTACTGGTTGATGGCGGAGTTGGTAATCTTTAGCTGAGTGGTATAACAGTGGCCTGATTGAATAAATGTCAGGCTGGGTGTAATAGGCCCCGGCATGGGGCACGCCGCTGTTGTGCCCGGTCTGGAGGCCGGGCGATGCGGGCATCCGGGTAGACCTCAATCAACGGCATGGCGGTTGACCTGCCGATAATGCCGTAGTCAATAATCACAAAATCATACATCCGCTCAATTCCTTTGCCGGTGAACCCTTACTGATGCGACTGGTAGCGCTGGGTGGCGTCGCTGATATAGCCGCGCTGACGCATCAGTTCGCGGCGCAGTTCTGGGTGTGGGGTGAAGCGATCGCGGCCGTGCAGCCAGAACAGATTATTAATCAGCAGGAATTTCCCCACGGGCACTGGAATAGAAAGGATGTTTTTGCTGCCTTCCAGCGCGTCAGACAGTTCGCTGAGCCAGACGCCCTCGGCAAAATCTTTCGGCTGGGCGAACTGGTCGATATAGCGCATCACCGGCCGACCCTGCTGATCGACGTCAAACACCGGGTGGAACACATCCGTGGTGACGTTTTTACTCGGCGGCGCGGTCCAGCGCAGCGGTTGGCGGGTCAGCGGGTGGCTGAAGAACTGATCCAGCCCCTCCCAGTCGTCGAGGTGCAGCAGCAGGGAGTTGCCGCCCTGCATGTTCTGCTCGTCGATTTTCATCATCAGCACGTAGTCGGTCACCTCCTCCACGAAGGTACCGTCGTTGTGCAGCTCCAGCACGCGATGGGGCTGGCGCAGGTAGCTGTCTGAGTTATCGACGTTTTTCACCACAAAGCGGGCGTAATACTGGCCGCTCATGGCGTCGTAATTGGAGCGCCCGATGAGGTGCGCCACGGCGGTGGCAATCTTCACCATCTCATCGGCCTGGGCGACGTTATCGATTCCCACCGCGTCGATCAGCAGGGCGCCTTCGTCACGGCTGAGCAGCGTGTTCAGCAGCAGCGGCTGGAGCTGGTTGCCGCACATGTCGTCGAGGATTTTCGCGATTTTGAAGCGCAGAAAGGATTTGTATTCCAGCGCCTGCATGGGCCACTGCTCTACCTCCCGCAGGAATTGCTGCGTGACTTCTGCGGAGAACGTGAGTTCCAGCAGACGCGGAGACTGTACGGATGGCGCGATACTGAAACCAGTGATTGTACGGGACAACGCACCGTCAGGCTGTTTTACGGCAGTAAGCGCATTCATCAGAATCAATCCTCTCAGAAAGTCTTCAGGAGACAGGGCTGTGTATTTCGCAGCCATAAATTAAAAATATCTACATTTTTGAGAAATGGGCATACATCGCTCAAATTGTTTAAATTTTGTGATGTGGGTGTAAAAAACGAACGGGAAAAGGGAGCAAAAACGCGGTTTTCTATCGATGCAAAGGCGATAGCGTGATCATTCTCACGGAAAAAACAGATAATCGGTAACAAATATGTGACATATCCACACAAATATTAACAAATTGCAGCGGCGAGACTGTACGGCCTTCTGGCGCTCCTCTATACCTTGATCCGTGTTACCTGCGACACATCAACAACACAGAGAAAAGCGTATGGAACAGACTTCTGGCAAGAAAAGTGAAACAATTCATAGCGATAATAAACCGCAATTTAACCGCTCCATCGGACTCATCTCTAACTTTTCACTCGGATTTACCTACCTCTCGCCGCTGACGGCTGTCTATTCCCTGTTTGCGCTGGCCGTGACGCTGGCGGGGCCACCGGCGATCTGGTGGATCCCTATTGTGGCCTGCGGACAACTGCTGGTGGCGCTGGTGTTTGGCGAAGTGGCTTCCCAGTACCCGATTACCGGCGGGTTATACCCCTGGGCGCGCCGCCTGTGGGGCAAAAAATATGCGTGGATCGCCGCCTGGATTTACCTGTGGGCGCTGGTGGTCACCATCACCTCGGTGGCGGAATACACCGCCACCTTCGTCGGCTCGCTGTTCGATTATGCGATCTCGGCAGGTAACATGCTGATCACCTCGGTGGTGCTGTTACTGTTGATGATGGCGGTGAACATGTCCGGCACCAAAAACCTCGCCCGGGTCGCCCGTATTGGCTTCTGGTGTGAAATCGTCAGCGTCATTGCGCTGGGGATTTATCTCCTGTTGTTCCACCGCGCGCAGCCGTTTTCGGTGGTGTTTGACTCCATGGGCGTACTGGCGAAAGACGGCAGCTACCAGCCCGCGTTTATGGCGGCGGCGCTGATCGGCCTGTTCATGTTCTTCGGTTTTGAAGCCTGCGGCAACGTGGCGGAAGAGGTGAAAAACCCGAGCAAAAAAATCCCCATTGCGATGATCCTCAGCATCGTGTTTGGCGCGCTTTCGGCGATGGTATCGATCCTCGGCTACCTGCTGGCATCACCCAATCTGATGAATATCGTCAACGGCAAAATCACCGATCCGATCCCGGCGATTCTCAACGAAGCCCTCGGTGAAACCGGCGCCATCGTGTTTATCATCATCGCGGTGATTGCCATGTTGTCATGCATTCTGTCGCTGCAGGCCGCGTTAAGTCGCCTGATTTTCTCTTTCTCCCGCGACCAGATGCTGCCGGGTAGCGCCTGGATGTCGAAGTTGTCGAAAAACAGCGTGCCGGACAACGCGATGATCGTCAGCTGCCTGCTACCGGTGACCATCTGCGTGTGGGTCTATTTCCAGCCGGATAACCTGGCGCGCATCACCGCCTTTGCGGTTATCGGGATCTACATTTCCTTCCAAATGGTGGTACTGGCTGCCCTGCGCCAGCGCCTGAAAGGCTGGAAACCTGCCGGGGAGTGGAGTGTGGGCGGCTGGGGAATGCTGGTTAACGTGCTGGCGCTGGCCTATGGCCTGTGTGGGATCTGGCTGCTGGCGCAACCTGCCGAGAGCAGCAGTTTTATCGACCGCTGGACGGTGCTGGTTGGGCTGGCGGTAGTGGTGGTGTCAGGGCTGGTGTACATGGCGCTGGCACGGCCGTTCGGGCGGTCAAACGCCCCGGAAAACGATGCCATCGAACATGCCAACCGCCTGAAGGCGGAACAATCTCTGTAATTTACTCAGACATAACAACGATCACCAATGGAGTCGGCTATGCAACACAACTTATTGATTAATGGCGAACTGGTGACGGGCGAAGGTGAACTGCAGCCCGTCTATAACCCGGCAACCGGCGAGGTGCTGGTACAGATTGCCGAAGCCACGCCTGCCCAGGTCGATGCGGCTGTACAGGCTGCCGATCGCGCGTTCCAGCAGTGGGGGCAAACGACGCCAAAAGTGCGTGCTGAGCACCTGCTGAAACTGGCGGAAGTGATTGAACAGAATGCCGAAACCTTTGCCCGACTGGAATCGCAAAACTGCGGTAAACCGCTGCACTGCGTGCTTAACGATGAGATCCCGGCCATCGCCGATGTGTTCCGCTTTTTCGCCGGTGCAACCCGTTGTCTGAACGGGCTTGCCGCAGGAGAGTACATGGAAGGTCACACCTCAATGATCCGCCGCGATCCGGTGGGCGTAGTGGCGTCGATCGCTCCGTGGAACTACCCGTTGATGATGGCCGCCTGGAAGCTGGGCCCGGCGCTGGCGGCGGGTAACTGCGTGGTGCTCAAACCTTCGGAAATCACGCCACTCACGGCACTGAAACTGGCCGAACTGGCGAAAGATATCTTCCCTGCCGGGGTGGTGAACGTGCTGTTTGGGCGCGGTAAAACCGTGGGTGACCCGCTGACGGGCCATGAAAAAGTGCGCATGGTGTCGCTGACCGGCTCTATCGCTACTGGCGAGCATATTATTGCGCACACCGCGTCGTCGATTAAGCGCACTCATATGGAGCTGGGGGGAAAAGCGCCAGTGATCGTCTTTAACGATGCGGATATCGATGCGGTGGTGGAGGGTGTGCGCACCTTTGGCTTCTACAATGCCGGGCAGGACTGCACGGCGGCCTGCCGGATCTATGCGCAAAAAGAGGTCTATAACTCTCTGGTCGAAAAACTGGGTGTCGCCGTGGCCAGCCTGAAAATGGGTGCCCCGGACGATGAAACCACCGAGCTTGGCCCGGTCAGTTCCGCCGCCCATCTGACACGCGTTAGCGAGGCGGTGGAACGCGCCAAAGCCCTGCCGCACATTCGGGTAGTGACCGGTGGTAACAAAGCCGACGGCAAAGGCTATTACTTCCAGCCAACCCTACTGGCCGGGGCGAAGCAGGGGGATGAAATCATCCAGCGCGAGGTCTTCGGTCCGGTGGTCAGCGTCACGGAATTCGACGACGAAGAGCAGGTGCTGGCGTGGGCAAACGACTCCCAGTATGGCCTGGCGTCATCGGTCTGGACCCAGGACGTGGGCCGCGCCCATCGCCTCAGCGCCCGCCTGCAGTATGGTTGCACCTGGGTAAATACCCACTTTATGCTGGTCAGCGAAATGCCTCACGGCGGGCAGAAACTCTCCGGGTACGGCAAGGATATGTCAATGTATGGGCTGGAAGATTACACCGTGGTGCGTCATGTGATGATTAAGCACGGATAACAGCGATGTGGCTGCAATAGTCGATTATATTGCAGCCACTGCTTTATGAAGTGGCAAGCCATCCGCTGCGACTCCCGCACAATTATGGGCTAATTCCAGTCATTGTCTTTTAATTGTTTTGGCATCTACCGCCATATCTACCGTAGCAAAATGGATCTTATGTCCCCGAGTGACAACATACTCATTTGCAGTTTTGGCCTGACCTGCTCCCCGTTGATTAACATAGACTGATTTAGCGACTTCTGCTTATTACACTCAAGAGACACTCAAACCATCATGGCCACGGCGAACTACCGTCATTCTGGGCAGTCATGTCATCCTGTCCAGTCGCATCAGCCTGTGGCAGGCTATCTCAGTAAAAACTGAATCAGCTGAACAACGATATACACTGTCGCAGCCATTTGTATTGCCCGCCATCCCCATCTGATATATCGCCATTCATGACGTTCTCTGGCGTCGGCTTCTTCAATGGCGGGGGCAGATTGCTTTTTTTTCTTTGTCCTGAATTCATTTATTACCCACAGAACAAGAATAACGGTAATGACGGTTTTCTGTAGTATGAGATTATCCACAAAGAGTGACTCCTGCCTGTTCACTGATGCAAGCAGAATAGATGAACGACCTCCACGTAGCTACCAGTAAATGTAGGGTTATTATTCATTTTCGTCCTGGCTGGAGGTTGAGGTGATTCTGTTTATCGCAGGTTGCTCGAATGCTGAAACGCGGTCGGTAGTGCGAAATATCTGACAGGCTGCTGTGAGCGAGAAGCGGACATTAGCCTTAGATCATACCTGAACCGTTCTCTGGAAATTCTTTATAAGCGAATGATTTGGTTAAGCTGGATGCTTACATTCAAAAGAAGCAATCACGTGAGAGTGATGCAGCAGCTGTATCGATGAATCCTGAAAAATTCATGTTTAATCTGAATTACTATATCAACGCTATAATAACATAAACTACCTAGACAAACTCGCCGAAGCGGGTTTGTCTAGCCTTTAATATGAAATTAAAACTTCTTTAAGCCATTTCGGGGAACAACTCTTCAACTTTATGCTCTACTGCATTTGCAATTGATTTTGCTTTGTCTTTTGCATTCAAAATAGAGAGCGTACTACGATATTCAGGAGCAAGTGCATACTCAGTAAATGACGCATCAAAACCAAGTGATTTAACTTTGCTCTCAATATCTGATAGATTAATTTTAAAGAATTCCTTGCGATTATTTACCATGTTTATCCGGTGCGCAGAAAATTCATTGTGCAAGCTAGTTTCAAGTGCTGGAGCATCATCGGAGTAAATCAAAGCGTGGATATCAAATTTAAAAGGCACTGATGCAGATCCCAGTTCATTAACGCGATCTTCAGGTTCAAGTCGTCTAGTTAAACCAATTTTATAGACATTCTCTCCAAACGCTCCAATATTAGAAATCACATAGACATGGCCGCTTCGAGTTAACTGTGCCTGAGATTTTGCGCGCTCAGACAAAGCCCTTGCTTCTTCTACCTGAAGTTCGAGATCAGCAATTTTGATCTTACCCACGTAATGTGGACACAACCCTAAGCGAGATTCTGGTTTTCAAATTGTTCC
>NZ_NRDO01000100.1 GCF_010231475.1 Citrobacter sp. NCU1 | reverse complement strand
TACATGAGATACACGGCATAACCTGTTCAATGACAGACGGTTATGACTGTTACCAGAATGCGCTGGCTGAGCGGATAAACGGGATCCTGAAAAATGAATTTTTACTCTCGCGCCCGGCAGACCTGAAACAGGCCAGGGAAATGGTAAAAGAATCGGTGGCAATTTATAACAATGAGAGGCCGCATCTGGCCCTGAAATACAAAACGCCTGATGATGTTCATCAGGCGTTTTACAGACAAAAAACTGTCAACCTATATCAGGACTAGTCAATCAGTTTTGCCATGAAATGATGTCGTCCAGACCAGAGAGCAGGTCGGGAAAGTAACTTTCATCAATATCGAAGGAATCATCAAGAGTAATACTGTCAGCATGGTTTTCAGGCTTAAGTACCAAACTAACGCCAACAGCCCCGGCAAAATGTGCCTGATGAAACTTAAGCACAACCTGCTCGAATGCCGAGGTTAAATTAATATCCTTAAATTTCTCCCCTGTCTTTAAGGCCTGATGGAAAGCATGTGTATCATTCCTGAACTGCTCCAACTGACCGACAAAAAACTCTGCAGCAAACTCTGTTTTTAAGGCAGGGATTGAGAATTCAACCCAAACCATAATACGGCTATAGGCAGGTTCTTCGGGCTCAGTCAGCCTTTCATAAGGCGTTAATTTAAGGTGTCTGTCACCGCTTGTGATATCTATCATGACCCCCCCTTACGGCATGTACTGAAAATGCATGATAGTCCAGTCAGCTTCCCTGACCAAAACCTCAAGACGGTAAGACTTATAAATATAAGTGCCTTTATTTTGCCTGTCTTCCACAAGCTTATACATACGAGCCTCGTAACGGAAAAGCCCTGGCTTTTTGAGAGGATCCGGCGTTCTTATGCCATAACGAATGGCCTTCTCCTGAATCTGTAAAGGCACATAACGACCTGGGGTCAGCATGTGTTTTGCCGATGACTCACTCATCCTGAGCGCGCGAGCTGATAAGCCCATTTTAAGGCGGCCACGCAAGAGACTGATGGTAGCCTCACTGAGTCTCACAGTTACGGCGGCTTTGACACCACTTTCCAGTAACGCCTTACCTGCCCGTAAAAGACGAAATGCACCAAAAGCAATTAAAGCGAGGTCTGTTGGGTCAATCAGGGGGGCTGCTAATGGCGCTTCTTCCAGCCTGACAAACATGCCGTCTGCATCATAAATCTGCCATAACCCGGGAGCCTGAGCGACGGAATAACCAATACACATCCCGCTTTCGTCATCAACGATGGGTTTTGAATTCAGTGGAGGATTGCGGGGGCGAAATTCGAAATATTCACCGGCTGGCAATGTAGACTGGAAGGTGTAGAAACGTCCTGGCTCGTCTGTAATTAATCCAACGCTCATTGTCATAATTTCCTTTTGGGCTAACCTTTGAGTCATCATAAAGGACGTTTTTACTTCAATCTACTTTTCCTGACTCTGATTTTATCGACTTAGAAGCTAACACCTCGCAGGGCTCGTTGTTCAACACCACCGACACTGAAAGCGAGTTTCAGCACCGGCGGCGTTTGCTATCGTCGACGTGGCGGTGGAATTATCGGACCTATCACCGGTGTAAACCCCTCAATTTTCGTATCGCTGATCTCGCTATATTTGCGGTGATTTTCTCTTACGATAATTAGCCATCTGAATAAATAATCTTTCATAAAGCCCACTCCATTTGAGTTGAATTTCCAGGCCACTCGTCAGCAGCCGGATATTTGAATCTTTTCTCGCCATAAATCACCGTTGCCCCACGCGCCAGCGCGTCTAGCTCCCACCGTTCCGGGGTAATGCCCTCCTGAGCTAAATCGAAACGAATTTTTGCGACGCGATCCCTTTCGGGCTTTGTCATCCTGGCTGATGGTGCTTGCTCGCTGGTTTTGAGCGGCGCATTGCTTCTTTGCTGCCGATGTTTGCGCGGTGCGCCAGCTTTTAACTCCCCGTTAAGCACCTTCACGACGTCCGGCTCATTCCAGCCGATAACCCCGCGCTCAATCAGATTTAACACCGCTGCGGCTTGCTCAGACGGTGTAGGTGTCATAACTGGATCACCACCGCCGGTTAGCTCTCCACAGTTATTGACAGGACTCCGAGGCGCGGCAGAGCCGCTTTTTAAGGTCAAAGGCTCAACGGCCAAAACCTTTGGAACGATGCGCCATTCCGCTGTACGGGTTACATGTACGCGGCTCACCCCAAGGTGAGGGGCATAAATACCGACCACTCTCTCGATATCTTCCTCGTATTCGTTGACCTCATCCGTCACCTTGCGAGCGACCCTGACGGCCTGAGCATCACGCGGCATGTTTGCCCCACCCTGCGCGATGATATACAGGTCAAACTCACCCTCATCTGCAGCAGCCCGGACGGCCTCGACGCGGTCGTCAAACTCGCTGGCGATACTCACCCCTCGCGGCAG
Source organism: Citrobacter sp. NCU1 (assembly GCF_010231475.1). Lineage (GTDB taxonomy): Bacteria > Pseudomonadota > Gammaproteobacteria > Enterobacterales > Enterobacteriaceae > Citrobacter_D. Next base: position 19,650 of record NZ_NRDO01000100.1, on the reverse strand, counting down.
CTTGCGGAGTTCGCGGTAAGCGCCCATTGTCGGGAGGCCAATCGGTTTAAACTGAGGGATACGCCATGTAGACGCCCATGCGGTTACGGCTGCGGCCGTATCTTTCAGAGGCTTGCCGGTGTCGTGGTCGAGCTGACCGTCGAGAGCGTAACCGTCGATATTTTTGGCAATGTATTTAGCGATATAACACGCCGCGCCGCCCTGATTAAGATGACGTGACTCAAAGCGCTGTTTTGCAGCACCCTTTTCGTGTCCGTCCTCTTTGAGGGCATAACGACGCATAATTTCGTTGATAGCTTTACGCTGACTGGGTTTGCAAAAAAGCATCATATGCCAGTGTGGTGTGCCGTCGTGGTGCGGCTCGACAACGCGCATCCCATACACTTCCAAATCGTTATCTTTGAAAGCGGTGCGCATCAGGCTCCAGATTCGACACAGATAGCGCTGGCCATTTTTAGGGGTGAATGCGGTTTCGTTCCAGCCGTGATTGAGCTGCACCGTTTTGCTGTCACCTTTGCCGACCTGTCGGGTCGGGTGATACTTCGACGGCGTGGTCAGAGTGATAAACATTCCCACATCACCAACGCTGGCCGCGTAGCGTTCAATTCCGGCAATGGTGTTCATCAGCTCCATACGGCGTATTTCAGGGTTTGAAATACTCCCCATGACTTTACTGATGAGGTCGATACGTTCGCCGGTGACTTTGTTTTCCAGCTCGCAGGATTTCAGATATTCGAGATTAGCCAGGCGGCGCGAGTGAACCTCGCGGATCGCCATTTTGCTTGCGTAAGGTGAACGGTCTTTGTTGACCTCACCGGCAGCGATAAGCAGCGCCTCGCGCCAGCGCATACGCTGCGCCTTGAGCTGGTTAACCCACCAATCATCTTTTATCAGACGGGAAATAGCGGAAAACGCCATGCGGATCGTCATCTGACCCTTACGGTATTTTTTCCAGTAGAGCGGGGTTAAATTGAACGCGCGTGCAACACCGGCCACCTGACCGTATATGTGCGCCTGCGCCTCATCGGTGAAAAGGGTCTCTTTACCGCCGAAAGCCTCAGCCCATTCGTCGCTAAGTTCCTCGTATTTACGCCAGAGCTGCGCGGCAATTCTTGCCGCAAATTTCTTAAGCTCTTTGTCATTCATATCAGGCAGGCGCGCATATTCGTCACGCTCTGACAGGAACCCAATTGAGGCTGACTGGTTCATCCCGCACAGCTCGTTAACGCGCTCAAGACGCGGCAGCAGCTTGCGCTCAAACGTGTTTTTGAGGAAATAGAGCGCCCCGAGCGGGCTCTTTGTGCGGCGAATGAAGTTATAACGGGAAGTAAACAACGTCTTAAGAAAGAAAGGCAGGCGGTCAATCCGGTATAAAACACCTTGCACCTGACGGAATTCGGCACGTGTAAGGGGTCTGTCACGGCCAATGGCAGCGCGGGGAGCATTCCAGGGATAAGCACCAACGAAAGTATCGCCGGTGCGCTTAGATATTGGCAGGGCTAGCGAGGGGGCAATACGCCCCCGAGTCTCAACGGCCATCAGCACAAAACGCGGTCTGACATTGCAGTCCCAACTGCTCGACCTGCTCACCCAACGCCGCAAAACTATCAGCACCGCCATTTAAAAGGTCATGTAGCACCAGACCAGAAATCAGATTTGAATCGTCGGGTAATACCCGACAGTATCAAGCCATTCGCTACCTTCATTTTTTCCAGCAGTCGCCACTTTCTTTTCCTGCAAAATGAACTGGTAGCGATCGCTTGTAACTACATACTGATGATTTATCTCGATACGGATACTCATTTTTGTCTCCTTCTAAAATTGATTAGCAAGCACAATGAAAAATTGAGTTGTGCAATTTTTAGGACTCTTGCCCCAATAGCTCGATGATCTCGGTGCGGTTGAGTTCTGACTTACTGATGTGCGCAATTAGGCGATCAAAATGAGAGGATAAACGGGTCGCGGTATCGAGCTGCGCATCGCGCACCGCTTGCGCCAGATGTACCGAGAGCACGCACGTCGGCACTGTATTTTGTTTATGCATTTGCCTATCTCCAGACAAAAGGAATCCCCACGCAGTAAAGCGTGTAATAAAACGAATCCAGATTAATTAATGTAAATACTGCTCAGGCTTTACCGAGGTTAATATGGTTGGAGCGTACTCAAACAGGCTAAACAATTCACGCAAAGCGCGGAATAGTTTCTCTCGCCAATAACAAGCATCTTCGTCAATGCGCCAGTAAGGCTGATTGAACTCGACCTCACTCAATCCTGCGTGTAGAAATAAAGAGCGGCGCTGACCCACCGTTAGAAAACTAATATATGCAGATTCACTTGCGCCAACCTGACGACGTTTTGAAAAAGCAGCGCGCAGCTCATCGATAGCACAAGCCAGACGCTCGCGGTCGACATCATTCATTTCTTCAAAGCACATTACTGCGTGACGCTGTTTTAACCGAGCATGAAAACAGACAGTCAAGCGGTCACGCTCCATCATCTGATTATAAAAATCACAGGTATCGTGCCAGCGAGGTTCCGCAAGATGCTTTCCTATAACGACGCGTAGAGCTGCAGGTTGTTTTTGAACTAATGCAAGAGTCATAACCGTCATAACGATATCCCTCGGGATTTCATAAAGCGTTTAGCCAAAGCAATAAATCCAGGCTTACGAGTGCGGATGATGATGCCTTTACGCCCTTTACTATGTGTGATGTTGAACTTCATCGGGCGTGGACTTTCGTTACGCAGTAACTGAGCTATACAACGTGGCTCTTTCATTTCTGGCTCCTTATGCTGGTTCACCTAAGCCCAACCACATCAACCAACCATCACGAATTTCTTTAGGGCGACTGTCATAGGCCATCTTCATGCCTTTGTTCCATGCTGGCAGGTATACCCAGTATTCCCCCGCCCTCCCACTTGTAGACTGCGGATCAGTCATCTCAACTACCGGTAATTTGCCTTTCTCAATCATCCCTTTGACAGCAGCAGGGGTTTTACCAATAAGACGCGCAAACTCCTGATACGGAACCGCGTCGCTCGCGCTCTCAATGACCCTATTCATTTGTGACTATTCCTCGTTAGTGTTTTAATTGCTCCTAATGGCTTTAAATTGCCATATTGGAGCCATTAATCTGCGATAACGAAACGAAGATTACTCCGTTATCGTTTTTCTATCAATAGTGGAGTATTAATTACGATGATACCCGTCAACGAGAAGCTGGCCATCATGCGTGAGTCGGAGCGTATGAATAGAAAAGAATTCAGTGACTTAACTGGAGTTCCGTATAGCTCTCTTTCGAGTTATGAGAAGGGAGTAAAAGATATGGGCATACAAGCAGTGATGAAGATTTTGAATCATCCACAGTTCAAAAAATATACCATGTGGTTCATGACTGAGACGATATCACCAGAATCTGGGCAGATTGCACCGGCTCTCGCGCACTTTGGGCAGCAGACAACAACGTCACCCCACTCAGACCAGAAAACTGGCTAACCATTTACGGTGCTTATCTGTGCAGTAAATGCACAGTGAGTTTTTGTTATTTAAATCAGGAAATTGAAGTACGCAGTAACATCATCGGGAGGCTTTATGTCTGTTAAAAAGCTCGATGATGGTCGTTATGAAGTGGACATTAGACCTGCAGGGCGCAACGGAAAGCGCATCCGCAGGAAATTTGACAAGAAAAGCGAAGCTATCGCTTTCGAGAAGCATACCCAGTACAACCATCACAACAAAGAATGGTTGGCGAAGCCGACAGATAAGCGGCATCTGTCAGAGCTAACAAAAATCTGGTGGGAGCTGAAAGGCAAGCATGAGACTCACGGCCAAGATTACCTGGGCAAGATAGAGTTGTTCACAAAGATAGCCAGTGACCCTTGTGCCTTTCAGATTACTAAGTCATTGATAAGCCAATACAGCACTGTGCGGCGTTCTCAAGGCATCAAGCCATCGAGTATAAATCGTGATTTAACGTGTCTTAGCGGGATGTTTACCGCGTTGATAGATGCGGAGCTATTTTTCGGGGAGCATCCTTTCCGAGGTCTTAAAAGACTCAAAGAGGATAAGCCAGAAACCGGCTACCTGACGCAAGAGGAGATCGCGCTTCTGCTGTCAAAAGTGGACGGTGATAATAAAAAAATTGCGATTCTTTGCCTTAGCACCGGCGCGAGATGGAGTGAGGCAGCAAAACTGAAAGCGGAAAATATCATTCAAAATCGCGTCACTTTCGTTAAGACAAAAACCAACAAGCCGCGAACCGTTCCTATATCCGAGGAACTGGCAACAATGATCACAACGGGTAAGCGTGGCTATCTGTTCACTGATGCTAACTATCCCGCGTTCAGACGGCTAATGAAGGAGCTGAAACCCGACCTACCACCGGGTCAGGCTACGCACGCATTGCGGCACAGCTTCGCCACGCACTTTATGATAAACGGAGGCAACATTATCACGCTTCAAAGAATCCTTGGGCACTCAAGAATTGAGCAGACAATGACATATGCGCACTTCGCCCCTGAGTACCTACAGGACGCGATAACGCTTAATCCTCTACGTGGTGGTGTTGGCTCTCAGAGTGTCCACACAGTGTCCACAGTAGGGTAGTTTATTATGGCTTTCAGTGGTCTTGCGTGCCGCGCAAACCCGCATTGCACCGCTGAAAGCCCCTGTTGTAAGGGTATATAAACGCCCTTACGCAGGCGTATTTTTTTCAATATCTCAATGAAATAAAATGATTTATTTCAGGTCATACCCGCATAGTTTCTGTTTTACCCCTCAGCAAAAGCTGTGGATTCAACTGCGCTATACAACGCCAGGCTAACGATGTACGAAAACCAGAGATTTGGAACAGATAGATTCAATGAGCCTGGATTGTCGTGGAGCTCAAGTGTTATTTTATACACTCACTTTACCGTTCAAATACCCATGAAAACTCGCCTTCTGCGCCTGTCACATAACCCACAGAGCTATCAGAAAAATGACTTGTGAATATCCTTACCGGTCGGTTGGCGGCAAAATTTAACAGCCACTCACGGGACTGATTAGCCAGTGAGATATCGTTGCAAAATACGGAACTCAACGCTTTATGGGTAATCTGTAGTGGAGTGTGTACAAGGTCACCACAGAAAAGAGCTGTTCCATCTTCAGTTTCAATAGCAATACACATATGACCAATACTGTGTCCGGGGGTAGGATAAAATACAATTCCTGGTAAGAATTCGGTTACGGTATCCGGCACAGTCACTAATCGATTGCTCTCAATGACAGGTAATATACTGTCGTCAAAAACCATTTTCCGGGCAGCCGCTTCAGGAGAAGAGACATAATTAAGCTCGGCTTGCGAGCAAACCCAGGTTGCATTTTTAAAAGTTGGTTGCCATTTAATGCCATCCCACAGGGTATTCCAACCAACATGATCGGTATGCAAATGGGTATGCAAAACGTAATCAATATCATCAGGTTGAATGCCCGTCTGTTTTAGATTCTCCATCCATGGGGAAGTTAGTTGATGAAATAACGGGCTGAATGGTCTGTCTTTGCCATTACCCGTGGCAGTATCAATGAGGATCCGTCCTTGGGGCGAATCGATCAACCAGCTATGTACACTCATTTCAATTAACGTTTCCGCATTCATACCCGCAGGTAAATGAGTATCTGTAGCATTAGGCAGCAACTTAGCCAGCGGCATATTAAAAAGCTGCTCCGTAATTCGGGTAATAACCACATTACCGAGACGATAAGAGCCAGTGATAGACATCTTGAATCCTCATGAAAACGCGTAATTAAGGATTACCATTTTGTCCCCAACCAGAGCAAGAATATTTTTACCCTGCATTTCATTTCAATAATGCCCTTACAACATAAACAATAATAATTTCAGGGTATTTCTCTTACTAAAAATATCCCCGAGATTTTCACTCACTGGAAAAATTATATTACAATTTTCTCCATAACCGGAGCCGCGAAACCTGGTTATCGTACTGGGTATCAAATAGATTAATACAGCCAAAACCTGACTGAGCTAAGATTCGCGACTGACACGTTGCCGACAGCCCTATTGGCAAGGTCATCACATCAACATACTCAAATACAAAAAGACACATATTGACTATCGGCATTATTTACTGAGAGTTGTCCCTAATTCTTAAGCTATTCAGCGGTATTTCATCCTGTTCTGAACCTCTCTTTACCGTTCTGCTCTACACTTTCAACAGATTAATAAAAAAGGCAGATAACGGATGGCAACATTTCCCGCCAGCTTACTGATATTGAATGGCAAAAGTGCGGACAACCCGCTTCTGCGCGAAGCCATTGCATTGCTGCGTAACGAAGGCGTAGCGATCCACGTCCGTGTGACCTGGGAAAAAGGCGACGCTCAACGCTATGTCGAAGAGGCACGCCAGTTAGGCGTCGAAACCGTTATCGCAGGGGGCGGTGACGGCACGATCAATGAAGTGTCTACCGCGCTTATTCAGTGTCAGGTGCCAAACGTCCCTGCTCTTGGCATTTTACCACTGGGCACCGCCAATGATTTCGCCACCAGCGTGGGGATCCCCGACGCGCTGGACAACGCTCTCAAGCTGGCTATCGCCGGTACTGCGGTGGAAATCGATATTGCGCAGGTCAATGATAAAACCTGTTTTATTAATATGGCGACCGGTGGGTTCGGTACGCGGATCACGACCGAAACGCCGGAGAAGCTGAAAGCGGCACTCGGTGGCGTGTCGTATTTTATTCATGGCTTGATGCGGATGGATACCCTTAAACCCGACCGTTGCGAAATCCGTGGCGAAAACTTTCACTGGCAAGGCGATGCGCTGGTTATTGGTATTGGAAATGGCCGTCAGGCCGGTGGCGGGCAGCAGCTCTGCCCGGATGCGCTCATTAATGATGGTCTTTTACAACTGCGGATCTTCACGGGCGAAGAACTCCTGCCGGCCTTGTTTTCGACGCTGAAGCAACCCGAGGAAAATCCAAATATGATCGACGGCGCTTCATCCTGGTTTGATATTCAGGCGCCACATGAGATCACTTTTAATCTGGACGGCGAACCGCTCAGTGGTCAGCAGTTTCATATTGAGATCCTGCCCGCCGCATTGCGCTGCCGGTTGCCGCCAGACTGCCCTTTACTGCGCTGAAATCAGGGGAATCATTCCTCTCCCGTAATGAGAGAGGAATGAGTGACATCAGGCAATCGTCACTTTACTGTCCAGATAGACATCCTGTACGGCGTTGATCAATTTCACACCGTCCGCCATCGATTTCTTAAAGGCTTTACGCCCCAGAATCAGACCCATACCGCCTGCACGTTTGTTGATAACCGCAGTACGTACGGCATCACTGAGGTCGGTCTCCCCGCCTGCGGCGCCGCCGGAGTTAATCAGCCCCGCACGCCCCATGTAGCAGTTCGCCAGTTGATAACGCACCAAATCAATCGGATTATCGCTGGTCAGCTTGCTGTAGACACGATCATCGGTATAGCCGAAGTTAACCGCTTTATAGCCGCCGTTATTTTCCGCCATTTTCTGTTTCACGATGTCCGCGCCAATGGTGGCCGCCAGGTGGTTGGCCTGCCCGGTTAGGTCGGCAGACACATGGTAATCCACGCCATCTTTCTTGAAGGCGGAATTGCGCAGGTACGCCCAGAGCACGGTGACCATTCCCAATTCATGCGCACGCTCAAAGGCGGCTGAGATCTCTTCAATCTGGCGGCGCGACTCTGGTGAACCAAAATAGATGGTTGCGCCGACCGCTACTGCGCCCATATTGAATGCCTGCTCGACGCTGGCATATAACGTTTGATCAAAGGTATTGGGGTAACTCAGTGTCTCGTTGTGGTTGAGTTTCACGAGGAACGGTATGCGGTGTGCATAACGTCGCGAAACCGACGCCAGTACACCGTAGGTGGAGGCCACACAGTTACAGCCCGCCTCAATCGCCAGTTCCACAATATTCTTCGGATCAAAATAAAGTGGATTCGCTGCAAAGGATGCTCCGGCAGAGTGTTCTACCCCCTGATCGACAGGTAAAATAGAGAGATACCCGGTCCCTGCCAGACGCCCGGTGTTGTACAGCGTCTGCATGTTACGAAGGACGGCGGGCGGGCGATTATTATCCACCATCACGCGGTCAACGTAGTCCTCTCCGGGCAGATAAAGTTGATCTGAAGGAATGGTCATACAACGATGCTGTAAAAGGCTGTCGGCGTCTTTGCCAAGCAACTGCACAATATCAGTCATAGCTATGCTCCCGTCATTCCGATTGCGTATCGGAGTGTGTATTATCCTGACCCGCCTTTTTGCGGGCAGCCATAAGCCTGGTATCAGGTGGGCACTTTTTCCATCTTTAACGCACTTTTCAGTGCTATCGGCTGGCACGATTCACGTACGAAAAAGTGTTATAACGGTCAAATTTGCAGCTTAAAGGTATTTCAAAGGTATTATTTAATGGTAGTGTCTGAGCGTACCTTACCTGTCATGAAGGATTTAAAGATGAAAACTACAGTGAAGCTGTCGTTCATGATGTTTGTTGAATGGTTTATCTGGGGCGCCTGGTTCGTCCCTTTGTGGCTGTGGCTGAGTAAAAGTGGTTTTACCGCCGGAGAAATCGGCTGGTCTTACGCCTGTACAGCCATTGCCGCCATCCTTTCCCCGATTCTCGTCGGTTCGTTAACTGACCGCTTTTTCTCCGCACAAAAAGTCTTAGCGGTCCTGATGTTTGCAGGCGCCGTGTTGATGTATTTCGCCGCACAGCAAACCACATTTTCCGGCTTCTTCCCGCTGCTGTTGGCCTACTCGCTCACCTATATGCCGACCATCGCGTTAACCAACAGTATTGCGTTTGCCAACGTAGGGGACGTAGAAAGCGATTTTCCACGCATCCGCGTCATGGGGACGATAGGCTGGATTGCCTCCGGCCTCGCCTGCGGATTCTTACCGCAGATGCTGGGTTACAGCGATATTTCGCCGACCAATATTCCGTTGCTTATCACCGCTGCCAGCTCGGCATTGCTGGGTGTCTTTGCCCTCTTTTTGCCGGATACGCCGCCAAAAAGCACCGGCAAGCTGGATCTCAAAGTGATGCTGGGTCTCGATGCACTGATCCTGCTGCGTGATAAAAACTTTCTCGTCTTCTTCGTCTGTTCATTCCTGTTTGCCATGCCGCTGGCGTTTTACTACATCTTCGCCAACGGCTATCTGACGGAAGTAGGTATGCAGAATGCGACCGGCTGGATGACGCTTGGGCAGTTCTCTGAAATCTTCTTTATGCTGGCCTTGCCTTTCTTTACTAAACGTTTTGGTATTAAAAAGGTTCTATTACTTGGTCTTATCACTGCCGCCATTCGCTATGGATTCTTTATTTATGGTGGTGCAGAGGAATACTTCACTTACGCCCTGCTGTTCCTCGGCATTCTGCTTCATGGGGTAAGTTACGATTTCTACTACGTGACGGCGTACATCTATGTCGACAAAAAAGCGCCAGTGCATATGCGTACGGCGGCTCAGGGTCTGATTACGCTCTGCTGTCAGGGGTTTGGCAGTCTGCTGGGCTATCGACTCGGCGGCATGATGATGGAAAAAATGTTTGCGTATAAAGAACCTGTAAATGGACTCACCTTTAACTGGGCGGGTATGTGGACATTCGGCGCGGTGATGATCGCGGTGATTGCCTTCCTGTTTATGATTTTCTTTCGCGAATCCGATAAGGAAATCACCGCGATTAACGTGGACGATCGCGATATTGCACTGACACAAGGGGAAGTAAAATGAAAGCTGAACGTATTCTCGGCGCTCTTTACGGGCAAGCATTGGGAGATGCGATGGGAATGCCGTCGGAACTGTGGCCCAGAACCCGCGTGAAAGCACACTTTGGCTGGATTGACCGCTTCCTTGCGGGCCCAGAGGAGAACAACGCCGCCTGTTATTTTGGCAGGGGGGAGTTTACTGACGATACGTCCATGGCGCTGTGTCTGGCGGATGCCTTGCTCGAATGCGACGGGGAAATTAATCCTGACGTGATCGGCCGCAACATTCTGGCGTGGGCGGAAGGCTTCGACGCTTTCAACAAAAACGTACTTGGCCCAACATCCAAAATTGCGCTTAACGCCATCCGCGATGGAAAACCGGTAGCTGAGCTTGAGAACAACGGCGTCACCAACGGCGCAGCCATGCGCGTCTCACCGTTAGGCTGCCTATTGCCGACGCATTCTTTGGATAGCTTTATCGATGAGGTGGCGCTGGCCTCCAGTCCAACACATAAGTCCGATCTCGCGGTGGCGGGCGCTGTCGTGGTGGCGTGGGCGATTTCTCGTGCGATTGATGGCGAGCCCTGGGAGAGAATTGTCGACTCGCTGCCAGCTATCGCCCAACACGCCCAGCAAAAACGCATCACCACCTTTAGCGCTTCGCTCTCTGCCCGTCTGGAATTAGCGTTGAAGATAGTTCGTGAAGCCAACGGCGTTGAATCCGCCAGTGAACAGCTCTACCAGGTCGTCGGCGCGGGTACCAGCACCCTTGAATCCGTCCCCTGCGCCATCGCGATGGTGGAGCTGGCGCAGACCGACCCGAATCGTTGCGCGATCCTCTGTGCCAACCTCGGTGGCGATACCGACACCATTGGCGCGATGGCAACTGCCATTTGCGGCGCCATTCACGGTATTGGGGCTATCTCCCCGGATCTGAAACAGGAACTGGATGCGGTTAACCAACTGGATTTTGCTCGCTACGCCACCGGACTGGTGCGCTTGCGTCAGCGACGGGAGGTATCATGAATGCAGCACATCTGCGAGATCTGTTACCAACCCTGACGACCCATCGTCCTGTGACGGTGGTTGGCGCGGCGGTCATTGACGTGATTGCTGATGCCTGGGCTTTGCCCTGGCGCGGCTGCGATATTGAGCTAAAGCAACAGGGTGTGCACGTTGGTGGCTGCGCCCTCAATATTGCGGTGGCCTTAAAACGTCTTGGCATTGAAGCCAGCAATGCCCTGCCGCTGGGTCAGGGTGTATGGGCCGATATTATCCGAAACCGAATGGCAAAAGAGGGTTTGCAAAGCCTGATCGACAACGCCGAAGGCGACAACGGTTGGTGTCTGGCCCTGGTGGAGCCTGATGGCGAACGCACGTTTATGTCATTCAGCGGCGTAGAAAACCAGTGGAACAGCGACTGGCTGGCGCAGTTGTCCATCCCCCGCCAGAGTTTGCTCTCTCTTTCCGGTTATCAGCTCGCCTCTGCGTGCGGTGAACGGTTGGTAAGCTGGCTGGAAAGCCTGGACGACGTGACGCCTTTTATCGATTTCGGTCCACGTATCGGCGATATTCCCGACGCATTGATGTCACGAATTATGGCGCTGCGCCCACTGGTGTCTCTCAACCGCCAGGAGGCGGAAATCGCTGCCGAACGTTTTGATCTGAGTACCGAAATGACGACCTTTGGCGCAGCCTGGCTGGCGCGGTTTTCAGCTCCGGTGATCGTTCGCCACGATAAAGACGGCGCATGGTACTTCAGCGAACATGCTGCGGGCTGCGTCCCGGCGTTTCCGGTCGAGGTCGTCGACACGATTGGCGCAGGAGACAGCCATGCCGGAGGCGTGCTGGCCGGACTGTCATCCGGCTGGTCATTGGCGGATGCCGTGCTGCTCGGCAACGCCGTCGCATCCTGGGTTGTTGGGCATCGCGGAGGAGATTGTGCGCCACGGCGCGAAGAGCTACTCCTCGCACACAAAAACGTATAGATCGCTTCGACAATAGCTGATGCTGTACTCAATGGGCCGCTGTTGTTGATCAAGCGCTACTTGCTTTATCACCAGCACCGGCACTTTACTGTCCATCTGAATATGTGACTGAAACTCAGCATCCGGCATACTGGCGCTTACGCGAGAACGCGTACGCTGGGGAAAAATGTGCTGGCTGCGGAAATAGTCATACAGTGAAACGCCAATGGCATCCACGTCATGAATAAGATGTACCGGCACCCAGGATTCTTCAATGGAAACCGCATCTTCATCCACATAACGGATGCGTTTTAGCAGGAAGACATCACTTCCTGTCGCGATCGTCAGTTGCTGCGCCACATCGTCCGGACAGGTGACGACGCGTTTATTAACCCACAGTGTATCGGGCTTTTTACCGCGCAAAACCACCTGCTGAGAAAAACCACGCGCCTCTTTAAGGGAATACTCAAAGATATTGTTGATTTGCGTCCCGTAACCGCGCGCACGGGTCACCACCCCTTCTTCTTCCAGCGCTTGCATCGCTTTACGAACCGTAATCCGCGAAACGCCAGTCAACTGGCTAAGATCACGCTCACCTGGCAAAATATTGCCATGCTCAAGAATGCCGCTACGCACAGCATTCTTGACCGTTTCTGCAAACTTCATGTAAAGCGGCGTATTATCCGCCGCTGAAATTCGTTCATTCAGTTGCGCAATCAGCCGGGTATGCGATTGTTCCATTTATCTTTTCCTGGCAGACGAGTCTGTCGCCAGTATACTACCATTACCACCATGCGTGGAAATGATGTACCGGGCCAATCCCCTCGCCCACTTCCAGCGTGTCAGCCTGAGCCAGCGCCGCAGAAAGCCAGATTTTTGCCTCTTGTACCGTTTCTGCCCAGTTGGAATGGCGAGGACGAAGCGCCGCCAGCGCGGCCGACAGCGTACAGCCCGTACCATGCGTGTTTTTGGTGTTGACTCTGGGGGCGGTAAAACGCACCTCGCCTTCACGCGTAAACAGCCAGTCCGGGCTTTGCGCATCGTCCAGATGTCCCCCTTTCATGAGCACCGCGCCGCAGCCCATCTCCAGCAGCGCACGGCCCTGCGACCGCATTTCCTGCTCGCTTCGCGCAGGGTCGGCGTTCAGCAGCGCTGCAGCTTCAGGTAAATTTGGCGTAATGATCGAAACCTGCGGCAGCAAGCGGGTTCGCAACGTCTCAATGGCGGAAGGCGAAAGCAGCGGATCGCCGCTTTTTGCCAGCATAACGGTATCCAGCACCACATTTTTCACCTGATGGCGCTGTAAACGTTCGGCCACCGCCTCAACAATATCGGTTTGTGCCAGCATACCGATCTTGGTGGTATCAATTCGCACATCGTTGAACACCGAATCAAGCTGTGCTGCGACAAAGTCAGGTTCTATTCGGTAGACCGACTGAACCCCGCGCGTATTTTGCGCAACCAGGGCGGTAATGACAGAGCAACCATACGCACCGAGTGCCGAGAATGTTTTCAGATCGGCCTGAATTCCCGCCCCGCCGCTGGGATCCGTGCCTGCAATCGTTAAGGCATTTATCCGTTTCATACATATTCCTCTGCGTTCAGGTTATAGAGAGCATCAAGAAAAGCGGGAGTAAAACTGCCAGGCCCCTGGCTGCGTTCGGTGGCCAATTGTCCGGCTTGTTTCATCCAGCTACAGGCGGAAGCGACATTGTCCAGCGTATTCCCCGGCAACGCGCAGCAGGCAGCCACCACGGCGGATAATGCACACCCCGTACCCACAACACGCGTCATCAATGGCGAACCGCCGGTGACACTGACGATGCGTTGACCGTCGGTGACGTAATCCACCTCTCCCGTCACCACCACGACACTTCCGCACTGACGCGCCAGAGCAAGTGCTGCGGGTATCGCCGAGCTTGCTGTATCGGTGGTGTCCACTCCACGCCCCCCCGCGGACATTCCGGCAAGTGCAAGAATTTCAGACGCATTCCCGCGAATAGCTGCAGGTTGCAGCGACAACAGCGCCAGACAAAAGCGACGACGGAAATCAAGTCCGCCCACAGCAACAGGGTCAAGCGTCCAGGGGATATTGGCAATGTGCGCCTGCTCCACCGCCGTGCGCATGGCTTCTGCACGCGCCTGCGTCAGGGTTCCGACATTTATCAGAAGCGCACTCGCGATGGCGGCAAACTGGCCCGCCTCTTCAGGTTCAATCACCATGGCAGGTGAAGCGCCTAATGCCAGCAAGGTGTTCGCCGTGAACGTCTGTACGACATCATTCGTCATACAGTGCGTAAGGGGGGAAAGCATACGAAATTGGTGCAAGGTGTGAGCCGCCAGAACGCGGCTGTGCAGGTCAGGCTGCATGGTTCAGCTCCTGCCCGCGTGAAGAAGATGAGACACGAGCAGTGTCAGACTTCCCTACGCTGGCATTATCCAGATCAGGTGGTACGGGTATTTCTCAGCCTTCACAAAGAAGGGCACCCCGAGTCATGTAGTGCTAAATCAAAAGATTGTGATTAACGTCCCGTTAATCCCTGCTCTGGATCATGCCAGCGGTAAGCCAAAGACTCAACCCCATAAAACACAAAGTGTCCCGGCTTGTGTCTCACAGAGGTAAACTCCTGACCCCAGGGTTGAGTTCTTTAGGAATAGAAAAGCAATATTGGTTTATTTTTCTAAAATATACTCACAACTATCCATTTCCCAGGGCTCTGTTTTTACCGACCTATCTATTTATGATAGGGGCGAAGCAGTATCCAGTGAAAAAAAGATAATTTTAGTACTTTAGTTGCAATATATAAAAAAAAAGACTCACTACATTTAGTGAGTCTTTTATCCAGCGAACTGAGCGTAGCAATCTGTGACCGCCTTTCCCGGCTTCATATTTTTTGACGGGCTTCATTTTCTCACAAAACCAACATGTTACTGCAACCATCGCCCCCCCCAAAAAAAAGCATTCTGCATGGCCATCAACGCCTTGAATATTTGAGTCAGGCGCCAGCATAAGCATATTGATAACACAACTAAAAAAACAGCATTATAAAGGTAGATTTCGCTCCCTTTAATAAATCCTTTAGTTTTGTTGGCGTATGCTGGCGCGGTATCGTCTTCTCCTTATCCGATTAGAATAAAATCATTAATATTGATGCTGTTAGCGTTTACGTTTTCTAAAGTAATGACATTGCCATTACCAGGATTGCCGATGGTAATGACAGTACTGCTACCGGTTCCACCCGCAATCGTGACGTTACTGGCAAAATTCGCTACACCAATGCCTAATAAACTCAGATCGAGGAGGTCCTGTCCGCCGCCAGGATTACTATCGAAACCGTTGGTAATACGGTCTCGCCCAAAGCCTGCGCTAAAGACGAAGGTGTCATTTCCCGCCCCCCCTGCCATGATATCAGCGCCCTGGCCACCATCGAGTCTATCGTTACCCACTCCGCCTATCATGTAATCGTTGCCGGTCCCGCCCTGAAGGTTATCGATACCGTCACCCCCCTCAAGGAAGTCATTTCCTGCCCCACCGTTCAGTTGGTCGTTGCCTCCCACCCCATACAAAAAGTCATTACCGCTGCCACCGTTGATGGTGTTGGCAATGGCATTTCCTCTACCAGTGAAAGCGCCTGTCCCGGTGAACGCCAGTGTTTCAACGTTATTGGTCAACGTGTAATTCTGGAGGGTGGTCTGGACAACATCCGTCCCGCCATTAAGACTTTCCTTGACACTATCCATGGCATTATCAACCAGATAAACATCATCTCCTGAACCCCCTGTCATGCTATCGGCGCCCTGGCCACCCTCGAGTCTATCGTTACCCGCTCCGCCTATCATGTTATCGTTGCCGGCCCCGCCCTGAAGGTTATCGGCACCGTCCCCCCCATCAAGGGCGTCATTTCCTGCCCCACCGTTCAGTTGGTCGTCTCCTCCCATCCCATACAAAAAGTCATTACCGCTGCCACCATTGATGGTGTTGGCAATGGCATTCCCTCTGCCGGTGAAATTGCCTGTCCCGGTGAAGACCAGTGTTTCAACGTTATTGGCCAACGTGTAATTGTTGAGGGTGGTCTGGACAACATCCGTCCCGCCATTAAGACCTTCTGTGACAACGTCGCCGCTATTATCAACGATATAGGTATCATTGCCGAGACCGCCCACCATCACATCGGCACCAGTGCCGCCGTTGAGGCTATCGTTGCCACCCCCACCGTTGAGCGTGTCGTTGCCGCCCCCACCATTGAGGACGTCGTCACCAAGCCCGCCATTGAGGACGTCAATGCCGTTCCCACCATTAAGGACGACGTTGCGGTTGGCAACGACCGGCGGATTATCGAGCTGACTCGTCCCGAAGATGTTCTCGGGAAGATTGGTCAGGCCCGTGTTGCGTGCCACGATCCCGGCAAAGCCCTGCTCTTCGATGACCTCGTAGAGGTCCAGATGTTCCACACGGTCGAGATAATACAGCCGGTCACCTTCCTGGATCCGGTCAAGTTGCTCGTGGATGATGACCCAGAAGGTCTGGCCAACCACACCGCCATTGATGTGCTTCTCGGCGAGTCCGCCAACGAACAGATCAACTCTGTCGATGCCTTTGACGGTGTTGCCGTTGACAAATTTATAGCCCGGATTAGCCGCCAGGAAATCTGCAATTTGAGCATCTTCCAGCACGAGGTCTGGATAGGCCTGCTTGAATTGCCCAATGACTGTGTCGCTGAGATTGTTCCGCGCCTGGAAGTCCTCCCATGAACTGTAGGGTGTGAGATCGCCAGCAAAGCTGACCGCCTCCCTCACATACGGATCAAGAGAGGCCATCAGGTCGGCCCGGATTTGGTTCATCGAACCCAGACCGACGTCCCACTCGCGGGCGACGTCGAAGGCGAACACGTCAGCACTGGTACGAATGAGGTCGTTTCGGACAGCATCGACGATATTGACGTCGACTTCTTCCGCTGGCTGGACAACACCACCGGCAATGATCCCGGAGACACCCAGTTGCTCATAGCCAGGCTTGGGAGAGTATGGCAATTGCCCGCTGGGGAGGATGAACGCGCTCGTATCGTTGGTCGGGTTGAGGAACGCGTCGAACAGCGGTACCTGCGTTGCATTGCCCTGGGCGTCGAGTACCGTCAGCGTCTGCCCTATCAGCGAATGACCGAACCGGTAAGCTGCAGTCGCGAACTCGTGGGAGACTCGCGCATCCACTTCAGGATTGTACTCGGCGAAGCCGTGCTCGCCCTCACCTCTCATGCCACCAAGCAACTTGTCGGCAAAGTCGGTGTAAATAACGCGCTGATACTCAGCCTCGTTGATGATCTTGGCGGCCTGGAACAGTTCTTCAGCTGTTCCATCAAATCCGGCTTCGAGCAATCCGTTGACATGGAAGTTGTGATTCCGCTCCCAGATGTTGTGGATCGCAGTCAGTGCGATGTTCTCGTTCGCACGTCCATCACCCGCTACGTAGTAGTCGAGCAGGTTGATAAAGGGGTTGGTGTCGAGCAGCAGCGCAAAACCACTTCCCATGAAATTAGACGTCATGGCAGGAAGCATCGACTTATTGATAACGCCATTGCTGTCGACCAGTCCAGCGAAGTACTCCCGGAAGGTCACGCTATGGTCGCCCGGCAGCGAGCTGTCGGTGAACAGCGTGTTGTTGTTCCAGTGATGCAGGATCAGTTCGCTCAGCGTGGGCAGCAGTTTGAAATTCGGATTTGAGGGATCCACTCCGCCCTCCAACAGCTTGCCCGTAAACCCGCCCTGTCCGTCGCCTTCGCGCAGGAACAGGCCGACGAGTTCGTTCGAGCCATACGTTTGGTTCTGGTCAGCGAATGGCGATGTCTTATTGAGATGCTGCGGGATGCCATTGGCATCAATACTGTCAACGGTGCCGCGAGTCAGGTCTGCGGGATTTGGAACCGTGCCCGGAGCGCCAATCTGGATCGTTCCGTTACCTCCCTTACCGAGGAAATCGAGGCCGTGATCGAAGTACTGACCGAAGGCTGTGAACAAGCTGTTCACGCCGGCGGCGTTGCCGGAAAGGTTTGCTTCTTGTGCGCCAAGGACATTACTGATGGCACGCGGATCCAGCCCGGAGAACAGGGGATTGATGTCGCGGTTGTGAGTTGTCTCATTCCAGGCGCCGTAGTGCGCATTGGTGAGTCGTATGAACGGCTGATCGGCCGAACCATAGTCAAAATGATCACGGTTATTGCCGGTGCCTTCGAGATCGCGGATCCCGAGCGCATCGTTGTCTTCACCGCCTTCAAGCCCGTTTACGAGATTCTTCAGGTTGGCGACATCACTGGCGTTGAGTGGGAAGGCACCGTCGCCGCCGACATCGTCGTCGCCATCGTCATCGTCATCCGCCGACGTTTCCTTGCTCGCGAGGAGAATGGGATCAGCAGGGTTCAACGTGGTGTTCTGGCCGTCAGGCACTGTGCTCTTGTCCTGGGTCAGCGTAGAAGGCCTGGATCTCGACGCCAGCTCAACAACCTCCTGCGGCGACGACGTGCCAAACACACCATCCAGACCAGTGCCGATCGCGGGCTCGGTCCCTTTGTTCACTTCAACTGCGGATATGAAGTTGGCGGTCTGGTTACTGAAAACCGATCGCGGCAGATCTATAACCGACCATATCCCAGCGTATCCCGCTTGAAACGAGGAATCAAAAAAGCGCAGGAAGGAATGGTCAGTGGCCCCAAACTTGCCTTGCCCTGTGATCAGGTTGTTAAAGCTACCATCGAAGGTACGAATCCCGAATGGAAGCAGAGGGTTGGAGGGGATATTGACGTTGACACCGTCGATATACGCTTGTGCTATAGAGGTTTGCAGGAGAATAAATTTCGGGTCATGCTTATTGACGTCGGCCATATTCATTTCTCTCCATAATGATTATGAAAGGGCACGAAAAGGCGAAGCCTATACACGGCACTCGGATTACGCGCCTGGAATTGCTAACTGCGCGAGTAGACAGAGCAGCTTCGGGGGCAAACGATCTATATTCCCCCTTCACTTCACAAAAAGACCCTATGATGGATATACTCAGCCCCCACTGGAAAATCGCGACGACTTACTTTGCCAAAGTGATAACAGGCGTCAGAAAAGCGATCCCCTGATATTGAATAAAGTCAAAAAATTAACAGCCGTCAATTATTTTAACTACCATCAACAACTTTCAATTTTGCAATAGTAAAATCGTCAACATTACGCAGCGAAAATTAACCAACGATATTTAACCGGTCAACGTTGAGCTGATAGCCGTGCGTTAACTACTCAGCAATTCAACACCATAGGTGAAGTATTGATATAGACACGCTAAAAACAATAATATAAAAGTTTATAAAAAAAATATGAAAATAATACGTTATTAGTACCGCTTCGTTGACATACCGAAACTAACTTATATTTACCTATCATCAGGATCATAAAAAAGGTCATTATGTGTGATGTGAATCGTCACAGGTTTAACAGACATCTCAGAGTCATTTAAGATGACTTAAAGAGCGATTGTGTTTTGGCTAATCAAAACACAACCGCATAACGGTATAACGGTATAACGGTATAACGGTATAACGGTATAACCATAAACGACTAATGCCAGCATCAACATATCACTGAGTGCACGCCATCTTCTGGTAAAATTTAATTAATCAGTATGAAATCTGATCTTACCCGCGTAATGTGGACACGGCCCTAAGCGAGGTTCTGGTTTTCAAATTGTTCAGGGCTGAGACCGCCACAGGCACTGTGACGACGCCAACGATTGTAATCACACTCGATATAATTAAACACTGTTGTCCGCATTATTTCCCGGCTGCTAAAGTATTCCCCGTGGATACATTCCACTTTCAGCGAATGAAAGAAGCTTTCCACACAGGCATTGTCATAACAGCAGCCTTTCGCACTCATACTCCCGCGCAGATTATGGCGCTTCA
>NZ_NRDO01000010.1 GCF_010231475.1 Citrobacter sp. NCU1 | reverse complement strand
TCGGGGGCGGGGCGGTGATGCTGCGTAAGCCGCCAGCTATGCACAATATTGGGATTGATATTGATCCCCAGACGTTGGAAGACTTTGCACGGGTTGCGCCAGCATTCTGTGAGTTAGTAAATGATGATGCGGTTGATTCTCTGGAAGGTTTCAATTTTGCTGATCTTCCAGTAACCAGCCGCGTGCTGTTGTACGTTGATCCGCCGTACCTGCCTGAAACCCGCACTGGAAACGCCCGCTATCGTCATGAATATACGGTTGCAGACCATGAGCGGCTATTGTCCTGCCTGGTCAGTCTGCCGGATAACGTTTCTGTCATTCTGTCCGGCTACCCGTCGCAGCTGTATGACGAACGGTTAGCGGGCTGGCGCAGCAAAGAATTTCAGGCGATGACGCGCGGCGGCGTGCGAACAGAAAAAATCTGGATGAACTACCCGGAAGGGCGCGCGTATTCTCACGCGTTTGCCGGGAAAGACTACAACGATCGGCACCGCATTAAGCGCAAAGTTGAGCGCTGGCGCGCGAAATATGCGGCGCTCCCTCCTGCTGAAAGGCTGGCGATCATGGTGGCTTTGAATGAGGTAGATAGTGGGGGTTGATTGTGCTTGGAAATGAAGCGGAACACTAGATGTTGTATGGTGTCTTAATAATATGAACACATACTGCAAAAACGGTTGATATGGTTCATGCTTTACTATACATAACGTGTCTAGTTGACACATTCAAGCACCCTAAGAGTGCGGAAGATAGCAAGCAAAGTTTTGCTATCTCTTTATCCTACTGTTTTGAGTGATTTTTCTGGATTCGAGGCCTAACAAAAGGAGGCGGATATGTCATTTGCATTTGGATTGCCATTGTCCGGCGCTATGTTCAGTTCAAGGGAGCGACTGACCAAGGCTCTGAAGGACAACAAAGACAGCTATACCATCAGCCGCGATGGACATGTTTCTCTGAACCTTAACGATGCTGAAGTAGTGAAAGCTATTGCTCGTCAGATTGAAAAGCTCGGAGATATCAAGGAAGAGGGCGGAAAAAAAGGTTAATGAATACAATTATCTTGGCTATAGCCCTGATTAGCGGTTATCTGTATGTGACCCGATCATTATCTGCAAGATACATATTTAAGCGTTCCGAAGGTTGGGACGCTTATTTTTATGTAGCGGCTTGGGGTGTGCTGTTTACCTTAGTTGCTTGGATGTTATGCTCTTTCCTCAGCGTGTTAGGGCTTTTCCGATGGGCGTATAATTTTCTTCTTGCCCATGATTTTATCGAACAAGATTCTATCAAGCGCGTTTTCCCTCTTTCCCCTGCGGAACAATTCAAATTTGCAGATTTCAAATTTGCATTTTTCGGCGTTACTTCCATGTTTTTGGCATGGGCGTTTGGGCATCTTATGCGCTGGTATGTTTGCCACGATGAAGATCGTCGAATCGATGCTCTTGTTAAAGCCGTGCATCACGACCCGCTTGAGAGCCTGCTAATTGAAGCCGCAGTAAGAAAGTTTCCAGTGATCATTACTCTTGGGTCACGAAAATTTTATGTGGGTATCGTGGATTGTCCAAAATTCGAACATGGGAAAGCGGACTATTTGCAGCTTCTTCCCCTTTTGAGTGGATATCGTGATAAGGACACCCTTACTATCACTGTAACGACGAACTACAAAAGACATTACATCGATAGCGGAATTGTAGGCGGGCTTAATGGTGGACCATTAACTTTGGCTGACTTTAGAACGTTAGTTCCGAAGGACGAAATTGAAGGGATTTCATTTTTCGATACCGATACGTATTCCCAATTTAAAGCAAAAGAAGAGGTTGATCGCTCTGGGTCAACAACCCTTTCGCCTACTTTTATGCCTCGCGGAAGCGGGGCGCCCCCATCGTCTTAATCATTCTTGAAGAGGGCCATTGCGGCCCTTTTTTATTTGCACAAAAACAACGCATAAATCTGCATTGAAATGCACAAATTATTTGACTGTAGTTTTATCGGGGCAGACCAGGCGGGGCGGGCCTTCTGGTGGTCTGCACATTTGCACAAAAAAGCGGGGTTTCTGCGTGCGGGCGAGGCGGGGGAATGAGCGCGCGCCGAGGGGTGGGATAGGGTGTGCATCATCTGCGCCGCATTTCGCGCCGCTCCGCCTCGCTGCTGCGTCGTTTTCCGTTCGGTGGCGTGGGTTGAGGCAAAAGAAAAGCCCCTGCCAGCGGGCTGCTGAGGGGCTTACGTGCGGTTTGGTCATTTGCGGCCGTGCTGGCCGCTTCACGGTGGTGCTGGTTGTGTCCGGGGTGGCGTCAGATCGCTGCCTGCAATAGTGCGTAAGGGTTGAACCGCACCACGTCGATCCCCAGCCAGTCGTTTAACTCTTTCAGGCTTTCCTGTATCGGCGACAGTTCGTTGATAGAAAACACTTTCGCCGCTTTCTCAACGTCACCAAAGCCACCGGAGTTATTCGGCATTACACCCATAAGCACGGGTGGCACGCGATGCGCGGCTAACAGGTCGTCGCGGGTGGCGTCTTTGATGCCGGTAAATTCATCCTTCGCGGCCACTTGGCTGAATGGCATGATTTGTAGACCGTCCTTTTTTCCGCCCGCCGCGTAGACAAACAGGTTTTTAAAAGCACCGTTGCCGCGTGCATCTTTCAGCGACTTCTTGAGCTTCTCCACATCGTTGTTATTCGCCACCGGGTCAGTGAGATAGACGATAACGCCCGCATGACTGCCGTTAATATAATAGTTGCGGCGGAATACCGTTGCTTCACCGTTCAACATAGCGCTTTGCAGCGCGGCCAGGTATTCCGGCGCGCCGTAAATCTCCTGGTGCGGGCTGGGGTTCTTTATCTGGCAGACGCTGCCCGGTTCGAACGCGTGATCGTCAACGTAGCGCGGAACAAACCAGAACTGCGCCGGGTCTATGCCGCGTCGCGTATATTTCGCCTGGCTGTGCCGCAGCTCGATAGGCTGACCTAACCGGTTGCGGCGGCATTCCATGTAACAGTTACCGAAAATCAAATAGTCCTGCACCCAGGCGGTGAACTCCTGCCGGGTTAACAGCGGGTGCGGTATGTAGCAGCTGGCGATAACATTGCGTTTGAATATCAGCGGTGACTGGTGGTATGCGGCAACGTCGAACATGCGCGCCAGTCCGTAGGGGCTAACAGGCGGTTCATACCAGCGGCCATTGTTGTGGCATTCGAGGCATTCCATAAGCGACGCGCGATCGTTGACTGTGATCGGGTCGCCAAAGCTGAATGATTCCACACTTTCCAGCGGGGTAGCCACGTTGGTGGCCGTGCTGGCTGGCGCAGCAGTTGGCGCCCTGAATTTCTTTTTGCCGCTCAATTAAAACTCCTCCACAAAACTGCCGTTATCGCCGGTCACTTCCGCGCCGATCGGTTCGTTGTAAATGCCCTGCATTGTTGCCCAGGCCAGATCGCCATGATTGCTGTCGCGGGCGCGATCGGACTGGTAAGTAATAACGCCGCCAGCAGCGACTTTACGCACGGTCATGAACGACTGTGCGAGATCCATCATTCCGGCGTCGAACTCAAAGCGCCCGGCACGGATGACCATCAGCATTTTGAGCACCATCGAACGCTTAAGAACCGGTGAATAGTTGTATTTGACGGCCTGCGGGAAGAACTTAAGCACCAGTTGATAAACGGCATCACCGATCCCCGTGCCGTCGATAGCGATGTGCTGCACGTTATAGCGGGTGGTGATCTCCTTGATGAAATTGGCCTGTTCTTCGTACTCCATGCCACGCAGCTGGTGACGCTCAACCGCGCGGAATTTGCCGCCCGGTACGGCTGGCGGAGCCAGCACAACCAGCCCGGCGCTGTCGCCTTTGCCGCTGCTGCCGTTGGGGTCGTAGCTCACCCAGACAGGGCGATTACCCAGCGGACGGGGTGCAAACGGGTTCCAGTCCGGCCACGCGTCTGGCATGTAGCCATCCACCCCGCAGCCCAGAATTGCGTTGTAGTCGAAGGCGCGTTCCCCGGCTTTAACGAACGTACAGCCGTACAGGTTGGCGTATTCGTCAAGGGAGTTTTCGCTTCGGATTTCATCAATATCCACCCGATCGAAACCGAGCTTCATTGCGTCTTCCAGCGTAACCATCTGGCGCCAGATGTTATCCCCGCCAAGCCTGCCGTTTTTCAGTGCCTTATGACTGGTGTCGATATCCACCCGATCGGCGCGCGGGCGGGATTTATTGAACTGATCGCCAGTCCAGAAAGGATAGGCTTCATGTTCTTCACTGGAAGGCGTCGAAAAGTAGGTGCGGCGAAGCCCTTTTTGCGTCGCCATACCTGCGGCGACTGAGCGGAGTTTGATGAAGTTGCTGATCCAGAAGGCTTCATCCAGATACAGATCGCCGGTATAACTCTGTGCCGTCGCGGCAGAGGTGCCGAGAAAATACAGGATCGCACCGTTGCTTAACTCGATGGCATCACCGCCTTTAAGTTCTACCCCTATTTCCCTTGCCAGCTTCTGAATAAACCGCTTGAACTGGAACGCCTGCGCGCGGCTGGCGGACAGGAAAATCTGGTTATTCCCGGTTTCCAGCGCCCGCAACAGCGCTTCGCGGGCAAAGTACCAGGTGGCACCAATCTGGCGCGATTTGAGGATAAAACGGTTTCGCCGGTTCCACTGTTTGAACCAGCGTTTTTGATGCTCGTAGAGCGAATCAAAGACTAGGGCACGAAGCTGGGTTATCTGCTCTTCGGTGAAATGGTTTTTCGGCGTCTTCGCCTTTTGCTCTTTCTCCTGGTCGCGCCGCTCGTGCCGTTCGAAACGGTCAAGCTGGCGCGCCAGCAGGTCAATTTCTTTGAAGTCCTTCGGGGTCTTTTCGTCTTTTTCCACCAGACGCAAGTAGCGAACATGCGTGCGATCCTGCACCCGCTGCATGGGGGTGGCTTTATCCCACTCATAGCGACGGCGCCAGCTGTAGATCGTGTTAATGCTCACCCCGATTTCCTTTGAAATCTGAGTGATGCTAAACGCCTGCCAGTAGAGGCTTTTGGCTTTTGTGCTGAGGTCATCGGCTGTATTCATGGCAACAGGCTATCGCGCCCGCGCGCGCAACAATATCGCTGCTTGTTGTCGCCTGAGTCCGACAAAGTGAAGGCTTTGCGACTTCCGGCCGCAAAGGGAATGATTGGGGCACTGGTTAATATCAATCGCTTACCAACCCCGGAGCTTTGTCACCATGCCAATGACAAATTTTTTCCGCGTCGCAGTCGAAGGCGCAACCTGTGATGGCCGAGTGCTGGAACGTCAGCACATTATCGAAATGGCCGAGCAGTACGATCCCCAGGTCTATGGCGCCCGCGTCAATCTGGAACACATTTTAGGCTGGTCTCCAAATAGTGATTTTCGCGCTTACGGCGACGTTGCTGAAACGAAGTATGAAGAAGTTGCCGAAGGCCAGTTAAAGGGCAAGTTGGCGCTTCTGGTGAAGGTGGACGCCACGGACGAACTGGTAGAGCTGAAAGGCAAGCGCCAGAAAATCTATCACAGCATTGAGGTGCATCCGTCCTTTGCCGATACCGGAAAAGCCTACCTTATGGGGTTGGCCTGTACGGATAACCCGGCGAGCCTGGGCACTGAAATGATGAAGTTCTGCGCCCAGAACGCCAGCGCCAGTCCTCTGGCTGCGCGTCATACCGCGCCGGAATGCTTCTTCACTGAAACCCTGGAATCATCCCTTGAATTTGCGCAGGAAGTACCGCCAGCCTCTGACGCCGGAAAGAATTTCTTTTCCCGCGTCAAGGAAATGCTCACCGGCACCCGCCAGCACTTCGATCGTGAAAATGGCGATATCCGCCAGGCGGTTGAACTGGTCGCGGAAAGCCAGGGCGCACTGTTGGACAAGGTGGAAAAACTGAGCGCCGATCTGCTTAAGAGCCAGAAAGCCGCCAATGCGGCGGAGAAGTTGCGCGGCGAGTTCGACGAGTTGAAAGCGCAGCTTTCTACCCAGGACGCCAGCCAATACCGCCGCCCGGAAGCGACCGGCGCGGAGAAGACTAACGCCCAGCTTGCTGACTGCTGATCGCCGCCAGTAACGAAGGAACAGGACAGGAAATAAAACTATGCGTAATTCTACCCGTGAATTGTTTGATGCGTATCTTGAGCGACAAGCCGAGCTTAATCACATCAACAAATCCCACGTAACAAAGTCGTTCAGCATTGATCCGAGCGTTGAGCAGACGCTTGAAGACAAGGTGCAGCAGTCTTCCGAAATGCTGAAACTGATTAATATCTACGGGGTTAATGATCAGTCCGGTGAAAAAATCGGCCTGGGCGTTAGCGGCCCGATTTCCAGTACCAACAATTCCACAACGGATCGGCGTCAGCCTGTTTCTGTTTCGGCGCTGGATTCGAATAAATACACCTGTAACAAGGTGAACGCCGATACCTTCGCTTCTTACCCGCAGTTGGATGCCTGGGCAAAATTCCCGGATTTCCAGCAGCGTCTGAGTAATCAGATCATTCAGCGTATTGCGCTTGATCGCATCATGATCGGCTTTAACGGCACCAGTTACGCTGATAAGTCAGACCGTGCCGCCAATCCGCTGTTGCAGGATTGTGGTATCGGCTGGCTTCAGCAGTACCGTGCGAACGCGGCGCAGCGCGTGATGAAAGATATCACCGTGACCAGCCGTGACGATACCAACCAGGTGATCGCGAAAGGTGATTACGGTAACTACGACTCAATCGTTTATGACGCCGTTAACTCACTTATGGATGAGTGGTACAAAGACTCGCCTAATCTGGTGGTGATCACCGGGCGTAACCTGACGGTTAGCCGTTCGTTCCCGATTATCAACGCCGTCAGCACCAGTAACCCGAACTCCGAAGCGCTGGCCGGTCAGTTGATTGCATCGCGTAAGACGATCGGCAACCTGCCTTCGTTTATCGCGCCTTTCTTCCCTGATGGCAGCATGTTCATCACTTCATGGGAAAACCTGTCAATTTACTGGCAAGAAGGTGCGCACCGTCGCCGTATCGTGGAAGAGCCGGAATACAACCGCGTGTCTACCTACAGTTCGTCAAATGATGCCTATGTCATTGAGGACTACGGCTACGGCTGTCTGATCGAAGGTATCACCGCCGCAGAACCAGCACCGGCACCATAAAACAGCACAGGCCAGCTAAGTGCTGGCCGCTTTGGGGGCATCATGTTGACACCTGCTCAACAGCATTTTAACCGCGTGATGGCAGAACGCCGCCATGCCAGCCGTGAGCCGTCGCAGTCTGAAATGACGGCCTACGAAACCATGCTTCACCGCCTGCGACTGGATAAAGCCCGTTTGAGCCGTGTCCAGTCCCAGAAGGCTAAAGCGGATTTAAAGCGCGAACTGCTGCCGAATTACCAGCCGTGGGTTGAGGGTGTGCTTGCGGTGGACTCGGGCCAGTCTGACGACGTGTTAACCACCGTCATGATCTGGTGCTGCGACTGCGGAAACATCGCCGAAGCCCTGCGTATTGGTCAGTACGTCTTGCACCATAAGTTGCCTATGCCGGATCAGTACAAGCGAACCACTGCCACCGTACTGGTGGAAGAGATTTGCGATCCCATTCTGGCGGCGTTCAAGGCTAACCCGGCAGTTGCGCCGGTCGTCGCTGACCTGCTGGAAGCGTTACGGGGCTTAACCCAAAACGAAGATATGCCGGATCAGGTGCGTTCAAAGTTGCTTAAAGCGCTGGGCTATACGCTGCGCCTGACTGACAACGTTGAATCGCTCACGGCTGCGGTTGAATACCTGCGCCAGGCGGCACTGTTGAACCCGAAAAAGGCAGGCGTAACCCGTGATATTGAGCTTCTACAGCGTGCGCTTAAGAAGTCCGGCCAGCCTGCTGACGGTGACGGTGACGGTGACGGCACAGGCGGACAGCCAACGGTAACAATTGCCGAAACGCAGGTGACGCCGCCGCCAGCGCCGCCAAAAACGACGCGGAAAACCAAAAAGCCAGCGACCAAAGGCAGCGCCGCAGCGAAGAAAAAAACATCGACCACCCGCCAGAAGGCGGCGTCATAACCGAACGTGCCCCCGCGCACCCAGGCGGCACGGCAGGCGAAAACAGGCAACGCCGCGTCTTCGTCCTGCCGTCCACCGCCTGACTTTTACGGAGTAGAGATCATGAGCCTGGTCGCCACTGAGCCAGTAAGGCCACCATCCGATCCCGTGCCGGATGATGGCGGGGCGAAAGTCGAGAGCCTGCCATTCTGGCCGGTCATTTCGCTGGCCGAATTGCGCCGCGCGATGCGTCTTGACGGGCAGGTAACTACCGATCGTCTTATGTCGCGAACTATCGAAGCGGTGAGCCATGTTAACGATCAGCTTTTCCTGTGGCGCCAGGTGCAGCTTGATGCGGGCTATGAGTCATTGGCTTCAATCCCGGCCAGTCCGGTGAATGGCACTTCCGTGAAGGTATGGCGATATAAAAACGCTGTTTACTCGCTCACTAAGGCGCTGCTGATTGAGGGCTACCGCGATATCGACACCACCAGTAAGGGCGAAGACCACGCGGCGGCGTTGAGTACGCAGATCGATACGTTATGGCGCGATGTGCGCTGGTCAATCCGTGATATCCAGGACGAAAGCCGGGGCCTGGCGGAGTTGGTGTAATGAACGTTCGGGCGCAGCAGAACGACACGATCGACCTGCTTTGCTGGCGCTACTACGGCAGAACAGCAGGTGTTACCGAGGCGGTGATCGATGCCAATAAGGGCATTTCAGCCGCCACTGAGTTACAAGCCGGGCAGGTTGTTTACCTGCCAGAGATCCAACCGCCAGCCCAGCGCGAAACAGTGCAGCTATGGGATTAAGGGGGATGGTATGCACGACACACCACCGGGATTATTCGAACAAACAATGAAATGGATCGCTACTTATCTGCCGACCCTGTTTGCGGCTGGTGCGGCGCTGAGTATTTCGGCGCTTATGAGCCTCTACGATGGGCAGTCTTTGCTTAAAACCGCCACCGGTTCGCTGGTATGTGGGCTTGTCACGCTTGCCGTGGCCGGTTCGCTGGAATATCTGGGGCTTCCGTCCAACGCCGTAACGTTCGTGGGTGCCTCAATCGGATTTATGGGTGCGGATAAAGTCCGCAACAAAGTTACCGGGTTTATCGAAAACCGTATCGGAGGGATGAAAGGCGATGAGTGATTTTAAGTTTAGCCAACGAAGTGAAAATAACCTGCGGGGCGTACACCCTGATCTGGTGAAAGTGGTCAGGCTGGCCCTGCAATTATCGCCGGTCGATTTCGGTATCACGGAAGGGCTGCGCACCGTTGAGCGTCAAAAGCAGCTGGTTGCAGAAGGCAAAAGCCAGACCATGAACAGCCGCCATATTTCCGGCCATGCTGTTGATGTTTTCGCATACCCAACGCCTGCCGGTTCGTGGGATTGGGAGTATTACCAGCAGATTTCCCAGGCGTTTAAACAGGCGGGTAAAAATCTGGGCATTCCGGTGGAGTGGGGCGGCGACTGGAAGACGCTTAAAGACGGCCCGCACTTCCAGCTACCTTACGCCGATTATCCGGCGTGATGTTAACGGTGCAGATCATTTTTAACCGTGCTGGCCGTGCGTATCGAGTGCGGTCATTTTTGACAGTGCTGCAGCACGTTCAGTAATGACGGTGCGAGCTGGCGAGGGGTTTTGAAATGGGGTTGTCACGCTGGAAGGTGATTGCTTGCCTTGTGCTGGCTGCTGCTGTCGTCTGGGGTTTCAGCCACTGGCGTTACAGCGCCGGTTATGGTGATGCCGATCAGCGCTGGCGTGAAGAATGGGCGCAGCGTGATGCGAGCGACGCCACTGCGCTGGCGCAGCGACAGGCAGAAGCCAGGGCAGAAGAACAACGCCGACAGGATGAAATTGATGCGATCAGAAAACAAGCCAGCCAGCAGCTGGCTGGCGTGCAGGCTGCTGCCGATCGTGCCAGTGCTGCTTCTCGTGGGCTGCACGACAAGGCCGACGAACTCGCCAGGCAACTGGCAGAACGTGAACGCGCCTGCGGTGCCGGAACTCCCGGCAGAAGCGAGGCAAAAACCAGCGGTGCCGTATTGCTTGCCGACCTGTTTAGACGGGCTGACGAGCGAGCGGGGGAACTGGCAAGACAGGCTGACGAAGCAAGGGCCAGAGGGTTAGCCTGTGAGGCTGCGTATGATGCGGTTAAATCCGGGAGGAATAAGTAATGCTTAAACCCGATTTGCTGCGCCAGATGATAAGCCAGCACGTTCCCTGGCTGCGTGAGAATCCCGATAATCTGGCGGTTTACCTGCGTAAAGGCCGGATGGTCAGCACCGGCCAGCGGGCGGCGGCGTTTGAGTATCGCTATACGCTGGAAGTGCTGGTGATGGATTACCCGTATTCGCTGGATACTATCAGCGTGCCGGTGCTGGCGTGGGCGCGGTTATATCAGCCTGATCTGTTGTTTAACCCGGACAGGCAGCAGAACGGCATAACATTCGAAGCCGATATCCTGAGTAACAGCACGATGGACGTGCTGATCCAGATTCAGGCTGATGAAGCGGTGATCGTCACCCGTGAAGATGGCGAAATAGTCACCAGTCACCGCGCTGACCCTGCGCCGGGGCCGGAAGTTGGCGCGTGGTCACTGGTGTTTAAAGATGAGGTCAGTGGCGAAACATGGCAGGACAACAAACCGATCCCCTCTTCCAGCAGTTAGACGACTGGTTAGCCAACGTGGCCGCGCAGCTTTCGCCAGGCCACCGCCGCAAGCTGACGCGCGACGTTGCGATCGGGCTGCGCAAGCGCCAGCAAAAGCGCATCGCCAGCCAGAAGAACCCCAGCGGTGAAAGCTATCAGTCCCGCCGCCGCAAAATCCTGCGCACCCAGGGCGGGATTAAATTCATATGGAACGATGAAGCCAGGGAGCTACGCAACTGGCGAACCACGGGCAGGGGAGAACACCGCGCAATAACCGGCTATGACGTGGATCGCGGTGCACTGCGCACGTTCTATAAGCGCGATATCCAGCGCTATATCGAAATCAATCTCAACCAGTCAAAGCAGAACCGCACCAGAAAAGATCCGATGTTCCGCAAGCTGCGCACCGCGCGTTTTCTTAAGGCGTATGGTACGGGCAGCATGGCGGTGGTTGGCTTTCAGGGGCATACCGCCGAGATCGCCAACGTCCACCAGTACGGTGAAGTCGATAACGTGGTGCCGGGTGCCCGCGCGCGTTATCCGGTGCGTGAGCTTCTGGGCATGACCGAGGGGGATTTAGACTGGCTGGCCGATACCGTTGTAGCCTTCATGCAAGATATTTGATTGTCACCAATCCGCCACAATGGCGCCGCGTTGTCTGCGCGCGCGCGACTCCTGATACTGACTGCATAACCCATGAGCCGAAACGGTCGTAAAACCTGCTACCGGGTGGAAGCGACGCCGGACAGCGTAACCGGCACCACGGGAAACAGTCAGAATTATGAATTTAAACGAACTCTACCGCCTTATTTGCAATCTTGTTCGCATTGGCACTGTGCTGGATGTGGACGAGGAAAGATATCTTGCGCGCGTTGAAACAGGCGAGAACAAAACAGACTGGATCCGTTGGGGTGTAGAGCGTGCTGGCGAAGCCGTGACGTGGTGGGCGCCGACAGTGGGCGAGCAGGTTTTTATTTTCTGCCCCTGCGGTGAAATGGAAACGGCATTCATTGGCGGGAGTCTCTACAGCGAAGGCTCACCACCGCCAGATAAAGGCGAAACCACCCGCGTGACCCTGCACCCAGATGGCGCAAAGTTTTTATATGACCCAAAAGCCAGCGCACTGGTTGTCAGCGGAGTGAAAACGGCAGATGTTACCGCCTCGGAATCCATTACCGCCACCGTGCCAGTGGTAACGGTCAAGGCAGACACCCGCATTACCCTGGACACGCCGGAAGTGGTCTGCACCAACAAGCTGATCACCGCCACGCTGGAAGTGCAAA
Organism: Citrobacter sp. NCU1; assembly: GCF_010231475.1. Lineage (GTDB taxonomy): Bacteria > Pseudomonadota > Gammaproteobacteria > Enterobacterales > Enterobacteriaceae > Citrobacter_D. Next base: position 26,638 of record NZ_NRDO01000010.1, on the reverse strand, counting down.
AAGGCGGGGAAATGAAGGGCAACATTAACCATTCAGGCGGATCGCTTTCGTCTAATAGTGTCGTTGTCCACCTGCATAAGCATAACGGCGTTCAGTCCGGTGGCAGTAATACAGGTGGCCCGGTATGAGCACAGTCCGCTACAGCGGCATGAATGCCAATTCCGGCCACGCCATCACTGACAACGAACATATAGCGCAATCTATTGGCGATATTCTGTTGACGCCGATCGGTTCCCGCGTGATGCGTCGGGCCTATGGTTCGCAGCTGTTCAACCTGATCGATCAGCCGGTCAATGATGCCATCACCAAGTTGCGCGTTATGTCTGCCATCTACAGCGCCCTGTATTTATGGGAACCGCGGATCTCTCTGACCAGTATCACCCTGAGCGCGCCGGGTGCCGGTCAGCTGGTTGCGACCATACAGGCCAACCGTACCGACAACCAGACACCATTTAACGCCGATATCACATTGAGGGGCCAGGCATGAGCGGCACGATCGATTTATCGCAGCTTCCGCCGCCCGTGGTGGTTGAACCGCTGGACTTCGAAACGCTTTTCGCGCAGCGCAAAGCGGCATTTATTGCGATGTACCCGGAAGACGAGCAGGAAGAAATAGCCCGCACGCTTGAGCTTGAATCGGAGCCGATCACCATGCTGCTGGAAGAGAATTGCTATCGCGAATTGCTGTTACGCCAGCGGGTGAACGAGGCGGCGCGCGCGGTGATGCTGGCTTACTCCACGGATAGCGATCTTGATCAGCTGGCTGCTAATTTTGACGTTGATCGCCTGGTTGTCACGCCGGAGGACGACAGCGTAGTACCGCCAATCCCTGCCGATATGGAATCAGACGCGGATTTACGCACGCGCACGCAACAGGCGTTTGAAGGTCTGAGCGTGGCAGGGCCAACGGCGGCGTATGAATTTTGGGGGCGTTCGGCAGACGGGCGCGTAGCCGATATTTCTGCGGTGAGTCCTACGCCTGCCTGCGTCACCATTTCGGTGCTGTCGCGCGAGGGTGACGGAACGGCCAGCGATGATCTGATCTCCGTGGTTGCCGCCGCGCTGAACGATGAAGAAGTGCGCCCGGTGGCCGACAGAGTAACGGTACAGTCTGCGGAGATCGTGCCGTATCAGATTGATGCAACGCTTTACATTTACCCTGGCCCGGAAGCTGAACCAGTCCGGCAGGCATCGGAAGAGCAGTTGCAGACTTATATTGCGGCGCAGAATCGCTTAGGCCGCGATATCCGTCTTTCAGCTATCTACGCCGCCCTGCACGTCGAAGGTGTTCAGCGCGTTGAACTGGCGCAGCCTATGGCGGATATCGTGTTGAGCGACTATCAGGCGTCGCATTGCACCGAATACACCATAACGGTGGGCGGTTACGATGAGTAATGACCTGTTACCACCCAGCGCCACCAGAATGGAGCGCATCGCCGCGCGTGTCTGCGCCTCTCTGGGTGAAGTGCCGGTGCCGCTGCGGCAGTTGTGGAACCCGTGGACGTGCCGGGCTGACCTGCTGCCCTATCTGGCGTGGGCCTTCTCTGTCGATCGCTGGGATGAAGCCTGGCCGACCAGCACGAAACGAAAGGCGGTTGCTGATGCTTTCTATTTGCATAAATACAAAGGTACAACGGGCGCTATGCGCCGGGTTGTGGAGCCGTTCGGCTTCTTCATTCGGGTTAACGAGTGGTGGAACATCGACACCGACCCGGGCACCTTCACGCTGGATATTGGCGTAGAAGATCAGGGTATCAGTGAGGAAACCTATCAGGAGCTTGAACGCCTGATCGCCGATGTGAAGCCGTGCAGCCGCCATATGCTGGGAATGTCTTTGCACCTGCAAACAACCGGCGATCTGTATGTCGGTGCTTCCAGTTATTCCGGCGATACGCTGACCGTTTACCCGTATTTCCCTGAAACCATAGCCGTTGGCGGTGATGTTTACACCGGGGCGGCAATCCATTTAATTGATACCGTGGAGATCGCAAGTGGCGACTAAATACTATGCCGTGCTAACCAATGTGGGGGCGGCGAAACTGGCAAATGCCACGGCGTTGGGTGCGCAGGTTGAGATCACCCAGATGGGCGTAGGCGATGGTAACGGCGCGCTGCCGACGCCGAACCCGGCACAAACGGCGCTGGTTCACGAACTGCGCCGCGCACCGTTAAACTCCCTGAGCGTAGACCCAGCCAACGCCAGCCAGATTATTGCCGAACAGGTGATCCCTGAAGATGTGGGCGGGTGGTGGATCCGTGAAATCGGTCTGTTTGATAAAGATGGCGATATGATTGCTGTAGCCAACTGCGCGGAAACCTATAAGCCGCAGTTGCAGGAGGGCAGCGGGCGCGTGCAGGTTGTGCGCATGATTCTGATCGTCAGCAGCACCGCCGCCGTGACGCTCAAGATAGACCCTTCGGTAGTGCTGGCAACTCGCCAGTATGTTGATGATCAGATCATCCAGGTTAAAGCTTATGTTGATCAGCAAATGGCGGCGCATATTGCTGCTACTGACCCGCATACACAGTATTTGCTTGAGGCGGATATTGATAAATTTATCCCGGTCGGTTTTCCACTTCCGTGGCCGCAGGCAACCCCGCCAGGAGGCTGGCTTAAGTGCAATGGCGCAACGTTCGATAAAGCTAAATATCCGAAACTGGCGACGGCTTACCCTTCTGGAGTGTTACCGGATTTGCGCGGTGAGTTTTTAAGAGGTTGGGATGATGGGCGTGGGATAGATTCTGGTCGTGCGTTGTTATCTTGGAAAGCGGCGTCAGTTATTGATCACGTTCATGAATTATCAACGTGGACGGGGCCGAATCTTGTGTCGGGAGATGTTGGGGCGAGTGTTAACAATACTTTTGGGTTACAAGTCAGCAAAGGTGATGGCGGGCAATTGTATTCATGGAAAGATGGTAAGGGTACAACCGATAACACGAAGCGGAATATTCCAAGTGACGGTGTTAGAAGTTCATCTGGCGATGGTAGCCCACGCAACGTTGCATTTAACTACATCGTGAGGGCAGCATAATGACACAGGCAAAGTTAAATAGTGAGTTTGTGGCTACTGTGGGCGGTGATATCACCGTGTTTAACTTCGACAATGAAACGCGCGAATATCTTTCATCATCGGTTGAATATCTGGCGGTGGGCGTAGGTCTTCCGGCTAACTCCTGCATTGACGCACCAGGCGAGGCTAAAGAAGGTTCAGCTATCTGCCGGGCGGCTGACCTTGCCGCATGGGAATACGTGGCCGATCATCGTGGAGAGACTGTATACAGCACTGAAACAGGCGAAGCGGCGATCGTTTCGCTGCCTGGTGATTACCCAGAAGGCACAACCATGCTGGCACCTGCCACGCCATACGATACGTGGAACGGTAGCGAGTGGGTGACAGACTCCGAAGCGCAGCACGCGGCTGACGTAGAAGCGGCGGAACTACAGAAATCTGCGCTGCTGCTTGAGGCGCAGGCAACGATCAGTCTGTGGCAAACGGAATTACAGTTGGGTGTTATCAGTGATGAAGACAAGGCCAGCCTAATCACGTGGGTGAATTACATCAAAGCGGTGCAGGCAGTGGACACGTCAAAGGCGCCAGATATTACCTGGCCGGAGAAGCCGGAATAACTTTTCATTCCGGCACGCACTGCCGGTTTTAACCGTGCTGGCCATGCGTATCGAGTACGGTCATTTTTAACGGTGCTGCAGCACGGTCAGTTATGGCAGTGCCGCCATGAGGGGAAGCGGGCAAAGGCCCGCTTTTCTTACATTGAAAGGTTGTTTTTCACCAGAGAGAAGAGATCGTCGGTGGTCGTTTCGGCCAGCTTTTCCCGTATGTCCTCGCTTACCCGTTTCAGGTTGAGCGTAAAATCAATTTTCCTTGCCTTTCCGTCCTTAAAAAACTCCGCCCGGTTTTGCGTTATCTGCTCGATCACGTACATGCCGTAGATCTTTCCGGTGCCTTCAATCAACGGCCAAGGACGCCCGGAAAAGGCCATTGTTTCCAGCGTGATTAGAGACACATCACCGCCGCTTATTTCCGGGTACAGCGTGCCGCTGAGGCTGAACGGTTCTTCGTCTGCCCCGATGAACTGATAGCGCGGAGATTTCCCCACGCGATCGTTTTTGACGTGCCGCCAGGAGTTAGTTTTATTCGAACTCTGATAAGGCGTGGTTTGCAGTGAAAAGGGGAACATCCCCAGAATCATCATCATCGTATTGCCCTTACACGTGATCGGTCAGTTGGGAACGCTTGCGCCGGTCGGCTTGCTGCTTCGCTAACGCAAGTTCTTCGCGCACGCGCCTGATAATGGTTTCTTCATCCAGTTTCTGGCCGCTAAAGTCGAAGTTAAGGTTATAGACGTCACCACCAGGCGCAGGCATTAACGCAGCGACGGAAGCCGCAGACGGCGACGCCGAAACGGGCACCCGTGCGGCGGGCTTCTCAACCTGCCACGGGGTAACGGAAGAAATCAGCGTGCCGGCCTGCTGCGTCACCCAATCGGTAAGGGATGGTAGCTGGCGTTGTGCCTGCTTAAGCGGTTCAGAATATCCCCCACGGATCGGGATATAGGGTTGCTTATTCTTGAAGACGATTTCGCCCGGGCCGTCTTTCTTCTCTGTGGTGTTGGTGGCGATTTTGTCCAGGCTGCTGCTCATCTTCGGCACGATATTGGCCGGGCCTTTGAGCGAATTAATCAGGTTGTCCTGTTTCTTCTGCCCATCGGCTTTTTTCTTCTCTTCGGCTTTTTTGCTCTCCTTCGCTACCGCCTGCACATCGCCAGAAAAAGCGCTAACCCTGTCGGCCAGGTTGTTAACTGCCTGCGGCGTCATTTGCTGGGCTACCTGCTGCGCAGCTTTCGCGGCGTCGGGTATGGCGCCCAGTTTTTCCAGAATCCAGCCCAGCCCGTTGGCAACCGCCTGAATAGGGAGCGTGAGCGCGCTGATAGCAGAACCTACCACCTTGCCGAATGTTTCCCCGGCACTGGTGCAGGATGCCAGCGCTTCGCTGGAAAACTGGATCGGTTCCAGCAGTTTGGTGAACCACTCCCAGACGCCGCTGATCGCGTTGCCGATGGTGTCGAACAGTGGCGCAAGCGGTGCAAACACGGCGTTAAATGCCTGGGTGATTGGCTGTAGGCCAGCCATCAGGCCAGTAAAGAAACCGCTGAAAAATGCCTGAATGGGTTGCCAGAACTTAATGACGGCCACCGCAGCCGCTGCAAAGAGTGCGATCAGCCCCCAGACCGGGGCGGAAATACCCGCCAGCAGTGTGATCAGGGGGCCGAACACCATGCGACCGGCGCTTAACAGTGCCTGCATAGGCGAACCGGCAAGCCACTGGAAGGCACCACCCAGCCGCATCACGCCGCCAGTCAGCCGGGCTATTCCACCTTCACCGGCCAGCGTGGTGAAGCTGAGGCGGACGAGCGCCATCGGGCCGAGCACTGCACCAATGGACAGCATCAGGCCACCCACGACAACCAGCAGCGCGCCTATGGCGGCGGTAACTTTCATGATTGAGCCAACTAACGCCGGGTTAGCTTCAACCCAGCGGCGGATGCTGCCAACTACCTTACTGACGGTAAGCATGATATCCATCAGCGGATCGCGAAGGGTTTCGCCTGCGGCGCTTAAGGCGTTAAGGGTGCCTGTTTTGGTGAGTTGCCATTGTGATGAAAGAGAATCTTTGTTGATATCTGATTCCTTTTGCATCGAACCTTTGGCCGCAACTCCCTGTGTTAACTCTAATTGTCGCCTTAGTTCAGGCAGTTTATTGGCAAGCTTCTGCGCATCGTCTCCGAACTCTTTACCGAAGATTTGAGTAAGAGTGGCAACTTGGTTATCGCCCAATTTTTGGGAGGCTTCCAGCACTGAAATGATTGTGCCCATCGCGTCCACCGACATGCTCTTCTGGACTTTTTCGGCACTGAGGCCGAGAGCGTCCAGCCCCTGCATGAAGCTTTTACCCTGAACCGTCGCGATTGAGAGTTCGCGCACCATTGCATTGGTGGCGCTGGCGGCAACTTCGGCAGGGGTGCCGAGCGTCAGAAAGGTGGAACCCAGCGCGGCGGCTTGCTTGTAATCCAGTTGATTGGCAAGCCCGCCAACACGCTGGAGCACGTCGATAATATCGGAGCCTTTCGACTTCGCGTTATCGTCCAGGTAGTTGATGGCGTCGCCTAACTGCTCAATGTTTTTTACGGGGATGTTATACAGGCCTGCAATTTTTCCGAGGCTTTCGGAAAGCTGATCGGCAGGGAGTTCGAAGGCCACCGAAGCCTTTGCCGCCATGCTGGCGAAAGACAACAGATCGGCTTTTTGCTTCTGCCACGGATCATTGCTGTTTGCTACACCCATACGTGCGCCGCCTTCGACCAGGGCAGCATAATCAACAGCACCGTTTGCCATCGGCAGCTTTTCGCTGGCGTCTTTAATGGCCTGCTGCATTTCTTCGTATTGTGGGGTGCGGTTGCCTTTATCGTCGCGCAGGCCGTTTACCTGTTTGGCTACGCCCTTCATGGCGTCTTCAAGGCTGCTGTAGGCTTTCACCGCCGCGGCGACAGGTGCGAGAGTTGCCGCACCCACGGCGGCGGTTTTCATCCCCCCGCCCATCATTTTTTCGCCGGTTTCTTTGGCGCGGCTGTAGCGGGCCTGCGCCTGGTTAACGGCGTCAAGCCGTCGCTGCTGTTCGGCTAACTGGCGGTTGTACTGCGCGGTGCGCTGGTTGATCTGTTCGGTCGCCCGGCTGGCGCTGCTGATCGCAATGCCTTCGCTGTAGAAGCTGGCGCGCAGCTGGTTAAGCTGTGTCTGTTCGCCTTTCTGCTGCTGGGTTAACTGACGGATGGCCGCGCGCTGCTGGTTGAGTGCGGCAACCTGTTCGGCACTGCGCTGGCGCAGCGGGCCATAAGCCGCCGCCATTTCCCGCGCCTGCTCTTTCGCCTGGGCCAGTTGTTCCGTGGTTTTTTTATTGGCTGCGGTGAGGCGGTCAAAGCTGGTCGCCTGACGCTCAAGCCCTTTAATGCTGGTTTTGGTCTGGTTGATTTGAGACGCCAACGCGGCGGCACTCTGGCGCGCCGCGTTGACAGGGCGGGACATATTATTCAGGGCGCTAAAAGCCACCTTGATATTTAAATTGCGGTCTGCCATTTAGTGATCTCCACCACTGCGCGCAGCCGCCTGATCACGCCATAACAGTATTTCCTGTACTGTCATGGCGTCCATTTCTACCGGCCGCCAGTGGAAAATGACGGCGATATCTGCCATCAGGTCTTCTATGCGTTCGCAGGGGCATCGGATGATTCGTTGCCCGTATCCGTCGCGATCGGATCCGAAGAGGGTTGCAAAAAATCAACCACCGCGTTGGCTAACTGGCAGAAATCCCAGGTATCCATACGGGAAATTTCATCGGCGGTTAATGCCGGAGCGGTGACACGTGGCAGCAGAATAACCAGCGCGTCATAGTTTGACGTCAGCACGTCATAGGCTTTTAAGCCGCGCAGTGATCCGGCTTGCTTGAGCACGGAAGTGATCGCCACTTCGGTGATTTTGGTCTTACCGCGAACAATCGGGGCGGTAAGAATGACGGTGTTTTCTTTGGTCTTGCTCATGGTGCCAGGTTTCCTTAAAGGCCGATGTTAGCGCGGTGTTTTTCCAGAACATCCGTACCAGCAACTTTGTAGATCATGTTGAGCACATCAATTTCGATAATCTCTTCGCTATTGATGGTCAGCTTGTAATAGGTATTTTTCAGGGTGTACTTATGCGAAGTATCATCCCCAACTTTTGCCGAACCGGGATCCAGTTCAGTGAAGCGGCCGCGCGTCTGGATTTCGCACGGTATGGCGTCGCCGGTCGCGTCGTCCTGATAGGAACCAGCAAAGCGCACCTGCATTCCGTCAGCAGTGGTAACGCCCCATTTCTTCATTAGCCCGGCATCCATACCGCCAAGCGTGATATCCATATCCAGGGCGCCAGCATCGAAGCCCAGATCAACCGCAACCGAACCGGGCATACCGCCCGCCTGGTAGTCTTCGGTTTTTTTGGTGAGTTTGGCGGGGGTGATTTCCGGCACCATGCCGAAGTAGTTATCCCCGTCAAAGAACATATTGAAATATTTAAGTTTCTTAGGCAGTGCCATAAGCGCCCCCGGTTAGTTGTTCACTGCGCTGGAAAACGTAGCGAAGTAGGTATCGGTAAACGTCTGGATCAGGCTGAGATTTTCCAGCGGCGGAACCGGCGTGTAATCGTAGTTAATGGTCAGTTGACCATTGCGCAGCGTTTCCGTGGTGTTCGGTGCCGGGTCGTACCAGCAGCGGGCGCCAAGCAGCTTGCCAGCCGTCACGTAAGCGGTAAGTTTCTTGTTGATACCGTCCACAATGTCCTTAACCAGCGACGGCGTAAGCGGCTTATCAACATAGGCGAAGTGGGCTTCTGCGACGGTATCGGCAACGATCTGCGCGGTGCGGGTGTAGCTTTCGAAGATATAAATTTCTTCATCGCAGGTGCGCGATCCCCAGATGCGGTAGCCGTCCTGCTTAATCAGCGTGGTGACGCCCGCCGCGTTCAGTTCGTCGGCATCGGTATCGGTGCCCTGCAACGTGAAGTAAATATCCCGATCCATTCCCAGCACGTTATTAACGGGCACGTTGGAAATGGTTTTATGCCAGCCCTGCGTTGCGTCAATTTTGGCGCGCATCCCAACCGCATGGGCGCCAACGGGCACGGTGGCATTGGCCCCGGCGTTGGTGTCGTAGCAGATGAAGTTAGGCCAGATAACCATCATTTCACGCTGTGCGAACTGTTCGCGGTACTCCTTCACTTCGGCGATCGTGTTGCAGCCGTTTGCTGCCACGTATGCAAAGGCGCGCAGCTTTTCGGCAATGACGCCAAGTTGTGCGGCTACCGCTTCCGTATCAAGCCCAGGAACAGCCAGGACACGCGGGCGCACGCCTACGCGCATTTCGGCAGACAGCAGCGCATACATACCCGTAAAGCGCCCGTTTGCATCAGTGCCACCGATCACCAGCTGATCCTGTGTCGGCGCGGTGCCGGTTTCTGGCGGTTCGATATTGGCCGCATCAGCAACGCGGATCACGATAGTCTGCGGGCTGGTCTGGTCTGAAATGGCTTTCAGGGTGGTAAAGAGAGTGCCGGTTTTGCCTGCTTTGCCCAGCATGTTAGCCACGCGGGTGATCAGTACAGGGGTATCCAGCGGGAACGCCTCTTCGTCTGCATCATCGGCGGTACAGACTACGCCGATCACCGCCGAATCAACGTCGATAATCATCGTGCTAAGGTCGGTGTTTTCCGTGACGGTCACACCGTGATGGTAGTTAGTTGGCATGTATTTGGCCTCGCCAGTGTAATGACTGTGAATATCATTGCGACAATGGCGCGGCGATGCGACGAATAAGGGTTGTCAGCAACCTGCAACAATGACGGGGCGTTGTCCATGCGCGCGCGCGTGGCGACGATGTACCCCATGATGATGAAGGGGCTGATATGGACACGACAGAAAACCGATATTCGCCGCGCCCGGCGTTCAGTATCGAAATTGAAGGTAAGCAACTTACGGCGCTGGATAACCGGTTGATCTCCCTTTCGCTAACCGATAACCGGGGCTTTGAGGCGGACACGCTGGATCTGACTCTGGATGATGCAGACGGGCAGGTAGTCTTACCGTCGCGCGGCGCAAAGATATCGGTGGCGCTGGGCTGGGATAATGATCCGCTGGTCTTTAAAGGGGTGTATACGGTTGACGAAATCGGCCACGCTGGCCCGCCTGACCAATTGACGATCAGCGCCAGAAGCGCAGATTTCCGCGATACCTTCAACGTGAAAAGGGAATATAGCTGGCACGATATAACCGTGGGGGATGTGGTCGCCAGCATTGCCAGCCGCTACGATTTGCGCGCGGGTGTCAGCGAAGAGCTGGCGAAGATTGAGATCGACCACGCCGATCAGACGAGTGAATCAGATATCAGCTTCTTAACGCGCATGGCCGAAATGCTGGGCGCGGTGGCGACCATTAAAAACGGTATGCTGCTGTTTATCACGCCAGGCAAGGGCGTGACGCAAAGCGGCAAGCCGCTGCCGGTGATCGAGATAGTGCGAGCAAGCGGAGATAAGCACCGGTTTAACGTGGCCGACAGGGATGCGTACACGGGCGTAACGGCGTACTGGCTTGATCTTAACTTTGGCAAAAAGCCATCCACCACCGTGAAGAAAACCACCCGCAGGCACCGAACCACCCAGGCCAAAAAGAAAGAACCCGCATCGAGCAAGAAAGAGGGGGATTATCTGGCCGGGGCTGACGGTAACGTTTTTGTTATCCGTAAAACCTTCAAAACAGAAAAGGCGGCGAAGCGTGCAGCCGCGGCTAAGTGGCGGGAGTTGCAGCGCGGGGCGGCAACGTTCAGCATCACCCTGGCGCGTGGCCGCGCAGATTTGTACCCGGAACAGCCCGCCAGTGTTTACGGCTTTAAGTCCACGATCGATAGTGGAAGCTGGACGATAACGCGGTGCGTTCATGATGTTGGCGGCGGCGGGTTTACCACGTCGCTGGAACTGGAAGTTAAAATTGACGACTGGACAGCGGAGAGTGACGATTCAACGTCTTAAGCGTTATACTTGCGTTGATATTAACCAGTCCTGAAAGGAGGCCCGCGTATGGCAATGCGCTGTCCTCGCTGCCGTGCAGTAGCAAAAACCAGAACCAGCGTTGAGCTGAGTTTGCTTGTACGGCGCAGCTATCACCAGTGTCAAAATATGTTGTGCGGGTACTGTTTCACCAGCATGACGGAAATAGACGGATCACTAAACCAGACTCAACCCGCCCCCGGCGCTCTGGTGCCACAAGAGGCTTTCCCACGAAGTCACCACGGCGACGATCAGTTATCGCTGGCACTGTAAAAAAAGAACCCGCCTTTCATGGCGGGTTTTTATTTACTCAACGATTTTAATTATTTGTCCTGTTTTTATATCAACATCGGCCGAGATGGTTTGCTTGACTGTCGCGCCGTATACGTTGCTACCCCGAAATGTAGTGCTGACGATGGCGTGAGGGGTATCTTTCAGGAAAAGACGATAAGTCGTTTCAACATGTTTATACGAAGAATCGTCATGCATAGTTTCTTTGATACGGGCTTCTAAAGGTTTATAGGTGCCATTCCAATGACTGAATTGATCTTCGAAAGTGTCGAAGTTGATGCGGTTTGAGAGCGAGCCGGGATCGTTGTCGTAGTCGGTTTTGCACCAGCTAAGAACCATACCTAACTGTAAGCCTTCGGATTTAGTGTAAGAATACTCACTTATACAGCTGTAAAATCCGTCTGCTGCTGATTTTGTTAAGCCTGCAAATTCTGCGTAGTTGTCTATCCATTCATGACGTTTTGTCTGCGTGCTTAATCTCCAGTCTTTCAGTGTTTGGGTTGCGAATTTATAAGCCTTCTCTGGTTCCGCTCTCTTCTCTTGCGCGACAGCGGCAGGCTTTTGGGTGGGATATAAAATTGATCCAATAATTCCAGCCGCTAAGCAAACCCCAAGGTAAACGGCAGATGAACGTTTCCTGTTTGGCATAAGTACCAGTTTTGGGCTGATCAAACCTATCCAAAAGGCCAGACCGGCAACCGCTGCAATAATCGTGATGACTTTTTCCATTGAGAACCCTCCGTATTAAGGCGGGTATTATTGTCGATGGTGCTCAAAAACGAAACAGCCAAGCGCGGTGCGCCTGGCTGGTTTTTTGTCGAAGTGTAGTCAAAATGTAGACGAAGTTTAGAATAAATCCTTTTATTCCATTGTGTTGCTGGTTGGATTTCTTCACCATCCCTGTCTTCCCCCACATGATGTGGGGGTTTTTTTTGTCCTCAATTTGTCATCCGGTTATTGTCTGACTGTTTTACGCCATCCGTTATACTACCGGCATGTCCTGGCAGGAGTGCTTATGAATCAAACCTATGGACGGCTGGTAAGCCGGGCGGCAATCGCTGCGACAGTGATGGCGTCGTTATTACTTTTAATCAAGATTCTTGCGTGGTGGTACACCGGATCGGTGAGCATTCTGGCGGCGCTGGTGGACTCGCTGGTGGATATCGCCGCGTCGTTAACGAATCTTCTGGTCGTGCGCTATTCGCTGCAACCCGCAGACGATGAACATACTTTTGGTCACGGCAAGGCAGAATCGCTGGCGGCGCTGGCGCAAAGTATGTTTATTTCGGGTTCTGCGCTGTTTTTATTTTTGACCGGTATTCAACACCTCATCCAACCCACGCCGATGAAAGATCCGGGCGTTGGCGTCGTGGTGACGATTATTGCACTGGTCTGTACGCTGATTTTGGTCACGTTTCAGCGCTGGGTCGTTCGCAAGACGCAAAGTCAGGCAGTGCGGGCAGATATGCTTCATTATCAGTCTGATGTTATGATGAACGGAGCGATTCTTGTGGCGCTTGGACTTGCCTGGTATGGTTGGCATCGTGCAGACGCCTTGTTTGCGTTGGGAATCGGCATCTATATTCTATATAGCGCGTTACGCATGGGATATGAAGCGGTGCAATCATTGTTGGATCGCGCATTACCCGACGAAGAACGTCAGGAAATTATTGGAATCGTGACAACATGGCCGGGGGTCAGCGGCGCTCACGATCTTCGCACACGGCAGTCAGGGCCGACTCGCTTTATTCAGATTCATTTGGAAATGGAAGATCATCTGCCTCTCGTTCAGGCGCATTGGGTGGCTGAACAGGTAGAACAGGCGATTTTGCGGCGTTTTCCGGGCTCTGATGTCATTATCCATCAGGACCCATGTTCCGTCGTGCCCAGGGAAGGCAAAAGGTTTGAGCTTTCGTAATTCGTTGTAAAAAAAGTGAACCAGGCCAGCATTTTGTGTGTAAATTACCGCCTTTTTGGCTGACCTGAATCAATTCAGCAGGAAGCGATTGCTATACTATCTGCATATGCGTTGGATCGTGTCGATATGCAGATTCGGCTTCCGGCAACAGATTTCATTTTGCATTCCAAAGTTCAGAGGTAGTCATGATTAAGAAAATCGGTGTGTTGACAAGCGGCGGTGATGCGCCGGGCATGAACGCAGCAATCCGTGGCGTTGTGCGCGCAGCGTTGACGGAAGGGCTGGAAGTAATGGGTATTTATGACGGCTACCTGGGTCTGTATGAAGACCGTATGGTTCAGCTTGACCGTTACAGCGTGTCCGACATGATCAACCGTGGCGGCACATTCCTCGGTTCCGCGCGTTTCCCGGAATTTCGCGATGAAAATGTTCGTGCCGTGGCTATCGAAAACCTGAAGAAAAGGGGCATTGACGCGCTGGTAGTGATTGGCGGTGATGGTTCTTACATGGGTGCAAAACGTCTGACTGAAATGGGCTTCCCCTGCATTGGTCTGCCAGGCACTATCGACAACGACATTAAAGGTACCGATTACACCATTGGTTACTTTACCGCGCTGGGGACGGTGGTTGAAGCGATTGACCGTCTGCGTGATACCTCTTCCTCCCACCAACGTATCTCTATCGTTGAAGTGATGGGACGCTACTGTGGCGATCTGACCCTGGCGGCAGCGATTGCTGGTGGCTGTGAGTTTGTGGTGGTGCCGGAAGTGGAATTTAGCCGCGAAGATCTGGTGGCTGAAATCAAAGCCGGTATTGCGAAAGGTAAAAAACACGCCATCGTCGCTATCACTGAACACATGTGCGACGTTGACGAGCTGGCACATTTCATCGAGAAAGAGACCAAACGTGAAACCCGTGCAACCGTGCTGGGACACATTCAGCGTGGCGGTTCTCCGGTGCCTTACGACCGTATTCTGGCATCCCGCATGGGGGCGTATGCCATTGAATTATTGCAGGAAGGTTTCGGCGGTCGTTGCGTTGGTATCCAGAACGAACAACTGGTTCACCACGACATCATCGACGCTATCGAAAACATGAAGCGCCCATTCAAAGGTGACTGGCTGGACTGCGCGAAAAAACTGTATTGATCGCAATTGCCGGATGGCGGCTTGCGCCTTATCCGGCCTACAAATGCAGCATGTAGGCCTGATAAGCGTAGCGTCATCAGGCAGAAAGGCGGAGTGAGCTCCGCCTTTTTTACGTTCATTTATATTTCCCGTAGTTATAGCAAATCTTTTTTTATTCTTTAAAGTTTGGACTTCTTTCTGGCACGCTCTGCTCATCACAACACAGCATAAGAGAGTTGGGCGATGAATAAATGGGGCGTGGGGTTAACATTGTTGCTGGCATCCACCAGCGTTCTGGCGCGTGATATTCAATTACTTAATGTTTCGTATGATCCAACGCGTGAGTTGTACGAGCAGTACAACAAAGCGTTTAGCGCGCACTGGAAACAGCAAACGGGTGATAATGTGGTGACCCGCCAGTCCCATGGTGGTTCCGGCAAGCAAGCGACCTCCGTGATTAACGGCATTGAGGCGGATGTGGTGACCCTGGCGCTGGCCTACGATGTCGACGCCATTGCGGAACGTGGCCGTATTGATAAAAATTGGATCAAACGTCTGCCGGACAACTCTGCGCCTTACACTTCCACCATCGTCTTCCTTGTGCGTAAAGGCAATCCGAAACAAATTCATGACTGGAACGATCTGGTAAAACCTGGCGTATCTGTCATTACGCCGAACCCGAAAAGCTCAGGCGGCGCGCGCTGGAATTATCTGGCTGCGTGGGGGTACGCCCTGCACCACAACAACAATGATCAGGCGAAAGCTCAGGAGTTCGTGAAGGCGCTGTTTAAGAATGTGGAAGTTCTCGATTCCGGCGCCCGTGGTTCAACCAACACCTTTGTAGAACGTGGGATTGGCGATGTCCTGATTGCCTGGGAGAATGAAGCGCTGCTGGCAACCCATGAACTCGGTAAAGACAAATTTGAGATTGTGACCCCGAGCGAGTCAATTCTGGCGGAACCGACCGTTTCGGTCGTCGATAAAGTGGCTGAGAAAAAAGGGACTACTGAGGTGGCGCAAGCCTATCTGAAATACCTCTATTCGCCGGAAGGCCAGGAGATCGCAGCGAAAAACTACTATCGACCACGCGATCCTGATGTTGCGAAGAAATATGAAAGTGCCTTTCCGAAACTGAAACTCTTCACTATTGATGAGGAATTTGGTGGTTGGACAAAAGCGCAAAAAGAACACTTCGCAAACGGTGGCACGTTCGACCAGATTAGCAAACGCTAAGCATTTCTGTGATTTTCAGGCCCGGTGGCGCGACGCTATCGGGCCTTTTTTATTTGTCATCATTTTGCGTTACTCTTGCGCTTCAATGAGATACAGGAAACGCACAATGAAAAAAACAGGTTATCTTTCACTGGCGATTGTCGTCATTGCCGCCGCAGCGGGTATCGGCTACTGGAAATTTGCAGGAAATCCGGATGCGCTACGGGAGAAGGTCCTGGAGGAGTGCGTACCAAATCAACGCCAGCAGCAAAATCCGGCGCCATGTACAGAAGTGAAGCCGGAGGCCGGTTATGTAGTGTTTAAAGACAGAAATGGTCCTCTGCAATATCTGTTGATGCCGACTTACCGCATTAACGGCACGGAAAGCCCCTTATTGACGCAACCGTTCACCCCCAACTTCTTCTGGCTGGCCTGGCAGGCGCGTAGCTTTATGAGCCAAAAGTACGGACAGGAGGTTCCGGACAGCGCCGTTTCATTGGCGATCAACTCGCGTACCGGGCGGACGCAAAACCATTTCCACATCCATATCTCCTGCTTGCGCAAGGACGTTAGAGCGCAACTTGATGACAATATGGCCAACATCGGCACTCGCTGGTTGCCGCTCGCGGGCGGATTACGCGGACACGAGTATCTGGCTCGCCGGGTCACCGAGAACGAACTGGCACAACGCAGCCCCTTTATGATGCTGGCGGAAGAGGTGCCAGAGGCGCGCTACCATATGGGGAGCTACGCGCTGGCAATGGTGCGCCAGAGCGATGGCACCTTTGTATTACTGGCCACACAGCGTAATCTGTTGGCGTTCAACCTGGCGTCTGCCGAGGAAATTCAGGATCATCAATGTGATATTCTGAAGTAACCCACCATATCTGGCGTTTACTCTATCTGCCTGTCCCCGTATTCTTGTTGAAAAAAACAACAGGAGACAGGCATGTCGCTCTGGTTTTCGCACCCACTGTTTATCCCTTCGCTGCTTGTCGGTCTCACTATTCTGCTCTGGGCGACCTCCCTGCTGCCGGAATTTATTACGGCGTTGTTGTTTTTTACCGTCGCGATGGTGGCAAAGATTGCGCCGCCAGACGTTATCTTCGGCGGCTTTGCCTCTTCGGCATTCTGGCTGGTATTTAGCGGATTCGTGCTGGGCGTTGCGATCCGTAAAACGGGGCTGGCGGATCGGGCGGCAAGGGCATTGTCGGCGAGACTCACCGACTCCTGGTCGTTGATGGTGGCGAGTGTGGTGTTACTCAGTTATGCACTGGCGTTTGTCATGCCTTCCAACATGGGGCGCATCGCATTGTTGATGCCGATTGTTGCGGCGATGGCAAAACGCGCCGGGATTGCTGAAAATTCGCGCGCCTGGTATGGCCTGGCGTTGGCGGTGGGTTTCGGCACCTTCCAGCTTTCTGCCACAATCCTCCCTGCTAATGTGCCTAACCTTGTCATGAGCGGCGCGACGGAAGGTTCGTATGGTATCCATTTGAACTATTTGCCGTATTTATTGCTGCATACCCCCGTCCTCGGCTGGCTCAAAGGGGCGGCGCTTGTCCTCCTTATTTGCTGGTTGTTTCCTGGTAAACCTCATGCGCCGGACGAGACCTCATCTCCCGCGCCCATGAGTCGCGATGAAAAGCGGTTATCCTGGATGCTGGCGGTGGTACTGGTGATGTGGGTCAGTGAGGCCTGGCATGGCATTGGCCCTGCGTGGACCGGTCTGGCGGCGGCAGTGATTACCTTGCTGCCGCGCGTGGGCTTTATCAATGGCGAGGAATTTTCCAGCGGCGTGAATATTCGCACGTGCATTTATGTGGCTGGAATTTTGGGTCTGGCCATTACTGTGACGCATACCGGGATTGGTAGCGCGGTCGGAGAGGCGTTGTTGCAGATTATGCCGCTGAACACAGAAAATCCCTTCACCAACTTCGTCGCGCTGACCGGGATCACCACCGTCCTCAACTTTATCATGACTGCCAATGGCGTTCCGGCGTTGTATACCACGCTGGCAGAGAGTTTTTCCGATGCGACAGGGTTCCCGCTGCTTTCGGTCATTATGATTCAGGTGACTGGCTATTCCACGCCGCTGTTGCCGTATCAGGCATCGCCCATTGTCGTGGCGATGGCGTTAGGGAAAGTCCCGGCCAGAGCCGGTATGATGCTGTGTCTGGCGCTGGCGCTGGTCACCTGGATGGTGTTGCTGCCGCTGGATTATTTATGGTTCAGCGTACTGGGAAAATTGTAGCTGTCTGGCGTCATGAATCCTGAATAATTCAATCATTCAATGCTTCCATTTTGTGATTTAGTTGATTGTTTTATCAGCAAAAGTAACAGTTAATAGCCGGGAACACACTCGTTCAGAAGAAATTCAAGGATTAACTCATGGACAGGTTAACCCCTATTCGTCTCTGGCCTGCATTTCTTTCGGTTTTCATTACCCTGATGTTGTGGTTTGTTGTCCCCAACCCTTCCGGTGTGACTCCTGAAGCCTGGCATTTACTGGCGTTATTTATTGGTACCATCGCGGCTATTATTGGTAAAGCCCTGCCTATTGGCGCTATCGCCATCATTGCGATTATGCTGGTGGCAATGACAGGCGTTACCAATCCAGGTAAACCCGCAGCGGCGCTAAATGATGCGCTGAGCGGCTTTTCTAACCAACTGATCTGGCTGATTGGTTTGTCGATTATGCTCTCGCAAAGTTTGTTGAAAACGGGGCTGGGGGCGCGGATTGGCTATGGGTTTATCGCGTTGTTTGGTAAACGTACGCTGGGTATCGCCTGGGCATTGACGCTGGCTGAAACATTGATTGCGCCAGTGACCCCCAGTAACACCGCACGCGGAGGCGGTATCATCCATCCGGTCATGCGCGCCATAGCAGAAAGCCTGGGGTCACAACCGGGGAACAGTGAAAATGGGTCGACAGGCCGTTATCTGGCGCTGGTGAACTACAACATTAACCCCATCAGTTCGGCGATGTTTATTACTGCAACTGCACCTAACCCACTGATTGTTACCTTTTTAACTAAAGGCACCGATGGGGTATTGAACATGAGCTGGGGGATGTGGGCGATAGCCGCGCTGCTCCCTGCGGTGGTGTCACTGGTGCTGATGCCACTCGTCATCTGGTGGCTTTATCCCCCTGCCATTACACGCACACCTGATGCTCCGCAGTTCGCGCGACAAAAGCTTGACGCTCTTGGGCCTTTGTCACTTGCCGAGAAAATTACGCTCGCCGTTTTTGCTCTGCTGCTGTGTTTGTGGGCGGGGCTCCCGGCGCTCATTATGGGGAGCGGCTGGACAGTAAACCCGACCAGCGCCGCCTTAATTGGGCTCTCAATTTTGCTGATCTCTGGGGTATTGAGCTGGGATGACATTCTTAAATGTCGTGGCGCCTGGGATACCGTCGTGTGGTTTGCGGCACTGGTCATGATGGCTGAATTCCTCAGCAAGCTGGGGCTGGTGAGTTGGTTAGCCGTGAGTGTGGGGAATACTATCGATCATCTCGGCCTGCACTGGGGTGTCGCCACACTGTTACTGGTGCTGCTCTATGTTTACGCTCACTACTTTTTTGCCAGTACGACCGCGCATATTACGGCGATGTTTGCGGCATTCTTCGCCGCAGGATTAGCACTGGGCGCGCCGCCTGCATTGCTTGGCTTAATGCTCGCTTTTTCCTCATCGCTGATGATGTCGTTAACGCATTATGGTACGGGCACCGCGCCTATCATATTTGGCTCCGGATACGTCACACTTGCGGAATGGTGGAAAACGGGATTGGTGATGAGCGTGGTAAACCTGACTGTCTGGGGGATCGTCGGTGCTGTCTGGTGGCGCTGGCTGGGATACTGGTAAATAAAAATGTGGCGGTAGATGAGTTATCTACCGCCACAACAGCAATTACGCCTGTTTAGCCGCTTCTGCTGCTTTGACGATCACGGCGAAAGCGTCAGCTTTCAGTGAAGCGCCGCCAACCAGCGCGCCGTCGATGTCCGGCTGAGCAAACAGTTCTGCTGCGTTGGACGCATTTACAGAACCGCCGTACTGAATGATGACCTGTTGTGCGATTGCCGCGTCAGCTTTAGCAATGTGGTCACGGATGAATTTGTGAACAGCCTGAGCCTGAGCCGGAGTGGCAGACTTGCCAGTACCGATCGCCCATACAGGTTCGTAAGCGATAACCACGCCTTCGAAAGCGGCTGCGCCCTGCGTTTTCAGCACTGCGTCGATCTGACGTGCGCACACTTCTTCCGTTTTGCCCGCTTCGTTTTCTGCTTCGGTTTCACCGATGCACAGAACCGGGGTCAGGCCTTGCTCTTTCAGAACCGCGAATTTCTTAGCGATCAGTTCATCAGATTCTTTGTGATAAGTACGACGCTCTGAGTGACCGATGATGATGTACTGAGCACCGATATCTTTCAGCATTTCAGCTGAGGTTTCACCCGTGAACGCGCCAGACAGGTTCAGGTCAACGTTCTGCGCGCCCAGGATGATGTGGCTACCGGCCGCAGCGTGTTTTGCGAGGTCGATATACATTTCCGGCGGAGCGATAGCAACGCCACAGCCAGCAACGCCAGCCAGCTCTTTACGCAGGTTAGCAACCAGCTCGTTTACCATATGGCGGCTGCCGTTCAGTTTCCAGTTACCCATCACTAAAGGATGTCGCATTTCAATTCTCCACGCTTTATCAGCGAATTAAGGAATATGGCCGCCCTTCAGGGCAGCATGGTCTGTGAAACAGTATAGAGATTCGTCGCTGGAAAGGCTTTGCTTTTTGTCATTTATTCGCCCCTTCCAGGCCTTCAGATAGTGCCAGCTTAATCGGTTCAACTGCGAAGGTCAGCCCCTTTTCGCCGTTATCTGCGACAACATAGCGAATTGCGCCTTCGGTTTCAGCGTAGTAGTGCTTATTCTTGCCTGCAATAAGCAACCGTTGCAGTTTTTTCTGGCTTTGTTCCTTCGTCAGTAATGGCGCGACGCTACGAATAACGGCCGCCATATACTCCAGCGCTTTCGTTCTTGCCGTTTTTTGCTCAGGCCCTTGAATGGGGAGCCAGGTTATCTGCATGCTTTTGATTTTTAACGTGCCGCGCTCCAGCGCCGTTGACGCGTACAGGTTTTCGTTGATCTTGCTGGCGGCGCGCGTCAGATTGTCTTTGTCCCGACTGCTGTCGATAGCGCGAAACTCGTTCAGTGAGAGCTTAGGGTTTTGGCTGTTAAAGTTTTCGCGAAACTGGCTGATCGAGAGATCGAACGTTGGGGCGCCTGCCAGCAGATACGGCGCCGTCGTCGTCGAAGGCTCTTCTGCCTGCACCGTTGTGCTTACGGAAATCACAGAAAACAATAGTAAAAACAGCGTACATCCTGGCTTCATCAATCTTACCTTTCGTTATGGCTGCTCACGATTAAAACGATAACTGTCTGGCTTGTCAAAAGGGTAAACTGTGGGGCAGGGCAATAATAAAGGAACTTACATGACCATACAGCAGTGGTTATTCTCATTTAAAGGGCGAATCGGGCGCCGTGACTTCTGGATTTGGGTCGGCCTTTGGTTTGTCGGTATGCTGATTCTGTTCACTCTGGCCAGTAAAGAATGGCTTGAGATTAAAACGGCGGCGTTTGCTCTGGTATGTATGCTCTGGCCGACGGCGGCGGTAATGGTAAAACGCCTGCATGACAGAGGGCGTTCAGGTCTGTGGGCATTACTGATGATTCTGGCGTGGATGTTATTGGCTGGTAATTGGGTGATGCTACCGGGGATGTGGCAGTGGGTTGTTGGACGTTTTGTGCCAACCGTGATCCTGGTCATGATGCTGATTGACCTGGGCGCATTCGTCGGCACCCAGGGCGAGAATAAATTTGGTAAAGACACGCAGGACGTGAAGTACAAAGCATGAATCTAATGCCGGATGGCGACGCAAAGGCGTCTTATCCGGTCTACAGAAAAGCGTCAACCGAATGGCGGCATAAAGGGAGTCAGGCCATCCGGTAAAACGTTACCAGTAGTGTTCGGCAGTCATGTGGCCCGGTCGGCGGCGCAGGTGTTTGGTCATTTGCCGGGTCTCTTTCAGCAATTGCTGTGTGTCGCGAACCATCTGTGGGTTGCCGCACAGCATGACGTGGCTGGTTTCTTTATCGATCGGCAGGCCAACCGCTTTTTCCAGCTCACCGCTTTCAATTAGCGCCGGTATACGCCCGGTTAACGAACCCGCGATCGTTTCCCGACTCACCACCGTTTGAATGCGTAATTTACCTTCGTAGCGGGCTTGCAGCTCCAGCATGAGCGGCAGATAGCTTAGGTCGGCGGCGTAACGCGCGGCATGTACCAGCACCAGATTTTTAAAACGATCGACGTCTTTGCCCTGTTGCAGAATTGACAGGTAAGGGCCAATTGCCGTCCCCGTTGCCAGCATCCACAGCGTGTCGCAATCGGGCACCTCATCCAGCACAAAAAAACCGGCGGCTTCACTGACGACCTGAACTTCATCACCGGGTTTCAGCGCAGCCAGTCGTGGACTCAGTTTACCGTCGGGAACGATGACCAGGTAAAACTCCAGATCGGGATTCCCGGGTGCGTTGACATAAGAATAGGCGCGCTGGACGCGCTCGCCGTCAATCTCCAGACCGAGCTTGGTAAATTGACCTGCGGTGAAGGGATGAACCGGGGCGTGAATGGTCAGACTCAACAAGGTCTCAGTCCAGTACTGCACTTTAGTCACGTTGCCTGTTACCCACTCTGCCATGGTCTTCTCCTGTTCTGATCCCATAGCCCTATCTTCGTTCGTTGAGCGAAAGATTTCCAGCCCATATGGGCTGGAAGGCTCTATTGATCAAATTACACGCCATCCTTCACGCCGACTCTTTGTTGGCAGCACTCGCGTAATCCAGTCATAGAGCTCTCTATGTTCCTGGGTTTTGCCCGCGTGCCGCCGCGATGCAACGTGAATGATTTTGTGTAAAATTTTAAAGGATATGCGCCTGTACGTCCGGGTCTTTGCGATCGAGGTAATGAATGGACTGGATGCGGCGAATGGTGCGTGATTTACCGCGGATCAGCAGTGTTTCGGTGGTCGCGATGTTACCTTTACGGCTGATCCCCTCCAGCAGATCACCTTTGGTGATCCCGGTTGCAGAGAAGATAACGTTGTCGCTGCGCGCCATTTCGTCCAGACGCAGCGCTTTACCCGCTTCAATGCCCATCGCCTCGCAGCGCGCCAGTTCCTGCTCGCCAATGCGACGATTTTCTTCGCTGTCGCCTTTGACGTCATGACGCGCAAGCAGACGGCCCTGCATATCGCCATCCAGCGCGCGGATCACTGCGGCGGACACGACACCTTCCGGCGCACCGCCAATCCCGTACAGCACGTCGACTTCGCTGTCTGGCATACAGGTCAGAATAGAGGCGGCAACGTCACCGTCAGGAATCGCAAATACGCGCACGCCCAGCGCCTGCATCTCTGCGATCACGTCATCATGGCGCGGTTTTGCCAGAATGGTGACGGTCAGGTCACTCAGCGATTTGTTGAGCGCCTTTGCCACGTTATTCAGGTTTTCCGCCAGCGGCAGGTTGAGGTCGATAGACCCTTTTGCACCAGGGCCCACGATCAGCTTTTCCATGTACATATCCGGCGCGTTCAGGAAGCAGCCCTTATCACCAACGGCCAAAACCGCCAGCGCATTCGCCTGACCCATCGCCGTCATGCGGGTGCCTTCGATCGGATCGACAGCAATGTCTACCGCGTCGCCGTGTCCGGTACCGACCTTCTCGCCGATAAACAGCATCGGCGCTTCATCAATCTCGCCTTCGCCGATGACAATCGTCCCGTCAATGTTGACCTGATTGAGCATAATGCGCATGGCGTTAACGGCTGCGCCATCAGCAGTATTTTTATCACCGCGCCCTAACCATTTGTAGCCAGCCAGCGCAGCCGCTTCGGTCACGCGGGAAAATTCGATGGCAAGTTCTCGTCTCATAGCAAACTCGTAGCAGAAAGAAATTGCGCGAAGTGTAGCACAGGGGAAGGGAGGGGATTATTGATGTATGTGCGTGTGCAGAGTTGCCTCCACGCAAAGGTTTTGTCGGATGGCGATGCTAACGTGTTTTATCCGGCCTACATTGTATACGCACCTGTAGGCCGGATGGCGAAGCCACCATCCGGCACGGCAACATTACTCTTCGTGATCTTCCCACGCCAGGGCGCGTTTGACCGCTTTCTTCCAGCCGCTGTAACGGTAATTACGCTCGGTGGTTTCAATACCAGGGCGGAATTCACGTTCAATGACCGCTTTTTCCTGTAACTCATCCAGATTCTGCCAGAAACCTACCGCCAGGCCCGCCAGATACGCTGCACCCAGCGCGGTGACTTCGCGCACTTCCGGGCGCTCAACGCGAGTGCCGAGAATGTCTGACTGGAACTGCATCAGGAAGTTGTTGGCAACAGCGCCGCCGTCCACGCGCAGGGCATGCAAACGAATACCAGAGTCAGCCTGCATCGCTTCCAGCACGTCACGCGTCTGATAGGCAATGGATTCCAGGGTAGCACGGATGATGTGGTTAGAGTTCACACCGCGGGTCAGGCCAAAGATAGCGCCACGTGCATACGGATCCCAGTAGGGAGCGCCCAAACCGGTAAAGGCCGGTACGACATACACGCCGTTGGTATCTTTCACTTTGGTTGCAAAGTATTCGGAGTCGAATGCGTCGCTGATGAGCTTCATCTCGTCGCGCAGCCACTGAATAGACGCGCCGGCCATGAACACGGCGCCTTCCAGCGCATAGTTCACTTCGCCTGTCGGACCACAGGCAATGGTCGTCAGCAGACCGTTTTCGGACTTAACGGCTTTCTCTCCGGTATTCATCAGCATAAAGCAGCCGGTACCGTAGGTGTTTTTCGCCATCCCTTCTTTTACGCACAGTTGGCCGAACAGCGCGGCCTGCTGGTCACCGGCAATACCCGAGATTGGGATACGCGTGCCGCCCTTACCGCCAATGTTGGTCTGACCGTACACTTCAGAAGAACGACGAACTTCCGGCAGCATGGCACGCGGGATATCCAGCGCGTCCAGCATTTTGTCATCCCAGTCCAGAGTATGAATGTTGAACAGCATGGTACGGGAGGCGTTAGTGTAATCCGTGACGTGAACGCGTCCCTGAGTCATTTTCCAAATGAGCCAGGTATCCACGGTACCAAACAGCAGTTCGCCGCGACGGGCGCGCTCACGTGAACCTTCTACGTGATCGAGGATCCACTTCACTTTGGTGCCAGAGAAGTACGGGTCAATCACCAGACCGGTATTGTTGCGAACATACTCTTCCATGCCATCGCGCTTCAGGCGCTCGCAAATGTCGGCGGTACGACGACATTGCCAGACAATGGCGTTGTAGATTGGCTTACCGGTTTCACGTTCCCAGACGATAGTGGTTTCACGCTGGTTAGTAATACCGATGGCTGCAATCTGATCGGAATTGATGTCTGCTTTCGCCAGCACTTCTACCAGCGTAGAGCTTTGGGTGGCCCAAATTTCCATTGGGTCATGTTCTACCCAGCCTGCTTTCGGATAGATTTGCTCAAATTCGCGTTGCGAAACACTGACGATATTTGCATCGTGGTCCATTACGACCGCGCGAGAACTGGTAGTGCCCTGATCGAGCGCAACAATATATTTTTTCTCAGTCATCATTTTTTCCCGTAGTCACATTACAGCGAAGCTTTTTGTTGTGAAGTCGTCGTGGCGTCTTTCTCTTCCACGACACAGGTATCGCAAGGTAAATGGCGGCCAATCAGCTTGCGGTAGGCGAACGCACCCAAAATGGCGCCCGCAACAGGGCCGAACAACGGCACCAGAAAGTAAGGGATGTCTTTGCCACCAGTAAAGGCAATATTGCCCCAGCCAGCGAGCCAGGCGAAAGCTTTCGGGCCGATATCACGTGCCGGGTTCATCGCGAATCCCGTCAATGGACCCATTGATGCGCCGATAACGGCGATCAGTAAGCCGATGAGCAGTGGCGCCAGCGGCCCGCGAGGCACACCGTTACCGTCATCAGTCAGTGCCAGAATGACCCCCATCAGAATAGCGGTAATCACCATTTCAACCGCGAAGGCCTGCACAAAATTGATATGTGGGTTTGGATAAGTAGAGAAGGTCCCTGCCAGACTGAGACTTTCGGCGCTGCCACGCACGATATGATTCGTTTGTTCAAAGTCGGCAAAAAGATTGTAGTAAAGCCCGTAAACTAACGCCGCAGCGCAAAAAGCGCCGGCAAATTGAGAAATGATAAAAGGCACAACTTTGCGCTTATCAAAACACGCGAACAGCCACAGTGCGATGGTGACTGCTGGATTCAGATGAGCGCCAGAAACACCTGCCGTCAGGTAGATAGCCATCGCTACCCCGAGACCCCAGATGACACTGATTTCCCACTGACCAAAAGTAGCCCCAGCCACTTTGAGTGCAGCGACACAACCCACACCGAAGAAAATCAACAACCCGGTACCGAGGAATTCAGCAATGCACTGGCCTTTTAAGGTTGATGTTTGACTCATGATTGGATCCTGAAGAGAGTTTAATGTGTATTGTCTGCGAGGAGGTCACTGACATCCGCGATGCCCTGTAGGCATGCTGTTAATTTAGCGTTAACGAGCAAAAGCGAGAAATATCGAAATTGAAATGTGTGTGCTGCGTCAACAAAATGAGCGTTATCGCGCCATGAAGCGCATTTTGAGGCAAAGTAATAGTGTGAGCTGAATCATTTCATTAACCAATATGTTAACACTTTAGCGATATTGAACTGATGTCACCAGGACAAAGATGAAAAGTGTTGCAAACCGCGATCTGCGCGGTATGCCGCTGGACAGCGGCGACGGGGCTTCATACAATCGGCACTATATGTTGTGCGCGTTTACATTAAAGCGTCGCCTTGCAATTCAGGAGAGGTATGACCATGTCATTAGAAGTGTTTGAGAAACTGGAAGCGAAAGTACAGCAGGCGATTGATACCATCACGCTGCTACAGATGGAAATTGAAGAGCTGAAAGAAAAGAACAACAGTCTGGTGCAGGATGTTCAGTCTGCACAGCACCAGCGTGAAGAACTGGAGCGCGAGAACCACAGTCTGAAAGAACAGCAGAGCGGCTGGCAGGATCGTCTGCAGGCGCTGCTGGGGCGTATGGAAGAAGTCTAATCCTCGTCATATTTCACGTAATGGCGGCGTTGGCTGTAGGCCGGATAAGGCTTTTTGCCGTCATCCGGCACTGCAGTATTTGCCTGATGGCGCTACGCTTATCAGGCCTACGGCCCGACAGCGTGTAGCCAAATAAATATCCTCCGGCATAGCCGGAGGTTTTTCAAATGCGCCTGTAAGGCTCTGTTACCAGCCGCGCCCTAACAGGCGCATACGATCTGACATTTGCATCCAACTTCGTTACTTACGGCCCGTAA
>NZ_NRDO01000001.1 GCF_010231475.1 Citrobacter sp. NCU1 | reverse complement strand
CAATTTATAACAATGAGAGGCCGCATCTGGCCCTGAAATACAAAACGCCTGATGATGTTCATCTGGCGTTTTACAGACAAAAAACTGTCAACCTATATCAGGACTAGTCAAATCGGATAAAGATCTTTGCGCTTATACGGCTGAATTTCACCTGGCTTCCGGGTTTTCAGCAGTTTTAATATCCAGGTGTATTGTTCCGGATGTGGGCCAACAAAGATTTCCACCTCTTCGTTCATTCTTCTGGCGATCGTGTTGTCATCCGCAGTCAGCAGATCATCCATAGGCGGACGCACCAGAATCGTTAACCGGTGTATTTTACCATCATAGACAGGGAAAAGTGGAACCACGCGGGCACGACACACTTTCATCAGGCGACCGATTGCCGGCAAGGTTGCTTTATATGTCGCGAAGAAATCCACGAACTCACTGTGTTCCGCACCGTGATCCTGATCCGGCAGATAGTATCCCCAATATCCCTGGCGGACAGACTGGATAAACGGCTTAATGCCGTCATTGCGGGCATGCAAACGCCCACCAAAGCGACGACGAACCGTATTCCAGACGTAATCAAATACCGGGTTGCCCTGATTATGGAACATGGCAGCCATTTTCTGCCCCTGTGATGCCATCAGCATCGCCGGGATATCAACACCCCACCCATGCGGCACCAGAAAGATGACTTTTTCATTGTTGCGCCGCAGTTCATCGATAATCTCCAGCCCCTGCCAGTCGACGCGCTTCTGTACTTTTTCAGGACCCCGTATTGCCAGCTCGGCCATCATGACCATAGCCTGAGGCGCTGTCTCAAACATCTCATCGACAATCGCCTCACGCTCGGCTTCACTGCGTTGCGGGAAGCAAAGCGACAAATTGATCAGCGCACGACGACGAGAGCTTTTTCCCAAACGTCCGGCAAAACGACCCAGTTTCGCCAGGATAGGATCGCGAAATGACGCTGGCGTTAGTGCAATGCCCGCCATCGCGGCAACGCCCAACCAGGCTCCCCAATAGCGAGGATGGCGAAATGATTTTTCAAATTCAGGGATGTACTCAATGTTATTTTTTTTCGTTTCCATGCTTTTCCAGTGTCTGATGACGCGAATGCGAAAAGTAGATCTGCTGATAGTGTAGCGGCGCGCCGTGCCCCATACAAAGTAAAAATCCGCCTTCGCGGGCGTCAGTCCTTCTTTTTTCGTCAGATGTAAAAAAGGCAGCCATAAGGCTGCCTTAGTTCTCCCCAACATCTTACGGCTTAGTGGCTACGGATGTATTCATCCATTTCCGTTTTCAGGTTATCGGATTTAGTACCGAAAATAGCCTGAACACCAGAGCCCGCCACGACAACACCTGCTGCACCCAGTTTCTTCAGGCCAGCTTGATCCACTTTCGTCACATCAGCAACGCTGACACGCAGACGAGTAATACAGGCGTCGAGGTTGGTGATGTTATCTTTACCGCCAAATGCCGCAATCAGAGCCGGAGCCATTTCACTGGTAGCGCCCGCTTTGCTGTCTTCGGTGGCATCTTCACGACCCGGCGTTTTCAGATCCAGCGCTTTGATCAGCACACGGAAAATGGTGTAGTAAACAATCGCATAACCCGCACCCACGATCGGGAACAGCCACAGCTTGCTGCTGTTACCGCTCAGCACGATGAAGTCAATCAGACCGTGAGAGAAGGAAGTACCGTCACGCATACCCAGCAGGATACAAATTGGGAACGCCAGACCAGCCAGAATCGCATGAATCACATACAGGATCGGCGCAACGAACATGAAGGAGAACTCGATCGGCTCGGTAATACCGGTCAGGAACGAGGTCAACGCTGCGGAGATCATGATACCGCCCACTTTCGCGCGGTTTTCTGGTTTAGCAGAGTGCCAAATTGCAATTGCCGCTGCTGGCAGACCGTACATTTTGAACAGGAAGCCGCCAGACAGTTTACCTGCCGTCGGGTCACCCGCCATATAGCGCGGAATATCGCCGTGGAACACCTGACCCGCTGCGTTGGTGTATTCACCAATTTGCATCTGGAAAGGAACGTTCCAGATGTGGTGCAGACCGAATGGCACCAGGCAACGTTCAACGAAACCGTAGATACCGAACGCAACAACCGGGTTCTGATATGCAGCCCACTGAGAGAACGTCTGAATAGCAGTACCGATCGGCGGCCAAATGAAGGACAGGATGACACCTGTGAAGATGGCAGCCAGACCAGAAATAATAGGAACGAAGCGCTTACCGGCAAAGAAGCCTAAATACTCAGGCAGTTTGATACGGTAGAAGCGGTTGAACATATACGCTGCAATCGCACCGGAGATAATCCCCCCGAGAACACCGGTATCCGCCAGGTGTTTTGCCGCGATTTCTTCAGCAGGTAAATGCAGAACCAGCGGCGCTACAACAGCCATGGTTTTAACCATGATGCCGTATGCAACAACCGAGGCCAATGCCGAAACGCCGTCGTTGTTAGTAAAACCAAGCGCAACACCGATAGCAAAAATCAGTGGCATATTGGCAAAAACAGAACCGCCTGCTTCCGCCATTACGTGTGAAACTACGGCTGGCAGCCAGCTGAAGTTTGCGGAACCGACGCCCAGCAGGATACCTGCGATAGGCAGTACGGATACCGGCAGCATCAGCGATTTACCGACCTTTTGCAGGTTAGCAAATGCATTCTTAAACATAATTGAGAGTGCTCCTGAGTATTTTGTGCTTTCTACGTTCTCACGCATTGGCGAGGGGGGAGAACCCCGCCGTGGACTGGGCATCTAAGTGCCCTTTTATTTATTACACAGAGTAAAATAATTCAGATCGATTTTGTTTGACGGCTATCACGTTTCAGCTGTAGCCCGTGTAAATAGCGTCAAATACTGACAAGATCGGTATCTGAATATTTCAAACTGACCGTTCACCGCCCATTTTATGGCGGTGAACTCTACTCGTTTTGTGTATTAATTACGAGCTTAAAAAAAACTCTGTTAACGAATGGATTGCAGGGGAGAAGCGTTGATATGGAACAGGCGGGCAAAATTATCTGTGGTGATCTGCGCCAGTTCTTCAACGGCAACACCTTTCAAAACAGCCATATACTCTGCAACATCGCGAACCATAGCGGGCTGATTCTCTTTACCACGATGCGGCACCGGAGCAAGATATGGCGAATCCGTTTCGACTAACAGACGATCCAGCGGTACGTAGCGGGCAGCATCACGCAACTGCTCAGCATTACGAAAAGTCACAATACCGGAAAAAGAGATATAAAATCCGAGATCCAGTAACTTACCCGCCGTTTCTCTGTCCTCTGTAAAACAGTGTAGTACGCCACCGCAATCCGTCACGTTTTCCTGGCGTAAAATTGCCAGCGTGTCAGCGCGTGCATCGCGGGTATGAACAATGACTGGCTTATTAAGCTCACGACCAATCTGGATATGATGAATGAAAGATTCCTGCTGACGCACCTTCGTTTCAGGCGTGTAGAAATAATCCAGCCCGGTCTCTCCCATCGCAACAACGCCATCTTCAGCGGCGAAGCGGCGGAGTTCCTCAACATCATACGGTTCATCCTGATTTAGCGGATGTACGCCGCAGGAAAACACCACATTGTCGCGGTCACCGACCAGCGCACGCATGCCGCGATAACCTGGCAATGTTGTCGACACTGCCAGACAAAATTTCACATCACGTGCGGCGGCTTTCGCCAGCACGTCATCCACGTCCTTATGCAGAGATTGATAATCCAGGCCATCCAAATGGCAGTGTGAGTCGACTAAAAACATAATGTCTCTCTCAAAGAGGGGAAACAGGCAGCACGGTGCCCGGTTGCAGATAATGCTCAATACGGAGGATGAGATCGGTAAGCACCAGTTCGCGGTTTACCCCGACCACATTGATAAGTTGCTCGCGGCAATGACAAACATCGCGGAGTATTGCCTGAGTCTGCGCCGTAGATAACCGTTGTGCTATCAACGGGATCAACGTTTGCACATCCACATTGGTAAGATAAGCCGCACCATAACGGAACTTGAGGGCATCCATCAGCAACGTTGCCAGCCAGTGTAGACGGGTCGCCGCCTGCTCATGATTCAATACAGAAAGTAAGATGTACCAGTCATTAGCCTGCAGAGTGTTAGACAACGCCTCACAGAGTGCGCCCCGATGCGCCCACCCCTCTTCCTGGAGCAGTGTCAAGGCGGCGCCAGGAGATCCCGCACTCAGGCGCAGCGCCGTGAGTAATGCATCTTGTGACACTGTCACTTCCCTTGAAAGCCAGGTCATCGCATAGTTTTCTGCCGGGGGCGCCAGATGGTGAAGTCGACAGCGGCTGCGTAATGTGGCCAGCAATCGTGCGGGTTCCTGACAGGCGAGGAAGAACCAGGTTTGAGACGGTGGCTCTTCCAGCGTCTTTAACAGCGCATTGGCAGCGGCATCTGTCAACAACGACGCATCGGGGATCCACACCACCTTCGCGCCGCCAAGACGGGAACGCTCATACAGTTTTTCACTGATGTCACGTACAGCGTCAACCCCAAGGGTACTCTTCCCTTTTTCAGGTAACAGTGAGTAGTAATCCGGATGCGTTCCAGCCTGCATCAACTGGCAGCCCCGACAGTGCCCGCAGCTTTTGTGTCCTTCCGGACTCTGGCACAACAGATTGCGACTAAGGGCATAAATCAGCGCATCGTCACCCATACCAGGCAACGCCTGAATCAGTAGCGCATGGTGACCACGACCCGACTGATAACTGGCTACCAGTTTTTCAAAGTCTGGTCGTAACCATGGGTACCATTTCATGCGCCCTGCTCCTTCACCCAATCGGTGACGGTGGCGCGAATATCACTCATCACCTTTTCCAGCGTCTGGGTCGCATCAATCGTGCGAATGCTGGCATCCTGCGACGCCAGTTCCAGATAACGGGCGCGGGTTCGATTGAAGAAATCAAAAGACTCCTGCTCAATGCGATCCAGTTCGCCACGCGCGCGCGCGCGTTTTAATCCAACTTCGGGGGTGACATCCAGATAAAGCGTGAGATTCGGGCGAAAGTCCCCCAGCACGGCGTCACGCAGTGTCGCCAGCATGTTCTGATCGATACCCCGACCGCCTCCCTGATACGCCTGTGTGGAGAGATCATGGCGATCGCCAATGACCCAGGTTCCCTTCGCCAGCGCAGGTTTGATCACCGTTTCCACCAGTTGCACGCGGGCGGCATAAAACATGAGCACTTCAGCTTTGTCTGTAATCACTTCATCGCCGACCGATTTGATGTCCAGCACCAGGCTTCGTAATTTTTCCGCCAGCTGTGTACCTCCCGGCTCACGGGTAAAAATCATGTCGCGGATGCCCAGTTGCTCAAGCGTCTCTACCACGACATTTCGCGCCGTGGTTTTGCCTGCGCCTTCCAGCCCTTCGATGACAATGTAATTACTGCCCATTTTTTTCCTTAAGCACTTTCAGGTAGTCCTGCACTGACCGGTTATGGCCGACAAGATTGGTATTAAACGTATGGCCGCCTTTGCCATCGGCCACAAAATAGAGATACGGCGTTTTAGCCGGGTGCGCAGCGGCTTTCAAAGACGCCTCGCCGGGCATGGCAATCGGTCCTGGGGGCAACCCAGGGATAGTATACGTGTTATACGCGGTTGGGGTTTCCAGGTCCGCACGGGAAAGTTTGCCATTATACCGCTCCCCCATCCCATAGATCACCGTCGGATCGGTCTGCAGACGCATGCCTGTACGAAGACGGTTGATAAACACCGATGCCACTTGATCGCGTTCGCTGGCAACCGCCGTCTCTTTTTCGATGATCGAGGCCATCGTAACCAGCTGATTCTGGTCTTGATAGGGTAACCCTTCCGCCCGCCCTTTCCAGACATCCTCAACGGCTTTGACCATCTTGTGGTGGGCGCGCTTCAGTAACGAAACGTCGGTTGTATTGGCGGTGTACATCCAGGTATCTGGCCAAAACCAGCCTTCCACCCATTGGGGATTCTCCAGCTTCAGCGCCTGCGCTACCGTCTCGTACTTGTCGTCACTCAGAGTGTGCTTGATGTAAGGGGCATCTCTCAGCTGTTTGAGATAATCACTCAGCCGCATCCCTTCAACCAGCCGTAGCGGAAACTGGGCTTCTTTTCCACTTTCCAGCAGGATAAGCATATCCCTTACGGTCATATCTGGCGTGAAGCGATACGTTCCCGCCTTAAAATGCGAGAGTTCTGGCTCAATACGTAATAGCCACTGGAACACGCGAGGGCGATTGATCAGTTTTTCAGCATAAAGCTGATCCCCCAGCGCCAGGCGCCCAGTCCCGGCCTTCAGGGTAAAGACCGTCTCTTCTTTAATCAACAGCTTGCTGTCCGCCAGGTGGCGAACTTTCCACATTCCCACTCCAGCAGCAATGCCCAGCACAGCCAGCAACAGAAGGAAAACGTATAACAATTTTTTCATGACTAATTCGGGTACTCACAAAGTGGGGCTAAATAATCAAACAATGTGCGTGAAGAGAATATCGTGTCGCCACAGGCGCGCACTGGAACAACAGCCATCAGGGCATTACACACCACAATTTCTTCAGCCTGCATCAGTTCCTCTTCTCTGGCATTCACTTCGACAACCTCGAAAGGCGATTGTGCCAGTATATGAATACAGAATTGTCGCATAATGCCATTTACCCCCGCCTGGTCCAGGCGCGGGGTATACACCCTATGACCTTTACGCCAGAACAGGTTAGCCGCACAGCATTCCGTAACCCATCCCTCACTGTCAAGAACCAGCGCCTCTTCAGCGTTCGTCTGCTCAAGATGAGTACGAATCAGCACTTGTTCCAGCCTGTTCAGATGTTTTAAGCCAGCGAGATAAGGATTCCGCCCGAGACGAACAGGACTGAGCGCCAGGGTGATTCCCTCACGACGCCAGCGATCATAATGGGCAGGCCAGGCAGAAACAGAAAGAAGGCGGGTAGCTGCCGTGCAGTTCGCTGCGCTATACCCCCTGCCGCCACTGCCACGACTGATGATCACTTTCAATACACCACGCTCATGACCCGTAGCCAGTTGCACCATTTCTCGCTGTAACTGCTCCCAGTCACTGAAAGGGATAAGGAGCTTCTCGCAGGCATTTTGCAAACGCTGTAGATGAGCACTCAGCAGGGAAACGTTTCCCCCGGCGATTTGCGCCGTCGTGAAACACCCATCGCCAAATTGTATCGCCCGGTCACTTGCGGCAAGGGTTTCCTGCTCACGGCCATTAATCAAGAACATGGTGGCTCCTTATGCATGGCCGGATAGTTTGGCAGGATGGATAACGCAGGACAAGGGAAGAAAACGGAATAAAAAAGGCCCGACAAGCGGACCTTTTTTATTTTTCTCAGCGGATGGCGCTTCGCAATGATCAGACCCGCGCATTGGCGGGCCTGATTTGCATCAGATCTTTTTAAAGATCAGCGAGCCGTTGGTGCCGCCAAAGCCGAAGGAGTTACACAAAGCGTACTCCATTCCGCTGACCTGACGGGCTTCGTGAGGAACGAAGTCCAGATCACAACCTTCATCTGGATTATCCAGGTTAATGGTCGGCGGAACAGCCTGATCGCGCAGCGCCAGGATAGAGAAAATAGACTCTACCGCGCCAGCCGCGCCCAACAAGTGGCCAGTCATGGACTTGGTGGAACTGACCATCACACGGGTCGCCGCATCACCAAATACCGATTTCACGGCCTGAGTTTCAGCCTTGTCGCCTGCCGGCGTCGACGTACCATGCGCATTGACATAGCCAATCTGACCTGGTTCAAGCGCGGCATCACGCAGCGCGTTGACCATAGCCAGCGCCGCGCCTGCGCCATCTTCCGGCGGTGACGTCATGTGATAAGCATCGCTGCTCATACCAAAGCCGACAACTTCAGCATAAATTTTTGCGCCACGCGCTTTCGCATGTTCGTACTCTTCCAGTACCACCATGCCTGCACCGTCCCCCAGCACAAAGCCATCACGTTCTTTATCCCACGGACGGCTTGCCGCTTGTGGGTTTTCATTACGTGTAGACAGCGCACGAGCCGCGCCAAAACCACCCACACCGAGCGGAGTACTGGCTTTTTCAGCACCACCCGCAACCATCGCGTCTGCATCGCCGTATGCAATGATACGCGCGGCATGACCGATATTGTGTACGCCAGACGTACAGGCTGTAGCGATAGAGATACTTGGCCCACGCAGGCCATACATGATGGTCAGGTGTCCTGCCACCATGTTAACAATCGTCGACGGGACAAAGAACGGGCTGATTTTACGCGGCCCACCGTTTACCAGTGAGGTATGGTTTTCTTCGATAAGGCCGAGACCGCCAATACCGGAGCCGATCGCGGCGCCAATACGGGTTGCGTTCTCTTCCGTCACTTCAAGGCCAGAATCCTGCATGGCCTGAACGCCAGCGACAATTCCATATTGAATGAAGGCATCCATCTTACGCTGTTCTTTGCGCGAGATGATGTCATCACAGTTAAAATCCTTTACTAAGCCAGCAAATTTAGTTGCATAGGCGCTAGTATCGAAATGGTCGATCAGGCTGATGCCACTCTGACCGGCAAGGAGAGCTTTCCAGGTAGACTCTACGGTATTGCCGACAGGAGACAACATGCCCAGTCCGGTCACAACTACACGACGCTTAGACACGGTTGTCCTCCAGGGAGGGAAAAATGATTCTAGTGGGACAAAAAAAGATAAAACTCAGGCGGTCGAGTGACCGCCTGGAGATGTTCACTTACGCCTGGTGACCGTTGATGTAATCAATGGCAGCCTGAACGGTGGTGATTTTCTCAGCTTCTTCGTCCGGAATCTCAGTATCAAACTCTTCTTCCAGAGCCATTACCAGCTCAACGGTGTCAAGAGAATCTGCGCCCAGGTCTTCAACGAAGGAAGCATTGTTGGTTACTTCTTCCTGCTTAACGCCCAGCTGTTCGCCGATAATTTTCTTAACGCGTTCTTCGATAGTGCTCATACTCTTAAATTTCCTATCAAAACTCGCTTTCGCGATGGTTTTCGTAGTGTATAAAATGTTGAAAAATTTGCAACTAAATCCCGGCAGGTCTTACCACGATTTTACGTTATTTTGAGGCCATTCGCTCTAATAACGCAAATCTTTTTCATCGTGATTAAACCATGTACATTCCGCCGTTGACGTGCAGAGTCTCACCAGTGATGTAACTTGCTTCGTCAGAGGCTAAAAATGCAACCGCACTGGCGATTTCCTGAGCGCCGCCGAGGCGACCCGCAGGAACCTGCGCCAGAATACCCGCACGCTGATCATCAGACAGCGCACGCGTCATGTCCGTTTCAATAAAGCCCGGAGCAACAACGTTTACAGTAATACCACGGGACGCAACTTCACGCGCCAGTGATTTACTGAAGCCGATCAAACCCGCTTTCGCCGCAGCGTAGTTAGCCTGACCTGCATTTCCCATGGTACCAACCACAGAACCGATAGTGATAATACGACCATGACGCTTTTTCATCATAGCGCGCATTACCGCTTTTGACAGACGGAAAACAGATGACAGGTTGGTTTCGATAATATCGTTCCACTCATCATCTTTCATTCGCATCAACAGATTATCACGAGTGATACCGGCATTATTAACCAGGATATCGACTTCACCAAATTCTGCGCGAATATTTTCCAGAACAGATTCAATAGATGCAGGGTCGGTCACATTCAACATCAGACCCTTACCATTTGCACCTAAGTAATCGCTAATGGCCTGAGCGCCACTTTCGCTGGTTGCAGTACCGATAACCTTCGCGCCACGGGCAACGAGTGTCTCAGCAATTGCGCGGCCAATGCCACGGCTTGCACCGGTAACCAGCGCGATTTTTCCTTCAAAACTCATGGTTTTCCTCTTTTATTGCTCAAGCGCCGCAGACAGCGCCGCTGGCTCATTCAGTGCCGAGGCGGTCAGGGTGTCAACAATACGTTTTGTCAGACCCGTGAGGACTTTACCTGGACCCACTTCATAAAGGTGTGCAACACCCTGCGCGGCGATAAACTCTACGCTCTTCGTCCACTGCACCGGATTATACAGTTGACGTACCAGAGCATCACGAATTGCATCAGCGTCAGCTTCACATTTCACATCAACGTTGTTCACGACAGGTATCGTCGGCGCGTTGAAGGTGATTTTTGCTAACTCAATGGCCAGTTTATCTGCTGCGGGCTTCATCAGCGCACAGTGTGACGGAACGCTGACCGGTAACGGAAGCGCACGTTTTGCACCAGCGGCTTTACAGGCTGCACCAGCGCGCTCAACGGCTTCTTTATGCCCGGCAATAACCACCTGACCCGGTGAGTTAAAGTTAACCGGGGAGACAACCTGACCTTCGGCAGACTCTTCGCACGCTTTCGCGATAGAAGCATCGTCCAGGCCAATAATAGCCGACATGCCGCCAGTCCCTTCCGGTACCGCTTCTTGCATGAATTTGCCACGCAGTTCAACCAGACGCACGGCATCGGTAAAATCAATAACGCCAGCGCAGACCAGTGCAGAGTATTCGCCGAGACTGTGTCCCGCCATCAGCGCTGGCGCTTTACCGCCCTGCTGCTGCCATACGCGATACAGTGCAACGGATGCCGTCAACAGTGCGGGCTGAGTTTGCCACGTTTTATTTAATTCTTCCGCAGGACCTTGCTGCGTCAACGCCCACAGGTCATAACCCAGCGCCGCAGAAGCTTCTGCAAACGTTTCTTCTACGATGGGGTATGCAGCAGCCATATCAGACAGCATCCCAACGGTTTGAGACCCCTGACCAGGGAACACAAAAGCAAATTGCGTCATGTTTAATTCCTTATACTAGAAACGAACCAGCGCGGAGCCCCAGGTGAATCCTCCCCCGAAGGCTTCAAGCAATACTAACTGACCGGCTTTGATCCGCCCGTCACGCACGGCTTCGTCCAGCGCGCACGGTACAGATGCAGCAGAAGTATTGCCATGACGGTCAAGAGTAATGACGACTTTCTCTTCAAGATTGTCTGGATCAATCCCCAACTTCTTCGCCGTGGCGCTAATGATGCGAAGGTTCGCCTGGTGCGGCACCAGCCAATCCAGATCGGAGCGAGAAAGACCGTTAGCTTCCAGCGTCTCATCAACGATGCGCGCCAGTTCAGTTACCGCGACTTTAAAGACTTCGTTACCCGCCATCGTCAGATGAATTGAGTTTTCCGGATTAACGCGATCGGCATTCGGCAGCGTCAACAATTCACCGTAGCGTCCGTCTGCATGCAAATGCGTCGAAATGATACCCGGTTCCTCGGATGCGCTCAGAACGACAGCACCAGCGCCATCACCGAAGATAATGATCGTCCCACGATCGGTCGGATCGCAGGTGCGTGCCAGGACATCAGAGCCCACCACCAGTGCATGCTTTACTGCACCGGATTTGACATACTGGTCGGCAACGCTTAAGGCATAGGTAAAACCAGCACACGCCGCCGCAACGTCAAACGCCGGACAACCTTTAATGCCCAGCATGTTCTGAATCTGGCAAGCTGCGCTTGGGAATGCGTGCGTTGAAGAGGTGGTCGCAACCACGATCAAACCAATTTGTTCTTTATCAATGCCAGCCATCTCAAGCGCGCGGTTTGCGGCAGTGAAGCCCATCGTCGCGACTGTTTCATTTGGCCCAGCAATATGGCGTTCACGGATACCTGTACGAGCGACGATCCACTCATCAGATGTCTCTACCATTTTTTCCAAATCGGCGTTAGTACGCACTTGTTCAGGCAGATAACTGCCAGTACCAATAATCTTCGTATACATGTACGCTCAGTCACTTTTCGGTTATATACCACCACACACAAACCGCTGGTGCGCTATCGACGAGACGGCCACATCAGTTGTGTGTCCGCGAACTCCCGCTTTTGCCACTCTCCAGCAATTCGAATCCGGCTGGGTATACAGATTCCAGGCGAGCGGCAATTCGCTGAGGAACTTGTCGCTGCACCGCCTGCACTGCCTGTTCAATCGCGACCGCAAATGCTCGCTGATTGGCCGCACCATGACTTTTGATCACCGTGCCGCGCAATCCTAACAGACAGGCGCCATTATACTGGTCGGGGTTGAGGTGACTGAATCGCCTCGTCAGGCTTTTTTGTAACCAACGTTTTAATAACAGCAGCCACCACGACCGTTTTTTGCCCTCACCCTGAGATTTCAGCAGTGAGAGGAACATTCTGACAACACCTTCCATTGTCTTTAATGTGACATTACCTGTAAATCCATCACATACCAGAACATCGGTTTTCCCCGTCAATAACTCATTAGCTTCAAGATAGCCGATGTAGTTGATGGACGGGATTGTTTTTAGCACCACTGAGGCATCCCGAATACTGTCGAGACCCTTGGTTTCTTCTTCGCCGATATTAAGCAGTGCCACGCGAGGGTGGGTTATGCCAACCACCTCTTCCGCTAAAACGGAACCCATAATGGCAAACTGAACTAACATCGTGCTGTCGCAATCCACGTTGGCGCCAAGATCCAGCACCACCGTTTTGCCCTTTTGCTGATGCGGTAAAACCGTCACCAACGCCGGACGCTCAATCCCCTCAAGAGGTTTGAGCAATAATTTCGCCAGACCCATCAGCGCGCCCGTATTACCGGCGCTCACGCAGGCCTCGGCTCGACCTTCTTTCACCAGTTCCAGAGCCACACGCATAGAACTACCGCGACTGGCGCGAATCGCTTGCGAAGGCCGGGCATCACTGGCAATAACTGACTGTGCAGGGATAATCTGCAGACGCGAACGTTGTTCAAAGTCAGCTTTGGCAAGTAATGGCGTGATTGTATCGGGATTCCCGACTAAAAGAAGTGTGAGTTGCGAATTAGAATTCAGTGCCTGCAGTGCTGCAGGCACTGTCACGGAAGGGCCAAAATCGCCCCCCATGACATCTAACGCCAGGGTTAGACGTGTCAAGGTATCGTCGCCGCCCGGTTCGGTGTTTCCCCGTTTACACGGGGAAATCCTCACTAAGCTTCATCACGCTTATACTCTTTGGCATTCACACCGCAGGCAACTGGCCGCGCTTAATCACCCCAGGGCATAGTGACCTGTGCTTTGGGGATCCACTCGCTGTCGGTTTCCTGAAACGCGAATTCCTTCGAGTAACGCGTGATTACTTAGCGATTACCTTGCGACCGCGGTAGAAACCGTCGGCAGTGATGTGGTGACGCAGGTGTTTCTCACCAGAGGTTTTGTCTACAGACAGGCTGGTGACTGCGGTCAGAGCGTCATGAGAACGACGCATGCCACGTTTGGAACGGGTTGGTTTATTCTGTTGTACGGCCATGGACCTTACTCCTCAATTACTTACGCTTTAAGCTGGCTAATACGGCAAATGGGTTTGGTTTTTGCGCTTCATCAGGCAGTTCACCAAAGACCATGTCCGCCTCGGACACTTCACAGTGTTCAGAATCATGCACCGGAACTACCGGCAAGGAGAGGATAATTTCATCTTCAACCATTGCAAGCAGATCGATTTCACCGAATTCGTTAACCTCAATCGGCTCATACGCTTCCGGGAGTGCTTCAGCTTGTTCGTCAGAACGGACAGGACTGAAACAATACGTTGTGTGTACATGGTATGGAAACGGCTTCCCGCAACGCTGGCATTCGAGCGTTACCGAAACCTTCGCATCACCGGTAATAACAGCGAGACGTTGGTTATCGATAGCGAACGACATGGAGCATTCCACATCACTGTCCACACTGACTACAGAATCGGCGACGCGCTCTGCCAGATCGGAAGTAAAGATACCTTCATAATCGAGGCGTTTTTGAGCCGTACGAACCGGATCAAGAGTCAGGGGTAATTTTACCTTTTGCATAGGGCGCGCATATTAACTTTGTAACGTCATATAGTCAAAGAAAAAGGCAACGTGCGGTTGCCTTTTGCCAATAATTCGCACACATTGCGAGTCACAGACTTAAAATCAATCAGGACAAGCCGCCGTGGCTCGCTTGAACGACCTGGCGCATAGTTTAAAATGGCTCACATCATTACGCTATATCTGGGGAAAAAAATATGCCGCAACTGATTCTCGCCTCAACGTCTCCCTGGCGTCGCGCGTTGCTCGAAAAGCTGTGTATCCCTTTCGAATGCGCAGCGCCAGAAGTCGACGAAACCCCGAAGCCTGGCGAAGCGCCGCGACACCTGGTATTGCGTCTGGCGCAGGAAAAAGCACAATCGCTTGCCCACCGTTTCCCAAATCATCTGATCATTGGCTCCGACCAGATTTGCGTTCTGGACGGCGAAATTACAGGTAAACCGCTAACTGAAGAAAAAGCACGGCAACAACTCGCGAAGGCTAGCGGTAATATTGTGACGTTTTACACCGGTCTTGCGCTTTATCATTCTGCGACCGGTCACTTGCAAACAGAGGTAGAGCCTTTTGATGTCCATTTTCGTCATCTGAGCGAAACGGAAATCGAAGACTATGTGCGCAAAGAGCGCCCATTACACTGTGCAGGGAGTTTTAAAAGCGAAGGACTCGGCATCGCGCTTTTCGAGCGCTTAGAGGGACGAGATCCGAATACGCTGGTGGGTCTGCCGTTGATTGCGCTATGTCAGATGCTGCGCCGGGAAGAGATGAACCCGCTAAAGGCCTAGTTGGTTTGTCTGATGGCAACGCCAAAGCGTCTTATCAGGCCTACAACGGATACGAACCCGTAGGCCTGATAAGCAACGTGCCTTAAGCTTTGTTACGCAACACCTGAAGACAATGCTTCAGTTGGTTATCCATCGGCGCTTCGATACGTAACACTTCGCCGGTGCCCGGATGGGTAAACTTCAGCGCCGCAGCATGGAGAAAGAGTCGCGATAACCCTGTTCCCGTCAGCTGTTTGTCAAACTCACGATCGCCGTAACGATCGTCAAATGCGATAGGATGCCCGGCATATTGGGTGTGAACACGAATCTGATGGGTTCTTCCCGTGACCGGACTACAACGTACCAGCGTGGCGAACGCGTAGCGTTCTTCCACTTTGAAACGTGTCTCCGACGGCTTACCTTCCTGGTTTACCCGAACAATACGCTCACCGCTTTGCAGAATATTCTTTAATAAAGGCGCCTGGACCGTTTTGACGTGCGATTGCCACTGCCCACGAACCAGTGCCAGGTAATCTTTTTGCATCCCCTTTTCGCGCAGCTGTTCATGCAGCGAACGCAAAGCCGAACGTTTTTTCGCCACCAGCAATACACCGGAGGTGTCACGGTCAAGGCGGTGCACCAGTTCCAGGAAACGTGCTTCTGGTCTCAGCGCGCGTAAACCTTCAATCACACCGAAACTGAGCCCGCTTCCGCCATGCACTGCGGTACCAGAAGGTTTGTTCAACACCAGAATATGTTCATCCTCATAGAGGATGACATCGGCCAATGCCGCGACTTTTTGCAGATGCGGCGAAACCGCCTCTTCTTCGCGTTCGGCAATACGTACCGGTGGAATACGCACCTCATCCCCGGCTTCCAGCTTATACTCGGGTTTGATGCGCTTTTTGTTCACCCGCACTTCGCCTTTACGCAAAATGCGATAAATCATACTTTTTGGCACGCCTTTAAGTTGCGTGCGCAAAAAGTTGTCGATTCGTTGCCCAGCTTCGTCTGCTGTAATGGCAATCATTTTTACGGATGGAGTCTCTGTTTTCATGGTGGGCGATTCTAAATAGCCATTGAGATTCGCGCCACTCATTTTTCTATGCTTATATTTACTTTTACACCCGTTCACTCACTGTTCACTTCTTCATTTTGGTGGTTATTAAACCAATCACTCTGCAGAAGTGAAAAAACTGTGAGTAACCGGGTGATAAATGGTAAAAGTCATCTTGCTATAACAAGGTTAGCAGTGGAATAATGAGCTGTTTCCGTGTTGAAACTTGCTAAAACAAGAACTTTTACGGAATAACCCATTTTGTCTGACCGATCATCAACGCAGCAATGGCGTAAGACGTATTGATCTTTCAGACAGTTAGCGGGCTGCGGGTTGCAGTCCTTACCGGTAGATAGGATCTTCTCTGGAGAGTAATACCCAGACTGTTCCCCTGATAATTGCGCTGTGTTTCCGTTTGAAATACAGGCAACCGACACTCTGCGCCTCTTTGAGCTGACGACAACCGTGAGGTTGGCGACGCGAATAGTCACGAGGCCATCGGTTCACACCCGGAAAGGCGTCACCATGCCCGCAGCTTAGTCGTCAATGTAAGAATAATGAGTAAGTTACGATGAAAAGAATGTTAATCAACGCAACTCAGCAGGAAGAGTTGCGTGTCGCCCTTGTAGATGGGCAACGTCTGTACGACCTGGACATCGAAAGTCCTGGGCATGAACAGAAAAAAGCAAACATCTATAAAGGCAAAATTACCCGTATTGAACCGAGTCTGGAAGCTGCTTTTGTTGATTACGGCGCTGAACGTCACGGTTTCCTCCCGTTAAAAGAAATTGCCCGCGAATATTTCCCCGCTAATTACAACGCTCATGGTCGCCCCAACATTAAAGATGTGTTGCGCGAAGGCCAGGAAGTTATTGTTCAAATTGATAAAGAAGAACGTGGCAACAAAGGTGCTGCGCTGACGACATTTATCAGTCTGGCAGGAAGCTATCTGGTTCTGATGCCGAACAACCCGCGTGCGGGCGGCATTTCGCGTCGTATTGAAGGCGATGATCGTACCGAGTTAAAAGAAGCACTGGCGAGCCTGGAACTGCCTGAAGGCATGGGGCTCATCGTGCGTACCGCTGGCGTTGGCAAATCTGCCGAAGCACTGCAGTGGGATTTGAGCTTCCGTCTTAAACACTGGGAAGCCATTCAGAAAGCCGCTGAAAGCCGCCCTGCTCCATTCCTGATCCACCAGGAAAGCAATGTTATCGTCCGTGCTTTCCGTGACTACTTACGTCAGGATATTGGCGAAATCCTTATCGACAACCCGAAAGTGCTCGAGCTGGCGCGCCAGCACATCGCGGCTCTGGGTCGTCCGGATTTCAGCAGCAAAATTAAGCTCTACACCGGTGAAATTCCGCTGTTTAGCCACTATCAAATCGAATCGCAGATCGAATCTGCATTCCAGCGCGAAGTCCGCCTGCCTTCCGGCGGTTCCATCGTTATCGACAGCACCGAAGCGTTAACCGCTATTGATATCAACTCAGCTCGCGCCACGCGCGGCGGAGATATCGAAGAGACGGCGTTCAACACCAACCTGGAAGCGGCCGATGAGATCGCCCGCCAGTTGCGTCTGCGTGACCTCGGCGGCCTGATTGTTATCGACTTCATCGATATGACCCCGGTTCGCCACCAGCGCGCGGTTGAAAACCGTCTGCGTGAAGCGGTACGTCAGGATCGCGCGCGTATTCAGATTAGCCATATTTCCCGCTTTGGTCTGCTGGAGATGTCCCGTCAGCGCCTGAGCCCTTCTCTGGGTGAATCCAGCCATCACGTTTGCCCGCGCTGTAGCGGCACCGGCACCGT
Source organism: Citrobacter sp. NCU1 (assembly GCF_010231475.1). Taxonomy (GTDB): domain Bacteria; phylum Pseudomonadota; class Gammaproteobacteria; order Enterobacterales; family Enterobacteriaceae; genus Citrobacter_D. The sequence goes on along the minus strand of NZ_NRDO01000001.1, from coordinate 2,093 downwards.
TCGTGATAACGAGTCGCTGTCTTTGTCTATTCTGCGTCTGATCGAAGAAGAAGCGCTGAAAGAAAACACCCAGGAAGTGCACGCGATTGTTCCTGTGCCGATCGCCTCATACCTGCTCAACGAAAAACGTAACGCAGTTAATGCGATTGAAACGCGTCAGGATGGCGTTCGCTGTGTGATCGTACCAAACGATCAAATGGAAACTCCGCACTACTCCGTACTGCGTGTCCGTAAAGGCGAAGAAACACCGACCCTGAGCTATATGCTGCCGAAACTGCACGAAGAGGCAATGGCATTACCTTCTGAAGAAGAGTACGCCGAGCGTAAACGTCCAGAGCAACCGGCGCTGGCGACCTTTGCCATGCCAGAAGTTCCGCCTGCACCGGCCCCTACAGAGTCCGTTGTTAAAGCCACTGCGCCGAAGGCTGCTGCAGTGACCACAGCAGCGGCTGCTGCGCAACCGGGTCTGTTAAGCCGTTTCTTTGGCGCGTTGAAATCCATGTTCGCCGGCAGTGAAAGTGAAGAAGCGAAGCCCGTTGAACAAGCCTCACCTCAAGCGCAAGAGAAACCGGAACGTCAGCAGGATCGTCGCAAATCACGCCAGAACAATCGCCGCGATCGTAATGACCGCCGCGATAACCGCAATGAGCGTAGTGACCGCAGCGATCGTAATGACCGTTCAGAAGGCGCTGAAAACCGCGAAGAGAACCGTCGTAACCGTCGTCAGCCTTCCCAGCAAAACGCTGAATTGCGCGACAACCGCCAGCAGACAGGCAATGACGTTAGTGAAAGAACCAAATCCGCTGATGAGCAACAAGCACCGCGTCGCGAGCGTAATCGTCGTCGTAGCGAAGACAAACGTCAGGCGCAGCAGGAAGTTAAAGCGCTGAACCTTGATGAGCAACCGGTACAGGAAACGGAACAGGAAGAGCGCGTTCGTCAGCCTCAACCTCGTCGTAAACAACGCCAGTTGAACCAGAAAGTGCGTTACGGCGAGAGCGCAGCGCTTGATGTCGAACTGGCTGCCGCTGCGGTTGTTGAAACTGTAGCGACCCACGCTGTAGAGCAGACTGCACCGGCTCAACGTACTGAGCTCGCGAAGCTGGATCTGCCGGTTGTCGCCGACGCGACAACAGAGCAGGAAGAGAGCAACGAGGCTCGCGACAACAACGGCATGCCGCGTCGCTCACGTCGTTCACCTCGCCACTTGCGCGTAAGCGGCCAACGTCGTCGTCGCTATCGTGACGAGCGCTACCCGGTTCAGTCACCGATGCCGTTGACGGTCGCCTGTGCTTCTCCGGAAATGGCGTCTGGCAAAGTATGGATCCGTTACCCGATTGTTCGTCCTCAGGATGCGCAGGTTGAAGAGCAGCGTGAGCAGGAGATCGCACCGGTGGTAGCCCAGACCGTCGCGATTGAGCCGCAAGCAGCTGCCGTCGTGCCGGTTGTCGATACACCGATTCAGACCGAAACGGTCGCTGTCGAGCCGCAGCCTGTGGTTGTGGAAACAACGCACCCGGAAGCTATCGCGACTGCCGTTGATGAACAGCCGCAGGTTATCGCGCAAGCGGATGTCCCTGTTGCCGAGGAAATCATTGCCCAAGCAAACGCGGTGGAAGAAGTTCAGGACACCGTAACGACCGAACCTGCGGAAGTTGTCGCTGTACCTGAAGTGGTTGCTGAAGTCGCTGAACCTGTCGTTGTGGCGGAAGAAGCACCGAAAGTCGAGGTGATTGCACCTGTTGCAGCGGCTGAAGTCGTTGAAGAGACCGCGCCTGTCGCCGTTGAATCTCTGCCGGTACATCACCATGCCACTGCGCCGATGACCCGTGCTCCTGCGCCGGAATATGTTCCTGAAGCGCCGCGTCATAGTGACTGGCAACGCCCGGCCTTTGCCTTTGAAGGTAAAGGAGCTGCCGGAGGACACAGCGCAACGCATCATGCGTCAGCGCAACCGACGCGTCCTCAGTCAGTAGAATAAGCAGACAAACCGCTAAAGCCGACCTTCGGGTCGGCTTTTTTTTATCCTCTGACCCATCCTGAATAGCGTTGACACGTTCCTGACCTAAATCCGGAGAACGTGATGATGACTG